>JBMOLL010000125.1:0-33561 GCA_049325415.1 Bacteroidota bacterium | reverse complement strand
TATGATTGAAACGACAAAGCGATCGGAGAGGGGAGCTTCCCCGGCTCCGAACCAGGCTTCCAGGGAATGGGCCACCAGGTCAACAATTCCGTATGCCGTGTAGTTGGCCGGTACACTGCGGGTAAAATCCGGATCGAGGAAGGAATGTTTGGGGAACATCAGGGGATGCCGATAGCCGTCCTTGATTGCTGCCTCCTGATTCTGTAATACTGCCACAGCATTCATTTCGGTTCCTGTGGCTGCAAGTGTAAGTACGCTGATCAGAGGTAAGGAGGACTCCACACGGTGACGCCCTCTCATGACATCCCAGGCTTTACACTTGTCGGCGATACAGATCGCGATGATCTTGGCCGAGTCGATAACACTTCCTCCGCCAACGGCAACAACCATGTCAACCTTTTCCTTAATTCCCAGTTCCGCTGCACGATCCACATCATCGGTCACCGGATTGGGCTTGATCCCGCTGTATTCTGCAACCCGTATTCCTTTTTCTTTAAGCTGGCCAAGGGTCTGCTCATAGCTGCCGTTTTTCAGCACCGACCCTTTGCCGTAAACAAGCAGGGCGCTTTTTCCAAGCTCAGACGCTGCCTGGCCAAGGTCCCTGATCACTCCGCGTCCGAAATGTAACTGGACGGGATTATACGCAATAAAATTTTCCATGTTGAATTTATTGTGGTTTAAAAATAATTCCTGTGCTGCTGTCACTCCGGGCCCCGGTAACCGAGGAGAGGCAGTTGATCTCATTCCTCCACCGGAGAAGTCCAAGGAATGCAAATACCAGGGCCTCCTTGAATTCAACCAGTTCCTTTGCGGGTATAACCAGGCTGACCCCGGTTTTGTTCCCGAGGATCCGGATTAAGTTCTCATTATAGGCGCCCCCTCCGGTTACCAGCATTTTCCCCGATGGATAAAGATCCAACTCCTTACTTATCTGTTCAGCAATATGTTCGCTGACTGTAGCAAGCCGGTCGGCCAACGAAATCCTTTCATCTGAAATCAAAGGAAGGAACTGACTCCGGAACCATTCGGCTCCGAGGGAACGAGGTCCGCTTATCCGATAAAAATCAAGATCGTTCAGGCGCTTAAGCAAAACCCCGTCAATCCTGCCTTCCGCAGCCAGTTTACCGTCCCGGTCAAACGACATCCCTGCGAGTTCTGCCAGGAAATTCAGGGCCATGTTAACCGGGACAAGGTCACAGGCAATCCGTTTGCCTTCTTTTCGGTAGGAAATATTGGCAATCCCCCCAAGATTAAGACAGTATTCGTAACGGGAGAACAGTAATTCATCACCTATGGGTACGAGTGGGGCCCCCTGTCCTCCGAGCAAAACATCCCTGGTTCGGAAATCACAGACGACCGGACGATTTGTAAGCAGTGCAATCTGCTCACCTGAACCGGCCTGGAAGGTATAACCCAGGTCGGGCCGGTGAAATACGGTATGGCCATGGGAAGAAATGAAGTCAGGAAGAATTCCTGTCTTTTCATGAAAACTGTTCAGGATCCTGCCGTAATAATTGCCCAGGTCAAAATTCAGCCTGAACAGTTCAGCACTCTCCATATTCAGGGCTGCCCTCAGCCTTTGGTTTAACTCTTCCGGGTAGGGAACGGTCTCTGCGACCACCAGTCGAAAACTCCACTCCCTGCCAGTTTCTGTAAACTCAGCAAGGGCAAGGTCCGTTCCATCAAGGGAAGTACCCGACATTAAACCGGTAACCTTATAAGTGTTTATTCCCTTCATCCGATCCTGACAGAATATTTTCCGGAACCGCCGGCACCTACCAGATAAACGTACTGTGAAACAATGAGGTATTCCCTTTCTGATCGCTGACGTAGAGTTCCAGTTCGTGGGCCTTTCCCTTTGTCAGCCGGTCCGGATCAAATTTGTATACAAGCAGGCTATTCTTTGCATCGTAAGCAAACAGGGCCCATTGATTATCGATATAACCGCGGTAACTATCAATTCCCGAAAGCTCATCGCTGATTGTAAAACGTATCGAATGATCCTGCTGCATATTTTTACCGGCTGTAATATTTACCGGGTTGATCACAGGTGCAAGCGTATCTATCGCAACGGCGAATTTTCCAAAATGACTGACTTTTACAGCGATGAATGCCCCTTCGCGTTCACCGCCGATGGCAACAATGCGATTCTTAGCGTCCTTTTCCACAATCAACGCCCTCTGATACAGTTCCTCCGGCAATCCTTCGGCTTTGATCTTCAATAACATCGGGTTATGAAGTGCCTCCTCTCTGCGGTGAACGCTGTACCAGTCGGAATAATAGCCTTTCTCCCTGGTCTCTCGCTCGCAGCTGAAGGTGATATCGTTGTAAAGACTGCGGGCCGGAATCCTTACAAAAATGCCATCAGCATTGTATTCGTTCAGCTCTTTCCAGGACATCAGTTGCCTGTCTTCGGTATTGATACCGGCCACAGTGGGTCTGGCCGGGACATTCTTTACCTGGAAATCAATTCCGGAGCGGTTCCCGGCCACATCCGAGGCCCGGATACTCAGAGTATGTACAAGACTGTCGTCGAGACGAATGATCCCATCGTTAACAAGATGATCGTATATAGAGAAACGGTCGTTCGGAAGCCGGTAAAGCCGGTGGATCTTCATGTTGCGGTCGACAATTTCTGCGTAATCGGCATGGGCATTGATATAACGACTCTCAGCAAAAGTAAAGCGGTCCATCACCGAGCGGAAGATCACCTCGCCGTCGAGCTGCAGCTCCAGGCTGTATACACCGCAACGGTTGCTGCTTCCGTCCAGGAAATCGAATACTTCGGCGCCGACCCCAAAATCCCCCGAAACCCCAATAACCTTATTATTTTGCAGGCTGCCTGTTTTGCCGTCCGACACCACCGGCAGGATCAGTTTTTTCCTCGACCCTGCTACCTGGCTTTCTTCGCTGACCGGGTAAATTGCCACATTGCTGAATTTCGGAGCTGTCGCATCCTTAACAGGAAGATGGTAAAGGAGGACGTTTGTGGGCTGCTGGTCGGCCGTGGTCCTGATCTCAAAGTGGAGGTGCGGGCCAGCCGAACTGCCGGAGTTTCCCGAATAGCCTATAAAATCGCCGCGGCTAACCTTCAGTTCACCCGGTGCCGGGTAGATATCCACTGAAAACGACTGTCGGGCATACTGGATGTTCTTAACATAGTTTTCAATATCAGACCTGTAGCTGTCGAGATGGCCATACTGCGTGGTGTAACCTCCCGGATGATCGATATATAATGAATACCCGTATCCACCCGACTGTACCTTGATCCTCGAAATATATCCATCGGCGGCAGCGTAGACTTTCTGTCCTGTAACTCCCTGTGTTTTAATATCAATGCCGGAATGGGGATGATCGGGCCTGATCTCTCCGAAATTGCCCGACAGATACAGCGGGATTTTCATGGGCGGATCAAATACAGGCAGATCCTGTGCCGGGGAATCCGGAATAAAAAAAGAAATCAGAAGAAGTATCAAGATCCGTCTCATAATCAAACACCGTTTTCGAATTCCAAAACTATGATTTATTCACGGAATATGGAAAAACAGAGATTCCAAATTATCCCGATTTTTTCATAGGTCGCCGGAAAACTGCTTCTTTACTGCACCATTGGATCACAGATCAGAAGGAAAGGGCAGGGGACAGGCGGCTTTCCTTTTTACGAAAACCCCGTAAACGAGCGCCTTACGGAGATCGGGAAATTTATTTGCCGGATCGTAGGGGCAAGTGAAAACTTTCTGTAGCAGAAAATGGGATTATAAAAAATCCATTTTATATTTGTGAACAATATACCTCACTTAAATGAATGCTGAACAGCTCTATATCATTGTTGACATGAAGCGTAAGGTTAAGGCAGTTGCCGAACGCCTCGAAAGTCAGGTAGAGGAAAACAACCGGCTGAAGTCAGCAAACGAGGAGCTTGAACAGAAACTAAAACAGAAACAAAAAAAAATAGAAGAACTGGAGCAAAAAAACAGCACGATTAAATTAGCAAAAGCTTTTCTGGCTGAGAGCCCGGATGCTCACGAAGCCAGGTTAAAAATCAACAGGATTGTGCGGGAAATTGATAAATGTATTGCTCTTTTAAACAGATAAACAGGGGAGATGAGCGAAAAACTGGCTATAAAGGTACAGATTGCTGAGCGGTTTTATCCCCTCAAGATAGACAGCAGCGAAGAGGAAAAGATCAGAAAGGCTGCCAGGATGATCAATGAAAGGATCCTACAGTATAAACAGAGGTATAATGATAAGGATTCTCAGGATTTTATGGCAATGGCAGCACTTCAGTTTGTAATTAAACTTTTGGATTGCGAAGATCAGAAAGATTTTGTATCTTTGGAGGGTGATCTGCAGGCAATCAATCGTGAACTGGATGCCCTGCTGAACAAAGAGTAAAAGAGTTTAAGAGTAATCGCGTTCTTTAAATAAAGAGTTTGCCCGCATAGTTTCTTCAACCATTTTTGGAACTCAACATTTACAAAATTGGGGATAAGCTCGGTTAATGAAGGACAGGCCTTACTTCCGGTTTACCGGAAGACTGCTCCGGTGGTCATTGGAAGTTCAACATATATCGGCATCTCCAGAAATTCCGTACAGGGGTTTCTTAAAATCTTGGGGAAACGTGCGGGTTTTTTTATACTATAAAATGGAAAATCTATGGAACTGTTAATGAATTTTCCGGTACTGCAATTTGTTTATACGTGGTACCTTGTTATCGGGGGAGCAACCCTTTTGATTGGTGTTTTTACAGGTTATATGGTTCTTGGAGCTATTACGAAAAATAAAAATGAAGTTCTTTTAAAGGAAGCTGAAGCAGAAGCCGAAATGATCAAGCAGAAGAAGATGCTTCAGGCAAAGGAGCGTTTTCTGCAGCTGAAAGCTGAACATGAAAAGGTGATCAATGAAAAGAACAATAAGATGCTCCAGCGTGAAAATGCACTGAAACAAAGGGAGTTCACCATATCTCAGAAACTGGAAGAGGTGCAGCGGAAGAAAAGCGAAGCGGACGCTGTACGCGAAAACCTGAACCTTCAGATAGAACTGGTGGAGAAAAAGCAGGAAGAGCTGGAACGCTCTCATAAACTGCAGGTTGAACAACTGGAAAAAATCTCTAACCTTTCGGCCGAGGAAGCTAAATCGCAACTGATCGAATCACTCCGCGAAGAAGCCAAGACGGAAGCCATGTCCTATATCAATGAAATTATGGACGAGGCCAAGATGACTGCCAACAAGGAAGCGAAAAAAGTGGTTGTGGAAACCATCCAGCGTGTAGCAACCGAATCGGCCATTGAAAACTCCGTGACGGTATTCCATATCGAGTCGGATGAAATGAAAGGCCGCATCATCGGACGTGAAGGAAGGAACATCCGGGCGCTCGAGGCCGCCACCGGTGTTGAAGTGGTGGTCGACGATACTCCCGAAGCCATCATTCTCTCTGCCTTCGACCCTGTAAGGCGTGAAATTGCGCGGCTGGCACTGCATCAGCTGGTGACTGATGGCCGGATCCATCCTGCCAGAATCGAGGAAGTCGTGGAAAAAACCCGCAAACAGATCGAAGAGGAAATTATTGAGATCGGTAAAAGGACAGCCATCGATCTGGGTATTCACGGCTTGCATCCCGAACTGATCCGGATGGTAGGTAAGATGAAATACCGCTCATCCTACGGACAAAACCTGCTGCAGCACTCCAGGGAAGTGGCAAACCTCTGTGCCATCATGGCTTCCGAACTCGGTTTGAATGCCAAACTGGCCAGAAGGGCCGGTCTTTTGCATGATATCGGAAAAGTTCCGGACGATGAACCGGAAATGCCACATGCTGTCTTCGGTATGAAACTGGCAGAAAAATTCAAGGAAAAACCAGAAGTATGCAATGCCATCGGCTCTCACCACGACGAAGTGGAGATGACCACCCTCATTGCACCGATCGTCCAGGTATGTGACGCCATTTCGGGTGCCCGTCCGGGTGCTAGGAGGGAAGTGGTGGAGTCCTATATCAAGCGTCTGAAGGAACTCGAAAACCTTGCCCTGTCGTACCCGGGTGTTATGAAAACCTATGCGATCCAGGCAGGCCGCGAACTGAGGGTGATTGTGGGCAGTGAAAAAGTCTCCGATAAGGAAGCTGAAAACCTCTCTTACGATATCGCCAAAAAGATCCAGGATGAGATGACCTATCCTGGTCAGGTTAAGATCACCGTAATACGGGAAACCAGGGCTATCAGTTTTGCCAAATAATGAAGAAAGTCCTGGTCACGGGTACTGCAGGTTTTATTGGCTTTCACCTGGCTTCCAGATTACTGGAACTGGGATATGAAGTCACCGGACTGGACAATATCAATGATTACTACGACCTTTACCTGAAGTACGACCGGCTCGGCGTAGCCGGCATTCCCAGGGAAAGTATAAAAGAAGGCCGGATGGTGAGAAGCAATCTCCATCCGGCTTATTCATTTATAAAGCTGGGGCTGGAGGATGGTGACAGGATGAGGGAGCTCTTTCGTGAAAGTTCCTTCGACCTGGTGGTTAACCTGGCTGCCCAGGCCGGGGTTCGATACAGTCTGACCCATCCTGAGACCTATATCTCAAGTAATATCACCGGTTTCCTGAATATTCTGGAAGCATGCAGGCACACAGGCGTATCTTCGCTCATCTATGCCAGCAGCAGCAGCGTTTATGGCTTGAATAAGTCGATGCCCTTTTCAGTAAACGACAGGGTGGATCATCCGGTTAGTCTTTATGCCACCAGCAAGAAAAGCAATGAACTGATGGCCCATACCTACAGCCACCTTTTTGGTTTGCCGACCACAGGCCTCCGCTTCTTTACCGTATATGGTCCATGGGGAAGACCCGATATGGCCCTTTTTATTTTTACCCGCGCCATCCTTTCCGGCGAAGCCATCAGTTTGTTTAATTATGGACGGATGGAACGGGATTTTACCTATGTGGATGATATTGTGAACGGGATCTGCCGAATGGTCGAAAAGCCTTCAGCCCCCGATCCGGCATGGGATCCGGTAACGCCCGATCCTTCCTCATCCTCGGCGCCCTACAGGATATACAATATCGGTAACAGCACCCCCGTATCCCTGATGGATTTCGTTAAGGCCATTGAAAATGAAACCGGTCGGAAAGCAATCCTGAATATGGAACCCATGCAACCCGGTGATGTCGAAAAAACCTGGGCGGATGTCTCAACGCTGGCCAGCGATTTTGACTACCGGCCTTCCACACCTCTTGAGCAGGGGGTTGCCAAATTTATTGCCTGGTACAGGGATTATTACCGCGTCTGAATCTGCTACTCCTGTTGCTCGTCCAACGGGCTGAACTCCGGCTTAAGAACCCTTAAAAGATTTTTCAGGTAATCCTGCTTGTCTGGTATGCCCGCTGCCAGGTAACTTGCATCGAGCTGACGGATCAGGTGAATCAAGGTCTGAATGTTTCCGCACGGCCGGTATTCATCCGGTGAAACCAGGATCTTCTGGTTGTTGTAAAAGGCCTCAATGGCTTTTCTTCCGGATATTCCACCGTTACCTGCCGGGTTAATGTAAAAGTGGATGCCATCCGGATCATCAGGGAAGGAATCTTCCTGGTAACAAAGCAGGTAATTTCCGGGCAGACTTACCCCGAAAACAGGGATCTCCAGCCTGCGGGCCACCTCTCCGTACAATAGTCCGATCAGGATGGCACTGCCGTTTCGGGTATCCAGCAGGTGATTAATCAGGAAATGCTGGGGAGAGAGCTTGTTGTTCGCCGGCTTGATAATCTTGTTCAGGTTGAAAAAAACAAAATTCATTACCCTGACCTTCTCAAGGGCGGTGAGATGGTCGTTCAGTTCCAGCCATACATCCCTCTTGAACTCTTCTACTTTAATATTGAGCTGATCATACTGAAGGTCGGGATATTGCACCCTGGCCACAAGGAAAGCCCCGTAAAGGAGATTGGCCGCTCCACCCTGTTTCCAGCTTTTCAGCTCTCTGATCACCTGGTTATGCTGGATCTCCCGCAGAATGTTCTCAATCCTTTCCTGGACCAGCTGATTCGAAGTCTCTTCCCAGCGCTGCTCAAGCCTGGAGGTAATATCATCCCCCAGATTGATCAGCTTCTCATATACTGCGGTAAAGACCTCGCTGTGGGGGTCTTCCAGCAGCCTGAGCAGGGCGTCGAGTTCGTTCAGGGTATACCTCATTCTTTGCCGCTTACAGCATTCAGTGCATAGTAAATCAATTGTTTGATAGCCGGTTTATAGTCCTTGATGAACTGACCGGTCACGCGGTTGGCAATAGCCACGCAGAGGGTAACAGCTTCGTGTCCGAGCATTCTTGATAATCCGTACAGTGCGGAACTCTCCATTTCGTAATTGGTGATCTGAAGTTCGTTATAGCGGAAATTAAGGATCTTCTCGTTGATTTTCGGATCAATGGCCTGCAGACGTAGTGAACGGCCCTGGGGTCCGTAAAACCCGGGTGCGGAGAGTGTGATTCCGGAAAAGATCCCTCCGCGCATAAGTAGTTCTGACAGGGGACGGGATGCCTCCACAAAATAGGGTTCCGGCCTGCGCTGGTCCCAGCCTGTAAGTTCCATGAACTGACGGGTAAGGATCGGGTCACTTACCTTGATCCCATCCTGGTAAAAATGTATTAGTCCGTCAAGCCCTCCCGCGATCTGGGAGAAAACAAACGATCCGGGAACGATTTCCTGCTGCAGGGCACCGCTTGTACCCAGCCTGATGAACTTCAGCTTTCTTTTCTCTTTCTTTTCAGTCCGGGTTTGAAAATCAATATTGGCCAGGGCATCGAGTTCCGAGAGTACGATGTCGATGTTATCCGTACCTATCCCTGTAGATACAACGGAGATACGGGTCCCGTAATAATAGCCGGTATGGGTGGCAAACTCGCGGTTCCTGACCTGCACCTCCATTTCATCAAATTTCCTGGAGATCAGTTTTACCCGGTCCGGATCACCTACAAGGAAAACAGTATCTGCCAGATCCTCAGGTTTCAGGTGAAGGTGATAGATACTGCCATCCGGGTTAAGGATCAGTTCCGAATCCAAAATATTCTTTTGCATACCACAATTTTTCTGTTACACTTACAAAATTAACCTATTTTTGGGTAGTCATTTAAATTAGTTATACACAATAACTGCATCCGGAGTACTGATCAGCCCTGGTTTTCTGTATATCAGGAAGCTAAAGCCAGTCTGCCGGATCAAATAAAATAAGGGAAATATGTTACAGCGTATTCAGACAATCTATCTGCTCATAGCTTTCATCCTGTCCATCCTGTTATTTACCGGACCTGTATCCCGGTTTTCAACTGCCAGCGGGGAAGTAACAGTCAGGCATTCGGGCGCTTTCTCCGACAGCGGCGACAGGCTGGATATGGCCTCATGGCCCATGACTACGATGTTTGCCATCGTTTCGCTTCTGTCACTCTATACTTTTCTATCCTATAAAAACCGGATCAGGCAGATGCGCCTGGCGATCTACCTCATGATTGTTGATGCCGGTATGGTAGGAGTAATGGTTTACTTCAGCCGCTTTGCCTTCAGGCATTTCGGGGGGATAAACAACGTCTTCCAGTGGCGTATTATCCTGCCGCTGGTTATGCTGGTGCTGTTCTATATGGCCTTTAAAGCGGTACAGAAGGATGAGCTCCTCGTCAGATCCTACGAGAGGCTGAGATAGCCGCTATCCCGCTGCACCCTGCAAAGTTCGATCAGAGGATGGTCAGGTGGTCCTGGCCTGTGATTTTTTCACAGTAATGGCATTTCAGACGCACATCCTGCTTTGAAATCACGTAAAACCGGGTGATCATCGGTTCGTTGTTGGTAATGCACTTCGGGTTCACGCATTTGGCAATGCCGACAATCTCGTCGGGAACTTCCACGACCTTTTTCTCAACCACCTCATAATCCCTGATAATATTGAGCTTGGCACAGGGAGCAACCAGGGCTATCTTGTTGATATCTTCATTCTTGAAGAAGATGTTCGATAGCTTGATAATGCCCTTTTTTCCGAGTTTCTTGCTTTCCAGGTTGTTCCCGAAGGTGATCATGGAATCAACTTTATCGAGATTCAGGATGGAGATCACCTTGAAAAGACTCCCCGAGGGAATATGGTCAATAACCGTGCCTTCCTTGATGGCGCTGACGATTAACTGCTTATCTTTCATTTTCTTCTATTTAAGACCTAATATGGATGTGATAATTGCCTGCCTTGTGAATACCCCGTTAAGAGCCTGTGGGAAATAATATGCCTGAGGACTCTCATCAACGTCGAGATGGATCTCGTTGACACGGGGTAGGGGATGAAGCACTTTCATGTTCGGTCGGGCTTCGTCGAGCATGCTTCTTCGCAGGATGTAGGCGTTTTTTACCCGTTCGTACTCAATCGGATCGGTGAAACGCTCCTGTTGCACGCGGGTCATGTAGATAATGTCGGCATCCCTGACCAGGTCCCTGAAATCCCTTGCTTCATGATATTTCAGTCCGACCTTATCCAGGTGGATCTTATATTCTTCGGGCATTTTCAGCTCATCCGGTGAGATGAAATAAAAGGTAGTGTTGAATTTCGACATGGCCATCAGCAGGGAATGAACCGTACGCCCGTATTTCAGATCACCCACGAGGAAAATATTCAGGTTATCCAGGGTACCCTGCGTTTTCCTGATGGAATACAGATCAAGCAGAGTCTGTGAAGGATGCTGATTGGCCCCGTCGCCGGCATTGATAACCGGTACCGTGGAAACTTCACTGGCGAAACGGGCACTGCCTTCAATCGGGTGGCGCATGACGATCAGGTCGCAGTAATTATTCACCGTACGGATCGTATCCCTCAGTGTTTCACCCTTGGAAACACTTGTGGAACTGGAATCGGAGAAGCCGATAATCTTTCCTCCCAACCTGTTGACGGCACTTTCGAAACTGAGCCGGGTTCTTGTTGAAGGCTCAAAAAAGAGGGTGGCAACCACATACCCCTTCAGGATGTCCTGCCGGGGATTCTGCTCGAATTCTGCTGCAAGATCCAGGATCCTGAGATAGTCCTCCCTGGAAAAATCATTGATTGATACAAGGCTCTTGTTTTTCATTTATCGCTGTTTTGTTTACAAATATACTATGGCGGCTTTCGCTATTTCCTTTTGTTGAAAAATCGTGTATAACTATCTTATTCCCTCATCCTCTATCCGACAGCTTTTAGCTTCGGATAATCTGGCGCTTATGTTCTCCGCCATCGACTGCCTGACGATGATCAGCAGCGAGCATGTACTTTCAAAGTGGTGCTCGCGGGTCTCTAGATCATGGTCTTTTACCGTTTTCATGATGTGGTTCATATCGTCGTAATTGAAGTGGACGCGCAGGTGTCTGTGTACATAAGCCGTGATGATCTCTCCGCTCAGGATCGCTTCCCGCGCAGCTGTCCGGTAGGCCTGGATCAGCCCCCCGACACCGAGCAGGATTCCTCCGAAGTATCTTACCACTACGATCAGGACATTGGTAAGGTCGAATGACTGGATCTGGCCGAGTATGGGCTTGCCGGCACTGCTGGCGGGTTCTCCGTCGTCGTTCGCCCGGAACAGTATTTTATCCTGTCCGAGCCGCCAGGCATAACAATGATGCCGGGCATCGTGGTATTCCTTTCGGAGCGACTCAAGTATCTCTTTGATCTCTTCCTCACCGGAAACCGGATAGGCAAAAGCAAGGAAGCGGCTTCCCTTATCCCTGTAAATCCCTGTCGACGGTTTCTTTATGGTCAGGTAGGCATCGTCCATGATCAGCTGAGCATAAATAAAACAAAGGCTGCCGCAGAAAGGAATATACCTGCCATATTGATCCGGTACAGTTTTTCCCTGAAGATCAGGCTGCCCAGTATTACACTGAGGGTGACGATCCCAATGTTGTTGATTCCGAAAACAATGGAGCTGTCGATGCCCATTCCCGATCCGAAGCGAAAATTAAGTGCGCGGAGGATGAAATAGATGGAACCGAAGTTTACCAGGCCCAGAATAATTCCCCACAGCCATACCCTGGGATTCCTGAGCTCCCTGAAACTCTTTCGGACCGGCAGATAAAGGATCACACCGGTCAGAAAGGAAATGCCAAATAAAACCGAGGTGAAAAGTGCACTGTTCTCATCCGGAACGAAATTCTGCTGGGAGTACTTGACCAGCGAGTCGACGGCTCCCATTCCAAGGAACAGCAGCAGCGGGATCAATATGGAATTCACCGACCCGCGTACCTCCCTGGGCTTCCAGACGGTAAGAAAGACGCCGGCGAGAGCCAGAAGGATACCGGCACCTTTAACCGGGGTGAGACGATCGAGCGGGTCGATTATGATTGAAAAGGTAATCGGGAGTACCACCGACATTTTACTGGCAACCGTGGTGACGGAGATGCCCGCCCTGGATGTCGAGAGGGCAATGACAAAGAACATCAGGATGAAAAACACCCCGATAAAAATGGAAAGGATCAGCCAGTCGGCTTGAAGAACATCCAGTATCAGCTTATGGTCGGCAACCAGGAAACCGGCCAGCAGTGAAGCGGTAAGGTAGTTGATGACAATTACAGGGTAGGAGGGAATGCCAAGCCGGTCGATGAGTTTAAATGTAAAAAAGATTCCGGTGGAAGAGAGGATACAGAGGAGAAGAAAGTACATACGGTTTATACATTATAAAAACGGGTTCAGAAACCTGAACCCGTCGCGATATCACATCTTTAATTTTTTTTCTATTTCGTCGATTTGCAATCTGAAGCGTTTATCCGTTTCTATAAGATTATTCACGGTCTTGCAGGCATGCAGAACTGTCGCATGATCCTTCCCGCCGATCTGCGATCCGATGGTGGCAAGTGACGATTTGGTCAGGTTCTTGGAAAAGAACATCGCAACCTGCCGGGCCTGAACAATCTCGCGTTTGCGGGTCTTGGACTGGATCTGATCCACGGCAATATTGTAATAGTTACAAACCACTTTCTGGATGAAGTCAATCGATATTTCCCGCTGCGTGTTTTTGATCAGCTTATCGATCATTTCTCTTGCCAGATCAAGGGTGATCTCCTTCTTGTTCAGCGTCGACTGGGCCAGGAGTGAGATCAGGGCGCCCTCAAGCTCACGGATATTATCGGTGATATGGGTGGCAATGTACTCCAGTACCTCATCCGGCATTTCAATCCCGTCGTTATAGGTCTTCTTCTTCAGGATGGCCATCCTGGTTTCAAAATCGGGGATCTGCAGATCGGCCGAAAGCCCCCACTTGAAACGGCTCAGCAGCCTTTGCTCCATACCCTGCAGTTCAACAGGGGGTTTGTCGGAGGTCAGGACCAGTTGTTTGCCCGACTGGTGCAGATGGTTGAAGATATGAAAGAAGGTATCCTGGGTTTTCTCTTTACCGGCAAACTCGTGCACATCGTCGATAATGAGCACATCGATCATCTGGTAAAAATGAAGAAAATCGTTCTTGTTATTATTGCGTATGGCGTCAACGAACTGGGTCTGAAACTTATTGGCGTTGACATACAATACTGTTTTATCGGGAAAATTCTCCTTTACCTCAATCCCGATTGCCTGGGCGAGATGGGTCTTGCCAAGCCCGCTGTCACCATATACCAGCAGCGGATTAAATGCTGTACCACCGGGGTTCTTGGCAACGGCATATCCGGCTGAGCGGGCAAGACGGTTGCATTCGCCTTCCACGAAATTGTCGAACGAATTCTCGGGATTGAGCCTCGGATCAATATCCATTTTCTTGATCCCGGGGATTACAAAGGGATTTTTGATTGATTGCTCGGCCGACTCAATGGGTACGGCAACGGGCTTGTTCTTGATCTCCTTGTTGTTTCTGGCGGGGAACTTGACGGTATAGGGCTTGTTATTATTATAGGTGTTGTTCTGCATTACCACATTGTACTCAAGCTTTGCATCCGGCCCGAGTTCCTTGCGGAGTACTTTACGGAGTATATCAATATACTGTTCTTCAAGGTATTCATAAAAAAACGGACTGGGAACCTGAATCGTCAGGACATCATTTTCCAGTTTCAGCGGTACTATGGGTTCGAACCAGGTACGAAAACTTATTGATGGTACATTGTCTTTAATGATTCTCAGACAATTGTTCCAGACACGTTCATGCATTGAAAGAAATACTTTTTAAAATGCGACAGAGTTTTGAGCAAGATGCTTTGCTCAAACAAAGATTGTGAAAAAAAAGTAAAAAAAAAATTGAATTTGATTTGACTTTTTCAATTCTAGTATATCAAATTTATGATCAACTTATTAAGAGTGCAAAAAAATTGCAAAAAAATTAATCTGCTGATATACTGACAGATATAAAAATCAAATCTTAAGAAATTGTTAATTAAACCTTTAGACGATATAATTCAATCTAAAGTTTAAAAAGGTTTAAATTGGGGGATTTTTTTCGTCAAATAATCCCCCTCCTTTGGTCAAATTACACAACCGGTTTCAGCCCGGGAAATGCTTAATTTTTCTTTCCGCCGAACAGGGAGAAGTGTACGTATTTTTTCGGATGCTGGTTCACGTCATTCACCAGCTTGTCAAGCGACAGACTGAGGGATTCAAGATTCTGGTAAAGAGAATCATTGTAAACCAGTTTACCCACAGTACCTTCACCTTGATTGATCTGACTGAGCAGCAGGTCGATCTTTGGCGTGATCGAGCGGAGCGAGGTCACGATCGAGTCGATGGATGCCGGGTCGACTGAACCGGTCAGGTTTTCAATATGGTTTATGGTCTTGTTGATCGAACCGGTCTGGTTTTTGATCTCTCCGGATATATCCTCCAGGTTGGCCATGGTGAGGGCAAAACTGCCGCCGGGTTTCAGCTGGGCATCCAGCCTGGCGGTAACACTGCGGGTATTGTCGACGATATCTTCAAGTTTGCCGGATCCTGCCAGGTCATTGAGCTTGGTGCTCAGGGAATCCAGGGTTCCGGCAAGACCGGTCAGACTGCTCAGCAAAGGAGCGATATTCTCCTGCAGGCTTGCCATCATGTCGGGCCTGATCATCGTGGTGAGCGTATCATAGTCTACCGCATATTCCTTGCTGTCGGAAGGTATGATATTGATGGCCTGTGCCCCGAGGATGTTACTCGAGTACATTTCAGCAAGGCTGCCCTTTGGAACCTTGTATGAACTTTTCACGCTGAGGATGACTTCAATCGGATGTTCGCTGAACTGCTTGTAGTTTATCGCCTTCACGAGCCCTATCTGGTATCCCTCCATATAGATCTTCGATGCAACCTCGATCCCGTTGGCATCATCAAAATAACTGTAGTAAACATCAAAGCCTCTCAGAATATTCTTTCCTTTCAGATAATTGATACCCCAGATGGCAGCTGCTAATGTGAACAGCCCGATAATTCCGATCTTAAATTCTGTACTTAATTTCATTTTCATTCATTTATTTCAACTAACGCCTCTTTCAGCGGTACAATTTTACCACCTTTTACCGCAATGATAAACGCATCGGGGAAATTTTTCTTCACCTCGGTGCACCTTGTCAGGATTTCCTTATATGATTTTTCAGTGCATACTGCATACTTATACCACCGGCCGTCATCAAAGACAGTCACATCCCTGTAACCCTTAAATGCAGGATCCGACGGATCAACCCTATTCTTCGAAGAGGCGATCTGAACCTTGAATACAAGGTCGCTGCTCTCCGTTACTGCAGTCTCTTTTCCCTCCTCTTCAGATACTATCGTTTCTTTTTGGGGCCCGTCTTCCGGTTCAAGGGTTGTGAAATGACTTCTTTCCTCGATCAGCATCCGGTAATCCCTGAATGCCCTGAATACAGCCGACGCCAGGATTTCCTGTCCCTGGTCGCTCATCAGGTATTTTTCTTCTTCGGGATTGGAAATAAAACCGGTCTCCACCAGCACACCCGGCATGGCCGTCTGTGCCAGCACAAGGATGCCCTGCTGGACCACCCCGCGGTCGTGCCTCTTTGCCCGTTCCCTCATCTCATCCTGGACCATCCCGGCGAATTCAATGCTCTGCTTGTAATAGGTCTTCTGCATCAGGCTGAACATGATGTACGATTCCGACGATTCGGGATTGAAGCCCTCGTACCTTGTTTCGTGGTCTTCTTCAAGCAGGATGACCGAGTTCTCCCTTACTGCCACATCAAAATTCTCATTGGCCCGGTGTTCTCCGAGTACGTGAGTCGACGGACCACGCGGTTCGGGCTTGGTCGAGGAATTCACATGAATGGAGATAAACAGGTCGGCTTCGTTTTTATTGGCAATCTCGGCGCGCTGATATAGGGGGATGAACACGTCGGTCTTACGGGTGTAGATCACCTTTACCTCGGGTATATTTTTTTCAATATAAGAGCCAAGCTTCAATGCTATTTTCAGCGCAATATCCTTTTCCTTTCCTTTTGATCCGACACAACCCGGATCCTGTCCTCCGTGACCGGCATCAATCACCACCGTTTTAATCGTGGAATTCACTTCGTTAACTGCCGGAGTGTTTTTACTGCTGCTGAATAAAATAAGAACGACGGATATAAGAATTGGAAAAAGTAATCGTTTAATTGGAAACGGCCCTATTTTTGCATTAACCATTTTGGCGGATTTTCATTAGTTTTGCCAAACTCTTTAAATAAAGATTGTACAAAAATAATAGATTTCAGCGTTTCAGGGAGATGACCCGTAAGATAGTTTTCACTTTCTTACTAACGGTATTTGTTCCCCTCCTTACCCGGGCCCAGGATCCTGATTCGCTGGCTGTTATTCCGGGGCCACTCAGTGTTCTATCCGACACCCTGTTCCCGGCAACCGGATCCACCGCACTGCAGTCCGACTCTCTGCTGCGTCAGAACAGCGATACCACACTGGTTTTTTCTCTGCCCGCAGCAGCCGATTCATCGGCGGCAAAGAAAAAAACCGGTTCTGAAATCACCGCTCAGGTCGATTACAACTCTGCCGATTCGCTGGTCTTTTCGAACGACGGCGGCACAGTGGAGATGTTCAATACGGGAAAGATCGTTTACGGGGATATTACCCTGGAGGCTGCTTATATAAGGTATGAAATGACCAACGGCATTGTCATGGCTTCCGGTCTGCCCGATTCTGCCGGCACCGTCCAGGGGAAACCCCAGTTCAAGGAAGGGGAGATGTCGTTCCGTGCCGATTCGATGAGCTATAATTTCAAGACGCAGAAAGCTTTTATCCGTAATGTGATCACTGAACAGGAGGGAGGTTTTCTTCATTCCGATCAGACCAAGAGGCAGAACGACGGACACATTCACCTGAAAGACGGAAAATATACGACCTGTGATGCGGAACATCCGCACTTTTATATCGCTATTACCAAAGGGATAAGCATGCCGGGGGATAAGATCGTTTCCGGTCCGGCCTACATCGTACTGGAAGACGTGCCTCTGCCTATCGGGATCCCCTTCGGCTTCTTTCCGAATTCGCGTACCAAAACCTCCGGGATCCTTATCCCACAGTACGGGGAGGAAAAAAGCCGGGGTTTCTACCTGCGCGATGGTGGGTATTACTTCGCCATGAACGACTATATGGATCTCAGGGTAACCGGTGATATTTATTCCAACGGGACCTGGGGCGTGAGGCTCGGATCAAGCTATAAGATAAAGTATAAATTCAACGGAAGCCTTCGTTTGCAGTTCGTTAATAATGTCAACGGGTTTAAGGACATCGAAGGCGGCTATACCATCACAAAGGACTATTCCATTGGCTGGAGCCATAATCAGGACTCCAAAGCCAATCCAACCAGCACTTTCCGCGCCAGCGTAAACCTGTCGAGTTCAACCTTCGACCGGAATCAGGGAACGAACTGGAACAACGTCATGACCAACACCAAGCAGTCAAGTATCTCTTTTACCAAGTCGTGGCCGGGCACCCCTTTCAACCTGGCAGCTTCATTGAACCATTCGCAGAACAGCAACACCCAGGCGGTTACCATGTCACTGCCGAAGGTCTCTTTTTCCATGAGTAAGATCAATCCCTTTAAGAAAAAGAAAAGGGTAGGGCCCAAGAAATGGTACGAAGATATCCAGCTTAGCTATACCAGTCTCCTCGAAAACGATATCAAAACAATCGACACCCTCCTGTTTACCAGTCAGGTGTGGGACGATATGCGCAACGGCTTCCGTCATGAAATTCCTCTTTCGCTGAATATCAAACCCTTCAAGAAAATCGCGGCCCTGCAGACAATGACCATTACCCCGAATGTAAGTTACAAAGGGATGGTCTATACCCAGTATTACGACCGTAGTATTACAGGCTACACGGAGCGGACGGAGGATGGCGTGACCTATTATGATCCCGTGATCAGGGACACCATGATCAACAAACTCACTTACGCCCATTCCTATCTTCCGTCGATCAGTTCGTCCCTGGCACCGAAAATATATGGTACATACCAGTTTAAAGGCGATGGCCGTCTGAAGACCATTCGCCATGTGATGACCCCGTCGGCCAGTCTTTCCTTTACTCCCGATCTGAGAAAGATCCAGCCCGATTATTACCGCCTGCTGATCGACGAGGTGAATCACGATACCATCGACGAATACTCAATCTATGAAGGGCAGAAATATGGCACTCCTACCTTTAACGGCGCCAACGGGACCCTGTCGCTTTCGCTCCGGAATAATATTGAAGCCAAACTGAGACCGAAGTCCGACACCGTAGATAAAGACGAAAAGATCAAGTTGCTGGATAATTTTAATTTCTCGACCAGTATGAACCTGTTTGCAAAGGATCCCATTGCACCACGCTGGACACCGGTCAATTTCAACGGGAACACCCAGTTGTTCAAGAATAAGCTAACCATGGCCTTCAGGGGCACCCTCGATCCTTTTGCCTACGACAGTACCCATGACAGGATCAGAACACTTTATATCACTCAGACCGGCATGCCCTTCAGACTCACTTCGGCCTCGGTAACAATGGGGATTTCCTTTGAATCGAAAAAAGACGGGGACAAAAAAGAGGGCGCTTCGCAGGCGAATCTCAGTGGCCAGCGCATGGGAACCCAGGCCGACGAGATGATGAGCGATGAAGAGGCTATGGCCGATATCACCAACAGCGACTATTACGGGGGATATGTGGATTTTGATATCCCCTGGAAGGTTAAGGTCGATTACAGCTTCAGCTATACAAAGCGCAGGGATACGCCTTCCATTGTTCAGACCCTTAGGCTTAGCGGCGATTTTAGCCTTACTCCCAAATGGAAGATTGGTTTCAATACCGGTTACGACATTTTCAACAGGAAGATCACCTCGTCAAATTTCAGTATTCACAGGGATCTTCACTGCTGGGAGATGCGGATGTCGGTGGTTCCCTTCGGGAGTTACAAATCGTATAACTTTACCATTGCGGCTAAATCATCCATCCTGTCTGACCTGAAATACGATAAAAGGAAATCGTGGCAGGATAATTTCAGATAATAACCTGTAACACAAAACCGATGAAAAAGATTATTTCCACTCCGGATGCGCCTGCTGCGGTAGGACCCTATTCCCAGGCTGTTGAAATCAATGGTTTGCTCTTTATTTCCGGCCAGCTTCCTATTGACCCTGCTTCAGGGACTATAGCGGCAGGTGATATTTCCGGGCAGACCGAGCAGGTAATGAAAAACATCGGGGCCATACTTCATGCCGCCGGCCTGGATTACGCCGATGTGGTTAAATCCACCTGCCTGCTGAGCGATATTGGCAATTTCAAGGCCATGAACGAGGTTTATGCCCGCTATTACACTACAGAACAGCCTGCACGTGCGGCCTTTGCCGTTCGCGACCTCCCTCTCGGTGCACTGATTGAGATCGAAACCATCGCTGCCAGGAAATAAAAAAAGCTGCCTTTCGGGCAGCTTTTTTTGTATGATCGTCTGAAACTTATTCAGAGATGATCTCAAAGGGGATCTCAACCCTTACCTCACGGTGAAGCTTCACGGTAGCCGTGTACTTTCCGATCTCCTTGATAAGGTCATCCTTGATGGTAATGTCTTTGCGGTCGATCTCGAATCCTTTCTCAACAAGTGCTTCAGCAATCTGGATCGTATTTACCGAACCGAAGATTTTACCTTTTGTGCTGGTTTTTGCACCAATCACGAGAGAAACTGCTTTCAGTTTTTCAGCCACCTCGAGAGCCACGAGCTTAAGCTGCTGCTCTTTATGGGCGCGCTGACGAAGGATTTCCTGGTGGACCTTCTTGGCAGATTCAGTAGCGTTAACGGCAAATCCCTTCGGAATAAGGTAGTTACGGGCATATCCGTTTTTAACATTTACAATGTCATCCTTATGTCCCAGGTTGGCAACATCCTGCTTTAAAATAACTTCCATTTCAAGTTCCTCCTTTACTTTATTTCAACATATCGGTTACATAAGGCAGGAGTGCAAGATGACGAGCACGTTTGATAGCAACTGCCACTTTTCTCTGGAATTTCAGTGAAGTTCCGGTTAACCTGCGGGGAAGGATCTTTCCCTGCTCATTCAGGAACTTTTTGAGGAATTCGGGATCTTTGTAATCAATATACCTGATCCTGTTTTTCCTGAACCTGCAATATTTTTTCTTCTTGATTTCAACCGTCGGCGGGGTTAAATATCTGATTTCTGAATTGTCGTGTGCCATTGTTTAGTCCTCCTTAGTTTGTTCTGATGCTCTTCTTGCTCTTTTCTTTTCGCTGTATTCAACTGCATATTTGTCCATTTTCATGGTAAGGAAACGGATAATACGCTCATCCCTCCGGTATTCGGTCTCCAGCTTGTCGATCAGTTCACCGGGTGCCCTGAATTCGATAAGATAGTAGAATCCGGTGGATTTCTTCTGGATAGGATAATTGAGCTTCTTTAAGCCCCAGTTTTCTTCGTGGACAATCTCACCCTGACCCTCGGTGATAATCTTTTTGAACTTGTCTACCGCTTCCTTCATCTGGGTCTCAGACAAAACGGGAGTTGAAATGAAAACGGTTTCGTACTGATTTAACATACTTTAAATAATTAGGTTACTAAAAAATCGACCGCAAAATTAGCATAATTTTTAATAAAACAAAAGCCTCTGCAAAGTTTTCTTCCCGTTGATTATCATTACTTAAGAAGGCCCGGATCGATGGAAGGATCAAAACCGGAAGCTTATTTCCGTACGAAGAAGGAGTTCCTTTCCCCGTTTACCGGGAAAAGACCTGCATTTATCTCCGCGCCGCCCTGCCATAACTTTTCCACATTTTGCTTTTCGCTTTCACTATTCACGACAATAACATTATCTTTATCCACCGAAACAGGATTTTTTTTATGGAGAACTTTGTTGTATCGGCAAGGAAGTACAGACCCGACACTTTTCGCTCCGTGGTAGGGCAGAAGGCGATTACATCGACCCTGCAGAATGCCATCCGTAACGGACATCTGGGGCATGCCTACCTCTTCAGCGGACCCCGAGGAGTCGGTAAAACAACCTGTGCAAGGATTTTTGCCAAAACCATTAACTGCTTCAATCTTTCCGATAAGGCCGAAGCCTGTAACGAATGTGAATCCTGTCGTTCTTTCAGCGAAAACCGCTCCTATAATATACACGAACTGGATGCGGCATCCAATAATTCGGTCGACGATATCCGTACCCTGACCGACCAGGTCAGGATCCCGCCTCAGGTTGGAAAATACAGCATTTATATAATCGATGAGGTTCATATGTTGTCTCAGGCAGCTTTCAATGCTTTCCTGAAGACCCTCGAGGAACCGCCAGCACATGCGATCTTCATTCTGGCCACCACCGAAAAACACAAGATTCTTCCGACCATCCTTTCCCGTTGTCAGATCTTTGATTTTAACCGGATTAAAATTGAAGATACCGTTGAGTATCTCCAGTATATTGCCGGAAAGGAAAATATTACCGCCGAAGCGGAGGGCCTGCATATCATCGCCCAGAAGGCAGATGGCGCCATGCGCGATGCCCTTTCCATTTTCGATCAGGTGGTGAGCTTTTCAGGAAACACGATCAGCTATCAGGGGGTGATTGAGAATCTCAACATCCTGGATTATGAGTATTATTTCAAACTCACCGATACCTTAATTAAAGGGGATATCGGGACGGCTCTGCTGCTCTTCAATGAGATCCTTGAAAAAGGTTTCGACGCCAGGAATTTCATCAATGGCTATGCTGCTCACCTCCGCGACCTGATGGTCTGCAGGAATCCGGAAACAGTGGTTCTTCTTGAAGTCGGAGCGTCTATCAGGGAGCGTTACCTTGAACAATCGAAGCGGGTTGACCTGAATTTCCTTTATGAAGGGCTGAATGTATGCAGTGAAGCGGATATGCGCTTCCGGTCCAGCAGGAACCAGCGTCTGACCATTGAGCTGGCACTTCTGCAACTGGCGAACCTCGAAGAGGTTCAAAAAAAAAAATCTGACAGTGCTCAGGTAAATCCTTTGCCTTCTCCCGCACCGGTGGCACTGCCGGTACAGGAAGCAAACCGCGGACCAGCTCCGGCATCAGCGAATACCGCAAACCAGGGAAGCGGCAGATCGCAGTCCAGGAGCAGCGAGGAAGAAAAGACAGTTGCCATTCCTTCCATTTCCATCCGTAACAGCCTTAAAACAGTACCGAAGGAGGATCCGGCACCGGCTGTTGAAGTTCCGGCTCCGGAAGAAAAGATATCCGCAGTGAAACCTTCCGCTGAACTGGACCTGCTGAGCCTTCAGGAGGCATGGAAGGAATATGCCGAGAACAACAAGGAACAGAATCCCAGGATCTATACAACCCTTATCAATCATCTTCCGAGGATTTCGGAGGATGAACTTATCCGTGTAAGTCTCGACAGTGCCATGCAAAGTGAAAATTTTGCCAGGAATATCAAGCCGGGTCTGCTCGGATTCCTGAGGAAGAAGTTTGGCGTGGAAGCTTTGAACATTGAAACGACAGTCGCCGAAACTGCGGATAACAAAAAAATGCTCTATACCGATCATGAGAAACTGGATCACCTCATTTCGAGGAATCCTGAACTGGGAAAACTGAAATCGGCGTTTCAGCTCGATTTCGACGAATGAACATTACCCGGGCTGAGTTGTAATAGTTAATTATATAATCATAACCATTTGTTAAATGAAAGGAGAAAAAATCACAATTCAGAATGGCGCTTTAAAAGTGCCTGATCAGCCGATAATTCCCTTCATTGAAGGCGACGGGACCGGCCCCGATATCTGGGCGGCATCGGTCAGGGTATTCGATGCAGCGGTAAAAAAAGCCTATGGAGGTAAACGTGGGATCGTCTGGAAAGAAGTCCTTGCCGGTGAAAAGGCTTTTAATCAGACCGGGCAATGGTTGCCGGAATCCACGCTGGATACCATTCATGAACACCTGGTTGCGATTAAGGGACCTCTGACCACGCCGGTAGGGGGAGGGATCCGCTCACTCAACGTGGCACTTCGCCAGATACTCGACCTTTATGTTTGCCTGAGACCTGTACGCTATTACAGCGGTGTTCCTTCTCCGGTCAAAGATCCGACAACGACCGATATGGTGATCTTCCGGGAGAATTCAGAAGATATCTATGCGGGAATTGAATGGATGACAGGCACACCTGAAGGCGAAAAGATCAAAAAATTCCTGATCGGGGAAATGGGAGTAAAAACCATTCGCTTCCCTGAATCTACTTCCATCGGTATCAAACCGGTGTCTAAGGAAGGAACAGATCGCCTGGTGAGATCAGCCATCCAGTACGCGATCCGCCAGGGAAAACCCTCGGTAACCCTGGTTCACAAGGGTAATATTATGAAGTACACCGAAGGCCAGTTCAAACAGTGGGGTTACCAGCTCGCCGAAGAGGAATTCGGAGATCAGGTGTTTACCTGGGCACAGTACGACCGGATCGCAGCAGAAAAAGGCAAGGAAGCAGCTGACAGGGCACAGAACGAAGCCGTAAAAAATGGCCGTATCATTATAAAAGATGTCATCGCTGATGCCTTCCTGCAGCAAATCCTGACCCGGCCCGCGGAATATTCCGTGATTGCGACTATGAACCTGAATGGTGATTATATCTCCGATGCGCTGGCTGCCATAGTGGGCGGTATCGGTATTGCACCGGGTGCAAATATCAACTATCTGACCGGTCATGCCATCTTTGAGGCTACACATGGAACTGCTCCGAAATATGCGGGTCTGGATAAGGTGAATCCCGGGTCAGTAATCCTTTCAGGGGTTATGATGCTCGAATACCTGGGCTGGCAGGAGGCTGCCGACCTGATAGTAGAGGGCCTGCAAAAAGCCATATCGCAGAAAAAGGTTACCTACGATTTTGCCCGGCTGATGGAAGGTGCCAAAGAGCTGAAATGCTCTGAATTTGGCACGGCTATAATTGAAAATATGTGATGACACTGTATAAAAAAAACTACATTACTATGATAAGCAAAGCAGTTGAAAAAAACCTGAATGAGCAGGTAACCAGGGAGGCTTATTCATCCCAGCTCTACCTGGCTATGGCTTCATGGGCCGAAACCAGCGGATTTGGTGGCGTGGCTGCCTGGCTCTATGCCCAGGCTGAAGAAGAACGGATGCATATGCTCAAATTTCTGAAGTATATTAATGAACGGGATGGGAAAGCCGGTATATCAGCCATAGACGCTCCGCCTTCCACTTTCGGAAATATCCCTGAGTTATTCGAAAAAGTGCTTGAACATGAGCATTATATCTCCAGGTCTATCAACGACCTGGTGGGCACGGCCATTGAGGAAAAGGATTTTACCACCCACAGTTTTCTGCAGTGGTTTGTTAATGAACAGATCGAGGAAGAAGCTTCGGTAAGGGCTATTCTGGATAAACTCCGCCTTGTAGGAGAACAGAATATGTATATCTTCGACAGGGACATAATGTCTTTGAGAACAACAGGAGGTACTGCCCGGTAATTTTACAGAGCTTTTTCAAAAGGCAAAAGGTGTAATTTGTTGCCTGCATTCCCTTTAAAGGATGCAGGCTTTTTTTTTAGGAACGGGCAGGTTATAGAATCCTCCGCGTGCGATTCAGACTATATCCTGCTAACCGCTGCATACGGTATGGTAAAATATTCCTGTCGCCTTTTGAAACAGCCCTAAACAACGCTTCATGTTTCCCTTACCGGCTTATCATCAATACCCTGTTTCCTTCAGAATCAGGGATTTAACCATGGATATCCTGTCGGTTTGCACCTTTAACAGATAAACTCCGGGGACAGCCGGCATGCCGCTAATGGTATAGTGCAATTCATTTCCGCCGCTCAGAGGACCGGACGACCAGATCTCCCTTCCCGACAGATCGCTGACACTTATCGTATAGGCTTTCGATTCAGCATTGAGCAATTCAACGGTAAAGAGTCCGGAAGAGGGATTCGGATACAGGTTCAATGTGGGTTCAACGGCCTGTACTGGTTTACTTTCTATCCCTACATGGAACTCTGTCATGTACAGCAGGAATTCGCCTTCTTCTCCTCCCGCACTTCCGTCGCATTGTACATAATACCTGTTTCCCGCAGTTACTGCAACATAATCAAGTGCGGCGGCATAGCTTTTATTTTCACCGAAATAATCGTCGAAGGCAGCTACCAGGTGATCAATCGTGACCGAATCACAGCTTTCAGCTTCATACAGGGCCAGCTGAGTGTCCATACCTTCAGTGATGATGGAAACCCTTCCTGATTCAGGGGCGATAAAAGTAAACCACACACTGTTCTGCAAGCCGCCTTCCACACACCATTGCATGGTTTTGTCGCACTCGCCTTCGGGAGGAGCAGGCTCTCCCCGTTCCACGGTGGCATAAACATTGGTGAAGGTGCCGGAGAAACCCGGTTCGATTTCAACGGCATCGCAGATATCATCGTTCTCCGGTGGATAAACAATGGTAATACTGGCATTTGAGCTGCCTGTGCAGGTCCCCATGGTACCGGTAACGGTATACACGATATCACCGGATGGTTTTGCGGTTACGGTCTGCCCGGTGGCAGCACTCAGGGTGGCAGAAGGTGTCCACTCGTAACTTTCGGCGCCAAAAGCCTCAATAATCAGAGAGTCGCCGTCGGCAAGTTCTACTTCCTCGCAGGAAGTATAAATATCCAGTGCAGAAACCACTTCCACGTAGTCTTCCCTGGTAATCGTTCGTATTTCGGTTCCCGAAGTTATGGTCTGGGTAATGCTTTTCCATCCCGGCGTGGTATAACTTACCATGTGGGGGCCTGTGCCGCTTGCCGTGGCAGGAACGGCACCTTCTCCAAAGTTCCATTCAACACTCTCCGGGCTGCCGCTTGAGCAGTCGGTGAATAATGTGCTGCTTCCGGTGCACAGGGTTTTTCGGCTGGCGGTGAACCACGGAACCAGGCTGGTTTCAGAATTTACATAGGCCCTGATGCACAGATCAAATTTAAAATCGGCTTCCCCCGATCCGGTGGATTTCCAGTCTTTTCCGTCTTCCGAATACCAGAAGGTCCCAGCCGGCTGGATCTCGGGATAGGCATAGCCTGAAATCTCGTGTTCGACAGGCAGGGGATAATTGTAATTCGGAGTATGATATTTCACCCTCACCCAGATATCGGAACCTGTAACAAGTGGCAGATCAAAACGGTAGTAGCCCGGGAACCGCGTCTGAAAACTACCGGATGCCAGCACCTGCTTAAGCAGGGTGTCACCCTGAAATTCACCGTATACCGTAACTTCTGTCGTGGCTGCTTCAGATGGAATGAAAGTGCCTATGCCCGTGATAAATGCCGGGGAATTAAAAGGGATGTGCATGAGCCCGTACATGTCAGGCTCGTTTCCTCCAACGGCACTCACCATTCCAAGACGGTCGTGCATAATAAGTTGTTCAATCGATGCGGTTTCAGCTTTTTCGGGATAAATAGCGGCTGTATTCAAAAACGAATGGTCGTTGTAGGAAACATAAAAATAGCCATTTTCACCCCACGAACTGCCCCAGCTGTTCTTAACGATCCAGGCACCAATGGAATTTTCGCTGGCACTTCCTCCAGTTACCACTTTCTGGTCGTCCCATCCCACGACTAATACGGCGTGATCCACATTACCCGGATCACCCGTATAATAAAAGGTATAATCCGAGGGGTTATAATATGAACTCATCTGGCTTCCGCCGGTGTACATGCTGACCGATATGGCACCGTATTTCATCAGGTACTCCTTTAAAAGTTCCCTGCGTGCGGGTAGCCATCTCACTTCGGGGGAATAGGCAACAGGGGTGAGACCGGTCACGCAGTTCACCTGAACCAGTCCCTGGTAGGGATCGTCGGCTTCATCTACGGGCCCGTCGAGCCGGGTAAGGTAAGCCGCTGCTATCTGGTCGTTGCCTCCTTCATCAATGCCCCATTCATAATCGTGACACATGCCCAGGTTCTGCTCCGAAAGGTCATAGACCTGGTTTTCGAGTTTCAACCAGCGCGATTCAATGGAGCCAATGGTTGCAAAAGTCCAGCAGGAGCCTGTGCTGCCCTGGTTCTTTACCGGTGTTACAAGTCCTTCCTCACGAAGATCATACTGCAGTGGAAGCTCGCAAGCGGCTTTGAGCTCACTTTTGGCCCTGTCCTTCCCGTTGAAATGCACCTGAAAGGGTGCGGGAATGTATCCCGATGCCGGATTGGACTGCCCGCTGCTTTTCGTAGCGGAGCTTTTACCTGAAAAGTATTTATTAAAGGCCGGATTGACAGGGGCAGACCGAAGCTGTTCCTGTGCCTGGGCCCGGACAGGCAGTATTGAAACTGCGAGCAAAAACATGAAGATTCGCCTGTTCATAAACAAACATTTTGATAAGACCAGAATTAATCCGGGTGCAGGAACAAAGATAGCAGAATATGCCTGTCCTTGTGCACATCATAGTTCAGGGTCAGCAAAGATTCTGCATCCCCGTAGTCTTCGCTGATTTAGTTCACAGTACAGAAGGTTATACAGTAAAAAAAAACTAAATTTGTGGCTGCAAAAAAGAATCCAAATATTTCAATCAGTATACAATGGATGCGTTAAACAAGATATTATCGATGTTTCTTGGTAGTAAAGCCGACAGGGATATGCGTGAGGTTCAGCCTTATGTGGCAAAAATCCTTGCCGTTTACAATACACTGCTGGATAAATCGAACGACGACCTCAGAAAACAGTCAACCGAACTGAAAGCCAGGATCAGATCATATGTGTCAGCCGAACAGGCGGAACTTCAGGAACTGAAGGATAAAGCCGAAAATCCGGATACCGATATCTCTGAAATGGAGGACCTTTACAGGGAAATTGATAAACTGGAAAAGGAAATCGACAGGAAATATGAGGAAATCCTCGACGAATCCCTCCCGGAAGCCTTTGCTATTATGAAGGATACTGCCCGGCGCTTTAAGGAAAATGAAGAAATCGTTGTAACCGCCACGGATTTCGACCGTGACCTGGCCGCCTCAAAGGACCATATTGAAATAAGGGGAGATAAGGCCGTCTGGAAGAACCGGTGGATTGCCGGGGGAAATGAAGTGACCTGGGAGATGGTCCATTATGATGTGCAGCTCATCGGTGGTGTGGCCCTCCATAAAGGCCGGATCGCTGAAATGGCAACCGGCGAAGGAAAAACTCTTGTGGCAACCCTGCCGGTTTTCCTGAATGCACTCACCGGAAAAGGAGTTCACCTTGTGACGGTAAACGATTACCTGGCCAAACGTGACTCGGAGTGGATGGGACCTATGTACGAGTTCCATGGACTCAGCGTAGACTGTATTGACAAACATCAGCCAAACTCATCTGCCAGAAGGAAAGCCTATAACTGCGACATTACCTTCGGGACCAATAACGAATTTGGTTTCGACTATCTGAGGGATAACATGTCCCATACGCCCGGCGAACTGGTCCAGAGGAAACATAATTATGCCATCGTGGACGAGGTCGACTCGGTGCTGGTCGATGATGCACGTACCCCTCTTATCATTTCCGGTCCGGTACCCAAAGGTGAGAACCAGGAGTTCATGGAATACAAGCCGAAGGTGGAGCGGCTGGTTAACGCTCAGCGTCAGCTCGTCAATAACGTCCTCGCCGAAGCCAGGAACCTGCTGAAGGACGGTGATACGGAAAAAGCCGGATTCAAACTTCTGCAGGCACATAAGGGCCTTCCCAAGAACAAGGCGCTGATTAAACTGCTGAGTGAAGAAGGGAATAAAGTGCTTATGCATAAGACGGAGAATTTCTATATGCAGGAAAACTCCAAGAATATGCATATTGTGACCGACGATCTTTTCTTTATCATTGAAGAGAAACTCAACGCGGTGGAAATGACGGAAAAGGGGATCGACCTTATTACGGGTCAGTCTGACGACCCCGATTTCTTCATCATGCCCGATATCGGAAGTGAGATCGCCGAAATTGAAAAATCAAACGAGTCGGATAGGGATAAGCTCGCCAGGAAGGATCAGCTGCTTCAGGACTATGCCGTGAAATCGGAAAGGATCCATACCGTAAACCAGCTATTGAAAGCCTATGCTATGTTTGAAAAGGACATCGAATATGTGGTGATTGATAATAAGGTGAAAATCGTCGACGAACAGACCGGTCGTATCATGGAAGGCCGGCGCTATTCCGACGGGCTGCACCAGGCCATTGAAGCCAAGGAAAATGTAAAAGTGGAGGCGGCAACCCAGACCTGGGCAACCATCACACTCCAGAACTATTTCAGGATGTATCACAAACTGGCAGGTATGACCGGTACGGCAGAAACGGAAGCCGGTGAATTCTGGGATATCTATAAACTGGACGTCATGGTGATCCCTACCAATAAACCCGTTATCCGCAAGGATATGGACGATCTGGTTTACAAAACAAAACGGGAAAAATATAACGCCGTAATCGACGAGATTGAGAATCTTAACGAGAAGGGAAGGCCTGTACTCGTGGGGACCACCTCTGTTGAAGTTTCTGAGCTCCTTTCAAGGATGCTGAAAATGAAGAGGATCGATCACAACGTGTTGAATGCCAAGCTACACCAGAGGGAAGCGGAAATCGTGGCCCTGGCCGGGAAACGCGGTGCCGTCACCATTGCCACCAACATGGCGGGTAGGGGAACCGACATAAAACTTACCCCGGAGGTCAGAGAGGCGGGAGGTCTGGCCATCATCGGCACAGAAAGGCACGAGTCGAGGCGTGTCGACCGTCAGCTTCGCGGACGTTCAGGCCGCCAGGGCGACCCGGGATCGTCACAGTTCTATGTCTCACTGGAAGACGACCTGATGCGGCTCTTTGGTACCGACAGGATTGCAGGCCTTATGGACCGTTTGGGACTTAAAGAAGGGGAGGAGATTCAGCATCCCATGATCACCAAGTCCATTGAACGTGCTCAGAAGAAAGTCGAGGAGAATAACTTCGGCATTCGTAAGAATCTTCTGGAATACGATGACGTGATGAATGCCCAGCGTGAGGTGATCTATACAAGAAGGAAACACGCCCTGTTCGGAGAACGGCTCGGACTGGACCTGGCCAATATGATGTACGATGTAACGGAGAATGTTGTGGCCCAGAATCATGGCTCTGACGACTTCGATAGCTTTAAACTGGATCTGATCCGGACCCTGTCGATGGAGTCGCCCGTTTCCTATGAAGATTTTAAACATATCGACGAGAAGGAACTGACAGATAAGATCTACGAACTCCTTCTTCAGAACTACAAGCGTAAACAGGAAACGATCTCCGGTCAGGCCATGCCGGTGATCAAAGGGGTATATGAGCGGCAGTCACAGATCTATGAAAATATTGTGGTGCCGGTCTCCGACGGAGCCAGGATCTTCCAGGTTGTGTCGAACCTTGAAAAATGTTACAAAACAAACGGGAAGGAACTGATACGGTCCTATGAGAAAAGCATCATCCTGGCAACCATCGACCAGGCCTGGCAGGAACATCTCCGGGAACTGGACGACCTCCGGCAGTCGGTGCGCAATGCAGCCTATGAACAGAAGGATCCTCTTCTGATATACAAGTTTGAGGCCTATGAATTGTTCCGGACGATGATCGATAAGATCAACCGCGATGTGGTATCTTCCCTGATGAAAGCCCATATTCCTTTGCGGGATCCCGAAAGTGTAAAAAAAGCTGAAGCTCCCAAAAAGATGGATATGAGCCGTTTCGCTGCCAATAAGAGTGAAGTGCCGGGCTACAATGATCCCTCAGGTGGCAAGCAAAAAGCCCAGCCTGTGCGCGTGGATAAGAAAGTAGGGAGAAACGATCCCTGTCCCTGCGGAAGCGGCAAGAAATTTAAAAACTGTCACGGAGCCGGTTTGGCCGAATAAAAAGCTTAAAAAAGGCTGCTCATGGCAGCAATATCGTCATAAAGCTTTTTGCTTGCCGGGATCAGTGGCAGCCTGAGATTATTGTCGATCATGCCAAAAATCTCCATAAGCGCTTTCACCCCGGCTGGATTGCCCTCTTTAAAAAGTAAGGGGATCAGGGGAAGAACCTTGTAATGAATGGAGCGGGCCTTTTCCATCTGACCGTTCAGGGCAGCACGGATCATTTCACTCACCACCCCGGGAAGGGCATTCCCGGCTACGGAGATTACACCGTCACCGCCACAGGCCACTACCGGAAAAGCAACACCATCATCCCCCGAAATGACTCTGAAACCCTCGGGTCTCTGACGAATAATCTCCATGATCTGCATCAGATCGCCCGAAGCTTCTTTTACGCCAATGATCTGCTCCGGGAAATCTGCAGCCAGGCGCAGCAAGGTGTCTGTATTTACGTTTACACCGGTTCGTCCGGGGATATTGTATATTATCAGAGGCAGCTCGGCTACAGAGGCAATGGCTGAAAAATGCTGATACAGGCCATCCTGGTTGGGTTTATTATAATAGGGGGCAACACTGAGCAGGGCCATTGCCCTGTCCAAGTCGGTTTCCCGGATCTCTTCAATCACAGCCTTTGTATTGTTCCCTCCGATCCCGATAACCAGCGGAACCCGGCCGGCAGCACTGTCGGTGATGCAACGGACTACCTCCCTGCGCTCTTCTTTGGAAAGGGTAGGGGTTTCGGCTGTCGTACCAAGGATAACCAGGTAATCAATCCCATTGCCGATCAGACGATCGGTATGTTCTTCCAGTCTCCGGAAATCAATTTCGCCGTCTGCGGAGAACGGTGTGATCATTGCCACTCCTGTCCCCCTGAATTTATCTGTATTGAATGCCATTTGTCAGCTTTGCGTTGATGGATGAATAATATGGATGTAGTGCTGGATCTGCTCGATCAGAAAGGGGATCTGACATTGCTTTCCCTGGTTGATCATCAGATCATAATCGTTTTCCTCCTCCGTAAAACATCCGACTTTAAACTTGGCCGGAGAAAGATAAATCAGGAAACTGAGCGGAAGTGAGTGGTCAAAGGTGAGATCAAACAGGATGTCCGGCTTTAGACTATAAAACTTTTCAGCTACGTCACCGGTGGGCCTGTAATACCAGTTAAGGTCCTTACGGGTTATATAAGCAAAATTATCCCAGTAAAGCATTTCACTGGGTACTTCTTTCTGATTAACAAAGCCGAAAACATCACAACTGATCCCTCCTTCAGCCAGCTTTTTACGGAAGGATTTTACTTCCTGAAGCGATCCGGGAATGGCTGTATCGAATACGATTACTGCCGAACGGGCCGTCTGGAAGTTCTGCACTACAGTCTTCCGGTTCAGTTCTTTTGACTTCTTTCGAAGGATCCTTTTACCAATGTTGCTTCGTATGCTCATCGGAACAAAATTAATTCTTTTTGATTAATCCCTGTCATGGGAGATCATCTTCAAAAACTCTTCTTCAGTTATAAGCGGAACACCCAGTTGCTTTGCTTTTTCCTTCTTGCTGGGCCCCATCTGTTCACCTGCAACCACAAAATCAGTGTTTTTACTTATTGAGGAAACATGCTTGCCTCCGTTTTTCTCTATCAGTATGCTGAGCTCCTCCCGGCTCACCTGCCCGAAAGTGCCCGATATCACGATGCTCTTTCCGCTCAGGACCCCTGTGGCTACGTTACCTGTCTCATCGGGAAGGGAAAACTGTACGCCCGAGGCCCGGAGAGCTTCAATAAGTGCACGGTTATTCCCGTCGGCAAAGTAAGCGCTGACGGAACGTGCAATCACCTCTCCGATTTCCTCCACTTCAAGCAACTCTTCTTCGGTGGCCGACATCATCCGGTCGATAGTCCGGAAATGAAGGGCAAGCTTTTTGGCTACGGTCTCCCCGACATACCTTATTCCCAGGGCATACAGCACACGTGTAAATGGAACATTTTTCGATTCCTCAATACTTTTCAGAAGGTTGTTGGCCGATTTCTCTGCAAAACGCTCCAGCATTACAAGCTGCATGAAATCTATGCGGTATAAACCCGACACATCCCTGATCAGGCCATGCCGGAATAACTGGTCGATTGTTGCCTCTGCAGCGTTGATATCCATCGCTTTGCGACTGATGAAATGCTCGATGCGGCCCTTGATCTGCGGCGGACAGCCGTAAATGTTCGGGCAATAATGCCCGGCTTCACTTTCTCTCCTTACCAGTGTGGTTCCGCATTCCGGGCAAATAGTAATAAACCGGAAGGGCTGGCTGTCGGGCAAACGCCGGGACGCAT
>JBMOLL010000124.1:26111-33578 GCA_049325415.1 Bacteroidota bacterium | reverse complement strand
CAGTCGCCGCAACGGGCCTGGCAGGCTTTGCCCGGCTAAAACTGGCGGCACACAGAGCTGTGGAATTGTTGAGCGGATTTACGCTTGGTTTGCTGGTTGTTATGCTGGTTATGCTGCTCTATGTCTGAGCTGTTTCAGGACGACACCTCGCAGGCAATCCCATTTTCCCTTATCCTTTGAGCAATCTTTTCCAGTTCTTCCCTGCCGATCTTTTCCAGGGTGGGAACAGGGGTGTCTCTTTCAAAGCTGTAGATCATCACGTACTCCGGAGCAATCTTTTTATAGGCTGCAATGAGGGCAGAGAGTTCCTCCTCGGTGGTGTTGTCGATCGCATCTCCCTGGTAAGTGCCCCTGACGAAAAGCGTCTGGATGATCACACCCGATCCGAAAAGCCTGAGCGCTTCCTCATAGTCGGCAATTCTTTTCTTCCCGGCAGGTCTGTTGATCTTTCTGAAACTGTCTTCCAGTGCACTGTCCAGCTTCAGGATGTTCTGATCGATATGGCTCAGCGCCTCCCTGATCTCTGCCCTGTGAATAGTTGTGGAATTGCTGAGCACGGCAATCCGGGCCCCCGGACACAGCTCGTTCCTGATTTGTAGCGTATCGTCGATGATGCCGCAGAATTCGGGGTGGAGCGTGGGTTCACCGTTTCCTGCAAAGGTGATGACATCGGGCAGCTTCCCTGATCCCGCCATCTCTTTGATCTTCTCCGCGAGCTTTAATCTCACTTCATCACGGGATGGCAACAAATCCCTGACCGAACCCGGTTCCGGGTTCAAGCCGCACTCACAGTAAAGGCAATCAAAATTACACCACTTCCGGTCAACCGGAAGTAGGTTAATACCCAGGGAGACACCCAGGCGCCGGGATACCACCGGCCCGAATATCACCCGGTCGAATAGAAATGTTGGCATGGCAATTCTGGTCCTTACGGATTCCCGGCGAAGTTACCAAAAGAATTGATTAAGCGGAAAGACAATCAGCAAGGATCTTTTTTCAGTTCCGGTTTACCTTTACCTTCACCGGTGCCTTTTCTGGCTCTTCCTCCACCTTTAACCCTTCCTTTTTAGCCTGGGTTTTGATATCCAGACTGTCCTGCATCAGGTTGAGGTTCATAATCACTTCATCATACACTTTATCCAGTAATTCAGGATATTGGCTGTATTCATTCAGTGTGGAGTCGAACTGTTCCCTGGTAATCCCGTATTTTTCAAAAATCACAGAATGCATGTCAATACTGTCGGTGGCCGAATAGGACCGGTAGAATTTGTAACTGTCGGTTATCCCGTCGAGAAGATAAATATCGGCCAGAACACTCACCATCACATCCCGGGGTACAAAATAACTTCCGGTGATCCGCTGTTTCTTTGCACATCCGCTCAACAGGGCGAACAGCAGAAGGCTTAAAAGGAGGTAATTCCGGCAGGTCTGCTTCACTTCTGGATTATTTGATATCGTTAAAACGGTAACCGATCATCAGTTCGTGTGTTCCCGAATTGTATTTTCGCAGGTCGGATACCCCGATATCATAGGCATATCCGAAATAGAACTGTTCATCGTAGCTGTAACCGATAAGCAGGGCCAGGGCATCCTTAAAACGGTATGAAACTCCTCCCCATACCATCTTTTGCCATTCCACCTTTGCCGTGATATCGAAGGTGATTTCCCTGGGGGCTGTTCCTTTCAGTATCAGCGAAGGTTCAAGGATCCAGTCACGATCCACTTCATAACGGTAGCCCCCCGTCAGGTAAAAATGGCTCTTCAGTTTGTTCAGCCCGGTCTTCTCATCAAAAATGGTCAGCTTGTTATTAAAGAGCTGGGCAACCGAGAATCCGGCATAAAACTCATCCGCATAAAGGTATACGCCCACGCCGCCGTCGGGGACAAAAGTTGAGCTGACCACCGGCTGAATAACCGGATCTCCTTCTTCCTTGGCATCAAGCTGAGTACCGTCGACCCGGTACTGCAGCAGGCTCAGGGAAACACCCATGGAAAGCCTGATATCCCTGGTGATGGCAATATTGTAGGCGTAGGCTCCCGAAATTCCTGTACGGCTGGTTGGTCCCGTGATATCGTTGTAGATATAGCCACCGTAACCCATATCCAGTTTGGTATGCGGCCCGTAAAAAGCCAGGGTGTTGGTAATGGGAGGATCAAGCAGACCGACCCACTGGAAGCGGTGATTCGTCCGGATCTGGTAAAAATCCTGGGTGCCCGCAATGGCCGGGTTCACGATGAAGTCGTTGAACATGTACTGGGTGAACTGCGGTAACTGCTGCCCGAAGCACGACGATCCGCCCGCCAGGGCAAGTATCAGGACTGTATATATAAATTTCTTCATGACTTACCTGACTATAGTTACATTACCAGTAATTGGCTTCGCATCCGGATAGGGAATGATCACATAATAATACGTCCCCACCGGAGCAGGCTTCCCTTTAAAGGTGCCATCCCAGCGCTTGTCATCCGTGTATCCGACCGATGAGAAGAGCTTGTCTCCCCAGCGTGCATATACTTCAACCACCATTTCCGGGAACCGGTACGCCTGATCGATCTCGAAATATTCATTGTAACCGTCACCGTTTGGCGAGAAGGAGTTATAAACCTTGAATTTCTCGATCACCTCGATCAGCAGGGAGTCGGTTTCCGTACATCCGTTCTCATTAACCACATAAAGATAGTACCAGGTGGTGGCGGATGGCATGGCAACCGGGGTGGATGAGGTATCATTATCCAGACCGGTCGAGGGAACCCAGAGATAAGAGGCAAACGGGCCTCCTTCAACGGAAAGTTCCACACTCTGGCCGAGAATGATTACCGTATCCCTGATTGCTGTTACACCACTGACCGGGAGTACGCTGATCTTCAGAGTATCAATATCGTAACATCCGTATGGGGAAGAATCTTCGCTCACCGTAAAGGCATAGCTGATATCCTCCATGACCATCGAAGCAACCGGATCGGCTATGGTCTGGCTCGACAGATAGGTGGCAGGACTCCAGGAAACCATCGTTCCTCCCTGGCCATTCAACTGGATCGTTTCGCCCTGGCAGATCGTCGTGTCCTGTCCGGCATTTGCCTCCAGTATCACAAGCGCCGGAACATAGGCAGAATCGTTAAGGACACAGCCGTTTTCATCCATGACCTCGAAATAGTACCACCCCGAATTCAGCGCAGGCTGGTCTTCATTGGCAGAACCGTCTCTCCAGGCAAATACATAGCTTCCCGTACCTCCGGAAACCGTCAGGTCAATGGAGCCGGTCTCACTGTAACTGCTGCACTCGGCAGCCGTGATATCTGCATAAGCCTCAAGCGGGTCAGGCTCGCTAATCGTGGCCGTTCCGGTGTATTCCTTGCCTTCTTCATCCCGGGCTATCAGGAGATAGGTCGAATCACCCGGCAGACCGGTGAAGACCGCATTGCCGGCAAAACTTGCTCCGTTGTCGATGGAATACTGCACGGTCCCCGTAGCATTAACCGGGTTAAAGGTGATCTGACCGTCGTTTGCCCCGGCACAGCTCACATCGCCGGTAACAATCGTCACATCAAGAGGAGGTATATTCAGGATCTCCACATCTTCCTGGTACAGGCATCCGTTGGCATCTCTGACCACAACCGGGTAGAGACCTTCACTCAATCCTCCGTAAATGGTATCGGTCGTAAATGTTCCTCCTGTTCCATCGATCGAAAATTCAAGCGGGGGAGTTCCTCCTGTTGCATGAATAATAATCTCACCGGGCAGGGCGTTGAAGGCATCTGTTTTTTCAATGCTGACAACCAGTTCTTCGGGCTGGTCGATGGATTCGTGCAAGCTCACCTCACATCCGGTGTTGTCAAGGGCAAAGATGGTGTAAAAACCTGCTCCAAGACCGGTAAAATCACCGCTGGCCTGGTACACGCTTCCGTCGAGAGAATATTCATATGTCCCGCTCCCACCGCTTGCCGAAACGGAAATGGCACCCGTATTTTCTCCGAAGCAACCTGCAACATCGGTTACTGTGGTCGTAAGGATTATTTCAGCCGGACCGTTGAGGGTGACCGTACCGGCATAGATTTCACAGCCGTAACTATCCTGGATCCATACTTCAAAGGATCCGGGATTCAGCCCTGTGAAATCCAGGGCCGGGTCATAAGTTGCACGGTCGTCGATCGAGTAGTTATACGGAGGTACACCTCCGCTGACATAAATATGTATTTCTCCGTCGGCTGCACCAAAACAGCTGATGTCACTGCTTTTCAGGGAATCAAGCTGGAAGAGGGGCGGTTCGGTGACTTCAAGACTGCCTGAGGTCAGCGGTCCGCAACCGGCAGCGTCGTTCATGTCGACGGTGTAGAAGCCCGGAGCCAGGTTGTCAAAGGTCCCTGTATTATTTGTTGCACCTCCCGGATTCAGTGTAAAGTTATAGGGCAGCGTACCCCCCGATACCGTGATGCTCACGGAACCGTCGGTACTTCCGGTACACGATACCGGTGTTGCACTCTCCCCGGTAATGGTAATCGGTCCGGGTTCCGCCACGTTGATGGTAGTGTCGTGGGTACAATCATTATCATCCTTCACCGATACAAGGTAAGCACCGGCGCTCAGCCCGGCAAAACTGCCGGAGGCACCATAGGGTGAACCTTCAAGGGAATAAAGCAGTGTTCCGGTTCCGCCGGTCGCCGTTACGTCAATGGAACCGTTTGTTCCGCCGGGGCAACCGGTCACATCAGTTATCGTTACAGTGGTGAAGAGGATGGCCTGCGGACGAAGAATGTCCACCAGGGTGTCTTTCTGACAGCTGTTTTCATCACTGATGGAAACGGTATGTTCTCCTCCGGAAATGTTGCTGAATTGTCCGAAAATATTGGAGTCGGTTCCATCAAGTGTATACAGAAGATCGCCTGTTCCTCCCACGGCACTGAGCAGGATCTCTCCTTCGGGAGCATCAAAACAGCTCGTGATATCGATCTGGGTGTAGGAGGAGATCACGATAGGAGAAGGTTCGGTGATTTTATTATTGTTTCCGATCGCAGTACAACCGTTAAGATCCCTTACCACTGTCTGGTAATCTCCGGCAGGCAGACCGGTGAAAAGACTGTTGCTGCTGAACGTGAGGCCGTTGTCGATGGAATATTCATAGGGAAGGACGCCTCCGATCACTGTTTCAATAAAGATCTGAGCCGTTGAATCCCCGAAACATTTGATCTCACCCGACCGGCTTTCCTCGGTGATCTGGATCTCTGCGGGCTGATTGACGGTGATGGTGTTATTCGTCACACAACCATGAGAATCCTTGGTCCAGATAATGTATGAACCCTTCGGCAGGTTGGTGAAAACATTGCTTGCCTGATAGTTGGCAGGAATATTCCCGTTCCTCGAATAGGTGTATGGCGAAGTACCTCCTGCAGCAGTTACCGTGATGGTACCGGTCGACTGACCGTAGCAGAGTACATCGGTTTTAGCAAGTGTTGCGGACAGCTGGGTGGGTTGCGTAATGATAACAAAGGCAGGATAGGAAGTAATACAGCCATTGCCGTCGGTTACAATCAGGGAGTAGGTGGATGCCGGAAGGTTCGTCGGATCTTCAACCGTCGATACCACGACATTCAGCGAGTTGGTCCAGGCAAAAGTGTAGGGAACCACACCACCGGTGACATCTATCTGGATGGAACCGTTGGTTCCGGTGTAGCAGGAGACATTGGTCTGGGAGACCAGGCTTACATTCACTCCCGAAGGCTCGATAATGGTTGCAATAGCCGGGTTTAGGGATACACAGCCGTTTCCGTCGGTAATGGTGAGATCGTAGTCACCCGGGGCCAGACCTGTCAGATCTTCCGCCGCTGAAGTGAATCCCGAAGGTCCGCTCCAGGCCAGGGTGTAAGGCAGCGTGCCGCCGGAAACCGTTGCATCAATCTCTCCGTCGTCATAACCGGCACAGGAAATGTCAATTTTTACTGCCGAAGCAGCCAGTGCTGCCGGTTCGGTGATAGTTATTCCCGGGTAGTTCTCAGTACAGCCATTCAGATCACTGACGATTACATCATAGGTACCCGGTGCCAGGTTGTTCAGGTCCTCGGCTGCTGAAACAAAGCCCGAAGGTCCGGTCCAGCTGAAGCCATACCCGGGGGTTCCTCCGCTGACCGTCAGGTCGATGATCCCGTTGTCTGCCCCGGCACAGGTAATGTCTGTCTGGGTATGTGTAACTGCCAGAGCCGTCGGTGATCCTACGGTCTGAACCGGGAAGGTCATCTGACAGCCTGCACCGTCGGTTACCGTCAGCTCGTAATCGCCTGCATAGAGCAGGGTCAGATCTTCATTTGTCGAAGAGAAAGCGCTTGGTCCGGTCCAGGAATAGAGATATCCCGGGGTTCCTCCCGAAACCGTTACACCCACCGCTCCGTCGTTCGTGCCCGGGCAGCTTGCATCGCTTATCGAGAATACTGCACTGAGCGCCGAAGGTTCATTGATGGTAACCAGGTTGTTGAAGATCCCGGTACAGCCCGACTGATCGGTGACCGACAGATTATACGATCCGGCGGCCAGCCCGCTGATATCCTCATTTGTTGAGCTGAATCCCGACGGACCGGTCCAGTTGAGCAGGTAGGGGGAGGTCCCTCCGGTCGGGGTTATGGAGATGGATCCTGTGGCATCGCCATGGCAGGCGACATCCACAACGGCATCCACGACTACCGAAACCACACCGGGCTGTCCGATGGTGACCAGGTTGTTGAAAAGCCTTGAGCAGCCGTTGCTGTCGGTGATGGTAAGATTATAGGTATCGGCTACGAGGTTCGCCGGATCCTGAACGGCCGAGGTAAAACCGGTTCCGGTGCCGGCCCACAGGTAGGTGTAACCGGGTGTTCCGCCTGCCGGGGTGATCTGGGCGCCTCCATTGTTTCCGCCACTGCACGATACATCGGTGGTACCATCGACGGTTACGGTGATTGCGGGAGGTTCGCTCACGGTTGCCAGATCGGCAAAGAATTCCGAACAACCTTTGCTGTCGGTAATGGTAAGACTGTAGGTGTCGGCCGGCATGTTCACAGGATCTTCAGCAGCCGAGGAGTAGCCCGAGGTGTTGCCGGTCCAGGCGAAGGTGTAGCCGGATGTTCCGCCGCCGGCAGTGATCAGTACGGAGCCGTCGTTGCCGCCGGGACAGGAGACATCATTGACGGTGTTGACAGTGGCGGTGATGACCGTCGGTTCGGTCAGGGTGACCAGGGAGAGGAAGGTCCTGGAACAGCCGTTGCCGTCGGTGATCATCAGATCGTAGGTGTCGGCCACGAGGTTCACCGGGTCCTCGCTGGCAGAGGTGAAGCCTGTACCCTGGCCGGTCCAGAGGTAGGTGTAACCGGGTGTTCCTCCGGCAGCGGTGATGCTGGCCGATCCGTCGCTGCCCCCGTTACAGGAGATATCCGACGAAGCGTTGAGGGTGACGGTGATCTGGGTGTTCTGGTTGAGGGTGACCAGGTTGGTAAAGGTCCTGG
>JBMOLL010000124.1:0-26011 GCA_049325415.1 Bacteroidota bacterium | reverse complement strand
GCCGTTGCTGTCGGTGATGGTAAGGTCGTAGGTGTCGGCAATGAGGTTCGACGGATCCTGGGCGGTGGAGGTGAAAGCCGTGACATCGCCTGTCCAGAGGTAGGTGTAACCGGGCGTTCCGCCGGCCAGGGTGATCTGGGCCGAGCCATCGTTCCCCCCGTTGCAGGAAACGTCGGAGGAGCCATCAAGGGTGACGGAGATCACGGGAGGTTCCGAAACGGTGGTCAGATCGTTGAAGAAAGCCGGACAGCCTTGGCTGTCGGTGATGGTGAGGTCGTAGGTGTCGGCCGGCATGTTCACAGGATCTTCAGCAGCCGAGGAGTAGCCCGAGGTGTTGCCGGTCCAGGCGAAGGTGTAGCCGGGCGTTCCGCCGCCGGCAGTGATCAGTACGGAGCCGTCGTTGCCGCCTGGACAGGAGACATCATTGACGGTGTTGACGGTGGCGGTGATGACAGCCGGTTCGGTCAGGGTGACAATGGAAGTGAATGTTTTGCTGCAGCCGTTGCTGTCCGTGATCGTCAGATCGTAGGTATCGGCCACCAGGTTCACCGGGTCCTTGCTGGCGGAGGTGAAGCCGGTACCCTGGCCGCTCCAGAGGTAGGTATAGCCGGGCGTTCCTCCCGATGGGGTGATACTTGCTGTACCGTCGTTGCCTCCCGGACAGGAAATGTCGGAGGATCCCGTCAGCACAACAGCGATTTCTGGAGCCTGGTCAACGAACAGCGGACCGGCATTGGAGGAGCAGCCATTGACATCGGCGACTGTAACCGAATAATTCCCGGTTTCAAGCCCGGTCAGATCTTCCGAAGTGGAGGTGAAACCGTTCGGGCCCGTCCATGCGTAGGTGTATCCGGTTCCCACCCCCGAAGGTGTTCCGCCGGAAGGCGTGATACTGATGGTTCCGTCACTTCCTTCAAAACAGCCGACATCCGTAATATTATCAACGCTTATGCTGACGGTATTCGGATCGGTGATGGTCAGCGGAGACTCGACATCGTTACTGGGGCATCCGTTATACGACGAAACGGTTACCGTGTAATCCCCGCCGGGAAGTCCGGAGAAGATCCCGGTTCCATTGGTGATATTTACTGGACCCGTAAGGTCGTATTTCAGATTGTTGTCTTCACCGGTAGCCGTCACGGTAATGGATCCGTTACCCGCTCCGTTACAGGTGATATCAGTCACTACGGCCGAAGTTATGGTAACCGGCGCCGGACCTGTAATGGCATAGTAAGTAGCCTGTTCATTTCCGATATTGTCCCTTACAGCCACAAGGTAATTTCTGGCTGTATGTCCTGTAAAGGTGTAGCTTGTCGCAGCAGTAGGCAGGGAAACTTCAATGGGCGGGGAAATGATACTGGTAAAAAGGATGTAGGTGTACGGACTCTGTCCCCCGGAAATGTTAATGGTCAGGGTTCCGTCCGAGCCTCCGTAGCAACTGACGGGAGTGCTGGTAACACTTGTAATCGTCAGTGGCTGACCTTTCAGGACCATGGCCGTAAATAACATGGCAACAAGTATAATTCCCCTCATATGACCAGTTTTAATCTTCATCCCCAAAATTAATTCTAAATTCTTAAAAATCAGCCAGTAATTGCGACGGTTTAATTTATACGCCGAAAATTGGTAAAAGGTTGCATGGTTTTTATCCATTAAATATACTATTTCATAAAAGAGAGTCTCAGAAAATTATTAACAATTAAGGGGATGCAAAACGGCGCTGTCTGAGTCAACTGATAGTCAGGTTGTTTTCGGGAGTAGTCTGACCGAGGTATTTTTTACTGATTTGTCTGGCGGGATATCGGGCGGCAAGGAAGCCGATAAGCAGGACAGTCAGCCAGATAAGGAGGATATCCAGAGCCTGCAGGTCGACCGGATAGGCATCGATGACAAAGGTGCCGCTGCCGGAGAGTTTCAGTAGTTCAAAGCGCATCTGGATCCAGCAGATGAGACTTCCGAAGAGCAGTCCTGCCAGGGATCCGATTATGGAGATCATCCAGCCTTCAACCAGAAAGATACGGCTGATCTGCTGATCGCTGGCGCCCATGTTCCGCAGTGTGCTGATATCCTCCTTTTTATCAATGATCAGCATGCTCAGGGATCCGATGATATTGAAGGAAGCCACGATCAGGATAAAGGTCAGGATCAGGAAGATGGCCCACTTTTCCGTTTTCATGATCCGGTAGAACAGTTCGTTCTGTTCCTGCCGGTCCCTGACACTGTAATCCGGTCCCATGATCTCCCGAATGGCCTTGACCGTTGAAGCAAGCAGCTGGGGAGAGCTCACCTTGACCTCAATGGAGGAGACTTCATTGCTGTAATCCAGAAGCTCCCGGAGAAAGGAGGCGGGTACAAGGACATATTTCGAATCGAATTCCTGTTCGATAGAGAAGATGCCCGAGGGAAAAATAAATTTCCGCTTGAAGGCATCATCGGGATTGGCAAGGTTAACAGGGCCCACTCTTTTCGGAAGGTAGATGAAGAGGGGATTGATAAAATTAAGACTGATCTGGAGGTTATAGGCCACACCCTGGCCCACAATGGCATAGGGCCGGTTCTCATCATGGAGTTTCATCGTGCCGTCGTAAATCATCGAATCGATACCACTGACATCCATGAATGCATCGTCAACCCCTTTGATGGTGGCGATATATTGTTTCTCCCCATACATCAGCAGGGCATTCTCCTCAAGAACTTCCGAAAGGGCTTCCACGCCGTCGAGTTCCCTGATCTGCAGGATCAGGGCGCTGTCGGGGGAGAAGGTTTTGCCCTCGGCCAGGCTGATCTTTATGTCCGGATCAAAGGCAGAGAACAGCGACTTTACCACTTTGTCAAAACCGTTGAATACCGACAGGACCACAACCAGGGCCATGGTTCCCGTGGCCACTCCGAGCACGGAGATCAGGGAGATAATATTTATGGCATTCTGCGACTTTTTACCAAACAGGTAACGGCGGGCGATATAGAACGAGAAGTTCATCGGACAGCCATAACGATGAGCCCGGTTCCTGACCTGTGCTTCATTCTTACGTCCATTGCATTCAGGATCAGGCAGAAAGGAAAGGTGATCAGGTAGTAGAACGGCAGCAGGATCAACAGGACTTTACTCAGGTTGACCATCATTACCGGGTATTTCATCGACAGTTTCCAGGAGATCTTTCCCGGCCAGCCATAGGAGTACCTGGCCTGAACCCGTGAGAAGCCGGCATTATTCAGTTTTTCAGTAATGTCGTCCCGGTTGTAGCCATCCCTGACGTGTTCATCGATAAACGAGCTTTCCTCCTCATCGTGCACATCGGAGCCACCCTGGTCGGAAGGTGTGGAGATCAGGAGCAGTCCACCCGGACGAAGGGCAGAAGCAAAGTTGCGGAACACCTCGGTATCTTCCAGGATGTGTTCCATGACGTCGACGGAAAGAATCAGGTCGGCTGTTGCAGATTCATGAAAGCGGGTGAGATCGGCATATTCAAAACTAACGAAGTCCTGTTTGCCCATGCTGCCGAAAAACCTGTTACAGTCGTCAATCTGTTCTTCCTTGATATCGAGCCCCCTGATCCTGCTCCCGGGAAAAAGCCGTGACAGGAAATAGGCGTACTGTCCGAAACCCGATCCGGCATCAAGGATATCCTTCACGCTCCTTCCTTCTTTTCTGATCTTTCTGAGTTCCCTGCGGATATGCCAGGATCTGAGCAGGAGCAGATCGAGCAGGCGGTAGAATAGTTTGCGGAGGAAGATATTCCTGTTGAAGAAGTTTCCCAGGACTCTTTTTACAGGGTCATATTGCATGGATTATTCGTTTAGCAGGTTCTCTATTCGTTCAATATAGTCGAGGGAATCATCGATGTAATATACAAACTCGGGTACGATCCTGAGCTGTTTCCCAACCTTCCTGCCGATTTCAAGACGGATGGAAGTGGCATGTTCCTTTATTTTTTCAAGCGGTTTTTCTTCTTTAACATAGGGAAAGATGCTCAGGTAGACCTTCGCAACGCTCAGGTCGGGACTGATCCGCACGCCGGTGACAGTGGCCATCTTGTTTCCGAGAAGTTCTCTCGCGTGCCGCTGAAAATATTCTCCCAGTTCCTTCTGAAGCAGCCGGGATATTTTTAATTGTCTGGTTGAACTCATCGTTTTGCTCTTTAGGTATGCCGCAGTATTAGGTTTTCACGGACAACTGAGTTTCCCCTGCATCAGAGCTTTTTACAAGGGTTGGTAAAAGTACGATTTTTAAACAACATTTTTATAGTTTTGCAGTCTCTATCACTTGATCAAAAATTATGGATACAGTATTAAGCGGAATACGGTCGACCGGTAATCTTCACCTGGGAAATTACTTCGGTGCGGTAAAAAACTTCGTCAGGATGCAGCATGAGAACCGTTGTTTTTTCTTTGTTGCAGATTTTCACTCACTTACAACTCATCCGACACCTCACGACCTGCACCAGAACGTCAGGACCGTACTGGCCGAGTATCTCGCAGCAGGCCTTGATCCCGAAGTTGCTACGCTGTATATTCAGAGCGATGTCCCGGAGATCCCCGAACTGTACCTCCTGCTCAATATGAATGCCTACATCGGTGAACTGGAGCGGACCACCACCTTCAAGGAAAAAATACGTTCCCAGCCGGATAACGTGAATGCCGGTTTGCTGACCTACCCCGTGCTGATGTGTGCCGACATTATTATTCATAATGCCGACAAAGTGCCGGTTGGTAAGGATCAGGAGCAGAACCTTGAAATGGCCAGGAAATTTGCACGGCGCTTCAATAACATGTATAATGTGGAGTATTTCAAAATGCCCGAGCCCTACAATTTCGGACAGGAACTGGTAAAGGTGCCCGGTCTCGACGGGACCGGCAAGATGGGTAAATCGGAAGGCAACGGGATCTATCTTGCCGATGAGCCGGCCGAGATCCGGAAGAAAGTGATGAGAGCCGTTACGGATTCTGGCCCCACCAAACCTCATTCCAAAATGCCGGAGCCCATCAGGAATATCTTTTATCTCATGGAACTGGTCTCAGATCCTGCAGCCATCAGTCATTTCAAAGAAAAGTACAACGACTGCTCGATCCGTTACGGCGACCTGAAAAAGCAGCTGGCCGAGGACATTATTGTTTTTACCACCCCGATCCGCGAAAGGATCAGGGAGATTTACAACGATGAGGATTATCTGAGAAAGGTGGTAAGGATGGGTGCTGAAAAAGCCAGGGAATCGGCTTCAAAAACACTGCGGGAAGTGAGGGAGATCATCGGCTTCAAATCTTTCTGACAAAATAAAACCGGGTTGTAAAACCCGGTGACCCCGTTTTGCAGGTATATGATTGGATGAACTGTCATTTAATGCAAAACAAAATGCGTGCCAAAGCGGTACGCATTTCTTTTTTTATCCCGCGAAAAGAAAAAAAACCTGTGCCCGCCCCGAATTTCATGCGTCAAGGCTCCAGTCGACAGCATCCAGCCCGTTATCACGGAGGAAGTCGTTCGTCCTGGAAAAATGCCGGCAGCCAAAAAAGCCGTTATACGCCGAAAGCGGAGAGGGGTGAGCTGCCTTCAAAACCAGGTGTTTGCTGCTGTCGACCAGGTTCTCCTTAGCCTGGGCGTAACGGCCCCAGAGCAGGAAGACGAGGTGTGCCTTCTCTTTGGAGAGTTGCCGGATGGTGGCGTCGGTAAAGGTTTCCCATCCCCTGTTCTGATGGGATCCTGCCTGGTTGGCCCTCACTGTCAGCGTGGCATTCAGCAGCAGCACTCCCTGTCGGGCCCATTTCTCAAGGTTTCCGTGCCGGGGCACTTCGATCCCAAGATCACTGTTGATCTCCTTGAAGATATTTACCAGCGAGGGAGGGGGAGCCACACCCCGGGGAACGGAAAAACAAAGGCCATGAGCCTGCCCCGGTCCGTGGTAGGGGTCCTGACCGAGAAGTACGACCTTCACCCTGTCGAAAGGTGTGGAATCGTAAGCATTGAAGATCAGGGGGCCCGGAGGGTAGACCACCGAACGTGCTTTTTCAGCAGCAAGAAAATCTTTCAGCCGGGCAAAATAGTCCGACTGAAATTCATCCCACAGGACTTTCTTCCAGCTTTCATCAATTTTTGGGTCAACAACTGTCATGCCTTTTCTTTTTACGCCGGGTCAGATTCCCGTCCGGAGCGTAACGATAAAATTCCTGCCCGGAGCACAAACCCCGGAGGCAAAGGTTTTATAGAACTGATCGAAAATATTCTCAACGGCAAACTGCAGTGAGCTGTATCGGCCCAGCTGGCAGCTTAGCCTGATATTTGCCGTCCACCACGAGGGAAAGCCATAGGGTGTGGCTTCTTCCGTATTATCTTCATCAAAGGGATTGAAATCCTCGATATGCTTCCAGGCGCTGTAAGCCAGCCAGCCCTCGGCCCTGAACCTGCCATCCTCCCAGGTAAGGGCTGTTCGTCCATAAACAGGGGGGATATGCCCCATGGGGATGTTATCGGTGATATTGTGCCCCCGGGTATAATTCACCGCACTGCTGAGGAAGAGCTTGCCGGAAAGCTCAGCCCTCAGATTGGCTGTGACCCCGTAAATATAAGCCTTTGCGGCATTCGAGTTGGTGACTGTTTTGTAATAATCTCCGTCGTACATTATCGAATCCGACCCGTTAAGCTGGTAGTCGGTCCGCACGATCGCATCGGCCAGGAAGGTATAATATGCGACAACATCGAAGCGGGAAGCTTTTCCCCAGCTCTTTCTGATACCGGCTTCAGCGTTATAGGAGTATTCCGGCCCGACAGTGTTGTTGGGTACGGTTGCTTCGCCGTTCTTGGCTCTTATTTTTCCATAGTCGTCTACGTTCGGGTTCCTGAAACCCGAAGAGAGTATGGTATTGATCTGCCAGCTGGGGGCAGGATGCCAGACCATGCTCAGGCTTCCCGTGAGGGCGCCGTTATTGATCTTCACCTCGTCGAAGGGCAGGAAAGGATAATCGAAGCGGGAATAGAGGTAATTCCGGCTGTAACGTGCACCGGCTGCGAGGATCATTTTTTCCCCTGTTTTGTACTGGAGGTTGCCGTACAGGGCCCCCGTCCAGGTTTTGCTGCCCAGGTTGGGGTAGCGTGTCTCTGCCGGACGCTGTTCCCAGGTTTGGATATCTTCGTACCAGGCCGTGGAGGCAACGGTGTTAAAGGCCATGTCGAGGCCGTAATTGAGTTTTGCCAGTGACGAAAAATCTTTTTGCAGATCAGAGGTCAGACTGTAGACCATGACGTCTTCGTTCTGTACCATCATCTCATCGTTCCTGAACTTCCTGGTGATCCGGTCCTCGTCGATCTTTTGTACGGCAAGGATGGTGGTGGCGGTAGAGTAAAGGGCGCAACTGTCTCTGCTTACGTATTTCAGTGAGCCCAGCAGCCGGTTTTGCGGTCCGTAGTAATATTCGGCATATTGCAGAATATCCCCGCTGTAATTGTTCAGCATGTCCAGCCGGTCAATATCGGAGGAAGTACTGTATTGCAGGTTCAGGATCCAGTCGCTTTTCCCGTTGGGTGAGAAGCGGATTTTTTGCATAAAATCGCTCTGGGAATAGGCTGTATTTTTCTGTAGCAGCGGGTCGGGATTGGCAATCATGGTATCAATTCCGTTTTCCCGGATAACGTAGTGCAGCACCTTGCCCCAGTCTCCGTAATAAGGATTCCTCACCGAGCCCATCCTGATATCACCAAGATTCTTGTAGGTAAGACTGGTCAGTGAGGCCCAGCGCTCTCCCGACAATGAAAAATCCAGATGCCCGGTATATCCCGAACTGGCGGTTGAATAGCGCAGGTAGCCGTTGACCTCTTCGGAGTGCCGGTTCTCTCCGGCCAGCTGCGGATCGCGCGTATAATAATGGATCACTCCGCCGAGTGCATCGCTGCCATACATGGTGGAGACCGGTCCGAAGATCACTTCGGTACGCTCAAGGATTGAAGGATCAATGGTGATGGCATTCTGAAGGTGGCCCGACCGGTATATGGCGTTGTTCATCCTCACCCCGTCGATGACAAGAAGGACCCGGTTGGCTTCAAATCCGCGGAGCACGGGACTGCCTCCTCCTCCCTGTGTACGCTGAATGCTTACTTCGCCTGTTTCTTCCAGGATATCCGCTGCCGAGGGCGCATCGCTCCGGATCAGGCGGATACTGTCCAGCAGGGCTACCGTGTAGGGAATATTGGCGGAAAGATCCCTGGATTTAGTGGCGGAAATGACATATTCTTCGATCTGAACCTTTTTCATGACCAGGCTGATGACTTTTTTACCGGCAAGTTCCTTCCACGGAAAACTGAGGGTGAGGTAAGCCGGATGGCGGAATATCACCGTATCCCCTTCAATAAAGGGCAGTTTGCCTGAAAACCCCAGGCTGTCGGTAAGCGTCGACCGGTCCATGCCGGTATTGTAAATGGTCACATTTTCAATGGGCTGTCCGTTTCCTGAACTGATCACTTTTATTTTTTGGGCCCGGGTGAAAGTAGTGAAGGTGAGGAGCAGGAACAGCAGTAAATAGAGACGGTTCATGAAGTCTAACTTTTTATCAAAGGTAGGAATTTCAGTGTTCTTTTCCTTGTAAAGCCCGATTGTTGGTAAGTAAAGGGGGATAAAACGGCTTAATTTTTTATTTTTGACTATAAAGTGCAGATTCATGTTGAAGAGGATACTATATGGGGCAGGTGTTGCTGTGGTTTTAACGGCCGTATTATGGCTCTTTTTTTTCAGGAAGCCGGATGAACTGCTGCCTGCCACCATGATCCAGACAGTGCCTCCCGATGCAGTCGTTTTTATTGATCAGATTGATTTTGAGACGTTTAGCGACGATTTCATGGTAAACAGTATGCTTTGGAATGCCCTGGCCGGAGAGGCAGCAGGGAAAAGAGCCGATTCGGTGATCAATCGTTTTGTTTCGCAGCTTTCCCGGGCTGAACTTTTGCAGGACCTGTTAATAAAGCGTCAGCTAGGGATCTCCCTTCACCTGGTGGGAAAGGAAAAACTGGTACCGGTCTTCTACCTGAACTATGCAGGGAGCTTCAGCGAAAAAGAGTTCCGGCTGATTGTGGGGGAACTGCTCGGAAGCGATGCCGTCATCGAAGAGCGGAGGTTTGAATCGGCCGTATTCTGCGATGTGAAAGGGAGTAATCCCTGGGTCGGTGTACCCTTTACTTTTACCCAGGTACGGGGGCTTTTCATTGTAAGTCCCATGTCGGTGCTGGTCGAAGAAGCGGTCCGGACACTGCAGACAGGAAACGGTCCGGAGAAAGACCCCGGTTTTCGCAGGGTCAGTTCCAGCGCCGGGAGGAATGTTCAGGGGAACCTCTATATCTCCTACCGTGAATTAGCCAGCCTGCTTACTCCCTTAACCAGTGCCAGCTATCGCTGGAAACTCAGTTTTCCCGGGGTTCTGGCCGACTGGGGCGAGGCCGATATTAATTTGAAAACCGATGCTTTGGCCCTTACAGGCATGGTTTCCTCTGCCGATACCCTTCCCCGTTTACTCAATATTTTCAGCGGACAGTCGGCCGTGAAGATGTCGCTACCCGCCAGCATTCCTTCCAGTGCTGTGTCGTGCCTGTTTATCGGAGTCAGCGATCCGGCAAGGTACGGTGTGGAACTGAGGAAGTACCTGGAGGGCACAGGCGAAGGTACCCTGTTCAGTGAGGAAAACGGCAAGTGGAAGAATGATGCCGGTTTTTCCCCTTTCGACGAGCTTATTGCCCTGATGGATGATGAGGCAGCCTGGCTGTCGACCAACGACAGTGACCTGGGCGAACAGGAAGTGGCAGTTTTTGAAACGCGGAGCAGAAGCCTAGCCCTGGAAATGCTGGAGCGCTGGGTCGAAGGGGTCTCATCGTTTTCCGGCCGTGACCGTTCTGATCTGGTAAGTGAGTACCGGGTTGATGATCAGACGGTCTATACTATTTATCACTTCGATGAACCTTTTTATACGGGCGATCTTAGCCGTAAACTGTTCGGGAAGTTTTTTACGGTCTACGATAACCTGCTTCTCTCCGGATCAAGCGAACAGGCCCTCACCCGGACTATCTATCAGAATATCCTTCACAAGACCCTTGCCAGCGATCCTTCCTTTACCGATATCAGTAACTATTTTGCTTCACGGGCCAATGTGACTTTTTATTTCAGGCCGGTGCCCTACCTGCAAATGAAAGCTCCGATGCTTTCAGAGACTGCATCGGCACTGATGGAGGAAAACGGCAGCTTTCTGTCGGGCTTCTCCGGCCTGATTGTTCAGTATGTGAACGAGGGTGCTTTGTTCTACCAGAATATTTCGGCCAAATATTCGGCTGTCAGGGATGAACAACCCCTGACCCTGTGGGAGAGCCGTCTCGACACGGTAGCGTCAATGAAGCCCACGCTGGTCATCAATGCCAATACACAGGAGAAGGAGATCTTTGTCCAGGATGCCCATCATACCATCTACCTCATCAACAGCGCCGGCCGTATCCTCTGGCGGCGGGCCCTCGACGGACCAGTGATGGGGGAGGTTTACCAGATCGATTATTACCGGAACGGGAAGCTGCAGTATCTCTTTAACACACCTGACAGGCTGCACCTGATCGACAGGAACGGAAATAATGTCGAGAAATTTCCGGTAAACCTGCGCAGCCGTGCAACCAATCCGCTCGGTTTATTCGACTATGATAATAAAGGTGATTACCGTATCTTTCTGGCAGGCACGGATCGGCGGATCTATGTCTACGATAAATCGGGCAACATCGTTCCCGGTTGGTCTTTCAGCGGGGCGGAAAAGGTCGTGGAAAATCAGGTACAGCACTTCAGGGTGAAGGATAAGGACTACATTGTTTTTTCTGATGCCGGCCGGAGCTATATCCTCGACAGGCAGGGTCACGACAGGGTCGTCCCCGAAGAGCGCATCGCCCTCTCCCCCCGAAACCAGTTTTACCTGGATATGAATATCCGGGAAAACAAACCAAGGCTGGTAAGCACCGATACTGCAGGGAATGTGGTGGGCTTCGGTTTCGATGGGAAGGTTACAGTGATCATGAAACATTCTGCAACCCGGCAGCATTATTTTCGTATGCAGGATATGGATCAGGACGGGATTTCTGATTTCCTGTTTGCCGACGGAAATGAATTGTCCGTATTCAGCGGAAACGGCAAAAAACTATATTCTTACAAGGTCAGGGGAGAGATAATGTTCCTTCCGGATGTCTATCGTTTTTCGGCCTCCGATATAAAAGTGGGGATTGCCGAAGGAGGACAGAACAGGATTTACCTTATCTCATCCGACGGTTCTCTTTACGACGGTTTCCCGCTTGCGGGGGACACCCGCTTCAGTATCGGTTATTTTTCGGGGTCGGAGAGCCGGTTCAACCTGATCGTTGGTAGTTCAGACAGCTTTTTATATAATTATTCAATCGAATAGCAATGAAAGGAGTAAAAGCATTTTGGCTAAGCGGGATAATCCTTCTCGCAGGTATACATTCCTGCAACCTGGACTATTTCGATTTCGACAAGCTTTCGACCGAGGTGGAACTTACCCCCTCAGTTGCCGCACCGCTGGCTTACGGGGAATTTTCCATCGGCGACCTTGTAGCAGCATTTGATTCTACCGGAATTGTCGGGACCGATTCCTCCGGACTGCTTTTAATCAGTTACAGGGATACGGCGTATTCGGTCGAAGCTTCCGCCCTGATCGATTTTCCCGATAAGGTGTATGATGAAACCTATATCGATTCCGACATCACCGGTTCGGCCGACTGGGGCAGCAGTGCCCCCGGGGATACGGTCAGGTTCTACAAACTGAAGGAGATTAACTACACCCCCGACGGTGGTGAACGTCTCGACAGTATAATCCTGAATGCCGGGGATCTGGTAATGGATGTGACCAGCAGTTTCCACCATGCCGGGTACCTGGTGATCAGCAGTGACTACATTCTGGATCCGGAAGGAAATAAGTATGTTGATACGATCAAAATCTCAAGTGCCGACGGATCATTTGCCTTTAACGACAACTACAGTATGGCTGACTATTCCCTGCATTTTCTCGGCAAAGGGAATGACTCCATTTATCTTCCGGTCGATTATGAATTGTTCCTGATCAATTCAGGGGCAGGGATCGGTCCGGGTGAAGAGTGCTTTATCACCATGTCCTTTGAGCAGATGGATTTCAGGAATGTATACGGACTGATCGGACAGAAGGAGGTTTTGAATGAACATATCGACCTAACCATTGATTTCTACGATGTGGTTGCCGACCTGGCCAACATCTACTTCTATGATCCCCAGATGAATATTTACGCCCTGAATTCCTATGGCGTACCGGTTGAACTTGAACTGAGGGATGTCTTTGCCTATTCGGAAGCACATGGCACTACCACACAGCTGACTTTTACCGATGGGGGGATCTTCTCCATCGATGCACCGGATATTGAAGCGATCGGAACAACTGTCGAATCCGTTTTTATGGTGAACCGTTCCACCAGCAATATCGACGAGTTCCTGGCATCTTCGCCGAACCAGGTATATTTCGATATGGTTGCCAATACCATTGAGACGACCACTGAGAATTTTCTTACCGATTCGAGTTACCTGACCCTCATAGTCGAGGTGGAGATGCCCATGTGGCTGAGATCTGACGGATATACAATCCGGGATACGATCGAAGAAATAAATTTGGAAGAAACACTGGGTGGTGACCTGTCCTTTATTGAGGAGGCAAGACTGAAGCTGAATACAGTGAACGAATGGCCACTTGAAGTGGAGATCCAGGTTTATTTCCACGACCAGGATATGAACCTGATCGATTCGCTGTTTGCTGATCCCCTGCCCGTTCTGGCAGCCTCCAACGTGAATGGCGACGGTGAACTTCTTACTCCCACTGCCATGCAGAACCTGGTGGTCTATTCGGGGAGTGACCTGATGAACCTCAAAGATGCCAGGTTCATCGTATTTAAGGCCCATGCCATTACGTCAGACGATGGTACTAGTTACGTCAAGCTCCTGAGCGATTATAAAGTAAAATACGACCTTTCCCTTCAGGCTGATTTCAGGCTGACCAATGATTCTTTCAGCAGTCCGCAGTAAGACCGTGACTGGATACTGATAATGTAACGCATAAAGACTAAAACAGGCAACAATGAAAATATTGCAGATCGGAAAACTGAACATGCTCCTTATTCTGCTGCTGGGCGGAGAGCTTCTCAGCGCCCAGGTGCCCACCTCCCTTTACTTCATGCGTGGCGTGCCGCAGTCTAACTGGATTAACCCGGCTTACCAGCCGGATTGCAAGTTGTATCTGGGTATCCCGGTTGCCGCCCCGCTCCGGTTCGACCTTACCAGCGGCACCCTGGCCTACGATGATGTGATTTTCAAATCGGCCACCATGGATTCCCTGATCACCTTTCTTCACCCTGAAGCGGATAAGCAGGCTTTCCTTGATAAGCTGAAGCCGGTCAATCATCTCAGCACCGAGGTGGGTTTTACCCTGGCTTCCTTCGGTTTTAAGGCCAATAAAAGTTTCTTTTCATTTTACCTGACCCCCAGAATAGAAGCCGACATTACCTACCCGGGCGACCTGGCCCGGATGCTGATCAACGGTCCGGATACGGCCGGCTCATTCGATCTGCAGGGTACCGGAGTGAATATGGCCGTATTTACCGAAGCCTCCCTTGGCTGGTCCAGGAAATTCGGCGACAAGCTTTCGGTAGGAGTCAGGGGGAAGATACTTTTTGGTATTGCCGGGCTGAATACAAAGAGCAGTGCAATAAACCTCACAACAAGCGATTCACTCTGGTCGATCAGGTCGGATATGCAGGTATCGATGGCCACACCTTTTACTTCGCAGGACATGATCGGATCCACGTTTCTGCTTTCCGACGTGCTTTCGGGGATGGGTGATGCCTTCGACCAGATGGCCTTTGATATCCCGTGGGATTTCATCAATTTCGAGAATCTTGGTTTTGCCCTTGACCTGGGAGTGGATTTCCGTCCGATACCCCAGTTGCAGTTATCGGCATCAGCCCTGGATCTGGGTTATATGAACTGGAGCCGTAACACGGTAAATATGAATATTGAAGGACAGTATGATTTCCGCGGCCTGGAAGTGATTCCTTTCCAGTCGGTCGATACCATGATGTTTCAGAATATGGCCGACAGCCTGGCAGGCTTTGTTACCGGCGATATCGGGGAGCCTTTCAGCTACAGGTTGCATCCGAAGATTATGGTGGGTGCGGCGTTTTATCCGATTCCGAAGATCAGTATCGGCCTGATGTCAAGGACCGATCTCCTTGAGGATGGACTGCGGCAAAAGTTTACTGCCACCGCCAATCTCACCACGGGCCGTTTCATTAATCTGACCTTTACCTATTCGTACTACCTGGGCTATATGAAAAACCTGGGTGCAGGCTTTTCCTTCAACGTGGGCCCGCTCAATCTTTACCTGATCTCCGACAATATCGGCAATAACCTGCTGTGGCCACAGGAAGCCCAGAGTGTAAACCTCTGGTTTGGTATGAACCTGTGCTTTGGTTACAGGCAACCGAAAGTTCAAAAAGCAGTGGAATATAAAGACAAACCCCTTATTTAGATAAGGGGTTTGAACGTATACGTGTCTTAAAAACAAGCGATCAGCATCCGCCGGATACCCGTTTTTTGGCACCCGATTTGGCCGCTACCGGCGGCTTGGGTGCATTGATAATCGTTTGCTGACCGGTCGCTTCTGCTCCTCCGCCGAGAACCATGCTGGCTCCTTTACGGAAATCATACTTGGCAACTTCATCGTTGGGACTCGTTGAGGCCGGTTTTTCAGGATTCATGATCACTTCTGCCCAGTAATTCAGTCCGCCCATCATCACGAAATTATTCTCATAACCCAGCTGGCGTGTGATCATCCAGGCTTCTGCAGCTGTTACCGTACCATTGGAGTAGAACACATGTTCGTAGTCCTGCTGGCTAAGGATAGCCAGGTTATCATCGGCAAGTAACTGGGGCAGGGGAATATTAATGGCACCGGGAAGGCTGAATTTTTCAAATTCTTCAGGACTTCTCACATCGATGAGCATCAGGTAGGGATCCTGCTGAATCAGCCGGTCGGCAATTTCATCGGGATATTTATACTGTACGCTGCTGTTGACTTCATCCAGAAGTTCGGATGCTGTCAGGCGAAAAGGCCGGTTGGTTTTTGCCGGGGCAAAGGCGAGAACGAATGCCACCGGAACAAAAATCAGGGCCAGGATAATTCTTGGATTGATTTTCATAGCTCTTAAATTTTACTTTGCATCTTCTTTCAAGGGGAACTTTTTCTCAGCCCACTCAGCTACATAAAATGCGGCGAAAGCAGCAATCACAAGCAGAAGCAGGAAAAGGCCGTCCGACAGTCCAAGGGCATCGCTGATTTTAACGTTACCTTTAGGTGAGGCCATGTAGAGGTTTTTGAAGAGAGGATAACCTTCGGTGAAGATCATAACGCCAATTACGATTCCCACAAGGAAGATCATGGCGTCGATTTTTCCGATCACGGCGCCGGTGACACTGGTCCCGGGGCAGAAGCCGCCAAGAATAAACCCGGCACCCATGATAATCCCGCCGACGATGGTCGACCAGACAAAGTAGGGATTGATGAAGACCAGGTCCATATCGATCCAACCGAACAGGCTCATAAGGAGCAGTCCAATTGCGGCTGTCAGTGCAGCGGTGAAGAACACCTTGATGACGGTGGTGTCGTAACCGTAAAACTGTCCGGCGAGTTTCCTGCTGGAGGAAAATCCGCTTGCTTCCAGGACAAAACCAAATCCGATACCAATCAGGAATGCAAGCAGGAGGTTGGTATTCGGGGAGATAATATCATTTGCTATCAGTGGTCCCATGGTGATTGAGTTTTAAAATTAAATCCAGAGTTTTCTTGCAAAATATGCCAGGGCATAGGCGGTGCCGAAGATGAAGATCATGGAAATGAATCCCCCGAGCGACAGTACGGCCATTCCACTGAGTGCCGATCCGCTGGTACAGCCCCGGCCCAGCTGTGAACCGAGTCCGAAAAGGATACCTCCGGCCAGGGCAAAGATCAGCCTTTTTCTTGCGGTGATCTTCGGGGAATGTTCCACCTGGAGTTTTAACCTGCCATGAAGGGCACCGGAAATAAAACCACCGACAATCACACCGAGGAACTCAAGAACCAGCCAGTTCTTGAACGGTCCGCCTTCATGTGATTCGCCGTAAGTCTGGTAGAATGTGGCATTTTCGGCATGCTTCGGGGCAATGGCCTCAACGCCTGCAACAACAAAGCTTTTTACGGCGCCACTGGCTCCGAGTCCACGGCCGGAAATGTAATTTGCTGCCAGAAGAACGAGCCCGAGGAGGACTCCTCCGATGTAAGGATTGAAATACCTCTCTTTTCTGGGTTTTTCAACAGTTTGATTTGTCATATCTTTTAATTTTAGTATAACCAGCGACTCATTTGTCCGGCGTGGGTCAGGATAAACCTGAGGATCAGACCGCCGGCAATCACAAGGATGGCCGGGATCATGGCCGGTATTTTATAGGATTTGAGTTCAAGTACTTCGAGGAGTGCAGGCAGGACCAGTCCGAGGGCTACGACAAAGATCCAGAAAGGAGCGGTGAAGGGTCCGCCCATAAACAGTTTTGCCGCATCGATCTGTACCTGGGTGCTGGCAAAGAAGCCCATGAACATATGGATGATCAGGAAAAGCTCGATGCCGATCAGGATAATGTCGATCGTGGAGAAGGCTCTTCTTTCCGAATGGTCCTTTGAAAAGAGAATATTTACCGCTGCTCCGGTCGAGAGCCCCGACACGAGGAACAGGGGTCCGAGGATGGAAGTGTTCCACAACGGTCGTGCGTTAAAGGCAGAAAACAGGATCCCTGTGTAAATACCCAGGATGGGCGCTGCGATAACCAGGATCCATGCCAGGGTCAGCCGCTGTTTTTCAAAAAAAGCATCCAGTTGCTTCAGCCATTCATATTTCCAGTCCCAGGCCGGGAATATTTTTTTCAGGTTGATGGCAGCGAGGACAAACGAAAGCGGTGTGACCAGCATCAGGACCCAGGCTCCCCAGGACATGGGCGATTCCAGCCTGATTGTCGTGTAGAGCCTCCAGAAATATAACTGGTGCTTCAGATCAAGGAACAGGCAGAACAGACCGGTAACCAGGAGGATCGGAACGATAAGCGGACTGAGGTATACCGCGGTCCTGAACTTTTCGTGCTTTCCCTGAATGGTGTAGTACGCGGCAAAGAAAAGGATTCCGGCCGACAAACCCCCGAGGAAAAGGTAAAGGGGAATCTGCCAGTGCCAGATATTCAGATGCGGATCGATGAAAGGATTCATCCTGCCGCTGACAATGATTTCTTCTCTCATATCGGTTACGGTTTGCTCAGATTAAAAAATAGAGATAGGGTTCTGTACCAGCCTCAGGAATCAGTGTTTTATGCTTCCGGTTCTTAAGAATGATCGAAACATCACTGCCCGGGTCGTCGAGATCACCAAAATACATACACTTGGTAGGACAGGCTGCCACGCAGGCCGGTTTCTGTCCGTTCTGAACCCTGTGAAGACAAAAGGTGCATTTGTCGACATAGCCATCAGGATGCGAGTACCTTGCATCATAAGGGCAGGAGGAAATGCAGGCACCGCAGCCGATGCACTTGTTGTGGGTGACGGTTACAATGCCGTCTTCTTCGAAATGACTTGCGCCGGTCGGACAGCACCTTACGCAGGGGGCGTTGCCGCAATGATTGCATCGTTCGGAGCGAAGCTCCAGCTCCAGCTGCGGATAGGTACCGTCGGTTACTTCAACGACCCAGTCCCTGCAAAAGCCGATGGGCACATTGTTTTCTGTCTGGCATGCAACCACACAGTCGCTGCAGCCCACACATTTTTTTGTGTCGATTGCCATTGCGTATCTCATGACAAAGCCTCCTCTGGTTTTTCGGTTAGAATCTTAACAAAATTACCGCGCATACCTGTACCGCCCATTACCGGGTCTTTGTGTACACGGGTCATCATCGCCGTATCGCTTGCTCCTTTTCCGAAGCAGCGCTTCAGCATTTTATTGGCATGACCGAAACCGTGGACCATGTAAACGGAGTCCCAACGTATCCTTTCGGTTACCCGGACTTTTATCGGGAACTGGCTGATGGCTCCGTCCTGGTTTTCCAGCCACACATACTGACCGTTTTCCAGTCCTTCGATGGTGGCCACCTTCGGGTTCACCCACAGTGCATTTTCGGGCATCAGTGCCGTGAGGTTGGGGTTGTTCGATGTACGGCTGAATGTATGCATCGGTGCCCGGCCATAATTCAGACGGTAGAACCCGGCCGGCGGCTGTTCGTGCGGCGTGTAAACCGGCATCGGGTCGAAACCTTCGGCAGCGAGGGCTGTGGAATACAGTTCGATCTTGCCGGTACCGGTAAAGAATTCGACCTCCTGGCCCGGACTGAAGTAAAGGTCATCATAGGGCCGGTCAAAATTCTTGACGCCAATGCGGGTCATTTCTTCCAGTGATGTACCAAGTTGCTTCAACTGCCAGTCGATCTCGTCTTCCTGCTTCTCGAAGGGGAAATAATCTCCGAGGCCTAAGCGCAGCGCAATCTCCCGGGCCATCCAGTAGGCCGACCGGGTGTCGTATTTGGGCTGGGCGGCCGGGACCCTCACCGCAATGGACGGACGGCGGTGCATGCTGGTACGTATGCTGTCGTAACGTTCGAGGTAGGTACACTCGGGCAGGACCACATCCGCCCAGGCCGTTATTTCCATCGGCATGGTATCAATGGCCACCACGAAATCCATGTTGCGAAGCGCCGCGATCGTTTTTGCCTGGTCGGGCAGGGTGAAGATCAGGTTGGTACCGTTGATCACCCAGGCTTTATATTTCAGATCCCTGTCGTTACCTGGCAGAGAGGCTTCAACAAACTCTGAAGAAAGCTGGGAGGAAGTCAGATTATAAAGACCGGTGTGCGAGTCTCTCCAGCTCTTCTTCGGCTGCGGATAGGGCGGGTGCGGGGCAGAGGGGACAGAAGCCGTCTCCGGGACGTAGAATCCTCCACGGCGGCCCCAGGAACCCAGCAGGGCGTTGAGGATGGCCACAGCACGCAAACGCTGGGTGTCGTCGCCGTACCAGGTGACATGACGTCCCGGGTGAACGATGACGGCAGGGGAGGCGTTCGCCATTTCTTTGGCCGTGCTGCGGATCACATCGGGCTTGATGGTGGTGATACCGTAAGCCCATTCGGGGGTGAAGTTCCTCACATGATCCCGAAGGTATTCAAACCCATAGGTATAACGGCTTACATAATCCCTGTCGTACCAGCCTTCATTTATGATCACATGGATCCAGCTCAGGAGCAGGGCTATATCTGTGGCCGGCTTAATGGGAAGCCAGTATTTGGATTTACTTGCAGCGATCGAGAAGCGCGGATCCACTGTAATAATGGAGGCTCCTTTATCGATGGCATCCGACATCTCCTGGATCTGACCGTTATGCATGTTCTCCCCGATGTGCGCACCGATCAGCACAAGGCAACGCGTATCCCTTATATCTGTCCGCTCGGGTGAGTAAACCTCTTCACCGAAGGTAACTTCAAAGGCAACTTCGCGAGGGCCCTTGCACTGGGCAAAGGAAGGCTGGGCATTGCTGTCGGACCCCATGGCCTGTAACAGAGTGGTGAAATACTTTCCTCCAGAGCCATGATGGAAAAGAGCAATGGATTCGGGGCCATACTGGTCAGCCACCTTTTTCAGGTTTTCAGCTACCATATTCAGCGCCTCATCCCATTCCGCCTCACGGAAAAGCTGTTCCCCTCTTTCTCCGGTACGGATGAGGGGCTTTTTCAGCCGTTCATCATCATAGTACATACCCACTCCGCCGGTGCCCCTGGGGCAGAAACGGCCGTTGCAATGCTGGTCTTCCGGGTTACCGACAATTTTCCAGATGTCACCGTCTTTTGTCCGGTAAACCCATCCTGCGCATTTCCAGAAACAGATCTCACAATAGGTAGGGACCCTGGTGAGATTCATTTCCAGCGATTTACTACGTTCCACCAGGTCGCGGACGGAAGCCTGCAGCTTCAAGCCGCCGCCAGCAACAATCAGGCCGCCGGCACCAATAGCCGACAACCTTAAAAAGTCTCTTCTGGAAGCCATATTCAGGACTGATTTAGATGTTATTGTAATAACAAGCCAAATTTACAAAGAATCGTAACATCAAAATATCTATAAAACCAGATATACAGATATGCCGATATAAAGAAGTCTATAAGCGGCAGATTATCAGGCTATATAGCTTAATTTAGAATTGATATGAATTACAAAAATGCTCAAGATCATGTTTTATCAAGCAGCTGCCTTGCCATTTCGAGGGAATCGGGGGTATTTATATTCAGAAAGCATGCAGGATCGGTGTCCGGACTGATGGATTTCAGATCAAGAATAGTGGCATCGAGCTGCCGGAGAAGCCATTGCAGTTTTAACTCCCCGTTTTCAAGTGCCTGCTGGAATACTGGCTGGAAGGAAGCCGGGTAAATGCCACAAAGAGGCTGGATTTTTTCTCCGATGGAAAGGACGGTGATAAGGCCCCTGTATTCCGAACAGAGCCGACGGAGGACCTGCTCAGGAACAAGCGGAGTATCGCAGGGCAGGACAACTGCCGCCGGGGCACTGATCTTTCCAAGTGTTGCTGAAAGGCCGGCGAGAGGCCCCTGTCCTTTTACCATATCCTGAATTACCCGGTATCCGCGGTATGGATTACTCAGGGTGTTGGAACTGATAAGAATTTCGTCACTAAAGGGGATAAGCAGGTCGATGGTTCTGTCGAGCAGGCTTTTTTTATCCAGGAGAATACTGCATTTCTCCCTGCCCATGCGGCTTCCGGCTCCTCCTGCGAGGATGATGGCTGAAAAACCGTTCGGGGCAAATTCGTTCATCATTCATCGGCAGGCCGCTTGCAGCCATAGCCTGTGGAGTGGGGAAAAGCTGCGCCCGGCCGGTTTCTTATTTCTTTTTAATCTGTTTAGCCAGGTTCGTGGCAAAAACAAAATTGTTAAGTGCTTCGTTATCCGTGTAAAGCACATCGGCTTTGGTTCCTTCCCAGCTCTTACAGCCATCATGAATAAAGACCACCTTATCGCCGATTTCCAGCACAGAGTTCATATCATGGGTATTCACGATCGTGGTGATGTTGAATTCTTCCGTGATTTCCTTGATGAGGCTGTCGATTACGATACCGGTTTCCGGATCGAGTCCGGAGTTTGGCTCATCGCAGAAAAGGTAGTTGGGGTTCAGGGCTATCGCCCGGGCAATGGCCACCCTTTTTTTCATTCCTCCGCTCAGTTCTGCCGGGTACAGATCATTGGCATTCTGGATACGTACGCGTTCGAGGCAGAAATTGACACGTTCCACCTTTTGCTCATGCGACCAGTTGGTAAACATATTCATCGGGAAGATTACATTTTCCTCGACGGTGAGGGAGTCAAACAGGGCTGCTCCCTGGAACAGCATACCCGATTCCTTCCGGATATTGTTGATCTCATTGAAATTCATCCGGGTGAAGTTCCGGTTATCGTACCAGATCTCACCACTGTCGATTTTCAGCAGACCCACGATGGATTTTAGCAGAACCGTTTTACCGGATCCGCTCCTGCCGATTATGAGATTACACTTTCCGGGTTCAAAGCTGACAGAGATATCGTTGAGTACATATTCCTCCTCGAACTTCTTGTAAAGGTTTTTAACCTCTATCATTGCAGCATGGTTTTGGTGATTACAAGATCAGAAATGAGGATCATAATGAAACTCTGTACAACAGCTTTTGTGCTTGATTTCCCGACATCCAGTGCACCTCCTTCGACGAAATAGCCAAAGTAGGCACTAACGGAAGTGATCAGAAAGGCAAAAACGATCATTTTCGTAATGGCATAGGTGACATAGTGGGGATAGAAAATATACTGGATCCCGTAGATGTAGTCTGCAGGCGGAATAACCTGGGCCAGAAGGCAGATAACATAGCCTCCGACCAGTCCGATAAAAATACTGAGCAGGCAAAGGATAGGGAAGAAGAATATGGTAGCGACCAGTTTGGGAAGGATCAGGTAGTTGGCAGAGTTAACGCCCATCACCTCAAGGGCATCGATCTGTTCGGTAACCCTCATCATACCGATTTCCGAAGAGATGCTTGATCCTACTTTCCCTGCCAGCATCATAGCCATCATGGTAGATGAAAATTCCAGCAAAAGGGAATCCCTCACCGTCACACCGACGAGGTACCTTGGCAGGAAGGGATTTTCAATATTATAATTGGTCTGTATAGTAATTACCGCTCCGACAAAGAGAGAAACGATGCTGACGATCGGAAGGGAATCGATGCCCAGTTTCTGTATTTCCCGCATGGTCTGCCTGTAAAAAATGTTAAATCTGTCAGGTATGGTAAATACTTTTCCAAGCAGAAGGAAATATTGTCCGATATTTGAAATTGCTTTTATCATAATGTGGCAAAGGTAACAATAAAACAGTATTCGACGGAACATAAATTAATTGTGCTCAGTTTAAAAAATCCTTGTACATTTAATCTTTCATAATTATAAATTTCATTCATGAAGCATCAGTATTGTGTGATCATGGCGGGAGGGGTCGGAAGCAGGTTCTGGCCTTACAGCCGCACACCCAGACCCAAGCAATTCCTTGATATTCTCGGAGTGGGCCGCACCCTGCTCCAGCAAACCTACGATCGGTTCAGGAAAATAATGCCACCGGAGAGTATTTATATTGTCAGTAACAGTGAGTACGGTGATCTTATCGCCGCGCAGCTTGAAGATATCCCGGTGGAGAACATCCTCCTTGAGCCACTGAGAAGAAATACCGCCCCCTGTATAGATTATGCCAACTACCGGATCCTGAAAAAGGATCCTGAGGCGGTAATCGTGGTGGCTCCTTCCGATCATCTGATCATCCGGGAAGATGTTTTTCTTTCGGCAGTAGGAGAAGGACTGGATTTTGCCGCCAACAATGATGCCCTGCTTACTATGGGGATAGTTCCGAGTCGTCCCGAAACGGGTTATGGCTATATCCAGGCCATGCAAAAACCGGTGAAGAATTATGAGAAATCCACTCTGCGTAAAGTAAAGACATTCACGGAGAAGCCCAATGCCGAACTGGCCCAGGTGTTTTATAAGAGCGGGGAGTTCCACTGGAATGCCGGTATCTTCTTCTGGTCGTTGAAAACGATTATGAATGCCTTCGAAAACCACCTTCCTGATATTCATACCCTTTTCAAGTCGGGAGAAGACCTTTACGGAACACCGGAAGAGACGGGCTTCATCTCGTCGGCTTATACCCGCTGCAAAAGTATCAGCATTGATTATGGTATACTTGAAAAAGCTGATAATGTCTATGTACTTGTTGCAGATTACGGCTGGTCCGATCTTGGAACATGGGGATCGCTGTATGAGCATCTCGATAAAGACAAACAAAAAAATGCCGTAACCTCGAAACATGCCTTTATGTATGAGACCTCAGGATCTATCGTCAAGGTTCCGGGCGATAAACTGGTGGTAATCCAGGGTTTGCAGGACTATATTGTAGTGGATACCGACGATGTTCTTCTGGTCTGCAGGAAGTCTGAGGAGCAGCGGATCAAGCAATTTGTCAATGACATCCGCACCGAAATGGGCGATGAGTTTATGTAATACAGAGGAAGGAATAAAAAAAACCTGGCTTGCGGCCAGGTTTTTTTATATATATAAGAGGTATCTCAATATTCCCAGAGGTCGTGTTCCATATCGAACAGATCCTCTTTGATCCTTTCGGCTTCCATAAGCGCATCCTGGCCCTTCAGGTAGTCAACGATAAACCTGTTGGCATATACGTTCGACTCAGCAGAAATGGTGCTGGCGAACCTTCTCTGGAAGAAGAGGTCGTCGAAAGAAATGTTCTGTGCATCGTTATTGCCATTATATACGGGATGCGTGGCAAACATCCTTCTGCACTGCGGGAAATAGACTACAAAAGGAAGTCGTTTTTCCAGGTCGGGCAGGGGATTACCGTTGGCATCCTCCTTATTCTTGATCATAACGGGAGCAATGGCTACGATACGTACGCGCATCACGGAGTGCTGCTTGTCGAAGAACCACTTCTCCTGCAGGATGAACTGCTTGATATAGGCGTTTTTAGCATTAATACTTAGTGCCTTTCCGTTATCATCAAATATGGTATCGGCTTCAATATCCTGGTAAATCTGCTTCAGGCTGGTGCGCTGAGCAAAGGGGTTGTTCCAGTCGATAAATTTATACGGGGTGATCTCTTCGGAACGGATCCCTTCGAGAAGCAGTCCGTAAAGGCTGTACCTTTCGCCAATATGCCCGTCGATCGGATATTGCAACGGCTGGTTCATTCTTTCCCTGAGGTCAACGGTTCTCCAGATGTCTTTGGCCCACATCACATCTGCTTCCCTGATATATGCATAGGGAACAGGCTTTTTCTCGGGGATGATATTCTCACGCTTATACACATCGGGAGGTGGAACATCACCGGTCTGTGGTGCGGCTACGCCTCCGGGAGTAATCGTCGTATTAGGCTGTGCAATCACATACACAAATCCAAAACACGCAATCAAAGCTAATAAATACCTCTTTGCCTTCATTTTACTTAACTTTAATAATGATTGGGTTGAGATCCTGCGGAACACCGTCAGGACCTATTGCTTTTATACTTTCAATATATACACGCTGCCCGGTTCTGAGGGAGCGGAATATTTCCTTCTGTCCCGAAGTGAATTTATCCGAATCCGATTTTTCCACCCGGGTAAAACCGCCGGAAAGAGCAGCAGAAACGGTAAATTCTGTGACGGTATATTTTACATCGAACAGGAAGTCATCGAGTTCGGCGGTTACTTCGTTCAGCCGGGAAAGGTCGCCCATCGACAGGGAGCCGGTACCTGTTTTCACCCCTTCTACTCTTGCAAAAGGCGTGGGCAGGTTCATCACCCTGAAGTTCATTTCTCCCATAAATTTCTGCTGTCCTTCAATATCCGCGTAAACACTGACAGTACTGGCAGATTCTCTGGGTCCGGGTTTAACGATGTAGCTACCGGCAGAAACCTTGGTAATGGTACCATAGGAAATCCTGGGTTTAATGTCGCTTTCAGGTACACCGGAAGCAGAAACGGAGACCGGGTTTTCCACACCGCGGTAGAATACGTTCATTTTGGTGGGGGATACCACAGCGCTTGCCTCGGCAACCTGGTATTCGGCGGAGAAGGTTTTTTCAATCACATTTCCGTCGTTATCGAGGGTGATCTTCCCTCCCCATTTTCTCGGTCCGGTAGTGGTGGAAACACTTTTGAAAACACCTTTGCCTTTTTCCACTTCCAGTACAGTTCCGTTATCGAGAATAACCTGGGGCATCTTGGTGGAGTCGTAGGCAGCAAGGAAAACCTGTGCCTTATATTCCTGGCCCTTGAAAACATAATTGGAATTGGAGATTACCACGGCTTCGAGGACGTTCACCTTAAAGTCGCCGGCATCTACCTGGTTTAACAGGAAGTTGATGATTTCTGATTCGGTATTCCTGACATCACCCTGCATTTTGGAAAGAATGGTGATAACGGCTGCCAGGGGCAGGTGCTCGAAGTGCTCCGATTCCCAGGTATGGGTTTCCCCTTCCTTCGTGGGTGTCGGATCATGGGTGTTGAGGTTGCCTTCGATCGACTCGACGATGGTTTTGTATTTTTCCTTGTCTTCGATCAGGCTCAGGAGATATTCCCGGTAATCGTTGACCTTGCCTTTCAGCTCTTCACCTCTTTTGTTAAGGATCATGATCTCGGCAGGGGTGTTGTTGTTATCTTTAACCCTTACAAGTTCCATTTCCACCTTGCCGTCAATAATTGCATCGGGATCGTTTACGGAAACAATCTCGTTTTTACAATCATTAAGGTATTCATACAACTCATCGGAACGCTTTTTTACTTCATCGGCCTTGTTTTTCCACGGTCCTACCTTCTCCTGGTTCTGCTCATAGGCAACGGCAA
>JBMOLL010000123.1:0-34626 GCA_049325415.1 Bacteroidota bacterium | reverse complement strand
ACGGTTACCACACCCAGTGCAAGGGCAGCCATCAGTTGATTAAGTGACCCGAAAAGCGGCCAAAGTACCATGGCGCCCTGCCCTCCCGGTTTAAAAAATGTCAATAAGGCGGCACAGGCCACCACCAGGAAAGTTGAAAAGTAGCGGTTAGAAAACGGCCGGACCATACTCCTGTTTTTACGCGTAAAAATTTCCTGGAGCGAGATCCGCTGGATCCGGGCAGCCGAATCGAGAGTGGTATTGGCAAAGGAAACGATAAATACCGCCACCATGGCCTTACCGGCTTTCAAAGGTATTCCCACGGCTGCAAAAAGGTTTGCACTTCCGTTGATAAAGGCATTCAGCTTCGCTGACAGACCGTTTGCTGAATTCCACGAAGCATACTGGTGGAAATAGGCTTCCCTGCCCGAATAATAGGTCCCGTTTTCGGTAAAACCCATTCCGAGTCCACCTCCGATAGCCATCAGAACCAGTACGGCAAGGAAGCTTTCAAGGATCATTCCTCCATAGCCAATAAACAGTGTATCCTTCTCCCTATCCACCTGTTTAACTGTTGTACCGGACGAAGCCAGTGCATGAAAACCCGAAATGGCGCCACAGGCAATCACGATAAAGATCATCGGGGCAATGGCAGGATTTCCGCTTTCGGGAGAGAAAGCTGCCGTATTAACAGCCGGTGCAGTAAGCACAGGATGTGCCACTGCCAGGCCGGCGACAAGCAGCAACATGGCCACCAACAGTTGATTGGAATTGATATAGTCTCTTGGCTGAAGAAGCTTATGGACCGGTATTGTCGATGCAAAAAAAACATAAATAAAAAGAATGACACACCAGGTCACAATAACCAGCTCTTTCGAACCCGGCAAATGGATGGGCAGCAGTAAACCCAGAAAGACCGAAGCGTACATCAATACAAGCGCGATGAGGCTGTAGAGCCTTTCATTCTTCCCCCTGCGGATTTCCCAGCCCAGCCAGACCGCTATGGGGATCTGCAGCCAGACCGGCAGAACCGATTCGGGGTACATGTAAAGCAGCGAGCTGACAATCATGGCGAATACCGCCAGAACAATAAAAAGGAGTAATTGCATGATAAACTGCAGGGCATAGCGGGTTGAAGGTCCCATAATTTCCCCTGTAAGTTCCCCGATGCTCCGGCCTTTTGTGCGGGCCGATATAACCAGCGTGGTGAAATCGTGTACGGCCCCCATGAATATACTTCCGAAAAACACCCAGATAAAAGCCGGGAGCCATCCCCAGATAATCCCAATTGCCGGTCCGACAATAGGCCCGAGCCCTGCGATAGTTGTAAAATGATGTCCAAAGATGATGTTCCGTTTTGTTGGCACAAAGTCGATACCATCGTTAAAGGTATGAGCAGGCATTTCATTGCTGTTGGAAAGCGCGAAAAGCCTTTTACCGAGATAGTATCCATATAAACGGTAAGCCAGCAGATAACCGGCCAGAGCGAGCAGAGATAAAACAAGTGAATTCATCTTCGTCGGATTGAAGGATCCAGGTTTGAAGATAAGAATTTCTGCACGCCGATATACCGGCCCTTTCAGTTTTTAACCGGAAGCACTGTGAATTCCCCTCTTATACCAGCTTTATCGCCGCAAACAGCAAGCAGCGACCGGATGTCGGTAAGAGTGGCATATTCTTCCAGAACGGACTGAATATCTGACGGGCCGGATATTTTATTGGCTATAGCCGTAGCCAGTGCATCGGCCAGGGGAGCAGAGGCACAGGCCACAGTAACGGCATCAGCCTTTCCGTAGCTGAAGGAATGCCCGACCGTTCCCGAAGAGGTACACAGTCCGATAACACCCGGAGGCAGCAGCACGCCCAGTTTACCTGATAAGGGTGAGCTACCGGCAAATACTGAATACACGAGATCATTTTCCAGTTTCAGAAAGAGATCTCCCCCATTTTCGACAAATACTTCCCTGCAACCGTATTCACCGAGCAAATTTTCACCTGTTTTTTCGGCAAACAAGCCGGCAACGGAGGCCATGGGGCCGGTACCGGCAGCATATCCTGCCGAGCACATTTCCTGTACTTCCTGCGGTGCATCTAACAGGGCTTTCACAGGTTCATGGCTGGTCTGAAATGCGGGATGAAGTGAAATATAGGCCTGCAGTTTCCGGCGAAGGCCAGTGATGAAGGCCGTACATTTTTCCGGCATCGACTCATGCCAGGAGCGGTGATCCACTCCCACCAGCAGTTCTGTTTCTTTCCAGGAAACACGGAAGAGCCTGAATCTTTCTTTGTTGAAAGCCTGCTGGTATAGCCGTGGTTCGTACATATCAGTGTACGCCGAAGTTCAGTTCAAACAGTTGTAATGGACAGGCTTTGATGCAAAGCTCACAGGCAATGCATTTTTCCGGGGCGAACACCAGCTTACGCTCCGGTTTACTCATTATAAGGGCACCTGAAAAGCAGACCGAGGAGCAGGCGCCGCAATGGATGCAATCCTCCTCGCGGTAAAACAGGTTTTTCGCCACGGGGCTCCAGCCGATCTTCCTGCTTTCGAGGTAGGAGATTGCCTCTTCGAGTTTATCATGCGTCCCGCTCATCTCGATGAGCAGGTTACCTTCCCGTCCGTGGGTTATATCGGCATTCAGAATGTTAATCACGATATCATAGTTCCGGATCAGGTTATAGGTGATCGGTTCATCGATGCGTTCGGCAGGGAACCGGAGAATTACCCTTTTTTTCATGGTGGTTTTTCTTAGAGTTGCAAATCGGTCAGCGAATATCGAGCGAATTTAAACCCGGATTAGCCGGGAAATTTTCCAGCGGAGCCGTCAGGGTAAATTTACCTGACTGAATGAGTTCCTTCAGTTTTCCTGCAATCGACCTGGCCTTCACCAGGCTTGAAATGGAGGCTGTTTTAACTTTCTTTCCTGCCAGGCTTATTTCGCCGCTGAAGAGTTCCGCATAGTTTGTCCTTCCCACTTCCGGTTTGACCACCGAGCCATAGTCGATGATCCTGGTCGTGATCTGTTCATTCCTGATCATGACGCGCCTGGCCATATCCTCATCGAGAATGGGGATCGGAATGCCGATGCCGATAAAGATTGAAACCCCATATTTTTCAAAATAGGCGGCCTTGATAAATTCAGGCGACATCTGCCTTGCATCCCCGATCACGGCCAGGGTGGCCGAGTTATTTACGGGGATTCCGAATTCATTTTTCTCAGGTGCGCGTTTAAACTGGGTTCCCTGCCAGCTGACAAAGCCCATAGTTCCCCCGAGAAAAATCCGTGTACCGATCCCGATAGTCCTCATATCCGGGTCGTTGAGCAACGGACTCAGTTCACCGGAGGTGCTGAAATTGGCATTTCCCATATGAGGCAAAAGGGAGCCCATGTAGGTGTACCTGATCCTGTCTGATCCGTTAACCGCTACCGGATAATTCTGGTAGGCGTTACGCGGATTGAACATGATCATCTCGTTTATATTGTTGCGGTTGATGGTTGTCCTGATCTCCTTCAGGGGGTAGCAGTCTGTTCCTTTACCGGTGGAATGCAGACTCACATCCTTTCCTGCAATCAGATCTTCAATAACATGGGCACCGCCATAGTGCGGCAGATCGGGATGGGCTTCGGTTGCCCCGATGTAAAGGTCTACAGCGGCGATCCCTGAAAAAACAGGTACTCCGTTCAGGGTTGTTCTTTCCATTCGTATGGGAGGCGTCGAGTGGCCGGTATTGATAAACATGCCCGAGGAGCACATCGGGCCGAAGGTCGCTGTGGTGACAATGTCGACCTTCCTGGCAATCTCTGCTGCTGATGCAGTCTTTCCCATTTCCGCCACTTCTTCGGCAGACAGGATCACAGCTTCGCCATTCAGGATCCTGTGGTTGATTTCTTCATAACTTTTAGTAACCGGCATAGATCATAATTTTAGTAATACTGATCAGACCGGCAGTTTACCTGACTTCCGGAACGGTTCCCATGAATCGCAACGATGAGGCTGAAAAATTCATTATTCCCGTTCGGGCAGGTCTTGGCACCTTTTTCCTTTAATGGAAGGTTGCCAGAGGTTCACCGAGCCTGATCTCTCCCCTCTTCTTAATAAATTAATTGAAATAACAGCTACAAAGATAATACAATTAGCCACTTCCGAATTCTCCGGATGTTACATTTGTGGAAAACAGCGAAAAACAAAGGTACAGGAGGTATCAAACCGGCTCAGCATCAGTAATTTCAATCCATCCTACCCTGCCATCACTTATCCGGATATTCTGCCAGCCCGATAACTCGTCCTGCAGACTTACAGTAGTTCCCTCGTGAAGGATGAAGAGCTCATTTCCCGAGTTATTCGGTGTGCTTCTTACAATTACCGAGGGTGAGATGATCACGGCTTCCTCGGGTTTAAGATCTCTCCGGTGCTGACGGATACCTGCCAGCAGTGCAAGAACAAAGAGGACAAACACAGAAAGGGCACCAAAAAAACCAGTCTTGCGTAATGTGAGCCTTCTTGAAAAGATATAGAGCGTCAGTGCCAGCAGGGTAAGCACAAACAAAACCGCGGAAATGACGGCCCAGGTCCCGGCATTGAACATGCGGACAAGGGATTTGACCCAGGTCCGCACGAACAGTTCCGGCACCGATTCCAGGTGATCCTCGAGATAGCGGCTTACGAACTCAAGGTTAACGGCGGCATTTTCCATACCGGGATCTTCTTTAAGTGCCTTTTCATAATACAGCACCGCATAGCCCAGCTGATTGGAACGGTAGGCAGCATTCCCCATATTATAATAAAGTACTGCTGAAGTTTCGCCATTATCCGCTATTTTCCTGAACAGTTCAAGGGATTCTTCAAAGTTGCCACGATCGTAACTTTCCACTGCCCTGACAAAAGCCGAATCGCTCCTTGCAAGCAGTCCGGATACGGTGGTTAGCAGTCCGAATAAAAGCAATAGTTTTTTCATTTGTTGTTGCGGCTTTTTAACGGCATCGAAATTTAAATGGTTTCCTCCACGCTCCTTATTAAAGCGAGTGTTTCACTAAAGACCTTATCAACATTCTCCCTTTCAGAGGCCGGTGCAAAACGTGCAAATTCGCAGGCATCAACAATCATGAGGAGTTCATCGGCTTTTGCATCCGGGATGCCAGCCTGGTTAAGTTTTTCCTTCACTGCATCACGGGAAAGTTGTGAAAGGTCGATAAGCAATTTGTCGGCAAGGTAGCTCCAGATCGCCTTCCCTGTTTCCTCATAAAAGCGCTCATGGTCCCCGGCTTTACGGAACCTGTCGGCCGTCTTCAGCCGTTCACGGGCAATGCGGCCGGCTTTGCGGTTCCTGACAAGCCTGATATCGGCATTCCTTTTAATACGGTTCTTCATCAGGAAGATCAGCAGAAAGAACACGAGCAGTGAAAGTGGATAGAACAAGCGATACGCGGTACTGGAAAATACCGGTCTGTGAGCTGTCTTAAGATCAGGAGCAGTTCGGATGATGTCGCGGATATCCGTGCCAATATCTTCGACATTTCTGCCCTGCCTGCCCGGAACAAAGATCTGGCCGTTTGCTTCATCCTGTCCCTCTCCTTTCAGCACAGTGAATACGAATTCCTTTGAAGTCTCCGATTTATAACTTCCGGTTGCAGGATCAAACCATGAGAATTTCACAGGTGAGATCCGGTATTTTCCTGCATGGCGTGCAACGATGGGATATTCAAAAACAACAGATCCCGAGATCCTGTTTCCATTGACATCTGAGGAGACTTTTTTGGTCACATCATAGACATCGTGATCAGGCGGCAGTGAAACCAGAGGATTCCCCATGAGGTTCAGGTTGCCGGTGCCGCTTACTGTAATCTTAAGGCTCAGGGCTTCATTAACCTTAACTTCTTCCTGGGAAAGTTCAGTCTTCATGGAGAATGATCCCACTGCACCGGTAAATCCTTCGGGAGCAGGTGAAGGCAGCGCTTTTACATGAAGGGTCAGGGGTTTTGTCGATAGGGTGACCGGCACTTCCTCCACCCTGCTGTTAAAAAAGGGATCGTTGAAGAACGGATCATCGAAAATACTCCCGGTTCTTTTCCGCTGAGCCTGTTTCTGAACTATCCAGTCCATGCTGAAGGGCTGTATTGTCAGATCGCCAGCCTTCTGGGGGATCAGAATATGTCTCTGGATAACCTGTGTCACATAGGTCCTGCCGTTGATCACCTCGCGCTGCGAGACCTGGTCAGGATCGATCATTTTCGAAAAGAAGCCCTCATAGGAGACCTCCTTATTATTTCCAGCGGGGCGCGTATTCACGCTGGTATAGATCTTCAGTTCACAGACCATCTGCTCTCCGATATACAGTTCATTTTTTGAGGGGATCAGCCTGAGAAAGATCGATTCATCCGCTCCTTCCGTATTCCCGGCTTCGCTCTGAGCACCCTGGCTTGCCTGTGGTTGGGTTGCAGCTGCTCCCTGTGTCACATTGATCTGGACCTCATTGGTTTCATAGGTTTTCCTCCCAACGCGAATGGTCGCAGGAGCAATGGTGAATTCCCCCTCTTCGCGCGCCCTGTAAATGTAGGAATAGGTCACCACGGTATTCATTGACATCCGGCCGTTGACCCACTGGCTTTGTGAAGAATAACTTGAGAAGGGTCCGGCAAGCAGATCAAAATGCTCCATGGAAGGAAGCTGGACATCGCCCTGGTCGTTACCGGAAATGGTGTATTGGAATTGCTGCCCTGCCTGCACAACTGCCGGGGCGCTTGCAGTAAATACCTTATCCTGCCCAAAAATGCCGAGCGGGATGATATGCATTCCGAACAGAAGTATATAGCGTATGGTCTTCATTTCACCAGTCTTTTTCCGTTTTTATTTTTGCAGCCTGAGCTTTTGCCTTATCAACTTTTTCCTTCACATCCTTCTCTTTATTCAGGATCGCATTCAACAGACGTTCAGCTTCCTCTTTGGGGATGGCCTGAGCCTGTTCACTGTTTTTCCCCTGTTGCTGCTCCTGCTTGTCATTCTGTTGCTTCTGATCGTCTTTATTCTGATCCTGTTTCTGCTGCTGCTCCTGCTTGTCATTCTGTTTCTTCTGATCGTCCTTGTTCTGATCCTGCTTGTCATTCTGCTGCTTCTGATCCTGCTTGTTCTTATCGTCTTTATTGTCCTTTTTATCCTGATCCTTTTGCTGTTGTTGCTGCTGTTGTTGTTCCAGCAGTTTTTTCTGTGCATAGGCCAGGTTATAGCGGGTATCCTGATCGCCAGGGTTCAGTCTCAGGCTGTTCTTGTATGCTTCGATACTCCGGGCATATTCTTTTTGCTGAAGCAGGGAGTTTCCGGCATTGTGCCAGATGGCTGCGGCAGTGGCGGGATTTTCCGCCTCTTTTGCAAGCGCTTCAAACTGTTCATAGCTTTCCTTGTACTTCTGCTGTCCATAAAGCGCGGTTCCGGTATTAAACCGGGCAATTTCCGATTCAGGTGCGAGTTCTCCGGCTTTGCGGAAATCCACTTCAGCATTATCAAATTTATTATTTTCCCAGTCCTTCACACCCTGCCGGATATATTTCCGCTCTTCCTGGGAGAATGCATTCAGACTGAGTGCAACAGTTATTATGAGGAGCAAGGTCTTTTTCATGATTTCTGATTAAAAAGATTCAGGCTTTTTATCAAGGGATTTTTCCGCGACATAACCAGGATTTCAAGGATCAGAAAGAACAGGGCAACACCGGCAAAATACTGAAAGCGTTCAGCATATTCTGAGAATGTCCTCGTTTTAATCTCGTCTTTTTCAAGAGCCTCCAGTTCTTCCGGCAAGCTACTGATCTTATCGACAGGAATATAGGCGCCGTTTCCTTCCCGGGCGATATCAATTAGCAACTTTTCATTGAGTTTACTGACCACTACATCCCCGTTCCTGTCGCGGCGTTTTTCTGAACTACCGGCACTTACAGGGATCGGGACGCCATTGGGATCTCCCAGTCCGACCGTATATACGCGGATCCCCTTTTCCTTTGCGCGCCTGGTTGCTTCCACAGCATCATCCTCGTGGTTCTCTCCATCGGTAATAACTACGATGGCACGGTTTTTCGGAGCCTCATCCTGTTCCGCCTGTTCCTCGCTGGTCGCAAAGGATTTGGAAGCCAGATCGATGGCTGCTCCAATCGCCGTTCCCTGTTTGGATACCATTTCCGGCCCAATCGTTTCCAGGAACATTTTTATACTGGCATAATCATCGGTAACGGGAATCTGGACGTAGGCATCGCCGGCAAAGACGACCAGTCCCAGCTTATCGTTCTTCATTTTATCCACAAGACGGGATATCTGCTGCTTTGCCCTGATGAGCCGTGAGGGTGCCACATCTTCGGCTAGCATACTGTTAGACACATCGAGGGCAACAATGATCTCGCGGCCCTTTGTTTCCACCTCCTTCAGTTTCGATCCGATCCTGGGGCCCGCTGCAGCAATGAGCATAAGTGTCAGACCTGTCAACAGCAGGAAGAATTTCCATCCCAGGGCAGAGGGGGAATAATCGGGCATCAGGGAAGTGATGGTTTCCAGATCGCCCACCTGTTCCAATGCCTTTCTCTTCCTCCGTTTGTAAAGCACGAAAAGTGCGGCAAGGAGCGGGATCAGCAGCAGTCCGAATAATATATAACTACGTTCAAGTAACATTTCTGCGGAATTAGGGTAAGGTTCTGAATACAGTCATTTTCAATCCGAGCTCCAGCAGGATCAGCAGGATAGCAGCCAGCAGGAAAGGAAAATATTCCTCTTTTCTTTTGCTGAACTGTTTGATATCGAGTTGCGTTTTTTCCATTTTATCAATCTGGCTGTAGATCTCGCTGAGCTTCTTATTGTCGGTAGCCCTGAAGTAATGGCCACCGGTGATATCGGCAATGCGGGTGAGTACATCTTCGTCGATCTCGACGGGGATGTTCTGCCGTACGATCTGGCCGAAGGCATTCTGCATCGGGTATGGAGCTTCACCCATGGTTCCAACGCCGATGGTATAGACCCTGATCCCGTATTGTGCGGCCAGTTCTGCGGCAGTTACAGGTCCGATCTCTCCCCTGTTGTTTACCCCGTCGGTGAGAAGGATCACCACCTTGCTGACGGCTTTGCTGTCTTTCAAACGGTTGACGGCAGTTGCCAGGCCCATCCCGATCGCTGTACCATCCTCGATTATGCCGAATTTCAGGTCCTTGATGAAATTTGTCACTACGGCCCGATCGGTTGTAAGCGGACACTGGGTAAAACTTTCACCGGCGAAGACTACCAGGCCAAAACGGTCGTCCGGCCTGGAATTGACAAATTCGATGGCCACATCTTTTGCCGCTTCAAGCCTGTTCGGATCAAAGTCCATTGCCCGCATACTGCCGGAGATGTCGGTGCACAGCACGATATCGATCCCTTCAGTGGAGACCTTTTCCCATTCGTTCAGGGACTGGGGCCGGGCTATGACTACAATGATAAGAGACACTGCCAGCAAACGAAATACAAAGAGCAGGTGCCGGAGCCAGACCCTCGGAGACCGGTACTTCTCATCAAGGCTCTCGAATCCCGGTATGGTGATTGTGGCATACTGTTTTTTCTCCCGCCAGATATACCAGAACAGGAGAAGCGGCACTAAAGCCAGCAGGTAGAGCAGCCGGGGATTAGCAAATACTATGTTATTCATTCCCTACAAAAGTTTCATCAGGTTCAACATCATTCTTTTCCTCCTTCTTCTCCCCGGTTCCCGGAGTTATAAAATAGGGATAGGTTTTCTGGATGAAGAAATAGGCATTATTCAGGTTGGTCTGATTTTCAACAGGCAGGGGATCCTGTTTTGCAAATTTAACCAGGTCGCCAAGCTGAAGGAGGTTCTCCAGCATCTCGTCGAGCATCGGATCATCAGGGTTACTTGACTTAAACAGGCCGAGGATCTCACCTGTTGTGGTTTCCATGGCCGGGATGCCATATTGTTTCTCAATGTAGCGCCGGATAATCTCGGTAAGCCGGGAGTAAAATTCTTTCACCCGTCCCTGCTCGGGAAGCTTTTCCTCTTTCAGCCGATCCAGTTCCCTGAAAGCGACCACATGAGCCGGTTCTTCTTTTACATGGTTGAAAATGGCATTCAGTTTTTCCCGGTGCAGCAGCATCCAGATGATGGCAATAATGAGTGATAGCCCCAGCAGCCCCAGAAAGCCACGGAGCAACCATGGATAAATTTCTGCGAAGTTTACCGGGGTGTTGACCGGAGGCTTGATCGGACGTATGGCCTGAGTGGTATCTACCGCAGGAGAGAGAACTACCAGGAAGAGCGGTGAGGTATGTACCGTATCCGAGATCCCGTTCCCTGAGAAAGGGAAGAACTGAGAAGGGATCTGTACAATGCCTTCGGTGAAACCGGTGATCTTCAGCAGTTTTTCCATTCGTTCCCCTTTATCTTCAAAAGTGGTATCAATTTCCGAGCTATCAAGAATCTCCAGGTCGGACGTGAGGGTATCAGCAAAATCCGGGAAACGGACATTCAGCCCGGCTTCTTTCTCAACGGTGAATTTCAGTCCGATCTGCTCACCGATCATGATGGTGTCCTTTTCAAGTGAAGCCTTGACGGTAATCAGCTGCGCGAATGTCTTGCTTCCTGTGACCGCCAGGATTAAAAGCAGCAGGTATATTTTCAATTGTTTGCTAAGCATCAGAAAACAGCTTTTATCATTAACCAGTTTATCGGACATTATCGTTTCTTAAAAAGCAGGCGAAGTGGTTTGACGTAATCCTCCCCTGTAGCAAGAGAAACACTGTCGACACCGGCCCGCTTAAAAATCTCGTTCATTACTTCCAGGTGACTGTTCCATTTAACCTGGTAGTGATCCCTGAGCTCGCGGCTGCCGGTATCCACCCAGCGTTCCTCACCGGTTTCACTGTTACGGACCCTGATCAGACCGACGGCGGGCAATTCGGCTTCCCTGCGGTCATAGACATGCAATGCCACCACATCGTGCTTGTTCCCGGCTATCTGCAGGGACCTGGCATAACCCACGTCGCGGAAATCGGAGATCACAAAGGCCGTGCATCTTTTTTTCAGCGCATTGGTAAGAAAACGCAGGCTCTCCGAAATATTCGTGCCTTTGCTTTGCGGCTGGAATTCAATCAGCTCACTGATAATCCGAAGAATATGTTTCCTTCCCTTTTGCGGGGGGATAAACTTCTCCACTTTATCGCTGAAAAATATAACCCCGATCTTATCATTGTTTTCAATGGCTGAAAAGGATATTACGGCAGCAATTTCAGTAATGAGTTCCCTTTTTAACTGCTGCCGGGTTCCGAAATCACCGGAGCCGCTCAGGTCAATCAAGAGCATCACCGTCAGTTCCCTTTCTTCCTCGAAGACTTTAATATAGGGATGATTGAAGCGCGCCGTAACATTCCAGTCGATTGACCGGATATCGTCGCCATAACGGTATTCCCGCACTTCCGAAAAGGTCATTCCCTTTCCCTTGAAAGCGCTGTGATACTCACCGGCAAAGATCTGATGCGTCAGTCCGCGGGATTTAATCTCAATTTTCCGGACCTTTTTTAGAAGATCTTTCGTTTCCACTGCGATATATTTTGTTCTGCTTACTTTAATTTCTCACGCAGGGTGAAATACCAGTCGGATTCTTCCAGGGTAATGACAAAGGTTTTACCATCCTCTTTATACTCCCAGGTTTTATCCGCAACATTCCTGCATGATTTTTTCAGATCGTCGAGAACAAAATCATACTCTGAATAATCGCAAACTGTTTTTGTATGGGTACAGATATCATCTTCTGAGAAGAAGATGATCCATGTTTTGGTCTGGCTGTCGTTTACATATTTCAGGTAATTAAACGCCTGCTGTGTAATCGATTTATCCAGTTTAAATTCTTTTACTGAAGATTTCACCAGTGCCTGTACCTCATCTTTTGACAGTCCGATCACCTTCTGTGCATTTAATTGCATTCCGGTCATCAGGATCATCAGCAGTATGAAAATTCTCGTTTTCATTTTCGATCAGGGTACTTCAACGGTGTTTAAAATCTCCGATATTATATTTTCAACACTTAAGTTTTCAGCTTCAGCTTCATAGGTCAGTCCGATACGGTGCCGGAGAACGTCATAACAAACAGCCCTGATGTCTTCCGGTACCACATAACCCCTTCTCCTGATAAAGGCATAGGCCTTGGCCGCTTTTGCGAGGTTAATGCTTGCCCTGGGCGAAGCTCCGTACTGAATCATTGGCACAAACTGTGCCAAACCTGCCTTAGACGGATTCCTCGTGGCAAAAACGATATCCAGGATGTAGTTCTCAATCTTCTCATCCATATAAACCTCCCTCACGAGTTCCCTGGCCTTCATAATATCCTCCGGTTTTAGAATGGTCGAAGGTTCGGGGAATACGCTGCCCAGGTTTTCACGGATAATCATTTTTTCCTCTTCCCTGGATGGATAGCTAACCACCACTTTCAGCATGAATCTGTCGACCTGTGCCTCCGGAAGCGGGTAGGTTCCTTCCTGTTCGATCGGGTTCTGCGTGGCCATGACCATGAAGGGTTTCCCCAGCTGAAAGGTTTCCTCCCCTATAGTGACCTGTTTCTCCTGCATTGCTTCCAGCAGGGCACTCTGCACTTTTGCAGGTGACCGGTTTATTTCATCAGCGAGAATAAAGTTAGCAAAAACCGGCCCTTTTTTCACAATAAATTCTTCTTTTTTCTGACTGTAAATCATCGTACCGATCAGGTCGGCCGGCAAAAGATCAGGTGTAAACTGGATGCGGGAGAAACGGGCATCGATGATTTTGGACAAGGTACTGATTGCAAGCGTTTTAGCAAGACCGGGAACACCTTCCAGCAGGATGTGTCCATCGGAGAGCAGGCCAATCAGCAATCGCTCAACAAGAGCTTTCTGACCGACAATCACTTTTTGCATCTCCAGTGTAATGAGGTCAACGAAGGCGCTTTCCTGTTTTATCTTCTCATTCAGCTCCTTAATATTCACTGTATCATTCATAAAGCATATTATTAGGTTAGACCATTTTTGCGTGTGTGATTCGGGATTCAAAAATAGCCACTATCTACTCCATTTAACCAAGGGATGCAGTTAAAAAATGTTAATCAGTAAGGGCTGCAGCGATTTGGCTGACTTATATATAGCACTATCTTTGCTTTCAGGATCAAACACCAGACTCGTGTGAGGTATTTCATTCACCTGGCTTATGACGGTACCCGTTACCATGGCTGGCAGATTCAGCCCAATGCCCCTACTGTTCAGGGCACGCTTCAACATGCGTTAAGCACACTTATTCAGCAAGATACGCCTATAACCGGTGCAGGAAGAACTGATACGGGAGTGCATGCCTCCGACTATTATGCCCATTTTGATACAGTGGGATCGCATATTGCGGATACGGAAGATCTCACTTTCAGACTGAATCGCTTTCTCCCACCCGATATTGTGATCAGAAGGATCTTCCCGGTCCCTGATTCGGCCCATGCAAGGTTCTCAGCCCTGAGCCGGACCTATCATTACCTTATTTCGGACAGAAAGCCCTTGTTTAACCGGGGATATGTGCATTACCATTATGGCAAAACCGATCTGGCTGCCATACGGAAATGTTGTGAAGTTGTTCGAAACACCACGGATTTTACAAGTTTCAGCAAGCTTCATTCTGATAACCGGACCAATATCTGCCGGATTATTCATTGTGAATGGATAGAATGTGAGGATGGCTTCCGTTTTGAGATTTCAGCCGACAGGTTCCTTCGTGACATGGTGCGGGCCATAACCGGTACCCTGCTAGATGTGGGTGCAGGCCGGATGGGACATGAGGAATTCGTCGGGGTCATTGAAGCACGCAACCGCTCCGCGGCCGGAATGTCGGCTCCGGCACAGGCTTTATTCCTCAGAGAGATCCGTTACCCAGAAGGAATTCTGCCCTGATGACCTCTTTCCCGTCGGCCTCTCTGACAGCCGTAACCCAGATCCTGTTGTTTTTAACGGGGGAGGTGTAAATACTGACGACGTCTTCTTTCCGGGCTTCCTGCAGATAACTGATGGTCATGCTTTTTACTTCTTTATCGGTCAGAAGTTCAGGGTCGAGTGCATCGAGTGACCATTCAATGTACTTGACATTATTTACATGGCCCACTACATCGAGATCTGAATAATGCACCTGCCTTGAATAGGAAAGCGCCCGTTCCCCGGGGGGATCAAGTGTTTCCGGTGTTGTTTCAAAGGAACAGTCCGTCCGCAGGGGAAAGGCAAACAGATCATCGAAAGGCCTAACCGGCCTGTGTTTTTCACTGTCAAGCACGAGCCAGCGTGTGGTTGCCCGGCCGATCAGTTCCCCCATACTATCGCTGATGCGGAAATCCCTGTTGGCGAGTAAGCGTTCAAAGGGTCGTGGCCAGGTTTCGACGCTGATCACCTCATCCCAGATCGGGTAGCGGTACATTTCGATCTGAAGCCGGGCCAGTACCCAGACCATTTTCCGGCTGAGCAGTTGATGATAGCCGACGCCCAGTTCGTTGGCATGATTATAGGCAATTTCCTGGAGGTAATTTGCAATGGATGTCAGCCTTGCAGCGGTACTTTGCTCCACCTCGTAGGAATTGATCTTAAATTGCTGGATTCGCGTATCTTTCATTATTCAGGTTCAGGTATTCCAGATTTTCCATGCGGCTTCGGCCTGTGCCACAAGCATGCCGTATCCGTTCAGTGTTCGCGCGCCGTATTCCTTTCCGGAAAGCATGAAACCTGTTTCCGGGGGATTGTATACCAGGTCGTAGAGGCAATGCCGTTCGGTCAGCAAGTGGTAGGGTATCGGGGGACGGGATTCCGTATCCGGGTAGGTCCCCAGCGGAGTGGTGTTGACGATCAGCAGGTTCTCCCCCATCACTTCCCCGTTCAGGTCATTATAGGTATATCTTCCGGCTTCTGGCGTGCGGCTGACCAGTTTGACACGAATCCCCGATTTTTGCAGGCTGTAGACGACGGCTTTTGATGCTCCTCCCGTTCCCAGAACGAGGGCTGAAGGAGGCAAAACCGGCAGAAAGGCATGAAGTGTGATGGCAAATGCTATTGCATCCGTATTATAACCCACCAGAAGAGGCCTCTTGTTATCCCTTGTCACCCTGACAGTATTTACAGCGCCTATTTCGCGGGCAACCGGATCAATACCATCGAGAAAGGGAAGGATTTTTTCCTTATAGGGGATGGTGACATTAAAGCCTTCCAGTTCCGGATCGCTGATCAGGGATGGAAGCATGCTGATGTCGCTGACAGGAAAGTTGGTATAACTGACTTCGCTTAGTTTTTCCCTGCTGAACTTGTCGGCGAAAAACTTTTCTGAAAATGAATGAGTCAGCGGATAACCTATGAGTCCATATTTTTTCATCGGCAGTATAACTGCTTGGCCTGGCTGTTTATGCGGGTTGTTTTTCCTTTTTCCTGCCCAGACCCAGTTCAAGGAATATAACCAGTGCGATGCCCAGCAGGCAGAGTCCGGCTGCCATCCAGAAGTGGTGTTCGGGATTACTCAGGGATGGAAGGATATTTTTTTCAACGAGAGGTTTTACTTCATCCTTGATAACAACGGTTTCCAGCACTTCCTTCCAGGGCCAGATCTTATTCAGTGATCCGATCATAAAGCCGGCCAGAACGCCAATTGTGATGTTGTGGTATTTCCGGAGCAGCCAGGAAAGGAGGTTGGAAAAGCTGATCAATCCGATTACCGCACCGCTGCCCAGCAACAGCAAGGGAACGATCCGGATTTCGTTCACCGCGTTGAGTGCAAACTGGTATTTGCCGAGAAGCAGGAGGATGAAAGAACCGGATATCCCCGGCAGGATCATGGCACAAATAGCAATCGCACCTGCCAGAAAAATAAACCAGGCAGCTTCTGTGGTTTGCGTGGGAGATACGCTGGTGATGTAGAACGCCGCTGCTGTTCCGATAACAAAAGCTATCAGGATGTTCAGATCCCAGCGGGTAATTTTACGGGCAACGATCAGTGACGATGAAATGATCAGTCCGAAAAAGAAAGCCCAGATCAGCACCGGTTGTTCGCGGAGCAGGTAGTCGATCAGTTTGGCGAGTGATGCAACCGAGATAAATATTCCCCCGAAAACAGAAAGCAGAAAGGAACCGTTAATATGTTTCCAGAAGTCTTTAATTTTTCCGGACAGAAGCAATTTTACAGCTTCCAGGTTGATCGATTTGATGGAATCGATCAGTTCTTCATAGATGCCGGTAATAAAAGCAATGGTTCCTCCGGACACCCCCGGGATGACATCAGCGGCTCCCATGCCTATGCCTTTGGCACATAGCATGAGATAATCCTTACCTTTTCTGCTCACCTTGTTATAATGGTTTTATAGTTTTCTGGTCAGATATTTCTCGGGGAGGAAGGAAAAGAAAGTATCCCCTCTCATGCCGCACCTGAGTGCTTCCAGTGCCACTACTTCATTCGGGGCAATATTTCCCAGGTTGACATTTGCTCCAACCAGTTCAATAAACATGACCTGCTGAGATTTTACAGGTGCTTCCCAGATGACATCGTTTACCGAGATTTCTTTCATGATATCATCGATAAGTGCCCGGTTGGCCGATCCGTCGGAATTGTAGATCCCGATGGTCCCGCTTTCCCTTGCTTCGGCAATCACTTTCCATGCTCCGTTCTGAAGTTCGGTCTTCATAAAGGACACCCAAACATTGTTGGGGATGTCCACGCCTTTCACCTTGCTGCCCACCTCAGAGAGTACTCTTTTCGATTCGGCAAGTTTCCTGATATACCCCAGTTTCTCGTCATGATCCATCTTTATCGAACCGTCGGAGACCTCTACGGTTTCAATGCCCATTTCGTCGATAAAACGACGATAGCCATCAAACTGGTTTCTTACGATGAACATCTCGAAAAGTGTGCCTCCGAAATAGGGATGCAGGCCGGCTTCCTTATACACTTTGATCTTCTCTTTCAGATGTTTGGTGATCAGAGCGGTTCCGAACCCGAATTTAACCAGGTCGGTGTAGTCACTGCTTGATTCGACAAAATTTTCAGCCTCTTTCAGGCTCAGCCCTTTGTCCATCATCATGGTCAGTCCGTAGGTGCGTTCACCCGTGGCTCTTTCCGGAATAAAAGCGAGGTCAAAGTTCATTTCATTTTCATTTAAATTGTTGTACAATACTCAGTATTACCGGATCAATATCCGGCAAGGGGTAGTAATATTCAAATTCGGCCAGGAGAGAGGAGTCCTGTTCCAGTGCCTGTTTCAGGTGCCTGGCGGCGAGTTCCGCATCACCGGCTTTCAGATGACAGACGGCCATTTTGAGCAGAAAGCCCTCGTCTCCGGGGAAACGGGTATATGCATCCCTCAGCAGGGGAAGAGCTTCCTCAAACTCACCTTCTTTCATCATTAGCCCAGTAAGGCTCAGCCAGCCTTCACGGTCGGCATGATCGAGCTGAACTACTTTTCTGTAGCACTTCAGCGCTTCATGCTGTCTGCCGGCTTCTTCATAAACATATCCCAGGTTTAGCCAGTAGTCGACATTCGAACGGTCGAACTCAAGTGCTTTGAGTATACAGGCTATGGAATCCGGCATTTCACCCTTGCGGTAATGCACAATCCCGGCACCGAACCAGCCCTCCGGATCACTGTTATCAATTTCAATAACCTTTCTGAAAGCCGCCAGGGCTTTCTCGAAGGAGCCCTCCTGCTCATAGCAGTCACCAAGGTAACAGTAGGCCTGGATATTATCGGGTTCGATAGCAATGAACTCAAGATAGGAATCGATGGCTTTGCCGTTATCGCCCGAATTGGCATAGGCGTTTGCCTTGTTAAAATAGGCCGAGGCATAATCGGGATTGATGGCAATGGCATACTCATAGGCTTCGATGGCATTTGCCAGGTCTTCCGTTTTATAGTATACAATTCCGAGATTATACCAAACACTTTCGGAGAAGGGGTCCAGATCGAGATACCTTTTATAATAATGTATGCTTTCGTCGTATTTATGGATCCGGTCGTAATAATAACCGAGGTCATACAGAACCGACAGATTATCGGGTTCCTGTTCAATAGCAATCAGCAAATACTTGATGGAGAGCTCATAATTCCTTGTATTCTCAAAAGCAATGGCAATGTTCAGGAGGGCTTCAAAGCTATCCTCATCGGACAGGGTGAGCGCATGGTCGAATTCTTTTTCTGCGTCCTTGATCTTGCCGATCTGGCAAAGAGCCGTTCCTTTCAGAAAATATTTTTCCGGATTTTTTTCTTCCCAGGCAGGCAGAGAATTGAGAATTTTCAGTGCTTTCTGCGGTTGGCCCTGTTCAATGAATACCTGCACCGATTTATAGGTAATCTCCACCGATGAGGGATGCTGACGAAAACCCAGGCTGACTGCTTTCTTTGCTTCTTCAAACTGGAAATCGTCAAGGAAATAGTCAATGATCTGTTCGAACTCCTCCACATCGAAAAAAGTGACGGATGCCCCGTCCCTCATCGCCTCATATTTTTCGAGAAGCACGCGGAATTCGCTATCCTCAAAAAAATGCTCCTTATTTTCACTCATCTCTTTTCGACTAAGAATGTGCAAAGATATAAAAAAACCGCACTCTGCCCCTGCCACCATGTGACAGTCCTGCCGGAGAAGCTTACATATGCAAAGTTATCCAAAGCTGCAGGATCGGCAAGCAGGAGACTGTTAACTTATAATAAAAAATGGAGCTGTTTTGTTCGCCGGTTACCTGGCAAGCGAATAGTAAGTCGGAAGACCTTTTTATCGGGCAAAAATCTGAAAACCGGAAAGATGCAAAACCTGAAATGAAAGAGCAGTTCTTTGGTCTGTACACCCTGAAAAAAAAGGTGTGTTCAATCGGCCGGATGGCAACGCTGAACACACCTCAGGGGAGGAAAACCTAAACTCTGCCCCTTAGTCGATATATAGTCCAACCCTCAGTTCGACGCGGTTGTAATTTTCGGTGTAGGTACTCATAAATGACTGGTAGTCGTAGGCCAGTGAATAACTGATCTGCTGGTAGCGATAGAGCATGGACAGATCCCAGGCCAGCCCTGTCCGGTTCCTGATTTTCAGCCCTATGCCGACAGCACCCAGAACACCTCCGGAATACCGGTAGTTTGCACCGTACTGCGAAATCTGTCCCTGCAGCGGCAAAGCATATCCGGCTCTGCCGATAAGGCAGGGGGTCACGGCTTCTCCTTTGAAGTCGTAACGAAGATCGGCAAACAACGGGCAGAAGGTGGTACCTATAAATTCAATACCTGCCCCGGCGCCAAAAAACATTCCGGAATTATGTCTCCAACCCACGGTTGACTGGATGCTGAAAGGTGCTGGCTGCTCATTTCTGACCGATCCGGCCAGTACACCGATGGAGGTGATATTCACCAATCCCTGCCTGAATCCACTGTACAAAGGTTCCTGTTTTTCCTCTACTGTCACCTCCGAGCTTATCCTTTCCACATCGTCGAGACGGTAAACCCAGGAATTACCGCATCCATCGGTGATCCTTACTGATTCGCCGGGAATCAGTTCCTCAATGGACCCTCTGATCAATGAACCGTTCTTTAACTGGAGGAGGTCTGTCTTCTGTGCATTCAGGATGCCGGTCAGAATCAGGAACTGGAGCAGGAGTATGATCTTTTTCATTCGTCTGGTTTTACCGTTTCTCTGCAACAGGATGGATCAGAAGGGTTCCGGGTTGCGTTCAGTGACGCAACCGAAAGAAATATTTCTTCATCTTAGCAGCAAAACCTAATCATTCCCGACCATGAAAAAAGGAAACATTTTTACCCTGATCCTCTGTTTACCGGCTTTTCTTTTGACAAAATCCTGCCAGGACAGAACCTTTATGACCTTTACAGCCAACGTACCGGTTTATATGTCGTACGACGATCTGAGGAGCGCGGTAAGTGTTTCAGCTTCGAGGGAACTCAACCAGCCCGGTGCCATCTATTTCAAGGATCATTACATGTTCATCAATGAGTACAGGGAAGGCATCCATATTATTGATATCGCTGATCCGGCCGATCCTTCGGAAATCAGTTTTATCAGCATCCCCGGAAATATATCCATGGCCATAAAGGGAGACATTCTTTACGCCGACAGTTATATTGACCTGGTGCTGATCGATATCTCGGATCCCGGTCAGCCTTCGGAAAGCGGACGATTAAAAGAGATTCTCAATTATACCCTGCCTGAATATGACATTAATTACCCGGTCGATGAGATCGACAAGGAAAAAGGAGTGGTGACCGGTTGGGAGGTTAAGGAAATTAAGCGGGAGGTCTATCCCAATTATTATCCATGGCCTATATATTATGATTATGCAGAACTGTCCAATTCAAGGGGGATGGGTTATTACTCCTCTCCTTCGTCATCCTCAGAATACGGTGTTGCCGGTTCAATGGCATCATTTCTCACCTACGACAAGTACCTTTATCTTTTGCAGGACAGGTCGAACCTGCAAACGATAGATATCAGCCAGTCACCTGAGCCGGTTGTCGTTGACAAGCAGTATATCAGCTGGGACCTTGAAACCATGTTTATTACCGGCGGGTATATGTATATCGGTGCCTCGTCGGGGATGCATATTCTGAGCCTGACAAACCCGGCGGTACCGGCAAAGAAATCCACTTACCAGCATTTCACCAGTTGCGACCCGGTGGTGGTCAGCGGAAACTATGCCTACATAACCCTCAGGGCCGGCAATTTCTGCGGCGGAACCATCAACGAACTGGATGTGGTTGACATTTCCGACAAGTACAACCCGGTAAGGATTGCAGAATTTGAGATGCAGGAACCCTTTGGCCTGGCGGTGGACGGAAACCACTTATTTGTTTGTGAAGGCGATTTTGGCATGAAGGTGTATGATATTACTGACAAACTGCATATTGATGACAACCGGATAGCGCTTTTCCCCGATTTCCACTCCAGGGATATTATTCTGGCAGGCGATCTGTTGTTCCTTACCGGGGATGACGGTTTTTATATCTATGATAAATCAGATGTCGAAAACATCTCGCTTATTGGAAATATTCCGGTCGTCAGTCCTGAAGAGTAAGCTGAAAAAATCCATCGTTGTCTTACAGAAGGGAACGTTAAATAAGATTCAGCCAGCAATACAAAGGCGGTAATTCTCATTGAGGATTGCCGTTTTGTATTTCCTGTCGTCTGCATCTTCTGATTTCTGTGTTTTTTACCTATTTTTGTGCCGGAAAAAACAGCAAGTATGTTTGAGAGTTTATCAGAAAGACTGGAACAGTCCTTCAAGATCCTGAAGGGCCAGGGAAGTATCACCGAGATTAACGTTGCCGAAACGCTTAAGGATGTAAGAAAGGCTTTGCTTGACGCAGACGTTAACTATAAGATTGCCAAGCAATTTACGGATGAAGTTAAGGAGGCTGCCATAGGCCAGAAGATCCTGGCTGCCGTGAAGCCCAGCCAGATGATGGTGAAGATTGTTCACGACCACCTTGTTCAGCTGATGGGTGGAGAGCACGAGGAAATCAATCTAAAAGGAAACCCGACAGTCATTCTGATCGCCGGTCTGCAGGGTTCGGGTAAAACCACCTTCACCGGTAAACTGGCTGTTTATCTCAAAAACAAAAAAGGCCGCAATCCGCTCCTTGTTGCCGGTGACGTATACCGTCCTGCAGCTATTGAGCAGTTAAAGGTGCTTGGTGAGCAAACCGGCATGCCGGTTTATACGGAAGCGGGGAACAACGATCCTGTAAAAATTGCCAAAGCTGCCATTCGTGAAGCAAAACTGAAGGGAAACAATACGGTGATCATCGATACCGCGGGCCGTCTTGCCGTTGACGAGCAGATGATGAAGGAGATAGCCGCCATCAAGGACGCGGTCAGCCCGCATGAGATCCTTTTCGTTGTTGATTCCATGACCGGTCAGGATGCTGTAAACACTGCCAAAGAGTTTAACGACCGACTTGATTTCGACGGAGTGGTTCTGACCAAGCTCGATGGTGATGCCCGTGGTGGTGCTGCGCTTTCAATACGTTCGGTCGTTTCGAAGCCCATAAAATTCGTGGGTACGGGGGAGAAAATGGATGCCCTGGATGTCTTTTATCCCAGCCGAATGGCAGACAGGATCCTCGGGATGGGCGACATTGTCTCCCTGGTGGAAAAGGCACAGGAACAGTTTGATGCGGAGGAAGCCCGTAAGCTGCAGAAAAAGATTGCCAAGAACCAGTTCGACTTCAACGATTTCATGTCTCAGATCCAGCAGATCAAGAAAATGGGTAACATCAAGGACCTTGCTTCGATGATCCCAGGTGTTGGTAAGGCAATAAAGGACCTTGACATGGATGATAATGCCTTCAAGGGTATTGAAGCCATTATCTCTTCGATGACACCGGAGGAAAGGGCAAATCCGCAATTGCTGAACGGAACAAGGAGGAAAAGGATATCTTCAGGCAGCGGTACAACCGTGGCTGACATCAACAGGCTGCTCAAGCAATTTGAAGAGACCCGGAGGATGATGAAGATGATGACCGGTAACAAGGGCAAGGCAATGAGTCGGGCGGCAGCCGCCAATATGATGAGAAAAAGATAAAACAAAGCAGCATGCAGATCATTGACGGAAAAACCACTTCAGCTGTAATAAAAGCAGAGATTGCGCAGGAAACCAGGAAACTTGTCGATGCTGGAATGAAACGTCCGCACCTCGCCGCCATCCTTGTGGGTCATGACGGAGGCAGTGAATCCTATGTTGCGCACAAAATCAAGGATTGTGAGGAAGTTGGTTTTGTTTCGACCCTGGTCAGATTTGAAGACGATGTAAGGGAGGAAGAATTGTTATCCCAGATAAACCGGTTTAACGAAAATCCTGATATTGATGGTTTTATTGTACAATTGCCCCTTCCCTCTCATATCAGGGAGCAACGGGTAATTGAAGCCATCGACCCCAGGAAGGATGTGGACGGCTTTCATCCTGTTAATGTGGGCCGGACGGTTATCGGTCTGCCATCTTTCATCTCTGCCACTCCCTTTGGGATCATGGAACTGATTCGCAGGTACGGTATCGAAACTTCCGGAAAAAACTGTGTGGTGGTTGGGCGGAGTAATATTGTCGGCCGTCCTATGAGCATCCTTCTTTCGCAGAAGGGATCGGATGCCACGGTCACAGTCGCACACAGCCGCACGAAAAACCTGAAGGAGCTTTGTCTGGCTGCCGATATTATAATTGCTGCATTGGGTTCCCCGGGTTTCATCAAAGGGGACATGGTAAAAGAAGGTGCCGTTGTAATAGATGTGGGCACTACCCGGGTTCCGAGTACGGAAACCAAAAGCGGATTCCGGCTGAAAGGTGACGTGGAATATAATGAGGTAGCCGGAAAATGTTCCTTTATCACACCGGTGCCCGGAGGAGTGGGCCCCATGACACGCGTGGGCTTACTTCACAACACGCTGCTGGCTGCAAAGAAAAGCATTTACCGTTAGGATCACATCCTTTCAGGCACCCCGATACCCAGCAGGGCCATACCCGACCTGATAATATCACCGGTAATGGCTGTCATCTGCAATCTGAAATCTTTCACGGCTTCGTCTTCAGCACTCAGGATGCTGTAATCGTGATAAAACTGATTGAATTCCTTGGACAGGTCGTAGAGATAATTGGCGATCTGAGAAGGGTTGTATGTTTCACCGGCTGCCCGAATCGTTTCCGGATAGTCGTAGATCAGTTTGATCAATTCTATCTCTTTATCGTTCAGGACCATTTCGGCCGGAAATGAAGGCAAAGCTTCCGCCTTTCTCAGAACGCTCATGATCCGGGCATAGGTATACTGGATAAACGGACCGGTATTCCCGTTAAAGTCGATGGATTCCCTGGGATCAAAGGTCATGTTTTTCTTCGGATCGACCTTCAGAATGAAATATTTGAGGGCGGCGCTGCCTACCAGGCGATAGATTCTCTTCCTTTCTTCTTCCGGATAGTCACCCAGTTTACCAAGTTCCTCCGACATGGTTCTGGCTGTCGTTTCCATTTCATCAATCAGATCATCGGCGTCCACCACGGTTCCTTCGCGGGATTTCATTTTGCCCTCGGGCAGTTCCACCATGCCATAGGAAAGGTGGTGGATCTTATCGGCCCAGCCGAACCCGAGTTTTTTCAGCACCAGGGTCAGAACCTGGAAATGATAGTTCTGCTCATTTCCCACCACGTAGATATGCTGGTCGATATTATATTCGGTAAAGCGCTGATGAGCCGTGCCAACATCCTGGGTCATGTAAACGGAGGTGCCATCGGAACGCAGGAGCAGTTTCTGATCCAGTCCTTCATCGGTCAGATCGGCCCATACCGATCCGTCGTCCCTGCGTTGCAGAATGCCTCGTGAGAGTCCGTCGAGGATGATATTGCGTCCCAATTTATAGGTTTCCGATTCATAATAAAAGCGGTCGAAAGAGACGCCCATCCTGTTATAGGTTTCATCGAAACCGCGATAAACCCATCCGTTCATTTTTTCCCACAGCTCCCTCACAGCCGGATCATCAGCTTCCCATTTCACCAGCATTTCTCTGGCCTCCACCATAATCGGAGCGTTGTTCTCGGCTTCCTTCTGCCCCATCCCCTTGCTCATCAGGGCATTAATCTCCTCTTTGTATTTTTTGTCGAATACCACGTAGTACTTGCCTACCAGGTGATCCCCTTTCATCCCGGTCGATTCGGGCGTTTCCCCGTTGCCATATTTCAGCCAGGCAATCATGGATTTACAGATATGGATCCCCCGGTCATTGACCAGGTTAACCTTTATCACATTATAACCATTAGCCCCGAGAATATTGGAGAGAGAATAGCCGAGCAGATTATTTCTTATATGTCCGAGATGAAGCGGCTTATTTGTATTCGGAGAGGAATACTCAACCATAATGGTCGGCGCATCTTTCGATGCTTTTTTTATACCATAATCCTCAGATCCTGAAACCTCTTTCAAAAAGGTGAACCAGTAAGATGAACTCAATTTCAGATTCAGAAAGCCTTTGATCACATTATAACTGTCGAGCAGTACCATTTTCTTACTGAGTTCCCTGCCGATCATCTCAGCCGTGGCATCAGGTGTATTTTTTGAATATTTCAGGAACGGAAAGACCACCACGGTATAATCGCCCGAGAACTCCTTTCTTGTTTTCTGGACCTGAACCAGTTTTTCACAGTCTTCGGACGCAGACCACAACTTTTTCAGGACATCCGATACCTCTTTTGTAATAAGCTGCTCTACTGAAACCATTATCAAGCTTTTTGGTGTGCAAATATAGCAATAATCAGCTTCGGCAAATGGTAAAATCGCTTTACCTTCCGGGCTGCCGGATAAAAAAATAGCACCCCGAGACGCTTCCCGGGGTGCTATAAACTAAACTAACCCTAAAACTAAATCTATGAAAAGAAACTAAACCTATACTATTTAACGATGACCGATCATATTTTCTACTTCTAACTTTTACAATCAGTCTGCGAATTCAAAGATCTTTACCATTTAAACGCACCCGGAGTTTTTTTGTTACATTTATCCGATTATTTTTTCCTTAAAAAACGTTAAAATCAGATAGTTCTCCACATTTTCCGCTCTGCATCTGCCTTACGCAGGGAGCCTCAAAAAATAATTCCTCAAATCACCATTCAGGTCCGGGAACTTTTTTATTTTAGACGAAACAAAAGGCCAAAGGTTTAACTTGGATACGAGGTTCCTGCATATTATTGCGTTCAATGTCCCCTATCCTCCCGATTACGGGGGTGTGATTGATGTTTATTATAAGATCAAAGCCCTCCATGAGAAAGGGATCAGGATCATCCTGCATTGCTACACCTACGGCCGCCAGCCTTCCAAAGAACTCGAATCGCTGTGCTATAAGGTTTTTTATTATCGGAGGAAAAGCGGACTGCGCTATTTTCTGAACCGTTTACCCTACATCACAGTAACAAGACATTCAAATATCATGCCAAACAACGTGCTAAATGATCATTTTCCGGTATTATTTGAAGGTCTTCATTCGACATTTCTTTTACACAGATTAAAGGCTGCAAATAAACTTCTGGTGATCAGAGCTCATAATGTAGAACATGAATATTACAGGAAGCTGGCAGCCAGTGAAAGGAACCTGTTTCACAGGTTTTTTCTTTTCAGTGAATCGATCAAGCTTCGCCGGTATGAGTCTGTTATCTCAGATGCCGATTATGTGCTGGGAATTTCAGATCAGGACACGGACTATTTTGAACAGACCTACGGTAACGCAGTTCATATACCAGCCTTTCATCCTTCGGATGAAGTCGACATTCTTAAAGGTAGGGGGGATTACCTCTTATACCATGGAAATCTTTCGGTGGCGGAAAATATTGAAGCTGCCTCTTTCCTGATCAGAAAGGTGTTTTCAAGGATCAGTATTCCTGTGATCATTGCCGGCAAGTCACCTTCTCCGGTATTGACAGCCCTGGCTGCCAGGTATCCTCACATAAAACTGGAGGGTGATCCGGACGAGGTAAGGATGAGAGAACTCATCCGTCATGCACATATACATCTGCTGTTCACATTTCAGTCGACGGGTATCAAACTGAAACTGCTTCACACCCTGTTCAGTGGCCGGCATATCATTGTAAATCCGGATATGACCTCAGGAAGTCCGCTGGCAGCTCTTTGCCATACGGCATCGGATCCTGACGAGGCCGTACACCTGATCGGTCAGCTCATGCAGGCCGATTTTACTGATGAGGATATCCGCTTCAGAAAGAGAAATCTGGAGCCATATCTGAACCGGGTCAACGCAGAGAAGATTGTCCGGCTGCTTTACCGGGGAGGCTGATCCTCGTGTCGGTCTTCCTTTACCATTATGGCAAAAATCAGCACAATCACTGCCGCAGCGACAAGCACCACGATAAGCGACTGGAACATCCTCTTCATCAGGAAATTATAATCAATAATATCCCAGACAGAGAGGATAGCAAGGAAGGAAAACAGAAGTACAAATATCGACAGAGTATAGGCGATGGCTTTCCTGATATTAATAGGTTTCATTTTATATTACTATTTGTCAGACGAAGGATTTCATCAAACATTACGTGAAAAGTACGAAATTATTACACGCGTGTCAAAAAACAAATGAGCTCATAAAGTGAAGGAAATGTTGTTACTTCTTCATCTTCCTTCAGCAACCATTGATTCCCTTCCACAGTTTTCCTGCATTCCGCCACAGTTCCGGTTTCAACATCGCTAACTGTATTGAACCCAGCCCGGTTGAGCGCAACTTTGGTCCATCTTAAAAGCTCCCTGTCCTCCCCTGTCAATCCGATCTCCCCCGTTACCTTTCTTTCCGACCTGAAGCGCATGGTCCGCGTATCCAGTTTGACCGGAGTACTTCTAAAAAGATCATTATACAGTCCCGACAGGCCAAGATCTTCAGGAGAACCTTCATGCAATCTGTTCCCGTGAATGAGCCAGAGTTTATCCGAATAGGTCCATGCCGCCTCAATATCATGGGTGGAGTATATGATGGATTTGCCCTGACGGCTTAGTTGATATAGGAGGTGGATCACCTCAAAGCGAGCAGGGAGGTCCAGGAAGGCTGTAGGTTCATCCAGGAGGATCAGATCTCCGTTCTGGGCCAGCGCCCGGGCGATCATAACTCTTTGTCTCTCGCCATCGCTGAGCCGGTTAACCAGTCTTCCCGTATAGGATTCCATGTTAACGGCTTCAAGGGACCTGTCAACAATATCCCTGTCTTTTTCTGATAAATTTCCCCACCATCCGGTATGTGGATAACGGCCAAGTGAGACCAGTTCAAAAACAGTCATATTCTCCGGCGAACTGATCCCTGTGGAAACAAAGCTCAAAGCTCTGGCCCTTCCATGGGGCGAAAAAGCGGACAGGGGTCGCCCGTGCACATAAACTGTTCCGGCCAGTGGCTGATCCAGTCCGGCCAGCACCCTGAGCAGTGTACTTTTCCCGGAACCATTGCGACCTGCCAGTGCGATAAGCTCTCCTTCAGCAACGGTACCCCTGGCATCCCTGATTAGGTCCAGGGAGGGATATCCGATCATCAGCCCGCTGAATTCCAGTGCCATATGTCTTTCCACGATGCTCATCACTGTTCGATATGTTTTCTTTCCCTGACCACGACCCAGATTACAACGGGAATCCCGATGAGTGAAGTAACAGCATTGATCGGAAGAATCCGCTCGGAACCCGGAAGCTGAGCCAGCAGATCACTCGCCGTCATAACCAGCATTCCAAGGAGCAGGGACGCAGGCAGCAGTATCTTATGATCCGAACTGCCGGTAAGGAATCTGGCCATATGAGGAACGGCAACTCCGACAAAGCCGATAGGGCCGCAAAACGCAGTTACAGTGCCTGCCAGCAGGCTGGTGAGTGTGAAAATGATTAAGCGGGAACGTAAAAGGCGGACCCCCATGCTTCGTGCATACTCTTCTCCCAGCATCAGCCCGTTCAGGGTTTTGACACTGAGCAGGGATAAAAGCAACGACGGAACAATAACCCAGGAGAATAGTTTCAGATCGGAGGCTGTGACATTGCTGAGGCTTCCCATGCTCCAGATCACAAAGGCCTTCAAACCGGAGGATGCACTGAAATACTGCATTATGCTTATAATGGCAGAAAGACCGCTGCCGAACATCATTCCCAGGATCAGGATGGTCATTACCGAGCGGATCTTCATTGAAACGAGCAGAAGCAAAAGGAGCATGGCGGCTGCTCCCAGCCAGGCAGCAAAAATAATCCCCATGCCCGACAGAAATGCTGCAGCTGCCGATCCTGCTCCCATTACCACAATAGCCGCACCAAGGCTGGCACCTGAGCTAATGCCCAGGACATAGGGTCCTGCCAGGGGATTACGAAAAATGGTCTGCATCTGCAGACCGCTGACAGCAAGGGCAGAACCCGTTAAAAGAGCTGTAATAACGCGGGGTATCCGGAAGGATGTGAGAATAACCCTTTCCTGGTATGACAGACCTTCACCGGAGAATATTTCCTTCCAGAAATGAGAAAATGGAATGGATACTGACCCGAATGTCAGATCCAGAAGCAATACGAGAAGCAGGGCCAGGGAAATAAAGAACCAGGTCGGACGATGTTTTCCGTTCAGTTCCTTTTTCCTGTTCAACGGCTTAGTTCATTTACTGTATCCATCAGGACACCCAGGTCATTCCAGACTCTCCTGTAATGTTCCTTCACCGAAACAGAATCAGCATCAGTTTCCGGATGATTGACACGGGAAATCAGGTCGTTCCTCAGAAGCACAATTTTCCTGATCACTTCGTCAAACCTGTCCTCGCTAAGGTCGGGATGAAACCTTTTGTAAACGAAACATTCGCTCAGCAATTCATAGGTAAGTACGTTGATATCCTTTTTGAGTTTTCTGATACTGTTCATATGCGTAAGTTTCAGTTTAGTCAAATGTAAGGATTATTTTAATTTTTTATAGTACGTCCACCGATGTCCTTCGACCATTCCGGGGTGAAAAATTTCAGCAAGATCGGCCAGGATCAGGTCGGGATGCATTACCCCCGATTCCCAGTAATCATTCCCCCCGAAGGAATTCGTTCTCAGGTTGTTATTATACAGGTCCCCCGACCTGAAAACCGGGATATCAGAGAAACGCTCATCATAGGCTGCCACAGCTGCAAGTGATCCGGCATCGCCGGTATTTATCCAGATATCGGCAGCAAGTGCCCTGGCATATACTGCCTCGAGATTCAAGGGGAGGGCTTCCATCGACTCCGTCTCTTTCCAGAGGTATTCACCGCCGGCATCTTCGATAAACCTTGCGGCAAAGGAGCGGCCACCCGGAACATACCAGGTATCTTTCCAGGGCAGGCCACTCAGCACCTTTGGTTTTTCCTCCAGATTTTGAACGAGATCCTTTACCCTGTTGTATCTGGCTGCGATTGTTCCGAAGAGAGAATCCGCCATAGCACCTTTATTATAAAACGCTGCCAGAAAGCGGATCCACTCGCTTTTTCCCAGCGGATCACTTTCCAGGTAGTCGGAACAGATCACCGCTGTAATTCCGAGTTCCTGCAGTTTTCTCACTGTGGTCTCCACCGACGGATCGACTCCGTAGAGAAAAAGCACATCGGGATCCAGGTCAACGATCAGTTCATAATTCAGTTGCTGGTCGTAGCCCACATCGGCAATTTCACCATTTACTATTCGCTTCCTTATGAGGCTGTCGTAAATAAACCCGCTGCCCGAAACCGCCTGCAGAGAGGCTGATTCATCCAGGGCAGAGATCATAGCCACATTTCCCGAGGAAAGTGCGATAACTTTACTGACCGGTGTACGGATCACGGGGAAAACACGCAGGGAATCGGGTACCAGCATGGGATCATCGGCCAGAATATAGGTCAGGACCCGTCGATCTTCATTATTTTGCCAGGGTCTGTTCACCTTTAGAATCCTGTAATTTTCCAGCTCTGCCATTGAGAATCCTCCTGCATACAGATTTCCGCCCTCCGCTTGAACAACGCTCCCCGTTCCCGGAGTGCAGCTGCAAACCAGGAGGAAAAGCAGGGAATAAAGAAGGAGCTTCCACATATCAGCGGGCAATAACAAAGGATGAACAGAAGCGCCGGGTGTCTGAATGTCCGGAGATCAGGTAGAGTCCCGGCTGCAGGTCGGAGATGTCAATTTCCGCGATCGGAGCGCTGTGATTTCCGGAATATACCTGGCGTCCTGAGAGGTCGGTGATGATGATCTTTAGGTTGCCGGGAAACGATTCAAGGTCGAGCCGGATCAGGTCCTGTGCCGGATTGGGATAGACCGGCAGTCTTCCTGCAGTTACTGAAGAAAGGCCGGTATGGTTGAGCGGGTTAAAACCACCGACCGAAGTCGCACCGGTATTCAGCGGGTCAAGCCATTTCCTGAGTTGTTTTGCCGGATCGGTGTAGTGATCCCACACATAGCTGATGCGGGTATAGAAGTCGTTACGGTTCACTGACAGATTGTATATCACCCTGTCATTTAATGCATCATAACCGATTGAATCGCCGCAATATGCGAGACCTCCGGTTAAGGTACCCACCAGCTTTTTACTCATATTGAAAAGCGGTGAGCCGGATGATCCGCCTTCAGTGGAGCCGAAATCCCATTCATATATTCTCCACATGGAGGATATGATGTAATCATTCAGATCACTGGGTACTGATGTAGGCACTGTAGCCGGATTATAATCCCCCGAGATCTTTTTTACATCTCCCTGGGGATGATGAACCGCCCTCGACGAAGCCGGCGGTGCTGAGCTGAGGTCCCAGCCTGCCAAATACGGTGAATAGCTGTCGGGAATGGTATCTTGCAGTAGCAGAAGGGAAAAATCAAGGCTGTCGCCCGTGGCCACCAGTGTGGCTCCCGAGACCGACTGCGCAACACTGCCATCTCCCCCGAAACAAACCGGACTTTCATAGTTAAACACAAAGACAGTGCGGTTGGCATAGTATTCTGTGTTAACGCAGTGCTCTGCCGTGAGGACATAGGGTTTGCCGTCGTAGGATGTGTTGTTCACGAGCACACCTGTACAGTACTCCCTGGTGGTATAGATCCTGCAGACCGATCGTTTGATCGTCTGCCAGTCGTCGCCTTCTGTGCAGTTAATATCAATTTCACAAGCTCCCGATTTTGCAAAACGGCCGTCCTTCTCAAAACCGGTAGGAACGGGGAGGAAGGCGTGGGAGAGTGATTCAATTGTGAGACTCCCGAAATCATTTCTTCCGGCAGGCGACTGTAATTCCACGATCACCTCATCCCCGGGAAGGGGTGCAGAGGTGAAGATTCCACCGGGTCGGTTATTCCTGTGATCAAACGCTCCGGAGATACTGGCGCCCGTTCCGTCGTAAATGAAAAGGCGCGAGCCGGGAGCAAGCCTGAAATCACTGAAGTTCAGACCCAGTGCGTAGGCACCCGGTGAGATCAGCCTCACTCTCCATACTGCCGTTCCGTCGACGACGGTCCATTCTCCCCCATTCAAAGGAGAGATATCCAGATCCCTGACAATGGCAAAGCGCACGCTTTTTTTTGCACTCCCAAGATTTTCCAGGCCGGCAGCTTCAAGTTCAAAGGGATCAGGAGGCGGGAGCAGGTAGTCCATTGCCGGAGAACCCATCGACCGGCCAGCAAGAAGCGCACGACCTTCAAATTTAATCTGGCCGGCCATCTCTTCAACCGAGAGGACAAGGAGAAAGAGTATGCAAAGTGTAAACCTGTTTACGACGACTTTCATATACATTCAATCAAGGGATACAAATATTCCGTTTCAGCAGTGCGTGACCCTAAAATTCAAATATAAGCTTAATCCCCGATGGTTGTTTCCAATTCACCTTCTATCTCATCAATACAGACATAGGTGGGGATCAGGGGACCGTATTCATTTGCCACATTGGTCTCGAAACTAAAGACCAGCCGGTGAATATAACCCCATTGGGAAAGATCTACCGCTGTCCACAGGTTACCGATAAATCCATTATCCACCCTGGTACTGTCAAAGTCGGCAAGGTAGATCTCACCGGTTCCCACAGTATTTCCCTGTTCATCAATTGCTTTGAGAATAAGCCTGAGGTAATCGGGCCGGGTACCATCCTCTCCCCCCATTTTTTCGATGCCAAAGACCGGATCACCGTTCTTCATTACGAGATATGCCCAGGCAGAGTTACAGAAGGATATGCTCGTGACTTTCTCGGGTATATTAAAATAAAGTGTATCCGACGAAAATGAATACAACAGGGCATAGGTGGCACTACCACCTGCACCTGAACCTGCGATACAGGAATACTGATTGGTCCAGGAGGCAGTTGTCACATCCGTCATCGTAGAATATACAAATCCGCTCCAGTAATCGCCCGGAGTGACGTAGTGGTTCGGGAAAAACAGGTTGCCCGAGGAGAAACCACCCGACAGGTCGGAACCGTTCCAGAAGGAATCCGGCTCCAGGGAAAGATCCTCAAAGCCGACTGAGCTGGTCAGGGGTTCGGGATCATGGCATGAGCTTACAGACAAGGCAATGCTGATCGCAATGCCGGCAAAAAGTAAAGTCCTTTTCATACTGAATTTTTTTTAAACATGAATCTGATTGACTATCAATCAACATTCAATGCCGGGTGCATATACAGGATGATTCCGCGGATCATTCCCGGCTTTTACTCCCGAAAGCCATGAATATTGGTTTTACCGGCAGGTCTTCTGACTTATCCATCCCGATGTGGCCTTCCCATCCTTTTACAGGACAGTGGCGGGGTATTCACCGGGCAACTCCACTTTGAAGTGGTGGAATTACAGCAGCGGGTACTGTCCAGGATTCACACCTGGTTCCCTTTATCCCTGTCGTCAATTCAGGGATACCGATCATCAAAAGTATATTATTTTCATAAGGGCTGGCTGCACGCAGGGGTCATTTTATCACCATATACTGTTGATAAGTTCGGGAATGGCTACTGCTGCTGTCCTGCGATCCAGCCAGCTTTTTATTAAATTTGCCCAAATGCAGGATAAAATGGGCCCTGAAGAGGCAAAAATACGGATCGAAGAATTACGCAGGGAGCTGCATGAGCACAATTATCGCTATTATGTGCTGGCCGATCCCGGGATTTCAGATTATGAATTTGACCAGAGGATGAAGGAACTGATGAAGCTGGAGGAGCAATTTCCACAGTTTACAGATCCCAATTCCCCAACGCGCCGTGTCGGCAGCGACCTGAACCAGGCCTTTGTACAATACCCGCATGAATACCCGATGCTGTCTCTTGGAAACACCTATACAAGAGAAGAAATAGCCGAATTTGACGCAAGGGTCAGAAAGGGGATAAGCACACAGGTGGAATATGTCTGCGAACTGAAGTACGATGGTGTTGCCGTAAGCCTGATCTATGAAAAGGGCCGTTTGTTCCGTGCCCTGACCAGAGGTGACGGTGAAAAGGGTGATGATGTGACCGTCAATGTGCGCACTATAAAAAGTATCCCGCTCGTGCTGCATGCTCCTGATGTACCGGAGAGATTTGAGATCCGTGGTGAGGTGATTATTCCCACCGGGGCTTTCGAACGTATGAACCGGGAGAGAGCTGAAGCCGGTGAGCCACTTTTTGCCAATCCGCGGAATACCGCCGCCGGAACACTCAAACTTCAGAATGCTGCTGAAGTAGCCGCCAGGCCCCTCGATTGCCTTCTGTACTACCTGCCTACCGAAGGACTCCCCTTCCCGACGCATTATGAAAGTCTTGAAGCTGCCAGGAGATGGGGTTTTAAAGTGCCGGATTACACCAGGCTGGCATCCGATACGGAGGGCATCTTCGAATTCATTGATTACTGGAACAAAGAAAGGGAAAACCTGCCCTTCATGATCGACGGCGTAGTAATAAAGGTCAATTCCTATCAGCAGCAGAAATTACTTGGATTCACAGCAAAGACACCCCGTTGGGCCATTTCCTATAAATTCAAGGCGGAAGAGGCCCTCACCCGGCTGCTCAGCATCGACTACCAGGTCGGCCGTACAGGGGTGGTTACTCCTGTCGCCAATCTCGAACCGGTGTTACTTTCGGGAACCACGGTTAAAAGAGCCTCACTGCATAATGAGGACCAGATCAGGATCCTTGATCTCCGTGAAGGTGATCTCGTTACTGTTGAAAAAGGCGGGGAGATCATTCCG
>JBMOLL010000122.1:0-4128 GCA_049325415.1 Bacteroidota bacterium | reverse complement strand
CATTTTGCATTCTACACTTTGTATTCTACACTTTGCATTTTACATTTTGCATTTTACATCCTCCTCACTTCTCCCATCTTCCTCATAATTCCCTACCTTTGTACTAACCAAGACCCAAGGCGATGAAAACCACCCTTTTGCAACTGGTGCTTCTTCTGGCTACCGGGGGGATATGGTCCTGCCAGGGACAGGAGCGTAAGGAGAACAATATTCGTCAGCCGGTCGTTGCCGGCTCCTTCTACCCGGCCGATGCCGCAACCCTCCGGGCCGACCTTGACCGATATTTCAACGGGGTAAAGGACAGGGAAACCGATCCGGCCGTTGCGGCAATCATCGTTCCCCACGCAGGTTATGTCTTTTCAGCTTCTGTGGCCGCTTCGGCCTACGCAAAACTTGATCCGGGAAAGGAATACAAAAGGGTATTCGTCATCGGTACGAGTCACCATGTGCTGCTGAACGGGGCCTCTGTGTGCAATGTGGATGCCTATCTTACGCCCCTCGGCACCGTACCGGTCGACCGGGAGCTGGCCGCTAAACTGATCGGCCCGAACCGCCTGATCGAATATAACCCTGCCGCCCACAACCGCGAGCACAGCATCGAGGTGCAGCTTCCCTTCCTGCAATACCGTCTGGAGAAGCCCTTTCTGCTGGTTCCCGTGATTATCGGGACACAGTCGGCCGAGACCTGCCGGCGTCTCGCGGAGATCCTCCGACCCTACTTTACGCCGGAGAACCTCTTTGTCATCAGCACCGATTTCTCCCATTATCCCGCTTATACCGACGCGCTGACCGTCGATGCGGAAACGGGCCTGGCAGTGGAATCCCTGTCACCCGATGAGTTTTTGGACGTCCTGACCACCCACGATGACCGTGGCGTACCAGGGCTGGCCACCAGCTGCTGTGGCTGGAGTTCGGTGCTCACTCTGCTCGATCTCATGGAAGAGGTCCCGGGGATCCGCGCAAAGCACATCACCTACATGAACTCGGGCGATTCGCCTTACGGCGACAGGGACCGGGTAGTAGGTTACCAAAGTTTTATTTTTACCAGGGAAAAGGAGGAAATAACCATGGACCATTTTTCACTGAGTGCGGAGGACCGGACGATCCTTCTTGAAATCGCCCGCGACGCCATCACCGCGCGACTGGAGGGCAGGGGAATGCCTGCTGTTGACGATGCCAGGCTGTCGGCCAGTCTGAAGGAAAGCTGCGGAGCTTTTGTGACACTTACCGTCAACGGACAGCTCAGGGGATGCATCGGCCGCTTTATGGCCACCCAGCCCCTGTGGAGGGTGGTGCAGGACATGGCCCTGGCTGCGGCTTTCAGCGATAGCCGCTTCATGCCTGTAAGGCTGGAGGAGATGAAAAAGATCGACATCGAGATCTCCGTACTTACTCCGCTCCGGCGCATCAGTTCGGCGGAGGAGTTCCGCCTGGGCGAGCAGGGGATCTACATGATCAAAGACGGGCGGAGCGGGACCTTCCTTCCGCAGGTGGCGGCTTCCACCGGCTGGAACAAGGAGGAATTCCTGGGGCACTGCGCGCGCGATAAGGCAGGCATCGGCTGGGACGGATGGAAAAGTGCCGAACTCTATACCTATGAGGCTTATGTTTTCAGTGAAGCTGAACCGGAAAACGAAAAGTAATGAATACGGCGTATCCGCTGATCCCGGTCACGATCCTGACCTTCATGGCCTTCCTGGCTACACGCCTGTTTGCCGCCTGGGGGATGCTGAGCCTGCGCCTTCACCGGAAAATATGGAACTACATCCTGCTGGTGAGTTTCCTCGTATCGGGACTGCTGGGATTATTGAGCGTCGTTAAGGTCAACTATAAACTGGAGATCCCGCACTACGATACCTTGCTCCGCTGGCATGTGTCGTTCGGGATTGCCCTGGTACTGATCGCCGTTTTTCACCTGGGCTGGCACCTCAGGTATTATTTCAGCAGAAAAAGCCGGGGAGAAAAGGCGGAGGCCCTCCCCCGTGAAAACCCTTTCGCCCCGCATAGCGCTGCCTATCCCCGCCTGCTCTTTTTTCTCGGTCTGTCGGCGATTACGGCACAGGTTCTTTTCCTCCGTGAGTTCATCGGCGTGCTCTCGGGCAACGAACTGGTAACGGGTATCGTGCTTTCCGCCTGGATGCTCCTTACCGGCTGGGGCGCACTCGCGGCACGTAAAGGGAATTTCGGGGGATTGGGTATGCGCCGTGCTATAGTAATGCTCGCGGCCCTAAGCCTGATCTCCATGCTCTCCGTTTTTCTGCTCTATCTTCTGAAAAGCCTGGTCTTCCCTCCCGGTACCCTTGCCGGTCCGGGTTATATCCTGCTGGCCGCCCTCCTGCTGCTTTTTCCGGTGTGTTTTCTCTCCGGCTACCTTTTTACTGCCCTGTCTGCGGGCTGGTCGGTTTCGGGGGATAAGAACCTGGCAGGACCTTCCTACGCCGTGGAAGCTCTGGGGAGCCTGGCCGGCGGAGTGCTCTTCACCCTGTTGCTCGGACGCTTTTTCACCACCTTCCAGGTCCTGGGGATTCTGACCTTCGTGGTCCTTGCTTACGGGGCCCTGCTCACCTGGAAGCAGAATGCCATGGAGGCGTTGAAGCTCTTTGTGAGCGGGGTGATCATCGCCGGACTGATCTTTGCCTTTAACCCCGACCTGGTCATCCGTCAACTCAGCTTCCCCAACCAGGAGATCCTGGCCAACCGCAGTACCCGCTATGGTAATGTCGTGCTGACCAGGCAGGCAGGTCAACTGGCGGTTTACGAAAATAATGAGCTTCTCTTCTATACCGACAACACGATGCTGAATGAGGAGTCGGTTCATTTTGCCATGGTGCAGCACCCTTCCCCGAAACAGGTACTGCTTCTTTCCGGCGGAATGGCCGGGATGATCCCGGAACTGCTCAAATACGGGGTCGACCGGGTGACCGTGCTGGAAAGCAATCCGGAACTGTTCGGCCTGCAGGGAAGATATACCGACAGCCTGCCGGGTGGCGACCGGCTGCAAATTGTGAAGAGGGATATTCGTCGCTTCGTGGCCACAACGGACGAGGTTTACGATGTGATCCTGATCAATCTGCCCCCTCCCGCAACCCTGGGCATGAACCGCTTTTACACGGAGGAGTTTTTCCGTGAACTGAAGCAACACTGCAACAAAGCAACCGTCGTATGCACCGGCCTGCCCTCCACGGCCAATTATGCCGGTGAAAGTGCCCTGGAAGCCAATGCGGTGCTATGGAAAACGCTGGGGCAGGTTTTTTCGGACCTCCTGGTAGTGCAGGGCGAGCGCAATTATTTTCTTGCCTCCGACAGCAAGCTGAGTCCGGCGGTTGCCGCCATGATGAAGGAGCGGAATATCGCCGCTGATTATGTCAATGAATATTATATCGACGACGGTTTGCTGGCCATGCGGAGCGAAGAGCTGGTGGCTCAGTTCAGCGACAGCGTTTCCGTGAACCACGATACCCGCCCGGCCCTGTTTAACCTGCAGATAGGTCAGTGGCTCAGTCATTTCGGTACGCCGTACCGGCTGCTGATCATCCTTCCGGCAGTGCTCTTCCTCCTGCTCTTTTTCCGGACCGACAGGATCAGTATCGGCCTGTATACCGGGGGATTCAGTGCAGCAGCCCTGGAACTGGTGCTTTTGCTGGCCTACCAGGTCAGTTTCGGGAGCATTTATCTTTCGGCGGCCCTGTTCTTTGCCGTTTTCATGGCCGGACTGGCCCTGGGCAGTTCGGGTTGGATCCGGCTGAAATATCCTCCCTACACCACCTATCTTGCGCTGCAGTTCCTGCTGGCCCTTTTAGCTGCTGTGCTGCCGGCTGTTCTGCGTCTCACGACAGGGACAGAGGGAACAGCGCGGCTGTTGCAACCGGTCATTTTTATCCTGCTCTTCCTGGTGGCCACTGTCGTCGGGCTGGAGTTTATGCAGGCAGCCACCCTACGAAAAGGCAATTACCCGGAATCATCGGGTGGTAACTATGGCACCGATCTCACCGGTTCGGCACTGGGGGTTTTCCTTACAGCTATCGTACTGCTTCCATGGCTGGGGGTCGTGTACACCTGTCTGACAGTAGCCGGGTTGAACATTGTAAGCGGGATTGTCGGGTGGGCTGGAAGGGAGTAGGTTGGGTT
>JBMOLL010000121.1:0-35417 GCA_049325415.1 Bacteroidota bacterium | reverse complement strand
TCTATGGATTCAAGGTTAAGGATATCAGCGGTAATGACTTTGATTTCGCTTCCCTGAAAGGTAAAAAGGTGCTGATTGTCAACACCGCCTCGAAGTGCGGCTACACGCCCCAGTATGAAGATCTCGAGAAACTATACGGGGAATATAAGGATAAAGGCTTGGTGATCGTTGGTTTTCCGGCGAATAACTTTTTAAAGCAGGAGCCGGGTTCCAACAAGGAAATAGCCGAATTCTGCCGTTCGAACTATGGCGTAACCTTCCCCATGATGGCCAAGATCTCCGTGAAGGGTGATGATCAGCATGAATTGTATAAATGGCTGACCAGCAAGAAGCTGAATGGGGTAGAAGACAGCAGTGTAAGCTGGAATTTCCAGAAATACATGATCAACCCCGACGGGACACTTTATGGTTATGCCGCTCCAGCCGACAAGCCCTATAGCGATAAGATCATTACCTGGCTGAATCAGAAAAACTGATTACCTCAGAATAATCAGGGTATAGAGTACTTCCTCTCCGAATTCCTGGCGCATTAGGGTAAAGTCGGCCTTCTGACTGTCTCCGCCCGACACGCTGAATCGGACAGACCGGTAGTGCCCTTCTTTTTTCTGCAGGGCAGGATCTGCAAGACTGCTGATCAATTCATCACTGGTCCCGGTGTTGAAGAGCAGGGATAAACGTGTACCGCTTACCCTGTCGTTTTTCACCCCGAATAGTTTTTCCGCAGCTTTATTGACGAGTACAAGATATCCCAGGTTGTTGAACAGAATGACCGGCATGGGTAGCTGGCGGAGAATGCCAAGATATAGGTCCTGTCGGGCGCGCAATCCGGCTTTTTCTTCATCCCTTCGGGCTATGGATTCATCCAGTTTTTTTTGCAGGTCAAGGCTGAGCAGACGGAATTCTTCTTCTTTTTTCAGCAATTGTTCGTGCTGACGGATCATCTCGCTTTCCATCTCTTTCTCCTTGGTAATCTCATGAGCTATGAAAATGACCCTTTCTACCTCGCCGTACATGTCATTGACAGAAGTGAAAGTGGCCCTGAACCAGATTTCATCCTCGTACTTATTCCTGAAGCGAAGCTGTCCCTGGAAAGGCAGCCCCCGGGTTACATTCTCCCAGACCTCATTGATCCGTTCCTGATCGCTACGCGTAATAAAATCAAAGACGTTCATCTGCAACATCTCCTGTTCGGTGTATTTAAATGAACCGGCAAACAACTGGTTGCAGGAGAGAAACTTGCCATCAGGAGTGAACTGGGCCTTATGACTGAGCCTGTTTATAGCCTCGAGCTGACTTTCATAATCAAGGCTTTGCTTCTTATAGTCCGTACTGTCGATCGCCAGGAAAAGTATCTTCTCCACTCCGCCATCGTCTTTTCTCACACAGGTGTAGGTTGCCATGGTCCAGAGATCCTGTCCCTGCCTGGTGATATGTTTCATATATCCCTCGAAATGCTGCCCACCACCAGCCAGCTTTTTCCACATTCCGTTAAACCATTCAAGGTCCTTTTCATGAATGAACATGGAAATCGGCTTCCCTTCCACATCACGGTTTCCTGAATACCCAAGTTTCTTCAGAAACTTCGTATTGGCATAGAGAAGTATTCCGTCGGTATTGTATTCGGCCCTGATCAGGGTATGATTAACAGAATTGGTAAAACTGATGAATTTTTCTGCCTGCCGTGCGGCTTCATCCTGCGTGATCTTCAGCTCTTCGATGTTTTTTCTTACCTGTTCCTCCTGTAAGGCCAGTTTTGCAGCCTGTGCCTGGGTCTCTCTGAGCAACTGGGAAGTGCGGATGCTGCTTTCAATGGCATTGAGTGTTACAGCTATACTTTCAGCTGCCCGCTCAATAAAATTCAGCTGATACGTCTCAATCGGTTTGAAGGAAGCTATTTCAACAACGCCATAAACCGTATTATTAAGTATTAAGGGAGTGATAAGAAGAAAACCGGGATTGGCCTTTCCCAGGCCGGAAGTGATCGTCAGGTATCCGTCGGGAATCCTGTTCGTATAATAACTCTTCTTTTCCAGTGCAACCGCGCCGATAAGCCCTTCTCCCCAGTTAATCACTGAATCGGGAAATTTGCGTCTCTCATAGGCATGGCAGGCGATCATCCTTATTTTCTTTTCAGGATCTTCTCCCTCTACAATAAAAAAACCACCCTGGTTGGCTTTTAGGTAGCGGACCAGGAATGAAATAACCGTGTATGCAAGGTTCTCCATGTCGTCGGTATAGGTCCGCAATAGATCCCCGATCTGGGCAATGCCCTCCGATACCCAGTTTCGCTGATCATCTTCATGCTTCCTCTGTTTCACTTCTTCCCGGTTCCGGGACAGGGTTTGCTGCAGCCGAACAAGGGCGTCTGTCAGGTCATTTTCCGACAGATCGGCGGTGAGGTTGCTCTCCAGGTTGCCCTGTATCAGATCGTTGATAAACTCCTTGACAGCCTGTTTATTGTAACTGTCCTTCCGGATCCTTTGCTCCAGCCTGTTCAGCCGGATCAGCCATCTGTCTGTCAGCCAGTAACCAAGGTATAGTCCCAGGAAGGGAAACAGGTCAAAAAACAGCAGCACCGGGTAGGTTTTATGTAATTGAGCGGCCTGCTTGAAAGTAAATGCCAGGTCGTCGTGCTGGAAAAGGAACAGGTAAAGCGATAAAGTGATCAGCAGGCCGCCAAGCCCGAAAAACACTGTGTTCCGGAAAATTCTGTTCCTTTTGGATTGACTCATGTCTGATTCGTGTACTCAGCATTAAAATTAGCTATTTTTTCGAATTGTAACGGGTTCGTATTTCTATTCACCATATTCTCCGATGAAAGAAAAAACCTTATTTTTGAAGAACCTTGCATTAAGGAATAAAATTCAGGCAGATGAGGATCCTGGTGGTGGATGATATCTATACGAATCGCTTGCTTTTATCGGAACTGATTAAAAGTACCGGTCACGAAGTTGTGCTGGTTGAAAACGGACAGCTGGCTGTTGAAGAGCTTGAAAAACAGGAATTCGGCCTGGTTTTTATGGATATAGAAATGCCTGTGATGAACGGGATTGAAACCACTCAGTATATCCGCAGTAAAATGAAATACCCGGTGAATATGATACCGATTATAGCTTTAACCGCTCATAATCCGGAACTCTTTTTTGAAGATTACTCCGATGTGGGTTTTGATGAGCTGATTACAAAACCTTATTCTGTGGATAAAATTCGTGATAAAATTAAAAATCTGATTTCCTGATGGCCTTTTTGGATTCACCCTGGTTCTATTATCTGGTTCTGCCTCTGATGATATTCTTTGCCCGTATCTCCGATGTGACGATCGGTACAATCCGGATCATTTTCCTTGCCAGGGGGAATAAGACACTGGCGCCAATCCTGGGCTTTTTTGAGGTGTTTATCTGGATTATTGCCATCAGCACCATTATGAAACACCTCGATAATTTTGTGTGCTACTTTGCTTATGCTGCCGGTTTTGCCACTGGCAATTTTGTCGGGATCAAGCTGGAAGAACGTCTCGCCATTGGCGTTCTCCTGGTCAGGGTCTTTGCCAAAAAAGAAATATCGGAACTAACCGATGCCCTTCATAATGCCGGGTACGGAGGAACGGTGATCGAAGCCAAAGGAAGGTATGAAGATGTAAGTATACTCTATTCCATCGTTAAACGCCATGATCTTAAAGATCTGTCGCATATCATCCATTCGGTGAATCCGGATGCCTTCTATACCGTGGAAGATATCCGGAGTGTGAGTCACGGGATTTACGGTACCAAACGTCCGCCGCTTATTCGCTGGAAAAAGGGAAAGTGATCAGCCCCTGTGATGAAGAGCGATTTCTTCGGGCAAAACGATACTGATCTCAAAGAAGCCGTCATATTCCCCATTCCGGAATAGGGGAGCCTGGTAAATGAGCTTTTTTACTCCTTCCTTTTCGATCATATAAACGTTTGGCTTCTCCTGCGTGATCAACTCCAGCAGTTTATTCCTGGAATCCCCCGGGTGGCAGTCAAGCAAATCGCTTCCGATCAGTTCGCGGCCTCCGTATTTTTTAAAGGTTTCGGCCGATTTGTCATTCATATAAACAATCCGGTTATCCTCATCACAGATCGTGATGGCACTACCCAGTTCCTTGAGATAATCTTTCATGCTTCTCCTTATTCAAATTTGCTGTATCTGACAGGCTCACGGAAAATAAATTTAACAATCTCCTCCAGCATTTCCCTGTCTGTGTCGTCAAACTGGTTCAGATCCCTGGCATCCACGTCAAACACGGCTACCAGCACTTTTTCTGCATTATGGACGGGAACCACAATCTCGGATTTCGACCTCGAATCACAGGCAATATGTCCGGGAAACTGCTCTACATCCTCCACAACAACAGACGCTCCTGAATTAACGGCTGCCCAGCACACACCTTTATTCTTTGCCAGTGTCTGGCACGCAACCGGTCCCTGGTAAGGCCCTACAACAAGCTCTCCCGAGCGGAGCAGGTAAAACCCCGACCAGAAAAAATATTCCATTTTATGGTGCAAAACCGCCGAGATGGTTGCCATACGTGCTATCGGATCCTCGCTTTTCCGGCACAGTTCATCAAGCTGCATAAGGATCCTCTGGTATCTTGCTCGCTTTTTCTTTTCTTCCATTGACCTGGTTTGTTGCTTCTGCAAAAATAAGAATCAATCGCTTCAATCAGCCCCGACAGGTAAAATATTGCGGCTCACTCCTTGCTTTTGAAGCCGTCGCATTTTTATTACCTTTGTGCTCCAAAAATTTTTGCATGAAACTGAATGAGGAGATTGCCAGGAGAAGGACCTTTGCCATTGTGAGCCATCCGGATGCCGGAAAGACTACGCTGACGGAGAAATTCCTGCTTTTCGGCGGTGCCATCCAGGTGGCGGGAGCGGTGAAATCGAACAAGATCAAGAAGACCGCCACTTCGGATTTTATGGAAATTGAAAAACAAAGGGGGATTTCTGTGGCCACCTCGGTGATGGGTTTTGAATACGCCGGTAAACAGGTAAATATCCTGGATACGCCCGGCCACCAGGATTTTGCCGAAGACACCTACCGCACCCTTACTGCCGTCGACAGCGTGATCATTGTTATTGATGCAGCCAAAGGAGTGGAATCTCAGACCCGGAAACTGATGGATGTCTGCCGTATGAGACACACACCGGTGATGGTCTTTATAAATAAAATGGACCGCCCTTCCAATGATCCTTTCGATCTGCTGGATGAAGTGGAAAAAGAACTGAATATCTCGGTAACCCCTCTGTCATGGCCGGTCAGCATGGGCTCCGATTTTCGTGGTGTTTACAATATTTTTGCAGGGAAGTTCATTGCTTTCACCGAAATAAGTAAACAAACCGTCGGGGAACAGGTCGAATACAGTGATCTGAAAGATCCCGGGTTGCAAAAAGTCCTTGCTCCCCACGCAGCTAAGCTGGATGAGGAAATCGATCTGATCTCCGGGGTCTACCCCGAATTCGACAGGGATTTATATATGGAAGGTCAACTCGCACCGGTATTCTTTGGAAGTGCCCTGAATAATTTTGGTGTGAAGGATATTCTTGACTGTTTCGTGGAAATCGCTCCGGCACCCAGAGGCTGCCAGACCGTGGAGCGCTTTATTTTGCCCGATGAACAGGCTTTCTCAGGCTTTGTATTTAAGATCCATGCCAATATGGATCCGAATCACAGGGATCGTATAGCCTTTGTCAAGATCACCAGCGGCCGCTTCGAAAGAAACAGGAATTACCTTCATGTCCGCTCCGGAAAACAGATGAAATTTTCAAGTCCGACCAGTTTTATGGCTTCAAGGAAAAGTGTGATTGATGAAGCCTGGCCGGGAGATATAATCGGCCTGCATGATACCGGCAATTTTAAAATCGGGGATACGCTCACGGAAGGGGAGAACCTGCATTTCACCGGGATACCCAGTTTCTCACCCGAAATGTTCAGGTATGTGGAAAATGCCGATCCCATGAAATTCAAACAACTGGCCAAAGGGATCGATCAGTTGATGGATGAGGGAGTGGCCCAGCTCTTTGTCAGCAAGGCCAATGGCAGAAAAATTATCGGAACCGTGGGAGCGCTGCAGTTTGACGTAATCCAGTACCGTCTCGAACATGAATACGGCGCATCGTGCCGCTACGAAACACTGCCCATGTACAAAGCATGCTGGTTTGAAAGTGACAATGAAGAACAACTGAAAGATTTCCGTATGCGAAAATTTCAGAATATTGCTGCTGATAAAGAAGGCAGGGAGGTCTATATGGCCGATTCGGCCTACGCCCTACGGATGGCACAGGAAAAATACACCGACATCCGCTTTCACTTTACCTCGGAATTCTAAAAAAGAAACGGAGGACTTTCGCCCTCCGTTCCATAGAAGAAATCAGGTTTCAGTTGACTCCAAGTTTTTCTTCAAGCATCTGAAGTCTGCGTTCCACTTCTTTCAGACGCTCGTTCTCGCTTTTCAGCACATCAATCTCTTTCTGCTGTTCCTTAACGGCTTCAATAAGAACCGGGATCAGCCCATCATAATTGACTGCCAGATCACCGTTCATATCCTTTTTCACCAGTTCCGGGAACACCGCTTCCACATCCTGGGCAATAATACCGAGCTGACGGCTCTGCTCGAGAGACTTGGGAGCGTTTTCGTTCCACTCAAATGAAATACCTTTAAGTTTCATCAGTTTGACAAGGGAGTTATCCAGTCCCGTGATATTTTTCTTCAGGTTGATATCCGATGCTTGCCAGGTACCGCTGTAAGCATAGGCACTACCTAATATATATAAGGCATAAGTTTCAGTTTGCCCTGAGGGTGTGTCAACAATTAACCCGTATCCTGAAACAGCCGGATAGTTGACTCCCATATTACCATTGACCCTCAGGGAAGGACTGCCGAAGTCGCCATAGATCAGCGGCGAACTTGTCAGGCTGTTGGCAATATACAGTTTATTATTACCTGTTTCATAATATCCTGCCTGGTAGCCAAGGAATACATTACCATAACCTGCGGCGGTTGTGCGACCTGCTTCGTAACCAATCATAGTGTTGTTTCCCCCGGTGGTCTGACTGAACCCTGCGTAGGAGCCTACATGAACCGAATTGTTGAAAGTGGCTGTTGCTCCTCCGTAACCTGCCGAATATCCCAATGCAACGTTATAATTCCCATCCTGATTCCACCCTGCCGATCTGCCGTAACCGGTATTATAGGATCCGTCAGCAATTACCCCGGCCTGAAAACCCACATAGGTATTGCCGCTTCCGGCGCCGGCCTGTTTTCCGGTTTCACCGCCGACAAATACGTTGTATTCACCGGTGGAACCATCGCCGGCCCGGTAACCGATAGCCGTCATATAGTTCTGTGTGGTTACACTTCCTGCAGCCTGGTAACCAATGATGACGCTTCCTCCTCCGGAGGTATTGCTGATACCGGCCTGATTGCCGATAAAGGTATTGTAAGCCCCATTAAAACCTGTGCCATCACCGATATTATTGTAACCGGTCTGGTAACCGATAAACACGTTACGGAAACCTGCCACGTTGCTAATACCGGCATCCTCACCGATGAATACGTTGCTGTAACCGGTAGTGTTCACCAGACCCGACTGACTGCCGATGAATACGTTCACACTTCCAGAAGTGTTGGTCGTACCGGCACTGGTTCCCAGGAAAACGTTGTTTGAACCTCCCTGGTTGCTGTTTCCGGAATTGTTTCCAAGAAATATGTTATTGCTCCCGGAGGTGTTGCTGTATCCGGCATTATCACCGATCATCACGTTATTGTTCCCTGAAGCGCTGCTTCCGGAATAGCCTGAGTTATAACCGATATACGTGTTATACTGACCCGACCGGTTGTTGTAACCTGCCTGGTAACCGATAAAGGTATTATAGGACGGATCCGTTACAAGGTAGCCCCCGAAATAACCGGTCTGGAAACCGATGTAGGTATTATAGTCTCCATCGGCATTGAAAAAACCGCTCGATTTGCCCAGGAAGATGTTATTGAAGCCTTCGGTATTGTAATAACCGGAGTAATCGCCAAGGAAGACATTGTTACTTCCCGAAGTGTTGCGGTAACCGGTATAATAGCCGGCAAAAAAGTTGTAACTGCCTGTCAGCCCGGTGCCATTGCCATAGCCGGCCCTGAAACCGAGCAGGATATTATGCGTCCCGGTTGTGTTGTTAAATCCCGACTGATAACCGAAAAAGGAATTGTAGGTACCCAGGGTGTTGTTATAACCCGACTGGTAACCGAAAAAGGAGTTGTAGTGAGAGGTGTTGAAATAACCGCTCTGGTAACCGACAAAGGAGTTGTAATAACCGGCTGTTGATTCATGCCCGCTCTGGTTGCCGAGGTATACGTTTCCGTATCCACCAACGGTTTTATAACCACTTTCATTTCCTACGAAAATATTCTCGCTGGCACCAAGGTTGGAATAGCCCGACCTTCTGCCAAGGAAAATATTGTTACTCCCCGTTGTATTGGCATATCCCGACTCAAAACCGAGGAAGGAGTTATTCAGGCCGGTAGTCAGGTTTACGCCGGCATCCTGGCCGATCAGATAGTTCTCGGGCGTAATATTCATGATATCCTTAACCTCTCCCTTGCCGCCAGAGTTATATCCTCCTACTGCAAAACCACCCTTGGACCCTTTGGTGGAAACAGTATCAAAAAAGATATTGGTGTTGGTCTTGGTTACCTCAAGGTAGTTGTTGGTTACAGCCTTGGTCTGGGAGTTGAACCCCCCGACGGCAAAACCACCTTTGGTTCCTTTCACCGGAGTGACATCTGGCACATACACCCTTACGCTGTCACCATTAACCTGGAGGAATTGCTGACCCAGGCTTCCTTTACCTCCGGAATTATATCCGCCTACGGCAAATCCACCCTTGGATCCCTTGGCTGTTTCTTCCACATAAACATAAACGCCTTCGTTGTATACGGCAAATACCGGAAAACCATCCTTCCTTCTTACCATAAACAGCGGTTCGGTCGAAAGCAGGTCATTTCCCTGAACGGCCAGCATACTTTTAAAGGGATTCTGAGAGCCGACAGCCACGTATCCATTATAATATACTGTATCCTTGGCTCTGGTCCAACCTACAGCACTGGAGGCGAAGCTGTATAGGTCAATATTTGTAGGTGTGGGGTCGGAGGTAAGAGAAATAACTCCTCCCACATAACGCAGATCCTGAATTTCATTGGTGATGCTGTAGTCCGCATCGTTGACATTGTCGGGCAGGGTAACTGAATTACCTCCCGATATGGTCAGGGTATGGTCTGAAACACTGAGTGTCTGATCATCCGTTGCAGGATCCCCCGGAGGCCCCTGGATCCCCTGGATTCCCTGCGGACCGGTGAGACCCTGTATACCCTGTGGACCAACAGGCCCCTGTATTCCCTGTGGTCCCTGGGGCCCTTCAGGTGCCTCAAATTCAATCCAGTTTCCGGGATCAAGATAAGGTTGGGTGGTAGAAACATATGGCGGAACACCCTGGAAGATCCACATGGAGTTAATCCCGGGATCGGAGGCTGTACGTGAAAAAACATAATCCCCTTCATTGATGCTCATCCCCGATACCCAGTTTCCCCGGTTATTGAGACCCGTTCCTGTATCCCCCTTGTCACCTTTGGGACCGGTTTCACCCTGAGGCCCCTGCGGACCGGATGGACCTTCAGGTCCTGCAACCCCCTGGGGGCCCTGCGGACCCTCGGGACCGGTCGGACCATTTGCAGCAACCAGAGCATAAGGAACACTCTGGAATGTGCTGTTGCCAAGTTCAATTAAACCCTCACCTGCATCAATATATACGGTGAAGGAATAAGCCGGCAGCGACCAGTCAATGCTGCTGAATGAACCGGCAGAGCCACTTCCGGAAACGTTCGGATCACCTATAACCATCGTGAAAAGCCCGGTAGGAGAGGTGATGACTTCATGATCTTCCTGCCAGACAGGGTTGCCGTCCTGCAGGATCTGGATCCTCACAAGAAGGTTTGTTCCGGCTATAACATTGTTTGCCGCATCCCTTGCTACGGCCTGATAACTGAATCCCTGGGGTACCTGCGCCATCAGGCCGATTCCGGTTATCACGATCAATAAAAAGAGTATCAGTCTTTTCATAAACTATCTGGTTTAGATTTGCTTCTCGGTTTTTCAGAACACCAGCGCACTTCAGCATATTGCTGGAGCACATATGCAGTACAATAAAAATAAAGTATACGATCAATAAAAACAAAGGTTATTGATCGCTGCCATATTATTGATGACAAAAAATGCATTACATTGATTGCACTGCACTACCGTTAATTGTACAGAATTTCGCTATTTTTGACGGAAAGCATAAAACTGATGACATACAAAAATTCTTTCCTTCTTATCCTGGTTTTAGTCAGTGCAGCAATAAATGCTCAGATTCCCGACTGGGAAGCGGGTTATCCCGATGGTTGCACCTCCATCACTGTCGGTAAAAAGGCTACGATCGACGGATCTGTGATAACTTCACATACCGATGATAGCCACCGGACCCGGTCCTGGATGAACATAATCCCCGCTGCGGACCATAAGCCGGGCGAGACAGAAACCATGTTCAAAAGAATACCCTGCGATACCCTGGCGATGCCAACTTACCAGCACATTCCGATTGGCACAATCCCGCAGGTATCTCATACCTATCAGTACCTGAACACTGCCTATCCCTGTATGAACGAACACCAGTTGGGAATCGGCGAATCCACCTTTGGCGGCAGAGAAGAGCTCCAGTCCGATTCCGGGCTGATCGATTGCCAGCGCCTGTGCCAGCTCATGCTGGAAAGATGCACCACAGCCAGGGAAGCGATTCAGCTTGCCGGTATCCTGACTGCCGAATATGGCTGGAACGACTACGGGGAATGCCTTACGATTGCCGATAAAAACGAAGTCTGGCATTTTGAGATTGTGGGTCCCGGTAAAGGGAAAACTGGCTCCGTTTGGGCTGCCCAGCGTGTTCCCGATGATCATCTGGCTGTAAATGCGAATGCAAGCACCATTAAGGAAATCGATCCGGAAAACAGCAACTACTTTATGGCCAGTCCGAACGTATACGCTGTTGCCGAGGAAAACGGCTGGTGGAAGAGGGGAGAGCCTTTCCGGTTTTGCTATGCCTATGCACCGGAAAGCAGGACATCCCTGGCATCCCGCCGCCGCGAATGGAGGGTTTTCGATCTCGTGGCTCCCTCGCTACATCTCGATCCGAATGCCGAAAACTATCCTTTTTCCGTTAAACCTGATTCGCTTATTACCCTGCCGCAACTGAAAAGAATCTTTTCTGATTATTATGAGGACACGGATTTCGATATGACCCGCAATCTGACGGTTACCGATGCCCATGGAAAAACGGTGATCTCCCCCCTGGCCAATCCTCACATGCCCTATGATATGAACCTGATGCTGAAGATAAACGGAGGCTGGGGCTGGAGAGGGGAAAGAACGATTGCCCGGTGGTATACCATGTACGCAACCATCATCCAGAGCAGGAACTGGCTGCCCGATCCGATTGGTGGAGTTACCTGGCTTGCCATGGATAATGTCGCCACCTCCGTTTATATCCCGGTTTACTGCTCAGTAAGCGACCTGCCGCTTCCCTATAAAACACCCGGGCGACCAAACGGCTATACAACAGAATCAGCATGGTGGGCTTTTAACCGGCTCGGTACACTGGCCGCTCAGCGCTGGGCCGATATGCGCCACGATGTCGACCGGACCTGGGAACCGATCCAGAATGAGCTCTTCATGAATCAGGATGCGGTCGAAAAAACGGCGCTGGAACTGTATCAGCAGAATAAAATCAGGAAAATGACGGAATTTTTAACCGCCTATACCAATAAGTGGGGTACAACAGTGGTGGATCGCGCCTGGAAACTGGGCGACGAATTGTGGACGAAATACGACGAACTTTTCTAATCATTTGATTTATGGCAGAAAGAGGCTTTGCAAGCGATAATAATGCAGCGGTGCACCCGCAGATAATGGAAGCCCTGAACAGGGCAAACACCGGTCATGCCATTGCATATGGAGACGATCCGATAACTCAAAGGACCATTGAAAAAATGAAAGGGATCTTCGGAAAGGAGTCCTCGGTTTTCTTTGTTTATAACGGAACGGCCGCCAATGTGCTCGGACTGTCCTCGGTCCTCCAGTCATATAACGCCATAATAACTCCGGAAACTGCTCACATTCATGTGGATGAATGTGGGGCGGCGGAAAAAATCACCGGCTGCAAACTCCTCACTGTGGATACACCTGATGGCAAACTTACCACGGATCTGATCGCCCGTCATATGCATGGATTTGGTTTTGAACATCATGTGCAACCCGGGATTATCTCGCTGACCCAGGCTACCGAACTGGGTACCGTTTACACGATTGGTGAAATCCGGGAGATTACTTCATATGCCCACAAACACGGACTTTTTGTGCACATGGACGGGGCAAGGATCAGCAATGCGGCAGTGGCCCTGGATACAGACCTTTACGGGTTTACCGGGGGCGCCGGAATTGATATGCTCTCCTTCGGGGGAACAAAAAACGGACTGATGTACGGAGAAGCAGTAGTATTTTTCGACGCTAAACTTGGAGGCGATTTCAAATACCGGCGAAAACAGGGAATGCAGCTGAGTTCTAAAATGAGGTATATTGCAGCTCAGTTTGAAGCCTTTCTGGAAAATGACCTGTGGTACAAAAATGCGAAGCATGCCAATCAGATGGCCTCGGTGCTCTATCAAAAGGTGAGCAGGATCCCGGGAGTCAAAATTACCAGGAAGCCGGAAGCAAACGCTGTTTTTGCCATTATACCTCCTGCTGTGGCAAATGAACTCAGGAAATCGTATTTTTTCTATGATTGGGATGAATCAATCTCTGAGGTCAGGTGGATGTGTTCCTGGGATACCACCGAAGAAGATATTTCTGCTTTCTCAGCTTTGCTGGAAAAACTGATGAAATAATCCGCAAATATTCTTTACATCAGGGAATTAAAAGGGAACTATCCCCATAACTGAGAAACCTGAACCCGTTCTGAAGGGCATATTTGTAGACGTCCCTCCACCTCTCCCCGATAAAAGCCGCTATAAGCAACAAAAGGGTGCTGCCCGGCTGATGAAAATTTGTGATCATTCCATTGATAACCCTGAACCGGTATCCGGGTGTGATCATGATTCCGGTCCTGAATTGAATATGGCTAAGATTCCTCTCCTCGAGATAGCGGATCAGGGCATAGAACGGTGACTCATAATTTCCTTCAAAAGGAAACTCATCTCCGTCCCACTGGTTTACCTGTAACAGGCTTCCTGCCGGAGGAAGGTATCCGCTGAGCAGTTTGGCCCCCAGGATGTACAGCGATTCAAGGGTCCTCGTGGTAGTTGTGCCAACGGCAAAAACCCGTCCTTCATTTTCTGCAAGTGCACGAATAACCTCCTTACTGACTATGGCAAGCTCCTCGTGCATACGATGGAGAGAAGCATCCTCCTCCTTAACCGGAACAAAGGTTCCGGCACCCACATGCAGGGTCACTTTTTCCAGAACAACACCTGATTCTTCAAGCTTTTTCAGCAGACGGTCAGTAAAATGCAAGCCGGCAGTAGGCGCAGCGACCGATCCGCTGATCCGGGAATATACCGTCTGGTAGCGTTCATTGTCCTCGGCTACAGATTCCCGCTGCAGATAAGGTGGAATGGGAATAACACCTCCGCTTTCAAGAATTTCTCCGAAACTGAGTGTTGCCTCCTCCCAGCTGAACCTGATGATGAAGGTGTTTCCCTCGCGTGAAAGTTGTCTTGCAAACACCCGGGTAGTTCTATGCGCTGCAACAATCTCAGTATATAACTCTCCTTCCTTCCACTTCCTTGCATTGCCTACAAGACATTTCCAGACTACCGGTTTCGTTGAAGAAAATACCTGCTGGTAATCTGAGGGTTCCTCGGGCTCAAGGCAGAAAATTTCTATTCTGGCTCCCGATTCTTTCCTGAAAACCAGCCTGGCCCGAACTACCTTTGTATCGTTAAAGACCAGGAGGGATCCACGGGGAATCAGTGCCGGCAAGTCGCTGAACGGACGCTGTCCGATCTCCCCCTTTATACAGGTTAACAGCCTCGAACCGTCTCTTTCGCTCACCGGGAAACGGGCGATCCTCTCATCGGGCAAATCGTAGCTGTAATCGGAAATCCGGATCTTACTATGTTCTGGCATCTTTCAGGATTGAGTCTGCAAAAATAGCTAAATTTGCAAAAAACAGAGCTTATGAAGCTAAAGGCAGGCGACAGGGTACGGTTTCTGAATGATGTTGGGGAGGGGATCATTACAAAAATCCTGGATCAGGAAAGAGCACTCGTGGAAAACAGCGATGGCTTTGAACTACCGGTTTCACTGAAGGAACTGGTTCCCGTCAGCGATAGTTATGAGCGGGAGAGCAAGCCGCTTAACTCCCCGAAATCAGTTCCTTTAGTCAGGAAGGAGAAAAAACAGGCAGCCCCTTCTATACCCCTCAGGGATGATGAAATCTTGCTGGCCTTTGTTCCCTCCACCGGTAGTCCGGAATTGATGGTCTACCTGGTGAACAGCTCATCATTCGGGCTATTTTATACGGTAAGCCATGGCACGGGAAAGCTGCGTAACCTGCTTGGAAAAGGGGAACTTGAGGCAGGATTGAAGGTCTATCTCGGACGCTACCTTCCGCCCGATCTGAACAGCGTTATCTCCTTTAATATCCAGGCGATACTTTACCGAAACGATGAATTTATCCCGCGTCCGCCCATCCATCTTGTTAAAAATGTTCATTCCACAGAATTGCTCGATGGGCAACAGCGTGTAAAAAACGAATATTTCGACGAAAAAGCCTATTTCATTGGGGTAGAGAACTTTGGAAATAAAAAAGAAGCTGAGCCTCCTGCCCTGGATGCCGTAAAGCTCAGGCAGGCAATGCTGTCAAAAAAGTCCAGGGAGACTGACGAGGAGGAACCGGGGAAAAAGCCCTCGGGTATTCAGGAAGTTGATCTGCATATTGCCATGCTGTCCGACGATCCTGATAAACTTACACCTGCAGAAATACTTGATATGCAGCTTTCCAGGTTCAGGTTCACTCTCGAATCAGCCCTGGCAGCAAGGCAAGCTGCTATCGTGTTTATACATGGAGTGGGGAACGGTAAGCTTCGTTACGAAATACGAAAAATACTCGATAAAGAATTCCGGGGTCTGAGGTACCAGGATGCTTCTTTCAGGGAATATGGCTACGGGGCAACCAAAGTCTACCTAAAATAATCCTGTTTGCTTTCTGGTTGATTTTCAGAAAGTCCGCATTACTTTGTATATTTGCAAAAAAAATCAGCAGTTCGCTCTGTCGCTCCGCCAGTCGGGGAGGAAAGTCCGGGCAACGCAGGGTACTGTACTGGTGAAAGCCAGGTATCCGTGAGGGTACAGTCGCAAAGAAGAAAATAACCGTCCCGTTCTTCGGGATAAGGGTGAGAAGGTGGGGTAAGAGCCCACCAGTGTTCCGGGTGACCGGAGCAGCTGTTTGCCTTGCAGGTTGTAAGGCCATGTATACCGGCAGTAAAGGCGACCCGTCTGTGCCGGGGGGTAGGCCGCTCAGATAAATGACAGGGATCCGCTCCGGCGGAAACAGAACCTGGCTTACAGGACTGCTGATCAAAAAAGAACGGGGCTTGATGCCCCGTTCTTATTTATTCAGTTGCAGGTTTACCGAAATTTCCAGGATCGGCCTTTGCTCCGAATTTTATCTCATTTACTTTCATGATGCTGATCACCTGACCGTTCATCTTTACCGTCGAGGTTAGCGGCTGCATGGTGCCTTTGATCTTTTTATAATCAGAAACAGAGGTTTGAAGCATAATGTCCTGTCCGTTAATCGATTGGCTTGTAATGTAACCATCCAGGAGATAACTGTCCCTGTTAATGAAATAATCAACGACATTGCCTTCTTCCGAGGTCAGCTTCACGTGAAAACAAGGTTTATCATTGAAACTTTCCTCCCCAACAAGTTCAGCCTTTTCACCTCTTTCTTCAAAATTATAAAAAGGATTGTCGATTTTGGCCTGGGAACGGGCACTGGTGATCTCCTGGGCACCCATTTCAACCGGCTCGGGCACACCAAGTCCGGGAGCGTAGGTCCATCCCTCCGTACCATTAAAAACCTGGATCATCGGACTGCCGTTAAAATCACTTTCAAGTTTAAGAAGTACCGGCCTGGCCTTGGTAAGGGAAAAACTCATTTCCATTCCCATGGAAGGCATGCTGATGGTGCCACTGGTTACTATACTTTCAACCTTGCTCAGTTTCTCCTGTCCGGAGGCTTTCAGGTGCTTCTGAATAACGCTGTTAACATCCTGCCCGTTCAACATGAACACGGCAAAACTAAGTGCAAGAACTAAAAATTGTTTTTTCATTTTACTTTTATTAGTTGGATAAAGTGCTTATAAAGTTACAACAACTTCACGCAGACGGACCAGATCTTCCAGAAGTTTTTCCAGACGGTCGAGTGGAAGCATGTTTGCCCCGTCGGATAAAGCCTCTGACGGACGGGGATGGGTCTCAATAAAAATCCCGTCGGCTCCTGCTGCAATACCAGCCCTGGCTATGGTGGCAATCTGTTCGGGCCTGCCTCCGGTTACTCCCGATTCCTGGTTGGGCTGCTGAAGGGAATGGGTGACATCAAGAACGACGGGCACATCGAAAAGCTGCATCTCGGGGATCCCCCTGAAATCCACAACAAGGTCCTGGTAACCGAACATACTTCCTCTTTCTGTGACAATAACCCGGTCATTGCCCGACTCCCTTACCTTATCCACGGCAAATTTCATCGCCGAAGGTGAGAGAAACTGCCCCTTTTTAATGGCAACCGTTTTACCCGTCCTGGCTGAGGCAACAAGTATATCAGTCTGACGGCACAGGAAGGCCGGGATCTGCAGAACATCACAGTATTCTGCAGCCATGTGAGCCTCTTCAGCCGAATGGATATCGGAGATCACCGGCAATCCGAACTGTTCCCTTACCTCCCGGAGTATCGAGAGTGCCTTGAGATCTCCGATCCCTGAAAAGGAATCAAGCCGCGAACGGTTTGCTTTCCGGTAGGATGCCTTAAATATTAAGGGGATCTTCAACTTCCGGCTGAGTCCGGCGATATGCTCTGCAATCTGCAGGGTGAGATCACGGCCTTCAACCACACACGGACCCGCAATTAGAAAGAAATTGCTGCTGCCGGGATAGGCGATTCCCGGGAAGTAGTTCTCCAGGTTAAGCTTTTTCATTATAGTTCTTTTTATTTCCCCATAGCTTGTTCATGTAATTCCGGATCTCCTGTTCCCTTGCATTCGGACCGGGTTCGTACAAACGCAGGTCTTTCAGCTCATCTGGAAGGAACTGGTCGGCGATAAAGTGGCCTTCATAGCTATGTGCATATTTATAGTCTTTTCCGTAGTTCAGTTCCTTCATCAGGCTGGTGGGCGCATTGCGCAAATGCAGGGGAACCGGCTGATGCCCGCGATCCTTCATCAGTGCCAGCGCAGTATCAATAGCCATATAGGCCGAATTGCTTTTAGGCGAGGTCGCCAGGTAAATCGCCGCTTCCGAAAGGATGATCCTTGCTTCGGGCATACCAATCATATGCACAGCCTGGAAACAACTGGTAGCCATCAGCAGGGCGTTCGGATTGGCCAGACCGATGTCTTCGGCTGCAAGAATTACCATCCGCCTGGCTATGAACAGAATATCCTCCCCGCCGTCAAGCATCCTGGCCAGCCAGTATACGGCCGCATCCGGGTCTGAACCCCTGACGGATTTAATAAAGGCTGAGATGATATCGTAGTGCAGCTCCCCGTTTTTATCATACATCACAATGTTTTCCTGTAGCCGCATTTTAACCAGGTCATTCGTGATCCTGATGACCTGATCCCCGGTATAATTCGTATCGGACGTCTCCGCCCTGATCACCAGTTCAAGGGTGTTCAGCAATTTGCGGGCATCGCCGCCGGAGTACTGCATCATGGCTTCCTCCTCCGCTACTTCAACCTTGATTTTGCTCAGATAGGGATCTCGTTGCAGCGCCTGATCGATCAGGTAGCGGAGATCCTCCTTGCCAAGTGACTGAAGGATATAAACCTGGCAGCGGGAGAGCAGGGGGGAGATCACTTCAAAAGACGGATTCTCCGTTGTGGCTCCGATCAGGGTCACAATACCCTGTTCCACAGCTGCAAGCAGCGAATCCTGCTGGGATTTGCTGAAGCGGTGGATCTCATCGATAAACAGGATCGGGTTTGGCTGGTTGAAAAACTGGGTCTTCCTCGCTTTATCAATCATTTCCCTCACATCCTTGACACCTGATTGTACGGCGCTTAGGCTGTAAAACGGACGGTTCAGCTGTTTGGAAATAATGGTGGCCAGGGTCGTCTTTCCCACTCCGGGAGGCCCCCAGAGTATAAATGAACTGAGGGAACCCGATTCCACCAGTCGCCTGATAACGGCTCCTTCCCCGACAAGATGCTTCTGACCGGCAAACTCATCCAGGCTCTGCGGCCTCATCCGGTCGGCCAGCGGCTGATTGGGGAGAAATACCTTCTGATTCATATAAACAAAATTAAAGGTTTTATCCGGTTTTCGGAAAGATAGTCCGAGGATGGGCGGCCAAATCCGCGTTTATTTATTTTTTTATACATTTACCTCTTGAACTTAAAGTGAATACTATGTTTCATATAGAAAAAATATCCGGACGTTTCCTTGCATGCCTCCTTTTATCGGGAGCACTGAACGCCGGAGCACAGATCTCCACCATCGATTTTATATACGGAGGAATCGAGGATACGGAAAAACTTTTGCAGGAATACATCCGGCCGTATGCCAATATACTCGGCGCCGATCTGAATGGAGGATGGTATACCACAGCCAGACCGCATAAACTCGGCGGACTCGATATCATGGTAAACGCCAGTGTAGCCTTTGCTCCTCCCGAGGCTCTGCAATACGACCTTGCAGGACTGGCACTGAACGGCGCGGTAGAGGGAAACAGCACCCTGGCTCCAACGGCCGCCGGCCAGATGAATGACAGACCTTCCCTGGTTTATTCCCAGACTTTTGATTATAACGGAACCCCGCAAACAGTAGAAATTGCAAGGTTTCTTCATCCCGACGGCACCGGAATCGATTTCGTACCCATGCCCATGGGTCAGCTTACAGTTGGACTGCCCCTGGGTACTGATATCTCCGTTCGCTATGTGCCAACAATTGCCTTCAGGGATTACGGGGAGATCGGACTTTGGGGAGTGGGTGGAAAACATTCAATTTCACAGTATATCCCGGTTATTAAAAAACTTAAATTTCTGGATATCAGCCTGCAGGGAGGATACACCCAGGTGACTGCCTCCACGCAGATCCATGTACAACCCATGCCAGTTGATGTTGTAACCGTTGATCCCCTCTACTGGGATGATCAGTTTGTAGCACTGGAAATCAGTGGTTGGACAGCAAACCTCATCGTATCAGAATCGATTCCCTTTTTGAATCTTTACCAGTCTGTTGGTTATGCCGGTTCATCCTGCGAAGTGGAGATGACCGGTCACTATCCCGTAAATACCCTGGTAACGGAAGGGGCCGACATGGGCAAGGTTACCTATACCGTGGTGGAGAATCCAATTGACATGGAATTTGAAAATTACCGGAACCTGAGGTATAATGCTGGAGTCAGACTTACACTCGGCATTTTTATGCTGTATTACGATTTCTCTCACACCCTGTATTCAACGCATACCGCCGGATTCGGGATCACGTTCCGTTAACATTCAGAATCCGCCAAGTTTCATCGTAACGGTTGGGATCAGCAACAACCAGCCCAGCAGGATGAGAATGACCATGAACGGGGCGATCCACCTGACCCACTTTTCAAAAGGTATTTTTGCCACACCCAGCACTCCGATAAGCACTCCGGAAGTGGGGGTGATCATGTTGGTAAAGCCATCTCCCAGCTGAAAGGCCATAACCGTCGCCTGACGTGATAAACCAATCAGGTCTGAAAACTGCGACATCATAGGCATGGTTAATGCCGCCTTGGCCGAACCACTTGGCATAAAGATGTTTATACCGGTCTGGATCAGGTACATCACACTCACCGAAGCCAGTTTCCCGGCTTCCTTCATCGACCCTGCAAGCTTATATAATAAGGTGTCGATAATCTGACCGTCCTGTAAAATAACAAGAATACCTCCAGCCAGACCTACAACCACACCTGCCGAAAGAATATCACTCATGCCGCTTATAAATAACCGCGTGATATGGTTCGCACTCCTGTTCATCGCAATACCCGATGCAAGCCCCATCGCCAGGAATAAGGAGGCTATCTCCATTACGAACCAGCCATAGCCCATTACCCCGGTAATCAGATAAAGTATAGTAAACAAAAGCATATTAAGAATAAAAAAGTGGACCGATTTCCGGAGTGAAAGAAAACCTGTCAGCGCAAAAAGACCCGTCAGAGTGGGAATAATATACCAGGTCATACTGCTGTTGCCCAGACTGAGTGTGGTTCGGGGATAATAGAATGAGAAGGCTGTCATTGCTGCCAGAAGAATAAAATAGACAATCCAGGCCGATACAGGAGTAAAATAAGCTGTTCTGTCCAGCACAGCATGCTCTTTTGCCCTCCAGTATTCATCATCATCATAAACGGGCGATCTCCGGGGATCTTTTCTGATCCGGCGGGCATACAAAAGAACCCAGGTGATGCCCACTATATTGATGAGCAGCCAGCAGAAAAGACGGTATTCAATTCCGGAGAACAACGGCAGATTGGAAAGTCCCTGGGCAATGCCGATTGTAAAAGGATTCAGCAGGGCTCCGGCAAATCCGAGAGCCGCTCCGACAAAACACATACTTACCCCGACGATTGAGTCGTAGCCCATGGATATCGATAAGGGCACAAATATGATAATGAAGGCGATCGTTTCCTCACTCATGCCAAAGGTGGCCCCGAATACGCTGAATACCAGCATGAGCAGCGTGATCACCATATTGTCCACGCCCAGAAAACGGATGATCCGGTAGCGTTCAAGACGCCGTACCAGCCGAAGGAAAGTCTGTATGCCGACATCAATCGCCTTGCTTTCATTCATGATCCAGAATGCCCCCCCGATTACCAGGATAAACACAATGATGTCGGCTTTATCTGTGAATCCCTTGAATAATGCGGAAAATACCTGCCATGTTTGCGGACTGCTTTCAACATAGTGAAACGACTGATCTATAATAACTTCCCGCATTGTACCATTGACGTCCTTCAGCTCGCGGTCAAAACTACCTCCCGGAACAATCCAGGTTAAAACAGCGGCAAAAAGAATAAAACCGGCGATAATTACGTAGGTATGAGGTATTTTGTAAGACTTCATTGCTTTCTCTTTCTTTCAAAGTAAGGAAAAAAATTGCTACTGCTTAATGTAAAAAGGGATTTTGGACGATTCGCACCAAAAATTCGTATTTTTGAAACCAGTGAAATTGCCCTGTTGAATAAATGGAGCCTGGTATGTCAAACCCTGAAATTGTTCCCCGGAAGTACGTTTTATTGATCGGGACTTTGCTGATCTGTCTTATCTCCTTCAATATCAGCGCAAAGACTGTTACAGAGCCCGACAGTCTCCTTCAGGCCATTCAGTCCTGCAGGGTCGACAGTGTCAGGAATGAACTGTATATTAGTCTGGCCAGGCTCTACCTTTCCTCCGACACTGTCAGGATGAAGACCTGCCTCCAGCAGATGGTAGAAGCAGTCGAGCCTGAAAATCGTGATCTGGCCAAAGGCCTGGCCCTTAATGAACTGGGGCGGATGCGGTCCTATCATGGTGACTATCCGGCAGCTTCGCATTGCTTTGATGAGGCGATGACCTTCTTCAGCAAAGCCGGAAACATGATCAGGTATCATGACGCCTGGGTGAATAAAGGAAACCAGTTCCTGTTTCGGGCAAGTTTCGATTCTGCACTGGTGACTTACCAGAATTGCCTCGGCTTTTATATGGAAAATCATATCCCGGCAGGCATCAACCGCTGTCTGAATAATATGGGGATCATTTATAAAAATCACGGCGAGTACGACAAGGCCCTGATGTGCTACCAGCAGTCGCTCGAGTACGAAATCGCTGAAGCCGACTCTGCTTCCTTTACCAAGGCATGGATTAACATCGGAAATGTGCATGTGCTGATGGGGAATTACGAAGAGGGCATCAGATTCTTCAATAAAGCTCTGATAGTTAATGAAAGGAACGGGAACATGCTGGAGGTATCCAAATGCCTGCTTAACATCGGGGTCATACATAATAAATGCGGTCAGTACGCCAAAGCATACGACTACTATAAAAAATCTCTTGCAATATGCAGATCATTGAATAACAAGGAGCTGTTATCGAACTGTCTGATCAATATGGGAACAAACTTCTCTGAAATGGGGGAGTACCAGAAGGCGCTTGACTACCTCAGACAGGGTACTGAAATCAGGGAAGAACTGGGCGACCAGAAAGCCATTTCAAATTGCTATGTCTACCAGGCTGAAATCTATACGGAGATCGACAGGCTAAAAGAAGCCGAAGAACTGACAGCCAGGGCCCTGGAAATAAAAAAGGGCATGAGGGATCTGGACGGAATCACACGCTCACTGCTATTGCTAAGCACCATCAATCTGAAGAAAGATCAGCTGACCCAGGCTGCAACATATGCCAATGCCGGTCTGGATTCTGCACTTATTCTTGGTTCGCTTGAACATATTTCACATGCCTATGAATTGCTCCAGGCGATCAGTTCAGGTGAAGGTGATTTCAGGAAGGCCTATGAATACATGACCTTCTATAAAAAATACAGCGACAGTTTGCTCTATTTCCAGAATTCGGAACTGGTGAGTGAACTTGAGTTCAGGTATCATGCCCAGGTACTGGAACAGGAAAATGAGAACCTTCGCTTTCAGGAAGCCCTGAACCGTGACCGTATACAGGAACAACAGATCCTGATCGTCGGTGGGATCATTTCAGTGGTCCTCATCGCCCTGCTTTTGCTGGTGGTTGCCTATTACAGCCAGCGAAAAAAACAGATCAACCTCCAGCTTGAGAAGAAAAACCTCACCATTACCAAACAAAACGTAAAGCTCGATAAACTCAACAAAACCAAAGATAAGCTGTTATCTATCGTGGCCCATGACCTGAGAGGCACTATTGGAAACCAGGTCACCGCTTTGAATATGCTGGGTAAAAACGAGAATAACATAAGCAGTTCCGACCGGGGCAAACTGATTAGCAATCTGAGTAATTCAGCATCTGCCTCACTGGAACTTCTGGAAAACCTGCTTGTCTGGACAAAAATGCAGGAGGGGGATATTGAATTCTTTCCTCAAAAAACCGACGTGGCACTGATAACACTCAACAGCATCAGCCTGCTGGAACAGACGGCCAGGGGAAAAGACCTGGTGATCCGTAACAATACTTCCGGAAAGGTGGTATGCATGGTTGATGAGCAGATGATCGGTACGGTTCTTCGCAACCTGTTGATGAATGCCATCAAATTCTCCAACCGTCATTCGGAAATTATTGTGAATACCGGCTTGAAGGACAGGTATCTGGTCATTGAAGTGATCGACCATGGTATTGGAATTCCGGAAGAGGCACTGCATAAGATCCGCGAAGGTAATGGCGGATGGAGCAGAAAAGGCACTGAAAATGAAAGGGGATCAGGACTCGGCCTTTCCATGGTCCACGAATTCATAAAACTTCATAATGGCAGCATGGAGATCGAAAGCAGGGAAGGAGAAGGCTCGTTGTTCAGGGTCAGGATTCCCTGTGCCGGCAATAATTGCTGTAAAGAGTAATTCGGGTTGCTAATGGAAAGTATAAAGAAATTTGCACCGCATATCGAGCGGCAGATCATCAGGCAGTATCGAAGCCTGCTGAGGATTTGCAAGCCGGAATATGATAAAGAGGGGATAGCACTGATCCGAAAAGCCTATTACCTTATTCTGGATAAAAGCAGCGATCAGGATGAGAAATGGGGCGAACATGTCGTGGCCCATGCAGTTCAGCTCGCACGGATCGCAGCAAGCGAACTCGGCCTCGATGCCGTTTCTGTTGCCGCTGCCCTGCTGTTTGAATTTGTTAATCTTACCGGTGTGCCCCCGAAAGAACTAAAACAGGTCATGGGCGACAAGATCGATCTGATCATCAGGGAATTACTCAAAATAAACCAGTTTTCGGGGGTCCCCGACAAAAACCAGGGTGATCATATGCTGAACCTCATCCTGACGCTTTCGTCAGATTACAGGGTCATTCTGATTAAACTGGCCGACCGCCTCTATACCATGCGGCAGATTGGTCAGGTCCCGGAGGAACAGCAGATAGCCCTTGCCTGCGAGGCCAAATACCTTTATTCTGCACTGGCTCACCGGCTAGGCCTGTACAACATGATGTCGGAAATGGAGGATATCTCCATGAGCATCCTGGAAAAGGAAGCCTATGCCGGAATTTCGGAAAAACTTACCGAATCAACGGCTCAAAGGAACAGGTTCATACAGCGCTTTATAAAGCCTATCAGGGAGGGCCTTGAAAATGAAGGCTTTGTTTTTGAAATTAAGGGCCGTACCAAAGCTATCTCTTCCATCTGGCGAAAAATGAGACAGCAAAATGTAGACTTCGAAGAAGTATACGATAAGTTTGCCATCCGGATTATTCTGGAAAGTCCGCCAAAAAAGGAAAAGGAGTATTGCTGGCGTGCCTATTCCATCGTTACCGATTTCTATCAGCCAAATCCTGAGCGCCTGCGCGACTGGATCTCCGTACCCAAATCAAACGGCTATGAATCACTGCACACCACGGTGATCATTCCCGGCGGTGAATGGGTGGAGGTGCAGATCAGAACCCGCCGCATGAACGAAATTGCAGAAAAGGGCCTTGCCGCTCACTGGAAATACAAAGGCATTGAAGGACAGGACCGGATTGACCAGTGGCTTTCGATGGTCAGGGAAATGCTGGAAACCAATAAGGAGGAAGCCGGAACGCTGATCGATGAACTTAAACTGGCCCAGTACAGCAAGGAGATCTTTGTATTCACCCCTAACGGCGAATTGAAAAAGTTTCCGGAGAAAGCCACGGTGCTCGACTTTGCCTTTGATATACACACAGCCGTGGGAGCATCCTGTGTCGGAGCAAGAGTGAACGGAAAAAATGTTCCCATCCGCTACCAGATGAAAAACGGCGATAAGGTGGAGATACTCCGTTCCAAGACTCAAAAGCCAAAACTCGACTGGATAAACTTCGCAGTCACTTCCAAAGCCAAAGGGAAGATAAAACAGGCCCTGAAGGAAGAAAAACTGAAAGAGGCGGAAAACGGAAAGGAAATACTCAAGCGCCGCCTGAAAAACTGGAAAATCGATTACGACGACACCAATATCAGGAAAATCCTCCGGCATTATAAACTGAAAGATGCCATTGACCTGTATTTTGATATCGCTACCGAAAAGATCGACCTCCTGGAGATAAAAATCCTTCTTTCCGCAGAAGAGGAAGAGCATGAATACCGGACAACACCCATTGATGAACAGGCGGTATCAAAGATTATCAGACAGGCAGTTGATTCCTCCAACGACTTCCTGCTGATCGATGAACGCCTGTCGAACGTGGAATATCGCTTTGCCAAATGCTGTAACCCGATCCAGGGCGACGACATCTTTGGTTTTGTGACGATAGGCTCGGGTATTACCATCCACCGGATGAATTGTCCGAATGCCCACGAAATGATCTCCCGCTTCGGCTACAGGGTGGTCAGGGCCAGGTGGACCCGCACCGAAAAGGAAGCTTTTTTCACGGTGGCACTGAGGGTTACAGGGGTCGACGACATTGGCATTGTCAGCAGTATCTCCGATGTGATCTCCAAGGATCTCCAGGTCAATATGCGATCCATTTCCATCGATTCCAACGACGGGATGTTCGACGGGACCATCACCCTGATGGTGAAAAACACACAGCATCTTGAAGCCATGATCCGAAAACTGAAAAAGGTTCGCGGCGTCATCAATGTCCGTCGGGTTGATACCGGAAGCTAATAACGTGGATCTGGACGGAAGGGCAGTTTGGCCATTTTCTCCACCGTCAGGCCGGGAAAACCGTTCTCCTCGGTAATCGTACCGAGCAGAAGATAAACCCCCTTGCCTTTATAGGGATAATTCTTCAGGGAAGCCGGGAAATTCACCACGTCAAAGAATTCACCCGTTACATCCAGAAAAGTGCCGAAATGCATCCATTCATGCTTCACGGTCCTGACATATTTGATCGTAACCAGATTACCCACCATCCTTACCTTCTTCCCGACATGAGCCATCATGTCGCGGGCATTGATCTCTCCCCTGAACGGGGTGATTAGCAGGTCGAAAGGGGAGAGGCTAACCGTAAAACCCAGCAGCTCCATCTCATCATAGGCATCCTCATCGGCCGATTGCTCCAGTTCGGGAAGGGAAAACCGTTTGCCCTGCACGGGAAAGAGCTCATGAGCCTTTTCCCTGACTGTATATTTTCCGAGCAACAGGTGCGTTTCCCATAACAGTTCCTTCTTTGTTTTTCCCGTGAAACGGAAAGCATCCGTCCTGATCAGGATGATCATCTGCTCTGTTCCTGCAGGAACACGGCTCAGAAAATCGGGAATGTTTCTGTACTCCCCGCCACGTTCCCGCTCTTCCACAATCCGGGAGGCCAGGTCACTCTCCAGGTTCTGTATGTGAATAAATCCCAGGTAAATATCGCTCCCGGAGATAGAGGTCTTTATCCGGCTGTGATTCACGCAGGGAAGATGAATCTGCCCTCCCCACCGCTTTGCTTCATTCACATAAACCCAGGTCCGGTAATACCCTCCGAAATTATTGATGACTGCCACCATGAATTCAAGCGGAAAGTGGGTCTTCAGGTAAAGCGACTGGAAACTTTCCACAGCGAAGGAAGCCGAATGTGCCTTCGAAAAGGAATAGCCCGCAAAGGAACTGATCTGGCGCCATACCTCCCGGGTCAGCTCCTCGGAATGCCCGATGGCCATGCACTGATCAAAGAATTTTTGGGCAATCCGGTCAAACTCCCGGCTCGACCTGTATTTCCCGCTCATGGCGCGGCGGAGCACGTCGGCGTCGGCCAGGTCGAGTCCGGCGAAGTGATGACAGACCTTGATCACATCCTCCTGATAGACCATCACCCCGTAGGTCTCCTTCAACTGCTCCTCCAGGATCGGGTGCAGGTACTCGAAATCATCAGGGTGATGAAAACGGTGAATATACTCCTTCATCATCCCCGAGCGGGCCACCCCCGGCCGGATAATCGAACTGGCAGCCACCAGGCTCCGGTAATTGTCGCAGCGCAGCTTCTTCAGCTGCCCGCGCATGGCCGGGCTCTCAATGTAAAAACAGCCGTTGGTCTCTCCCTCCCGGAGCTGGCGCAGCACCTCCGGATCCCTTTTAAACTGGTCCACCCGGTGAACATCCACCCGGATACCGCGGTTCTCCTCAATGATCTCTGCACTCTCCCGGATATGACCGATCCCCCGCTGGCTCAGTACGTCCAGCTTCTCATAGCCAAGCGCCTCGGCTACATACATATCCCACTGGGTGGTGGGAAGGCCCTTGGGCGGCATATCGAGCGCCGTGTAAGTGGTGATCGGCTCCTCCGAAATCAGCACCCCTCCGGCATGTATGCTCCGCATATTGGGGAAGTCCATCAGCCGGCTTCCGATACGCATAATGCGATCGGTGACAGGTCCGCTGTTCATGACGTCCTGCGGATCGTTCACCAGACGGTCGATCTCCTCCCTGGGTAAACCGTACACCTTACCGAGTTCCCGGAAGATCGAACGGTCGCGAAAGGTCGACATGGTGCCGATCAGGGCCGTATGCTTCCTTCCGTAGCGCTTGAAGATATAATCCAGCACATCATCCCTTTCCTTCCAGGAAAAATCGATGTCGAAATCGGGCGGACTGGTTCTTTTCGGGTTGATAAAACGCTCGAAGTACAGGTCCAGGTCAATCGGATCCACATCCGTGATCCTGAGACAGTAAGCCACAATGGAATTGGCTCCGCTTCCGCGCCCCACATGGTAGAAGCCCCTCGACATGGAATAACGGATCACATCCCAGGTGATCAGGAAATAGGAGGAAAAACCCAGCCGGTCGATCACATCCAGCTCATGATTGATCCGCCGGAGTGCCTCCTTGTTCGATTTCCCGTAACGGTACACCATTCCCTCCAGGGCGAGTTTGGTCAGCAGGACCTTATCGTCGTAACGGGTTCCGGTAAAGGTCTTCTTGTTCTTCACCGTGGTGAAGTCGATCCCGATCCGGCAGTCGGCCAGAAGACGCTCCGTATTCCTCTTCAGTTCCGGGTAATCCTGGTATGCCAGAAGAAGCAGATCGGGTGGAAGCAGCAACTCGTTCTCTCCGGCCAGCTGAGACTCGTTCAGCCGGCTCAGCAACAGGTTGTGATCTATGGCCCGCAGGTGACGGTGCAACTCGCGGTCCTCACGTTTCAGAAAGGTTACCGGGTGACGTATGACCAGCCTCGAACGGTCCCTGTTCCAGGGAGAGTAAAGAATCCGGTTCACTTCTTCCGGCCGCACCCCGATCAGCTCATTCTCATACAACGGACGCTCCGGATAACGGTCGAAACTGTATATAAACCATACATCGTCCAGGCGCGGTGCATTCCGGGGAAGCGCAACCCCGGTCTCGTTATGATAGGAAAGAAAGGTGTTCAGTTCCCTGAACCCGTTCAGATTCCGGGCCAGACCGGTGTAAAGAAAGGTGTCACCGTCGCGGAACTCGATCCCGGCCACCGGATCGATCCCGTGAGCCAGTGCCGTCCTGACAAAATCGATAATGCCCGTCGAATTATTGATGTCGGTCAGGGCCATAACAGGGATACCCTGAGCTGCCGCCGTCTCCACGAGCGTTTCTACAGCCATGGTCCCGTAGCGCAGACTGTAATAGGAGTGGGTGTTCAGATACATTATCCCTGGTTCCAGTAACGCCAGCGCCTGTTCTTCAGATTGTCGATCTGCTGCCGGCTCATCGGATCGACACCTGCCTCCTGTTGCTCCTGCTGCTCATTCCGGGCCTCCAGTTCATGCATCTGCATGCCGCTGGCCCTCCGCACCGCACGGGCACCGAAACGATGCCGCAGTCCGTCAACCGCCAGGTAGAGCTTAACCATCTCCGAACGGTCCTCGAAAAGATCGAGTTGCTGTACCCCCCTGACAAGGCCCGAGAAACGGACCCCGACCAGCCGGATCATCATCCGTCGCTGATACAGCCGGGTGAAAAGCTCATTCACCACGGGGATCAGCACATGATCAAAAGAGGTGTAAGGAACCCGCTTCTGCAGGGTATGCGTGTCAAAATTCGAATAGCGGATCCTGACCGTCACCACGGAAGTCAGCTTCTCCTCCTTCCGCAACTGGTAACAAAGCTTTTCCGTCATCCCGAGCAGAAGGGCATGTATCCCGTTAATATCCATCGTGTCCCGTTCAAAGGTGCGCTCACTGCCCATCGACTTCTGCTCCGAATACTGCATCACCGGGGTGGGATCTATACCATTGGCCTTTTTCCAGATCACCAGCCCGTTCTTCCCCAGAAGACTCTGCATCATCTCCTCCGGGATCATGCTCAGGGTCCCGATGGTCGAGATCCCCATCGAACGAAGCAGGTGATAGGTCTGCGGACCGATCATCGGGATCTTGCGCACCGAAAGGGGAGAAAGAAAACCGTTCACAAAGCCCCCGGGAACCTCAATCTCCCCGTTGGGCTTGGCCTCGCCCGTCGCAATCTTCGATACGGTCTTGTTTACCGATAAACCAAGCGAAATAGGCAGTCCCGTTTCCTTCATGATCTCCTGCCGCAACTCATGACTCCACTGCATGCAACCGAAAAAACGGTCCATCCCCGTGATGTCCAGGTAATGCTCGTCAATCGACGCCTTTTCATACACGGGAGCACGGGAAGCAATAATATCCGTCACCGTGTGCGAATACTTGCTGTACAACTCCATATCCCCCCTGATCACCACCGCCTCACTGCAAAGCGAACGGGCCAGTTTCATCGGCATCGCCGAATGTACCCCGTACTTCCTCGCCTCATAACTGCAACTCGCCACTACCGCCCGGTCCGATACCCCCCCGATGATCACCGGCTTCCCGTTCAGGCTGCTGTTGATAAGCCGTTCTACCGACACAAAAAAGGTGTCCATATCCATATGCACAACACAGCGCTCCATTCCTTCACCACTTTTTTCTCCTAAACGACACTTTTCTTTGCTGAAAATTTGGACGTTTCGGGTTTAGATTATATATTTGATTAGTTTTTAATCATATTAATGATTACAATATAATCATTATTTGATCGCGAGTCAATACAATTTTAAATTTTTAACGATGTATTTCCATTCCAACATCAGGATCCTGCGCAAGCGCAGGAACAGGACTCAGGACGATGTAGCCTTTGCCCTCGGCATCAAGCGACCGACACTCAGCGGGTATGAGAACCAGGTGGCCCAGCCGGGTATTGATGTCCTGCTGAAGTTTTCCGATTATTACAGGGTGGCTGTCGATACGCTGGTACGCGTCGACCTCTCTGCCCTGTCTGAAAGTCAGCTCAGGCAACTTGAACAGGGAGAAGATGTCTACCTCAGGGGAAGTAATCTGAGAATACTGGCCTCCACGGTTAACAGTGATAATGAAGAAAATATTGAACTGGTGAACGAAAAGGCCCGTGCAGGCTATACACGGGGCTTCGCCGATCCTGAATTCATCAGCGAACTGCCCGTATTTAACCTTCCTTTTCTTTCAAAAAACCGGAAATACAGAACCTTCCAGCTAAACGGGGATTCCATGTTGCCCATTCCCGATAAAGCCTGGGTCACGGGTGCCTACCTGCAGGACTGGCAGAGCGTGAAAACGGGTGAAGCCTGCGTAATTCTTACCCTGAACGAAGGTGTTGTTTTCAAGATCGTGGAAAATCTGATCGAAAAGGAAGGCAAACTGGTCTGCTACTCCCTGAACCCGCTCTACGAACCCTTCGATATTCCCGTAAGTGAGATCAAAGAGATCTGGAAATTCGTTCATTACATCAGCCATGAACTGCCCGAACCGGTGATCCCGGAAAACCAGCTCGTCCGCACCGTGGCTACCCTGAAACAGGATATCGACCGGCTTAAATCCCGGCTCCCTGAAAACTGAAAATGGTCTTTGGAGTTAAAATAACAGTACAGGGTCTTACTTAGTTAAGCCCGAAATCGTTCCCCAGGAGCTGCTCCTGCTTTCTGATCAGCATCAGATAGTGCATCTGATTGATAAGGAACTTTTCCATCAGGCGGACATCCTCCAGGTTGATCAGTTCATACTTGTCATCGGAAGAGAGGTTCAGAGCCCGGGCAATATCCAGCAAACACAGGTTGCTTTCATCGGCCTCCTCAAGGAAATGCTGGTCATATTCATCCGTGTAATGAATGACAAGCTGCATGAGTTCCCTGTTGGAAATCCCCCCGAATGGTGCTATACGCTCCACAACACCGGCCGGGTAAAGCTTTCCCTCAGCCTTTTTGCTGAAACTGATGATCCGTACCAGGCTGACCGATTCCACAGTAATCACCTTTTTACCTTGCGTGGTCTCTGCCACAACCTGGCGGAGCTTCACCTCACAACCGGTCGAGGTGATGTCATCATCCTTCAGATAAGGAATGACAAAGGTATAGCCCTCCTGTTTCGACTCCTCAATAAGCTGCAGATATCTCGGTTCGAAAATACGCAGAGGGATATCCTCTCCGGGAAGGAGGAATACACTCAGTGGAAAAAACGGTTTCATTTCTTTATAAGCCATTGTCCGCTTGTATCTGACCTCATGTTAACAAACAAACTATTTGCTTTGTTTAAGACTGCATCGGTAATTAATACCTATTTTTACAAAAGTTTCAAATTACGTGCCACATGTGCTTCACAATCGCCATGCATCTGCCCAGGGAAACCATTACCAGCCGCTTTGAAGTGGATGCCGGTGCACTGAAGGATTATGATTTTCGTTTTTACCTTCAGGCCTTCGCAAATCCCCTGGTCCCGGTCATCCCCGGCACCGATCCGGGCAGGATCAGCCTGATGCAATGGGGACTCATCCCTTCGTGGTGCCGCGACATGGACCAGGCTGAAGAGATCAGGAAAGGAACCTATAACGCCAGGGCCGAATCCCTTGAGCGGAAAAGTTCCTTCAAAACACCCCTGGAAATGAACCGCTGCCTGGTCATCACCGGCGGTTTCTTTGAATGGCAGCATGTGGCCGGAAAAAAAACACCCTGGTTCATCACACTGCGGGAAGGAGGCCCCATGGCCCTCGCCGGACTCTGCGACCGCTGGATGAATCCGGCCGACCAGAAGGTCTATACCACTTTTTCCATCGTTACCACCTCCGCCAATCCGCTCATGGAAAAGATCCACAACAGCGGACAGAGAATGCCCGTGATCCTTCCCCCGGGAAAAGACCGGGTCTGGATTGATCCCCTGCTTCCCGCCGAAAAGGCAAAACAACTCCTGCTTCCTTACCCGGAAGAGGAAATGGACGCCTGGACAGTTTCACCCCGACTGCTTGGTAATAAGTCAGATCCATACAACCCCGAGGTGATTCAAAGGGTTGAACACTATACGCCCGGTAGCCTGTTTTAAGCCGGCGTTTTTAACCACCTTGTTAATAAACATGGTCACCCTTCCCGGATACCCCTTTATTGCTGCCCTGTAGAGTATCAATTTTATTAACTATTTGTTAATAAGTACAGTTAATCTCTTGTGAATTTCTACAGGCATTTTTTTTTGGTACGGATGTATCTGTGGCTTAATTTTACTCTACCAGGTGAGCGATAAAAGGCCATCCGAGTTCTTTAAATGTTTATTCAGTTCACCATAAACCAGTTTTATGGTGAATAGAACAGGATCGGGAGCAGCGAACAGGCAAGGTAACTGCTCCTCCGGACAACGGTTCCCCGGGGTCCGGTCCGTATGACTGAGCCACGTCCGTGTAGCCGTAAAAAGCTGCCGGCAAGGCTGACATCCACACTGCAGTTGCCTGAAAACACAGTGGTGATGGTCGGAAGGATGCTGTGCTCTACCTCTCGGAGGTAGGTAAACAGACCGGTATAACCGGTAAATGGGGGAGAGGGGTTTACTCCTCGAACCGGCCGGAATAACAGTAACCTGGCATCATCGGATTGTTAAGGCAGTCCGAAGGGTGGAATGGGAGATAGAGATGATCTGTCTCCCATTTTTGCTTTCTGCCTCCCCGTCTTTTTATAAATCCCTTTTTTGCTGAGTCAAACTGCACACTTTACAGGGCAAAGCGTTAAATTCCGGTGCGAAGAGTTGCATGATATTTAGAATATGCCTATATTCGCACGATTTTTTTTCAAACGTAAAAGCTTGTTTTACTGTATGTAATAGTTATTCACAGCCGGCGGTTAATATCCTAATGGATCTTTTTTCGTTCCGGGCTGTTATATGATGTAGTTTTATTCATGTAAGACCGGTTTTTTACTGATTTCAGAAGGGGGAAATGTTGAAACGATTATTGATATTGACTTTGCTGGTCGGATTTTTTTTCTTTGCAGAAATGGCTTTTACCTTTTCTGATAAAGGCTATCCATCTCTGTCCTCAGGGGAGGAAGTACCGTTTTCACTCGTCCTGGAAAATTACTATTCCGATTACGAATCGACGAAGGTAATCGATGAAGCCGTATCAGCCTTTCTTGAAAAATATAAAATAAAGGGTGCCAGCGTGGCAGTCACCCGGGATGAAAAACTGGTCTATGCCAAAGGTTTTGGTTTTGCCAATGTGGAAAAACAGGAACAGGTCAAACCCGGGCATTTGTTCCGGCTGGCTTCAGTGTCAAAACTGATTACGGCCGTGGCAGTTATGAAATTGAAGGAAGAGGGCCTCCTCAGCCTCGATGAAAAAGTCTTTGGTCCCGGCGGAATCCTTAACGATTCCTGCTTCCTGAATTATCGCGACCCCAGGTATGAAGATATTGAGGTAAAACACCTGCTTAATCACACTGCCGGATGGTCAAGGAGAAACGGTGATCCCGTCTTTAACTCTCTTTACATTGCTAGGAAACTGAAAGTCCCGCCTCCGGCTTCTTTCGACCAGGTCCTCGCCTACGCACTGTCGGCTAAACTGTCCAGCGACCCCGGTAAAAAGTATTCTTACAGCAACCTTGGCTATGTCATACTCGGGAAAATCATTGAAAAGAAAAGCGGAATGCCCTACCAGGACTATGTGGTGATGCATATCCTGAAACCCGTGGGTATACACGACATGCACCTGGGCCATTCCTTCTACCATGAGAAATACAGGAATGAAGTACACTACTATAATGAGGGGAAAACCACCAGGACCTATTCCATCAACGGATCCGGACAAATGGTTCCGGCCTATTACGGCGGGAATAATATGGAACTGCTTGGTCCGGCAGGAGGATGGGTGGCCTCTGCTCCCGAACTGGCAAAATTCATTACCGCTGTGGATGCCTTTAACATCCAGCCTGATATCCTCAGACCGGAGGACCTGGAGATCATGACCAATCCCGAATTATCAGGCAAGGGACTCTTCGGCTGGAGGGGCAGCGATTTCAACGGAACCTGGTGGCGCACGGGTTATCTCGAGGGCTCTGCCGCTATGATTGTCCGTCAACACGACGGTACCAACTGGGTCATCCTGCTCAATACGACCACCACCAGGCAATCGCATATCCACCGCTATGTTTCCTCCATGATGTTCAAGGCGGTGAACAGCGTCAGGCAATGGCCGGGGATTGATCTTTTCATACCGGAAAAAAAAGCAGGCGACGACCTTTCTCTTTTAATGAGCGCCAATCCGAAAGTTTTATAAGCGTTCACCCTGCTTTTCTCTTTTTTGCTGCTATATTTACGGTCTATTCATTTCAGATGGAACTATCTGTAATCTCTCATGTCGAAACAGCCAATCCTCTGCTGGGATTTGAACCCGATCTGTTTATAAGCGCATCATCTTTCGAAAGCCGGGCCACCGTAATTGCACGGATGCTTGGAGAAAGTCCTGCAAGGAAAGTTGTATTTGCATACAGAGAAAACACAAAGGAATTTTCACGTCCGGAAAATGATCGCTATTTTACCGAAAATAAATTCAGCATCTTTACTTATTCCCAGAGTGATATACCCGATTTCCATCCGGTAATCGGCAGTCCGGAAAAAAGAAACCTGAAAATCCTGATCGACATTTCCTGCATGCCCCGCAGATGGTACCACGGCCTTTTTTCCTACCTGCACTCCGGAATACACGGAATGGATAAAGTTGAACTGAGGGTGCTTTATATCCCTTCG
>JBMOLL010000120.1:0-36259 GCA_049325415.1 Bacteroidota bacterium | reverse complement strand
TCCAAACAGAAAGACGTTCAGCAAGTCCGGGTTTCTTTTTTTCGCTCAGGAAACCAGCATTGATCTTTTCCTCCTTTCCCATCCCTACAAAGCGCTTATAGGCGCTGTATGGTTCAAGGATGGGTCGTTTCAGAACCGTGATCCCGGCAGGGATGTCTTTTTCCAGGGAGGGATCGGAAACCGGAGCTTCAGGATTGGAAGGCGTGAAAATAACAGGCTCCCAGCCAAATTCAGGGAGGTACTTGGTAAATTTCAGCCAGCGCTGAACACCGGCACCTCCGCTTGGCGGCCAGTAGTATGTTATAATCAGGACCTTTGGCATTATAGTTTTCTCAGGAGCGTGCTGATATCCACTTTCTCCTTGATAATTTCCCTGAGTGAATTTACAGACACCCGTTCCTGTTCCATGGTATCACGGTAACGGATTGTAACCGTATTGTCCTGCAGCGTCTGGTGGTCGATGGTGATGCAATACGGGGTACCGATAGCATCCTGTCTCCTGTAACGACGTCCGATCGAATCCTTTTCTTCGTACTGGCAGTTGAAGTCGAATTTCAGACCGGTAATGATTTCCCGCGCCTTTTCCGGCAATCCGTCTTTTTTCACCAGGGGGAAGACAGCCAGTTTAACCGGAGCAAGCACCGGGGGAAGTTTCAGTACGACCCTTGTATCTTCTGATCCGTCCTCTTTTTTCAACACTTCTTCATGATAGGCTGCGGAAATGATCTGCAGAAACATACGATCGACACCGATCGAGGTTTCGACCACGTAAGGGGTATAGGATTCGCTGGTCTCCGGGTCAAAATAACTGATGTTTTTTCCGGAATATTTTTGATGACTTCCCAGGTCGAAATCGGTCCTGGAATGAATGCCTTCGACTTCCTTAAAGCCAAACGGGAAGCGGAATTCAATATCGGTAGCCGCATTGGCATAATGGGCCAGTTTATCGTGATCGTGAAAACGGTAATTCTCACTGCCAAAGCCAAGAGCCTGATGCCATCTCATACGGGTTTCCTTCCACCTGGAAAACCATTCCAGTTCGCTTCCCGGTTTAACGAAGAATTGCATTTCCATCTGTTCAAATTCTCTCATACGGAAGATAAACTGACGGGCGACAATTTCATTGCGGAAAGCTTTCCCGATCTGCGCGATCCCAAAGGGAATTTTCATGCGTCCGCTTTTCTGAACATTCAGGTAGTTAACAAAGATCCCCTGGGCGGTTTCCGGCCGCAGATAGATTTTCATGGCGCCATCGGCGGTTGAACCCATTTCGGTGGAGAACATCAGGTTGAACTGTCGTACCTCGGTCCAGTTTTTAGTTCCCGAAATCGGGCATACGATTTCTTCATCAAGGATGATCTGTCGCAATTCGTCAAGGTTGGAGTCATTAAGAGCCCTGACGAAGCGATCTTTAAGGGCATCGATTTTCTGCTGGTTGGCGAGAACACGTTCATTGGTTTTCCGGAACATGTCTTCGTCAAAAGACCCGCCGAAACGTTTTGCGGCTTTTTCTACCTCTTTATCAATTTTCGCTTCGTATTTGGCCAGTTGTTCTTCAATCAGGACATCAGCCCGGTATCTTTTTTTGGAGTCTTTATTGTCAATAAGAGGGTCATTGAACGCGTCGACATGCCCGGATGCCTTCCAGATGGTGGGATGCATGAAAATAGCCGAATCGAGTCCGACAACATTTTCATTCAGGAGCACCATCGAATCCCACCAGTATTTTTTGATGTTATTTTTCAGCTCCACTCCATACTGACCGTAATCATATACTGCACTTAAGCCGTCATAAATCTCGCTGGACTGAAAAACAAATCCGTATTCCTTACAGTGTGACACCAGCTTCTTAAAGATATCTTCCTGAGCCATATTTCTTTTATGAATTTTTGTTGAACCACAAAAGTAATGGAATTTGTCATATGTTGAAAGGCCTGCTTTTTTCTCTTTGGCCGTCTGTTTGTGTAAAAACCTGTGGTTTTTTAAATATGTATCCCCGTGTGGACTATCTTTGAAGTCCAAATCACCAATGAAAGAGAAACCCTGATGGAAAAAAGAGTTGATTTTCTGGTCATCGGCAGTGGTCTGGGAGGCCTTAGTTTTGCCCTTAAAGTCGCCCCATACGGAAAGGTTTGCCTGATCACCAAATCAGAGCTGGATGAGACCAGTACCCGCTATGCGCAGGGAGGTATTGCAGCCGTCACCACCGATTCGGATTCATACGACAAGCATGTGGAAGACACCCTGATAGCCGGGGATGGTTTGTGTAATGAGGAAGTGGTGAGGATGGTGGTTCAGGAGGCACCGGCCCAGATTGCTGAGCTGATTAAATGGGGAACAGAGTTTGACAGGGAATCTGATGGCAAATACGATCTGGCCAGGGAGGGCGGACATTCCGAGCATAGAATCCTGCATCATAAAGACAGCACAGGTGCTGAAATCCAGCGTGCTTTGTCAAGACAGGTAAAGAATCATCCCAATATTGAAGTCCTGGAGAAACATTTTGCGGTAGACCTGATTACACAGCACCATCTGGGGAAACTGGTAAAAAGGCATCTTACCGATATTCAGTGCTATGGTGCCTATGTGCTCGATCTGGAAACCGGGGAAATTCACACTTTCTTGTCCAGAATAACCCTGCTGGCCACCGGGGGAACGGGAAATCTGTACTCCACTACCACGAATCCCAGGATTGCCACAGGAGACGGGATCGCTATGGTATACCGGGCAAAGGGAATAATGGAGAACATGGAATTTGTACAGTTTCATCCGACCAGCCTTTACAATCCGGAAGAAAGCCCCTCATTCCTAATAACCGAAGCGATGAGAGGCTTTGGTGGAATCCTGAAGAACCAGGCAGGGAAGACCTTTATGGAGAAATACGATGAAAGAGGCAGCCTGGCACCCCGGGACATCGTTGCCCGCGCTATTGATAACGAAATGAAGATACACGGGGACGATTTTGTGTATCTCGACTGCACGCACCTGGACCCGGCTTCTCTGAAAGCCCACTTCCCGAATATTAATGCAAAATGTATGACACTTGGGATCGATATCACCAAGGATATGATCCCGGTGGTTCCGGCGGCACATTATATGTGTGGGGGAATCAAGGTGGATCTGAACGGGAAAAGCTGGATAAACCGGCTTTATGCTGTCGGCGAGGTGGCATCAACCGGTTTGCACGGGGCCAATCGTCTTGCTTCCAATTCCCTCATTGAGGCCATAGTTTATGCTGACCGGGCGGCTCGACACGCTGTGGAAAAAGCTAAGAATTGCAGTATCCAGGAAGGAATACCGCCCTGGGATGACTCTGGTACCACTCATCCGGAAGAAATGGTGCTGATTACGCAGAATATGAAAGAGGTTCAGCAGATTATGACCAATTATGTTGGGATTGTCAGGTCAAATCTCCGCCTGGAAAGAGCTCTGGTGAGGCTCGAGATTATTTTCCAGGAGACAGAGGAACTTTATAAAAAATCAAAACTCTCCAAGAAGATCTGTGAACTGAGGAACCTGATCAATGTCGGTTACCTGGTGATCAAAATGGCACAGGCCCGCCGCGAAAGCAGGGGCCTGCACTATAATGTTGATTATCCGAAGAGGGCAGAGGATCGTTAATCCTTTTCCAGTGTCTCTTCAAACATCCGGTAAATTCTCCTGTACTCATCACTCCAGCTTGTCGGCTCAGTGAAACTGTGCCTTTCCAATGGATAAACCGCCAGTTCCCAGTTCTCCTTGCCCAGTTCAATAAGTCTTTGTGACAGCCTGACTATATCCTGGAAGTGGACATTATCATCCATCATGCCATGGCACATCAGCAGACGACCTTCAAGCCCTTCCGCGAAATAAACCGGTGAACTTCTGCGATAGGCCAGGGAATCTTCTGAAGGCGTATTAAGGATGTTTGAGGTGTAGCCATGGTTATAATGGGCCCAGTCGGTGACCGAACGGAGGGCCGCTCCACATTGGAACACTCCCGGTGCAGTAAACATGGCCATCAGCGTAATAAACCCTCCGTACGAACCGCCGTAAATACCGATCCTTCCGGGATCGATCCCTTCCTGTTCAACAAGGTATCGGGCTCCGTCGGTCTGATCGCTGAGGTCTTTTCCTCCCATATGCCGGTATATACCGGTACGCCACTCGCGTCCATAACCTGCCGAACTCCGGTAATCTATATCAAGCACGGTGTAACCCTGGTCAGTCAGGAAATTGTGGAACATATATTCCCTGAAATACTCACTCCACCACTGATGAGCGTTCTGCAGATAACCGGCACCATGCACAAAGATTACACCGGCTCCGTTTGCCTGTCCTTTTTCAGGACGGTAGATCCTGGCATGAACCAACTGACCGTCGGAGGCCCTGAAGGTTATGAATCCGGGAATTCTCCAGGGGTAGGCTTCAAATTCCGGAGTGGTGCTGTGAGTCAGCTGAACTGCAGTTTGTCCGGGCTGGTTTTTTATTAAATAGAGTTCTGGAGGACGGTTTGCCCGTGAACTGAGAAGGGCGATCCATTTTTCATCGGGAGAGAGGTAGGCTTCATTCCCTTCCAGATCTTTTGTGAGCCTTATTTTTTCCGATCCGTCGAGATTCATCCGGTAGAAATGGCGGACACCCGGGTCCGTTTCATTGGAGGTGAAATACCAGTATTTCCCGGTCCGGGAGATAAAGGGATCATAGATTTCAAAATGGCCTTCCGTCAGCTTCTTTTTATTGTGTTTATCGGTATCGAAGGTATAGAGGTGGGAATAGCCCGATTCCTCCGACTGGTACCAGATTGTATGACTGTTTGGCAACCACCCGGCTTCTCCGGACCAGTATTCCGAACCGATACCGGGCCCGCCGATCCAGGCGGAGTCATGTTGTCGGTCTACCAGGTCCAGTGAACCATCCGAAGGATCCAGCAGCATAATCCAGCGGTCTTTATGATCGCTGGCATAAAGCTGTATAAAACAAAGGGTACCATCGTCAGACCAGTTGGGGGCCGATACCGAGAACTCCCGCTGTTTTTCATTATTATCTTTGTCTGGCTTCCTGAAACCGGGGACATCTCTTATCCCCGGAATATCTTCCTTATTAAGGCCGTAAAGAGTATCCGTTTGACGGTTATAAATGTTCAGGCTGAGAGAACCATATGAACTGCCGACTTTTTTCCTCGATGGCTCTGTTTCGGTATACCCGCTTTCAGTCACATAAACGGGTATCTGGGTGTTTTTTCCATCGAAGGGCTCGTACAGGAGCAGAAAGAGGTAGCGATCATCCGGACTGATGGAAAGTTCCCTGACGGAGGCCTTCCCGGTAAAGATTGGTTTTATTGCCGGTTCGGATCTTAATAATGCCTTATGATCCTCGTCGGCTTTTTTTTCCGTTTCTTTTTGTCGCAGAACGGAAAAGAGCTCCTCCTGTTGCCTAGTGAGCCAGGTTTGTTGCTCATCCGCTGATGCGTCCACCCTGGTACTTTTTTGCCCCTTCCTGATGTCAGTCAGTCTTTCCAGTGTACCGCTTTCGGGGGTGTAGCGGAACAGATTTTCATTCAGGATAATAAGGATGGCTGATTCATCGTGACTGAAATATGCATCGGAGAGGTCCCCGAGATTTTCAAGCAGTACAAGGTCTTTTTTTTCCTTTATTTTTTCAAGGTAAAGCGAACCGTCTTTCAGGTAAACCCGCTGGTCGTGGTTCCGGTTCCAGACACTGCGGGAACTGACCCTCAGGTTCTTTTCTTCTCCGGTGTTAAGCTTTCGTGCTTCTGAACCGTTGAGGTCGGTTCTGTACCAGGATGTGGAAATTTCCATTTCCGGATTCCATTCAAAATTAATGCTTTTGCTGTCGTCCGACCATTGGATATGCCGGGGAGAGAAACCGGTAAAAAATTCCCCATTCATAATCGAATCGATAGTAAGCGGTGACCGGTCAGACTGAGGCAAAATCTGGGCGCTGGCGGGAATTAGGAAGCAAAGGAACTGTAGGACGAGAATATTCCTGATCATCATCTTTTTTTTCTAAAGATGGTAATTCCCCTTGAAAGAGACAACCGTGCAAATAATTCACAGCTGAATCAATGATCCCAGAAGGATCCCGGATCATCGGTACGAAGCTCTCCGTACTGGTGGCGAATCTGCTCCAGCAGAGCAAGAATCTCTTCCACATCTACAGAAGTCAGAAGTTTAATCCTTAACTCTTTAAAATGCGGAAGTCCTTTAAAATAATTCGAAAAATGCCGGCGCATTTCGTAAATCCCTACTGGTTCGGCTTTCCATTCAAGCGACTTTTTAAACTGGAGAACGGCCAGGTCTACTTTTTCTGAAACCGTGGGTTCAGGGAGTAATTCGCCGGTATCAAGGTAATGTCTTGTATGTCGGAACAGCCAGGGTCGGCCTACCGCCGCCCGGCCTATCATAATCCCGTCGACGGCGTATTTATCAAACATTTCCTTTGCAACCCGGGGGGAGGTCACATCTCCGTTTCCAATTACCGGAATATGCATCCGGGGGTTGTTTTTCACCTCTCCGATCAGGGTCCAGTCGGCAGACCCTTTGTACATCTGCGCCCTTGTGCGTCCATGAATGGTTAAAGCCGCGATACCGAGGTCCTGGAGCCGTTCGGCAACATCCACGATCGGTTTAGAGTTTTCATCCCAACCCAGTCGTGTCTTTACCGTAACCGGAAGGCTTGATGCTTTAACGATGGCATCTGTCATTTGCATCATCAGCGGGATATTGGCCAGCATGCCTGCTCCTGCGCCCCGGTTGGCAATTTTTCTGACAGGACAGCCATAATTGATATCAATAAGTTCGGGAGCTGCCTGGACTGCAATATGGGTGGCTTCAACCATAGCATCGATGAGATGTCCGTATAGCTGAATCCCGATCGGCCTTTCTTCATCGAAGATGTCCAGTTTTTTCACGCTCTTCGCACCATCGCGGATCAGTCCGTCGGATGAAATAAATTCAGTGTACATCATATCTGCACCAAAAAGTTTGCAGACATAACGGAAGGAGGGGTCTGTGATATCCTCCATGGGGGCCAGAAAAAGTGGCCTTTCACGCAGATCCAGTGTTCCTATTTTCAATACAAATATTCCTGTTTAGTCCAAAAAAGCTTATATTGCCGCAGCATTCAACTGCAATGCGAACGACGCAAAAATACTAAAAAGAGAGTAAATCAGACAGAACGGTTTTTCCCCTCCAATTATGAAAGAAACACTCCTGTCGGGTCTGAAACCAGCTGAGCAGATCATTTTAACAGTCCTGGTCTTTTTACTGGCCGGAGTCCTGATCTCGCTTGTGGCTATCGGGATTTCTGCTTTGGTCTTCCATCTTCCTCTGAAAGAGGTAAGCCTTATCCTGGCTTATCCCGACGAGTCGGGAGTGGGTGTGCTGAAGCTGGTACAGATCCTGAGTGGAATAGGAAATTATATACTTGCTGCACTATTGATTTCCCGATTCCTTACGGGGGGATGGTTCACATGGTTCAGGAGTGAGAGAAAGCCAGGCATCTACGGTCTCTTGCTGGTTCTTCTGATTATGATTGCATCCTTGCCTTTGGTTAATTTTGTGACTGAATTTAACCTGTCTGTCCGTCTGCCGTTCGACCGTCTGCAGCAGTTGCTTGTGGACATGGAGGAGAAGGCGGCGGGGATCACCTGGCTGCTTACCGGTGCAGAAAACGGCTGGGGACTTGCTGTGAATATCCTGATGATTGCCATAATACCCGGACTGGGAGAAGAACTTATATTCAGGGGACTTTTACAGACTATGTTTACCCGCTGGTTCAGAAACGGACATCTGGCTGTCTTTATTACAGCCGTGATATTCAGCGCCCTTCACCTTCAGTTTTTGTCTTTCCTGTCGAGATTGGTTCTGGGTCTGATCCTCGGTTACCTTTTTTACTATGGGAGATCGATCTGGTACCCTGTGCTTGCCCACACGTTCAATAATTTTATGGGGGTACTGTTTTATTATTCCGGGCATAAGGAAGGAATCCACCCTAAATGGGATGAGCTGGGTACCCGTGATCTTTTTCCGTGGAGTGCACTGATCAGCCTGATCAGCCTGCTGATCATCTTTTATTTCTGGTACAGGACCTGTACGGCCATTAACCAAGGGCCTCAAGACGGGCCGTATCGAAAAGCCTGAATCCGTTCAGTTCATTTTTCCTGAACACATATACCACTCCGTAATTCGAAGCCTTGTCGCGCCGGATTTCTTCGGGCAGGTCCTTGAAGGTCTCTTCCACTTCGTTCCAGATCTGCTGGATCAGTTCGTCGGCTTCATCGCGGCGTTCATTGAGTTCCTCATGAGCACGGAGAGCTCTTTTTCTGAGGTTTTGCTGGTGGTTATACACCTCAATAAATTTATCATAGTGCACCTTCACCACAGCGATTGTCGGATTGGTAACAGGGCTGAGGCCCTGGTTGGTTCTTTCCTTTTCCCCTTCAATTAGGGCTCCGCCCACGAGGATCACTTCCTCGTCGGTAGTAAGAGAGGGCAGTTTTCTCTCATCCTCACTCAGATGGTAGTAATTGCGTGTCTGCGGAGGAAGTTCTCCCCTCACAATGGCCATGTTAACTACCTGAATGAAATGACTGATGTACAGCCTTGCTTTCCTCAGGCGTTTCTGGTACTCCTTGTTCCTGTCGAGTTGAAGGGAATACGCACTCTTCTGTTCCTGGAGGGAATGCTCATATCTCTTGATCAGGGCCTGTAATTTTCTGAATGAGCCCTGGCTGAATGCCAGTTTAAAGGGGGGGAGATCGGTGCCTTTCTGCTGCGCCAGATTCAGTGCTTTCATACGGGCACTATCGGTGTTTGGTAGACGACGGTACGGCATGTTGACAAAGTTGTTAAGAGAATGTTGATAAACGGCCTGTGATTTGCGAAGATATAAATATCCGCGTAACCTGCAATACTATTCGCACTATTTTTTTTCCGGGAGTCAAAATATTATTTTTTTGAAGGCCCCGTTGCGAACGGCTGATTATAAAGTGATCCAGCCTCCGAATTGCTGCGATGACGATTCTGGCAGGGAAAAAATCGCGCTGAACAGGGGGTTTCCTGAAAAAATCGGACTATTTTTATCAGGATGAATATTTTAAACTCATAATATCTTTGTTATGTTTTCGAAGGAAGTTTATAAAGGCAGGCGCGATCGTTTACGGGGGATGATGAAAGGTGGAATTCTTCTCTTTCCCGGAAATGATGAAAGTGCCATGAATTACAGGGCAAATACCTATCGGTTCAGGCAGGACAGCAATTTTTTGTATTATTTCGGACTGAATCAGCCCGGACTGGCAGCTCTTTGTGATCTGGATGAGGGTCGCGATTATGTTTACGGGACCGATCTGGAAATCGATGATATCATCTGGATGGGCGAACACCCCTCAATTATGGAGCTTTCATCCTTGTGCGCAGCAGACGGGGCAAGGCCCATGAGCAGTTTATCAGGTGATCTGAAAAAGGCTCTGGCCGCCGGCAGAAAAATCCATATTCTTCCACCTTACCGTGGGGATCAGGAGCTCTGGTTAGCCGGGCTTATCGGGGTTCAGGCCGGAGAAATCAGGAATTTTGTATCGACCGATCTGATCAGGGCCGTTGTTGAGATGCGTTCGGTTAAGGACCGTTTTGAGATCGAGGAGATTGAGAAAGCCTTGGAAGTCGCATATATGATGCATACCACAGCCATGAAGATGGGCTATCCGGGGAATACGGAAAGTGAACTCGCCGGGGTCATCGAAGGCATCGCTCTTTCTGGAGGAGGACAGGCGGCATTCCCCATCATCCTCAGTATGGACGGTCAGATTCTCCACAATCATTCTCATGGTAATGAACTGGTCAGGGGGCGTATGCTGGTTACGGATGCCGGCGCAGAAACCGCTTTGGGATATGCCAGCGATATCACCCGAACCTTTCCGGTAGGGGGCAAATTCACTCAAAAGCAGAAGGATATTTATGAAATTGTTCTTGCAGCGAATATGAAAACCATTGAGGCTTCCGGACCCGGGGTAACGAACAGGTCGCTCCACATGCTGGCGGCGACCACCGTTGCCGAGGGACTCAGGGCGCTTGGGATCATGAAAGGAAACGTTCAGGAAGCTTTAGCAGCAGGGGCACATGCGCTTTTCTTCCCCCATGGCCTCGGACATATGATGGGCCTTGATGTCCATGATATGGAAGGGCTGGGAGAGAATTATGTCGGATACGATGAAACGGTATCACGCAGCGAGCAGTTTGGGCTGGCTTATCTGAGGCTGGCCAAAGCCCATAAACCGGGCTATGTCTTCACCATTGAGCCGGGGATTTATTTCATTCCTCCACTTATCGGGATCTGGAAGAGGGAAAAACGCTATGAGCAGTTTATTGCCTATGATAAACTGGAAGATTATATGGATTTCGGTGGCATAAGGATCGAGGATGATGTTCTGATCACCCCCGATGGTCACCGGGTACTCGGCCGACCGATTCCCAAAACGGTGGCCGAGGTGGAAGAAACAATGAAGTAAGATATTTGTCAGCGAGGACTGAACTGGGCTTTGAAATACTCCCGGTTCAGCCTTGCAATATTTGACAGTTTTATTCCTTTCGGGCACTCAGCTTCGCAGGCTCCGGTATTGGAGCAGTTTCCGAACCCGAGATCATCCATTTTGGCAATCATCTTCAGCGCGCGATCCTTAGCTTCGACCTTTCCCTGTGGTAAAAGGGCCAGATGCGAGACTTTGGCTGCGACGAAGAGCATGGCTGAAGCATTTTTACATGCTGCCACGCAGGCTCCGCAACCAATACATGCAGCGGCATCCATAGCCAGGTCGGCATTGCTTTTAGGTACCGGAATAGCATTGGCATCCGGTGCATTTCCGGTATTCACCGAGACATAGCCGCTTTCCTGGATAAGCTTGTCGAATGCAGACCGGTCAACCACCAGATCCTTGATCACCGGAAAAGCTCTTGCGCGCCAGGGTTCAATGACAATGGTATCATTGTTGTTGAATTTTCGCATATGAAGCTGGCAGGTGGTGATCAGCTCATCCGGTCCGTGCGGTCGTCCGTTGATCACCATCCCGCATGTTCCGCAAATCCCTTCCCTGCAGTCATGGTCAAACACAACGGGTTCTTCACCCTGATTGATCAGGTCTTCATTGAGGACATCCAGCATTTCGAGGAAAGAACTGTCGGGAGAAATGTTTTCCACCACATAATTGAAAAAGGCACCTCTTTCCTTCGGACCTTTCTGACGCCATATTTTCAGTTTTACTCTCATGGCTGCAAGCTTTACTTGTAATTTCTTTGTTTTAATTCAATATTCTCAAATCTGAGTTCTTCGCGGTGCAGAACTGGTTCTTTTTCCTCTCCTGCATATTCCCAGGCTGCCACGTAGGCAAATTCCTTGTCATTTCTCAGGGCTTCACCTTCGGGTGTCTGGTACTCTTCCCGGAAATGTCCGCCACAGGACTCTTCCCTGTGAAGGGCATCCACTGCCATCAGCTCTGCAAGTTCAAGGAAATCGGCCAGACGGATGGCCTTTTGAAGTTCCGGGTTCAGGTCGTATTTTTCTCCCGGAATACGAACAGTCTGCCAGAAGGTCTTTCTAAGTTCAGAAATCATTTTCCGGGCCGTTGCGAGACCTTCCCTGTTCCGCGCCATCCCGACATAGTCCCACATAATCTTTCCCAGTTTTTTGTGCAGGGTATCCACCGACATATCACCCTGGATGGCCATCAGCCGGTCGATACGGGTATCCGTGGTTTTTTCCGCAGCATCAAATTCAGGAAGTGTGGTGCTTACCGTCGGGTTATTGATTTCTCCCGCAAGGTAGTTCTGAATTGTATAGGGAAGCACAAAGTAGCCATCGGCCAAACCCTGCATAAGAGCAGAGGCACCGAGGCGATTGGCTCCGTGATCGGAGAAATTGGCTTCGCCTATGGCGAAGAGCCCTGATATTGTTGTCTGGAGATGATAATCAACCCAGAGCCCGCCCATGGCATAATGGATGGCCGGGTAGATCATCATGGGCGTTTTATAGGGATTGTCATCGGTAATCTTCTCGTACATCTGGAACAGGTTTCCGTATTTGGCTTCGATGGCATCAGCTCCCAGCCTGTTGATAGCATCCTTGAAATCGAGGAAAACGGCCAGTCCGGTCGAGCCGACCCCAAAGCCTGCATCACAGCGCTCTTTGGCCGCTCTTGAAGCTACATCGCGGGGCACCAGGTTACCGAATGCAGGGTATCTTCTTTCCAGATAGTAGTCCCTTCCTTCTTCGGGGATATCGTTGGCTTTGATTTCGCCCTTGCGGAGCCTTTCGGCATCTTCCTTGTACTTTGGCACCCAAATCCGGCCATCGTTACGGAGACTTTCACTCATCAGTGTAAGTTTTGACTGGAACTCGCCGTGCACCGGGATACAGGTCGGGTGGATCTGAACGAAACATGGATTGCCAAAAAAAGCACCTTTTTTATGAGCCTGCCATGCAGCACTGACATTTGCCCCCATGGCCATGGTAGAAAGAAAAAATACGTTTCCATATCCCCCGGTGGCGAGCACCACGGCATGGGCCCCGAAACGCTCCAGTTTTCCGGTAAGCGCGTTCCGGGCTATAATACCCCGGGCTTTGCCATCGACAAGGACCAGTTCCGACATTTCCATCCGCGGGTACATCGTAACATTGCCTTTTTTTATCTGACGGCTCAGCGCCTGATAGGCACCCAGCAGAAGCTGCTGGCCGGTTTGTCCTTTGGCATAGAAGGTTCTTGATACCTGGGCCCCGCCAAACGACCGGTTATCAAGCGTTCCGCCGTAATCCCTGGCAAAAGGCACTCCCTGGGCCACACACTGATCAATAATATTGTTACTGACCTCGGCAAGACGATATACATTTGCTTCACGGCTGCGGTAGTCACCACCCTTGACGGTATCATAAAACAACCTGTAGATGCTGTCCCCGTCGTTCTGGTAATTCTTTGCAGCATTAATCCCTCCCTGTGCTGCTATACTATGGGCCCTTCGCGGGCTGTCCTGGTAACAGAAGACCTTGACCCGGAATCCCATTTCAGCCAGGGAAGCCGCCGCTGAAGAGCCTGCCAGGCCGGTACCGACAACGATAATTTCCAGTTTTCTTTTATTGGCCGGATTAACCAGGTTCTGTTCGGCCTTGAATTTTGACCAGCGCTGGGCCAACGGGCCCTCGGGTATTCTGGATGCTAATTTATCCATTGAATAGTTGATTAGAACAGTTTATCAAAAGTAGATGAAGAGCGGAATGGCTGAAAACCCACCGACAATAATGATCGCATAGATTACGGCCAGAATTTCGAAAAAAGTTGAGAGCTTTTTGTTGCCGATCCCGATGGTTTTAAAAAAGGAATGAAAACCGTGAACCAGGTGAAAACCCAGGAAGATGAAAGCGGCAATATAGAAGATGACAAAGCCGCTGATATGGAACTTGTCCTGCACCTCCGAGGCAAAATCATGCATCCTGACCCCGTTGAAGGTAATCTCGGGAGCATGGCCAAATTTGGCCTTGAAATAGAAGTCCATCATATGGATGGCTAGAAAAACAAAAATAATTGCAGCCGTATGAATCATGTACTTGGAGAAGAATGATTCCTGGGAATGATTGTTCCTTCGGTATCCTTTAGGCCTGGAGATCCAGTTCTGAACCTGCAGGATCAGGGCATAGATAATGTGTAACAGAAGTCCGCCAAAAAGGACGACCTCAAAAACTTTGACGGCCAGGTTTGTACTCATAAAATGTGCTGCACGGTTATAGACCATGCTGTCATCTGCCAGGATCAGCAGGAGATTGATGCTCATGTGAACCAGCAAGAAAAGCACAAGGAAAAACCCGGCCAGCGACATCAGAAGCTTCTTTCCGATCGATGAGGTGAAAACGGAGGTCATATGAATAGAATTAAAATAAGTTATCTAAATTGCAGCAACGCCTGTTTCCGAAGCGTTCGAAAACAAATATATGTATTATTATTAATCATATGCAGGGTTCTAAATATATCCTACAGCACCTGCACCGGAGATGAATTGTTGAATTACTGAAACATGTATGTCATGAAAACCGCTAATTTGCCCCAGGAGTTCTTTATTAAGAATCGATCTAAATTATACAGGTATTTGCAGAAAGGTTCCGTAGCCTTTTTTTGTGCGAGCCATGAAATGCCCAGAAACGGCGATCAGTACTACCCGTTCCGTCAGCATTCCGACTTCTATTACCTGACTGGAATAAACCAGGAGGACTGCATTGTCATGCTGGCTCCGTTCCACCCTGATCCAAACCAGAGGGAGATCCTTTTTATAAAAAGAACGACAGCAAAAAACGAGATCTGGTTCGGGAAAAAGCTTAATCCGGATTCAGCCAGTGAAATTTCAGGCATACACAATGTCCGGTGGATGGAGGAATTCTTTCCTGTTGTTGCCGATGTGATTGCCATTCACGATACCCTGATGTTCAACCTGAACGAATACAACAAATTTCATCCTGCGGTTAGAAGTGCTGATGAGGAGCTTGCAGGGATGCTCACCGGCAAATTCCCGGCTCATGGAACGGGGCGGCTGGCGCCGATTATGACCCGTTTAAGGATTCTCAAAGAGCCGGAGGAGATAACCCGTATACGCGAAGCCTGCCAGGTTACCGAACATGCTTTCCGGAAGCTGTTGCCGGAGGTGAAACCGGAGATGATGGAATATGAAATAGAAGCGCACCTGTCATTTCATTTTCTGGCCTCCGGATCAGAAGGTCATGCCTATCCTCCCATTGTTGCCGGTGGAGAAAGGGCCCTTACCCTTCATTATAATGAGAACAGCCGGGTATGTAAAGACGGTGAGCTGGTTCTGATTGATTTCGGAGCGGAAGTGGGGCATTATGCCGCTGACTGTACCCGGACTATACCTTTAAACGGGAGGTTTACACCGCGACAAAGGGAATTGTATGAAGCCAACCTCAGGGTATTGAAAGCCTCCATTGCCATGATGAGACCGGGAACCCGTCTCAATGAGTTCAATGAAGCCGTGGGGAAACTCTGGGAGGAAGAGCATATACGGCTTGGTCTCTATACCGCTGAAGAAGCAAAAAGGAGAAATCCCTCCGATCCTCTCTGGAAAGTTTATTATATGCACGGCACCTCACATTGCATCGGACTTGATGTGCATGATCCCTATGACCTTTCTGTAACCTTTGCAGAAGGAATGGTCTTCAGTTGCGAACCGGCTATTTATATTCCTGAGGAGGGAATCGCTATCAGGCTGGAAAACGATATCCTGATTACTTCCGGCGATCCGGTCGATCTGATGGCCAGTCTGCCGATAGAACCGGATGAAATTGAGGATCTGATGAACCGGTGAGTGGAAGGATGGAAAAAGTTATCAGCTTCAGGGACATTAAGCTTCCTTACCTTACCGAAGGAAAGGGACAGGTGATCGTCTTTCTTCATGGTTACCTGGAGTCGGGAGAAATCTGGGATCCTTTTTACCGTCGTTTTACCGGGAACCGGAAAGTCATCATACCCGACCTCCCCGGGCACGGAAAGTCGGGGACCTGGGGGGAGATCCACCGTATGGAGGAGCTTGCTGAGGCTGTTGTTGCTGTTCTGGATGCCGAACATGCTGGCCGGGCCTGTGTGCTGGGACATTCGATGGGCGGATATGTTGCCATGGCTTTTGCGGCAGCCTTTCCGCAAAGACTGTCGGGGCTGGGGCTGATTCATTCCACCTGTTTTGCCGATAGCGAGGAAAAGAAGCTAAACCGCGACCGGGAAATAGCCCTGGTGAAATGTGGAAAAAAGCAACAGATTATTTCTGTAAATATCCCCAGGGCTTTTTCAGATACGCACCTCGAAAGTTTTGCGTCTGAAATTGACCGGGCAAAGCAGATTGCCCTTAAGACACCCGATGAAGGGATGATTGCGCTACTCAACGGTATGAAGGTCCGGCCGGATCATTCTGCAGTACTTGCTGCTTTGAAGGTTCCGCTGATGCTGGTAGGAGGTGCCAGGGACAATTATATTCCTGAGGCCGTTTTTTCCCGTCTCAGCGAACTGAACCGGGACGGGAAGGTGGTAAGGCTTCCGGAATCAGGGCATATGGGCTTTGTTGAGGAACCCGAGACCCTGTACCGGGAACTGGAGCAGTTTCTGAAGGAATGTCAATAAAAAAAGGCCTGCCGGCCTTTATGGAATGTAAGAATCATTTGTTGGGATGCAGGCAGGCCCGTAAAATCAGTTTCTCATCGGGCAGTTTCCATATCCACCACCGAATCCACGCTGTCCGCGAGGTCCACGTTGTCCCATTCCCATACCGCGACCTGAACCCATCCTGTCATAACTGATCTTCTGTTCATCAGTGAGGAGAGATCTTACCTGAGCGCGGTGAGCTGCATTCAGCTTCATCATTTTATTCATGAGGCTGGTTCTTTCGTCGATCAGTTTGTCCACGGCTTTGGTGTCGACAGGATCCGTTGTCATCAGTGTCCTGTATTTTGCCTGGATCTCATTAAGCTGGTTGCGAAGAGGTTGTACGGCTTTGTAATGTTCTACCCTCAGTGCATCGATTTTGGTTTGCTGGTCTTCAGTAAGATCGGGAATCCTGCACTGCATCTGTCCGTCGGGAGCCTGGGCATTGCCCATGTTTGCGCCTCCACAGGGGCCCATTCCTCTTCCGGGTTGGGCGAAAGAAACCGAAGTAGCCAGAAGGGCCATGGTCATCAGAACGATTACTCTTTTTGTCAGATTTTTCATAATGCAAATTGTTTGTGCGGTTATTGTTTTTCTGACTCTTAGATTGCAGGCTGAGAAAAAGGTTTAATCCGGATATGTTTTTATTCCTGTTTCATCGTATCTATGGCTATTTCCAGCGTATTGTCAATTTTCTGAATGATGGGGTAAAAACCATTGTTGTCGATGATATTCCGGGCAATATAGGCTTTCAGCTGGATCAGAATTAGATCCTGAGATTCCTTGATCTGTTTGTAATCCGGTTTAACGCCTTTTTCTCCGGCATAGCTAATAAACTGATTGAGCAGATTCTGATCTGAGAGATAGTCGTCGATTTCCTCTGCTTTAGTGAAGCCATTCAGCTGTTCACGATGCTTATCGGAATAGGCAAAGGCAAAGCGATAGATCAGCCCCAGGCTTCTCACCCGATTAAAATAAGCGGTTACACCGACGGTGTCAATAGGAACGAATATGTCGGGCATGATCCCTCCTCCCCCATAAACTACCTTGCCACCAGGAGTGATGAATTTAAGTGAATCTGCAAAGTGTATACTGTCACGGGAAGTCAGTTCGCCATGAATATAGCGGTTGTCGATATCGAGATAGTAATCTCTTTTATCGTTGGTATAGGGTTTCTGGATGCTGCGTCCGGTAGGGGTGTAATAGCGAGCTACTGTCAGACGAAGGGCACTTCCGTCGGTAAAGCGCATCTGTTCCTGCACCAGACCCTTGCCGAAAGATCTCCGGCCGATGATCAGTCCCCTGTCATTATCCTGGATTGCACCTGCCAGGATCTCACTGGCTGAGGCTGAATATTCGTCGATAAGGATCACCAGTTTATCGTTCTCGAGAATACCCCGTGATGTTGCCCTGTCTTCATTCCTTGGCCGGGCCCGTCCCTGGGTATAGACAATCAGCTGACCTTCTTTCAGGAATTCGTCGGCAATCTTTATCGCAGCCTCCATAATCCCCCCGCCGTTACTTCTCAGGTCGAGAATGAGTTTGTTCATCCCCTGGGCCTTTAATTTTGCTACGGCTTCCATAAACTCCTGGTAGGTGGTTTGGGCAAACTGACTGATCTTGATGTAGCCGGTTTCATTATCTATCATGTAGGAAACATCCACGCTGTAAAGAGGGATATCATCGCGTATGATTGAAAATTCAATCGGTTTGGGTTCACCCCGCCTCAGAATACTTACCCTTACCGTAGTCCCTTTTTCTCCTTTGAGCATCTTCACAATATCGTCGCTGGGCATATTGACACCTGCCACAACTGAATCGTTAATGGCAATGATCCTGTCGCCCGGAAGAATTCCTACTATTTCAGACGGTCCGTTGGGAATCGTGTTGATTATTGCGACCGTATCATCGGCCATATTGAACTGTACTCCGATGCCGCTGAAATTCCCGGTCAGGGGTTCGTTATACTTCTGGAAATCAGAGGCAGGAATGTACACCGAGTGGGGGTCGAGTTCTTCGGTGATAGCGGGCATTACAGCTTCATCGATCCGGTTCGCAGAAATAGTATCCACGTATTCATTGAGCACATAGTACAGTGCAGCACTGACCTTGTCGGTTTTCGGGTTAAGGGTGAACCCGCTTCCGCTTTTCTGCCTGGAGGTAAACGTTTCTCTTGAAATTTCATTACTGATGAACTTCAACCTGAGTGTGGCAAAAACATTGCCGAGAAAAACCCCGGCGATCACCGCAGCCGCGATGATCAGGGGAAGGTATATCCTGAGTTTGTTCTGATTACTCTCCATCACTTATATCTGGAATATGAACGATTTCCACATCAGCCCGTTCCAACAGATCAAGTCCGTCGGTGCGGGTATATTTTTCTACAAAAACCACCCTGCGGATACCTGCCTGAATGATCAGTTTGGAGCACTCCATACAGGGGGATGTTGTTACATATAACGTTGAACCTTCACTACTGTTGTTTGATTTGGCCACTTTGGTGATGGCGTTTGCTTCAGCATGAAGGACATAGGGCTTGGTCCTGTACTCATCATCTTCGCAGTTGTTTTCAAATCCGGCAGGAGTACCGTTATACCCATCCGAAATGATCATTTTATCTTTAACAATCAGCGCACCGACCTGCCTGCGTTTACAATAGGAGTTGGTTCCCCAGATTCGGGCCATTTTGAGGTAGCGCTTATCGATCAGCTGTTGCTTTTCTCCGGAAAGGGACATTTTCAGATGAATATCAGGTAAGATGCAAATATACAAGAATTGAACCGTTAACGGGCATGAAGCCGCGTTTTTTGCCCGGTTTTACCTGTTGTGGCTTTTGCCTGAGCATACAGCAAAAAAGGAACGGCAAAGATGAAGTAAGAGATATCGGCTGCACTTCCGAAATAGGCCTCTTTTAAACCGGCACTGAAACTGCAGTAAACAAAATAGATGAAGATGACCAGGAAATAGATCACCCCGTTAAATAGCCATACCCGGTCTTCTCCGCCACGCATCAGGCCTACCGCAACCGTAAGAGCAAGGAAGAGCGGAATGTAACCGGAAGGGATCAGGAAAGAGGACTGGATAGTAAAGGGATTCATCTCCCTGAACTCGCCGGGAAAGGGTAGAACAAAGGGAAGAAAGGTAAGAATAAAGACCAGCAACAGGGTCAGGCCTCCGGCTGCAATTTTCCAAACAGAAAACTCTTTGTTTTTCAGGAAAAGGATGACCAGAAAGAGGTAGCTCAAAATAAAGACCGATCGTGTGGAAAGCAGTAAGCCGCCGGCAATGGCGAAGAGGAAAAGGTTCAGTGGTCGGTCAATGCGGTATTTAAGAAGCAGGATGACATACAGTAATACGAGTGTTGTATTGACAAGAATGGTGCTTCGGGAGAGGATCTCCCAGGCTGTCAGGGGAGAGGTTACCAGGAAAACAAGTGAAAATACGGCGGTCATGTTTTTCATTCTCAGGAGGAGAAAAGCCAGCAGGAGGAAGCCTGCAATACTCAGGTAGCCAAGTTCTCCCAGCGAAAGAAAAGGATAGGCAAGAATAAAATAGAAGGGCATGGGCCCTGGATAATTGCCCATGTGCGATCTTGCTTTATAGGGATAAAGCCCCTGATTGAAATTTTCCCAGAAAGAGCTGATCACGCTCCAACGGTCAACATTTAGTCCGGAAACCGGAAATCTGTGAAAAGCGAGGACCATCCCTGTAGCATATACCACCACGATGCCGGCAGCCAGCCAGGTATAAATCTTTTTGTAGGGCAATTTGGCGGAGAGTATCCAGCCGGCGATATAAATCAGGGTCAGGGCAACGCTGAGCAGCAAGGACCAATCAGTGAAACGGTCGAGGTATTTCCAGCTGAAGAAGAAGTTGATGACCAGCAAAAGGCTGAATGCTGTAATTTTTTCCGGGTTTTTCATAGAAAGACGGTTCTGGAACAAAAATAAGATTCTGCTGGAAAAGAGCAGCTGTTTACCGGGGCAAAAATCTGCATCCCGGACCTTTCTGATGCACGGGATTCCTTGAATTACGGGCGACTAATGAATTCTATTACTTCAGCCAGATTCGAAATATTGAATCCAGGAAGGTTACAAAAGAAAAACAGAAGCAATGAAAGCGCATTTACATCTTTGATTATCTTGCAATGTAGAATTCCGGTTTTCTTTTAAGGCTCTTCTTTATCACAGTACAAGATATTCAACAGATAATGAGCCGGATAGACAACAATGGCATTTCTGGCTAACTGATGCACTTTGAATTTTTAAAGCACAAATCACTAATCTCGCAGTAAATGAAAAGCAGGAAAGTTTTATCCGTTTGCAGCCTGGTGTTTATTCTTGTATTCGTGTTGATTTCCACCGGTTGTGACAAGGACTTCTATTTTGTGAAGAAAGTGGCTATAAAAGGGAAAATTTCTTCTTCATCCAGGAAATCAACTGGCGCTCTGCCTGATTCAGCCGGAATTTATAGTCTGTCAGATGCAAAGAAGGTTCTTATATTCTACGGGAAGGAGTTTGATCTTGTGAATATTCAGAATGACGGTTCTTTTTCGGGTCGGGCTCCGTTGGGCAGTGCAACGGCAATCGTTTTTCTTACAGAAAATTATGAGTTTATCGGGAACCTGTTTGCGGGCGGTATGAATTTCCTGCCTCTGATGGGCGTTGAAAGCGAGTATTCTGAAATTGATCTGTCTACCTTAACTCTTGACGGGGATCGAGTCATTCCTGCAAATGATCCTGTTGGCGAAGAAATTGTTCTTACCGGGGATGAGATCCGTTTTATGCAGCAGGTCGGGTCCTACTATAAATCGCTTGCCAAAAATATCGACATGAATAATGACGGAACTCCTGATGTTCTTCAGAACAGCATGATTGATATATATCTGGTTCAGAATTTCAGGGCCGGGAATTGGGGATTAAATGAAACAGATGCTGAACTCCTGCCTGAAGATCAGTTTGCGATCATTTACAGTTTTTTTATGGAAGGACCCGTGAGCCTTGTATCATCCACAGATAATAGCATACCTGAAAACGCCACCCTTTCCGGACCATCCGGAAATCCTTATCCCGATATTATCAATACCGGTAACTCCTACAGTAATAATTCCTATTTTAAGGTCAATTTCTCACATGGATTCGATGCGCAGTCCTCTGCTTTTGCTGAGGGTGAATACACGCTACATATTGACAACAAGGAATTTACATTTAACTATTCCAACATTGACATGCTTGACTATTGGGTTTTGGTCATCCCAAGACTACGAACCAATTCCGGGAACCAGGTAACTAATATTGAATTGGAATATCAGTTTCCGGACGGAACCATCGTGGATCCAAGAAAGCTGATGAAGACAGGTATTCAGGTATCAATAAACGGAACAGATAATCAACAACTTCTTGAAATCCGATCTAAAGAGTCAAGCCCGACCGATCCTGATTACAATTACTATAATATAACCCTGGAAACTCCGATTGAGTTGGATAGAATAGCCGGCATCGGCTTAGGTTATATCGATTTATTCGGAAACCAGGGAGGGAATATGTGGTTCAGCACTAATGATTTATAGGAAGTTTGTTTTCCGGGAAACCCTCTTTGGCTGACCTGAGGCTCGCGCGTTTGTATTTGTATATCCGAATTTGCTTTTTTGTGTGCCCGGCTGCTTTTCAGTTCCCCTCCCCGGTTGCGCCATCCGGTGCAACTGACAATAAAAAAAAGCGAAAAACTTTCGCCTTTCGCTTGTACCCGGAGCCGCCCCGATAGTGATCGGGGGAACCGGCACGATATCGCTATAATCCCGATGATCATCGGGACGCGTCTACCAATTACTCGCCCAGGGGGCTCGTGAGCTCGTCGTTCCTCCTCCTCGGTTCCGCCATCCGGTGCAACTGACAATAAAAAAAGCGAAAAACTTTCGCCTTTCGCTTGTACCCGGAGCCGCCCCGATAGTGATCGGGGGAACCGGCACGATATCGCTATCATCCCGATGATCATCGGGACGCGTCTACCAATTACTCGCCCAGGGGGCTCGTGAGCTCGTCGTCGTTCCTTCTCCCCGGTTCCACAATTCGGTGCAACTGACAATAAAAAAAGCGAAAAACTTTCGCCTTTCGCTTGTACCCGGAGCCGGGATCGAACCGGCACGATATCGCTATCACTGGTGTTTGAGACCAGCGCGTCTACCAATTCCGCCATCCGGGCATACAACTATTTAAGAACAATTAACTTAAAGTACAAAACAATCCTCCAACAGGCCAATCTGAGGCGGGAGCTCACCGGCACATTGCCGGTTTCGGTTCCGCCATCCGGGCAAAATCTAATAAAGAACGATTTGAAATCGCAGTGTTTAATTAAAGAACGTATCCGTCAGGACTGCGAAGATAATACAAATCCTTTTACCGCAGAAAATTTTTCTGCAGACAAACTGTCGGACTGATAACAACGTCTGAACGGCTGTAAAACAGGTTCCATAACAGGTTCAGGCATGTTATGCAATATCTTTTTCAAGAAAGGGCCTTAGTAAATTTGTGGCAAATTGAAAATTCAGCACAGCAAATGGACAGCAGATTTAAAGAAAAGACCAGGGAGGTATTAAAGCGCCTTGGCATCGAAGAAGTGAACAGTGGGGCCACTACGGGTACCGTATGGTTTAAAACCGGAGGAGACCTTACGAGCTCGTTCTCGCCGGTAGATGGCTCAGAGATTGCCCGGGTGAAAAACGCCGGAACAGAGGACTATGAGGCCATCATGAAAAAGGCCGCAGAGGCTTTTGAAGAGTGGAAAACCATACCCGCACCGCTTCGGGGGGAAGTAGTCAGGCAAATTGGTCTGGGTCTCCGGGAGGCGAAGGCTGATCTGGGTTATCTTGTATCCCTGGAAATGGGGAAGATATACCAGGAAGGGCTTGGAGAGGTTCAGGAGATGATCGATATCTGTGACTTTGCCGTGGGTCAGTCTAGGCAGTTATATGGTTTTACCATGCAGTCGGAACGTCCTCAGCACCGGATGTATGATCAATACCATCCGCTCGGAATAGTGGGTCTTGTAACTGCTTTTAACTTTCCGGTGGCTGTCTGGGCCTGGAACTCCATGCTCGCAGCCATTGCTGGTGATGTTGTAATCTGGAAGCCCAGCTCAAAAACCCCCCTGACAGCCATTGCCACACAGAAGATCATTGAAAAGGTATTGAGGGAGAACGCTGTTCCTGAAGGTGTGTTTAACCTGATCATAGCTAAATCGGGTGTAGTTGGGGATAATTTTGCGGCAGATCCGCGGATCCCTCTTTTCTCTGTTACAGGTTCCACTGCAGTTGGCAAAAGGATTTCCGGGATCGTTGGCAAGCGTCTGGGCAGAACGATCATGGAGCTGGGAGGAAACAACGCCATTATCGTTTCAAAACATGCTGATCTGGATTTGGCCATTCCGGCCATCGTATTCGGCGCTGTCGGTACTACCGGTCAGCGCTGTACTTCCACCCGCAGGCTCATTATTCATGATGAGGTATACGAGGAGGTCAAAAAACGATTGTTAAAAGCCTATAGTCAGGTAGTGGGACGGATCGGCAATCCGCTGGATGAAAACACACTGGTGGGACCGATGATTGACAAGGGCGCTGTGTCACTGTTCACCGATGCCATTCAGGCAGTGAAGGATTCAGGTGGCAAGGTCATTTTTGGCGGAGAGGTACTGACGGGCCCCGGATATGAATGCGGAACCTATGTGGTTCCGGCTTTGGCCGAGGCGGAAAACCATTACCGGATCGTGCAGGAAGAAACTTTCGCCCCTTTGCTTTATCTATTGAAATACAGCACTATCGAGGAAGCAATAGCCCTGAATAATGGTGTTCCGCAGGGGCTTTCATCGGCTATTTTTACTCTGAATCTCCGGGAAGCCGAACTCTTCCTGTCGGCTCAGGGTTCCGATTGCGGAATTGCCAATGTGAATATCGGTACCTCGGGTGCTGAGATAGGTGGTGCATTTGGAGGTGAAAAGGAAACCGGAGGTGGAAGAGAGTCGGGTTCCGATGCATGGAAGATCTATATGCGCAGACAAACCAATACGATCAATTACAGTTCCCGCCTGCCGCTGGCACAGGGAATTAAATTTGATATTTAGTTGTCAGTTATCTGAATCGTGGCGCTGCACTTTCATTAACGGGGGTGCAGCGTTTCTTTTATATGGCGCGGTAGAGTTTTTTTGCGCCGATGAGCAAACGGGCTTCCCTGGCGATCGACACGCTGTCGAACCCGCATTCCAGGTACAGTTCCTCCTGCGTGCCATGCTCGATAAAACGGTCGGGTATCCCAAGGCGTTTGATTTCTGCATGGTATCCGTGATCCGACATATATTCAAGCAGGGCACTTCCCAGTCCACCTGCAATAGTACCGTCTTCCACGCTGATAATTTTAGTATGACGAGAGAAGATCTCTCTGAGCAGCTTTTCATCCAGCGGTTTCAGAAAACGCATGTCGTAGTGGGCGATGCTGTAATGCTCTTTTTCGAGTTCCACAATAGCTTCCGCCGCCAGTAAACCCGCTGTTCCGATGCTTACAATGGCCAGATCGTCCCCGTCCTTGATACGTCTTCCCTTTCCTGTTTCAACTTCGCGAAAAGGCAGCTTCCAGTTAACATGTATACCTCGCCCGCGGGGATAGCGGATTACCAGCGGACCTTTTGGGTTGAGCTGAGCTGAATAGAGCATGTTTCTTAATTCGATCTCATCCATCGGGGCCGCAATGGTCAGATTCGGGATACACCTGAAAAAAGCCAGGTCGAAGGAACCATGGTGCGTAGCTCCGTCGGAGCCAACCAGGCCGGCCCTATCGAGGCAGAAAACAACCGGAAGATTCTGCAGGGCCACATCATGGATGACCTGATCATAAGCCCTTTGCATGAATGAGGAGTAAATATTGCAATAGGGAACCATACCGGCAACAGCCAGGCCTGCGGCAAAGGTTACGGCATGTTGTTCGGCGATGCCTACATCATAGCTTCGTTCAGGCAATTCATTCATCATGATTTTCAGGGAGGAACCGCTGGGCATGGCCGGGGTAATACCTACGATTTTTTTGTTCGTTCGGGCAAGTTCCAGAAGGGTTTCACCAAAAACATCCTGAAAACGGGGTGGAAGGGGCCGCTCTGAGGCTTTTTTGAGATATTCACCGGTCACTCTGTCAAACTTGCCACTTGGAGAGTGGAATTCCGTAACGTTTTGTTCGGCCATCGGAAAACCTTTTCCTTTCCTTGTGAGTACATGAAGCAGTTTGGGACCGGGGATGTCGCGCAAATCCTTCAGGACAGAGGTCAGATGAACGACATCATGACCATCAACTGGTCCAAAATATCTGAAATTCAACGCTTCGAACAGATTGCTCTGTTTCAGAAGGATGGATTTCATACCATTTTCAATTTTCTGTACATAATGTCTGGCATTGGGCGCCACCTTGCTGAGCGAGCCCAGCAGGTTCCAGACATCATTTTTCATTTTGTTATAGGTCTTCGAGGTCGTGATGTCGAGCAGATAATCCTTGAGCGCACCTACACTCGGGTCGATGGCCATGTTATTATCGTTGAGAATTACCAGCAGGTTCCGGCTATCGTGGCCAGCATTGTTGAGGGCTTCATATGCCATGCCGCCGGTAAGTGCTCCGTCACCTATAATTGCCACAACCTGCCTGTCGGTTTCTCCGAGATGTTTATAGGCGGTATCCATTCCGAGGGCTGCAGAGATAGAGGTGGAGGAATGACCTACACCGAAGGCATCATAATCACTTTCCGAAATGTTGGGAAACCCGCTGATACCCTTGTATTTCCGGTTGGTGTGAAACTGATCCCTTCTTCCGGTCAGAATCTTGTGTCCGTAGGCCTGGTGACCAACGTCCCAGATAAGCTTATCATAGGGAGTATTGTAAACATAATGAAGGGCGACGGTAAGTTCGACTACACCGAGACTCGCTCCGAAATGCGCAGGATTGCTGGAGACCTCATCAATAATGAACTGCCTGAGTTCTCCGCTAAGCTGGATAAGTTCATCCGGCCCCAGATTCTTGATTGCATCGGGAGAGTCGATCTTCCCGAGCAGGGGATATGCTTCACTCGCACTGCTCATCTTCTGTCCTGTTCTGCAAAGATAGGAATAATTGGTTTTGTTGATATCTTGAACGCATGCTGTGAAAAAATGAGCACAATTCAGCACCGTTTTTATGTAATTTTCCCTGATCGTTCCGTTTTAATAACAACGAAACGACAGTTATGGTTTATTTATTTCATCATCATAATTTTGTAACAGTCTGCAGCCCGGATTCCGGGTCAGGAATAATGGAATGTGATCAAGGAAAAGATAAAGGAGAAAGGATATGAAAAAGAGTATAAAATTGCTTCCGCTATTTACCCTGCTGATCCTGGCAGCCTGTGTTCCCACCCGGCAGTTCAGGGAACTGGGTGATAAAAGCCGAACCCTCGAAGAGAAGAGGGATCAGCTGATGGCCGATAATGAGCGTCTCACGGTGGAGAATACTGAAATGAAAGCGCGTGCCGACCGGATCAGGGATCAGCGGGAAAAATTCATGGATGACAGTCTGAGGATGAGTCGTGAACTTGCCCAGGTAAAAAAGGAAAAGGACCAGCTTCAGCGGAGCTATGAAGATCTGGAAGCCAGTCATGATGCCTTGCTGGCAGGTAATGCGCGGGAGACGAAGCGTCTGCTGGGCGAGCTTCAGTCAACCCAGGAAGACCTTGCAAGGAAGGAAAGTATGTTGAAGAATCTCGAAGGAAACGTCAGTGAGCAGCGTCAGGATCTTCTGCGTCTGGGTGCTGAACTGGAGGCGCGCAATGCCCGCCTGGTGGAAATGGAGCGCTTGCTTTACCGCAAGGATTCGCTGATGAATTCGCTGAAGGAAACTGTACAAAAGGCGCTGCTCGGGTTTGAAGGACAGGGACTTACCGTCACACAGAAAAACGGCATGGTCTATGTTTCCCTTGAAGAGAAACTTCTTTTCAAATCGGGCAGTACGGATGTGGATCCAAACGGAAAGAAAGCACTGCAGCAGCTGGCCGGGGTTCTTGCCAGGAATCCGGAGATCAGGATCATGATTGAAGGCCATACAGATAATGTTCCCTTCCGAAAGGGTTCGTCAATCAAGGATAACTGGGACCTGAGTGTAATGAGGGCCACGTCCATTGTACGCATTCTGCTGGAAGGTACGGGTATTGATCCTAAAAGGATCACTGCTTCCGGACGGGGGGAATTCCTTCCCGTTGATCCGGCGGATACGCCTGAGGCCAGGACAAAGAACCGAAGGACCGAGATCATTCTTTCGCCAAACCTGGATGAATTGTATAAGCTCCTTCAGAATTAAGATTTCGGGGGATAAACAAACGGGGCGCTGAATAAGCGCCCCGTTTGTTTTTATCACAGGTAAAGAAGTTCAGATGGTCATGATCTCTCCCTCTTTGTGTTCAACTACCTTATCAACTTTTACAGAGAACTCTTCCACAATCTTCTGAATCTTTTCCTCGGCTCGTTTCTGTTCGTCCTCGGCAAGTCCGTCTTTTACCATTTTTTTCAGTTCTTCAATTGCATCACGTCTGCTGGTACGTATACTTACCTTGGCGTTTTCTCCTTCGCCCTTGACCTGTTTGACGAGTTGTTTTCTGCGCTCTTCAGTCAGTGGCGGGATGGCCAGCCTGATAATCTCCCCGTTATTCACCGGAGTTATTCCGACGCTGGAGTTCTGAATGGCTTTTTCGATAGGATCGATCATACTTTTTTCCCAGGGCTGAATGGCAATTGTCTTGGGATCGGGTGTGCTGATATTGGAAACCTGGTTCAGAGGGACCAGCGAGCCGTAATAATCCACTTTCACGCTATCGAGAATGTGCACATTGGCTTTTCCTGCCCTGATACGGCTAAGCTCCGTTTCGAGGTGCTCAACTGCTTTCTCCATCCTTTCGGTGGTCATTTCAATGACCAGTTGTACTTCTTCGTCCATATACCGCGGAATTTCTGAGTGAGGTTTAAAATTATTCAAATTTTCACTAAAGTACCAACTTTTTCACCTGAAATAAGCCGTTTTAGGTTCCCGGGTTCACTCATTTTGAACACGATGATCGGAAGTTCGTTTTCCTTACAGAGGGCAAAGGCTGTCAGGTCTAATATTTTCAGCGATTTTTGCATGGCCTCGTCAAAGGTCAGTTCCGGGTACTTTTCGGCCTCCGGATTTTTTTCAGGGTCACTGGTGTATACTCCATCCACACGGGTCCCTTTCAGCATGGCATCGGCACCGATTTCCACAGCTCTGAGGGCTGCCGCTGTATCCGTGGTGAAAAACGGATTTCCGGTACCTGCTGAAAAAATTACGATTTCTCCCTTTTCCATTGCCTGTATTGCATCCTGTTTCTGATAGAAACTGGCAAAAGGTTCCATTCTCACTGCGGTGAAGAGCCTTGAAGCGGCCTGTTTGGACTCAAAGGCTGATTGCAGAGCCAGTCCGTTGATCACTGTGGCCAGCATGCCCATATAATCTCCCTTTACCCTGTCGAAACCCTCATCTACACCGGAAAGGCCACGAAATATATTGCCTCCCCCTATGACAATACCAACCTGTACACCCATACGGGATACTTCAATAATTTCCTCCGTGAAATCATTCAGTTGCCGGGGGTCAATGCCATACGATCTTCCGGCCATCAGGGCCTCACCACTCAGTTTTAGTAATATTCGTTTGTAGGTATTCATACGTGCTTTACTTTTCCCGAAAGTTAAAAAAAAAGAGGCTGCCCAATTCAATGAACAGCCTCAAAATATAAGGTCTACTGATGTTTATTTCAGGGAGAAGCGTTTGAAGCCAGTTACGGTCAGTGCTTTATCAGCCTGGGCAAGATACTGCCTAACAGTCAGTTTGGAATCTTTGGTGAATTCCTGATTCAGGAGGGTTTCTTCTTTAAAGAACTTCTGAACACGGCCTTCTGCAATCTTGTCAACGAGGTTTTCAGGTTTTCCTTCGCGAAGAGCCTGTTCACGTCCGATTTCGAATTCCTTGGCTACGATTTCAGCAGACACATTTTCCTTGTCAACAGCAACGGGGGCCATGGCAGCAATCTGCATGGCCACGTCTTTGGCGACCTGCTCGGGAACGCCGGCTTTGTTGAATCCAACAAGGGTGGCCAGTTTGTTACCCGGGTGAATATATGCCTGGATGAAAGGAGCTTCCACTTTCTCATAATAGGAAACTTCCAGTTTCTCACCGATCACTCCAACTTGTTCGATCACTTTATCAGCAACGGTCTTTCCTTCGAAAGGAAGAGCAAGCAGTGCCTGCAGATCTGCGGGTTTACCGGCAAGGGCTGCATCAAGGATGGACTGGGCAAAAGCGACAAAACTTTCATTTTTTGCCACAAAGTCGGTCTCACAGGCGAGGCAGATCACCGCACCGAAAGAACCGTTAACCCGTGCGAGAACTGCACCTTCGGTAGCATCACGATCGGCTCTTTTATTGGCAATAGCCTGTCCTTTTTTACGGATAATTTCAATGGCTTTATCGAAATCGCCGGCAGCTTCCTGGAGTGCCACTTTGCAATCCATCATCCCGGCGCCAGTTACTTTTCTTAATTTGCTGACATCAGCAGCTGTAATTTCTGACATTTCAAGTGCTATTTAGAAAATGAATTAATTCTCGTCTTCTTCTTCAAGATCTTCTTCCTCTTCTTCGCCTTCCTCGATTTCCTCTTCTTCTTCGTCGAGTTCTTCTTCCTCCTCAATTTCCTCATCGATTACGGCTTTCCGGGCAGCAGATTTCACTTCGACTTCTTCCTCTTCTTCTTCAACGGCATCTTCCTTCCTGCCTTTTTTCACAGGGGCTTTGTCGTCTTTCCTGACTTTCTTGTCTTTTCCGGCTGCACCTTCCTTCTCACGTTCCAGCTTGCGTTCACCGAGGCCTTCTTCAATGGCAGCAGCCACATACTCGATAATCAAAGAGATCGACTTGGATGCATCGTCATTTGCCGGGATGGGGAAATCGATATTTTTCGGGTTGGAGTTGGTATCGACCATGGCAAATACAGGGATACCAAGACGGTTAGCTTCCCGTACAGCGATGTATTCCTTGGTTACGTCCACGACGAACATGGCAGCGGGAAGACGGGTAAGGTCAACAATACTGCCAAGGTTCTTTTCCAGTTTTGCCCGCTGACGGGTAATCTGGAGCCTTTCACGTTTAGAGAGGGTATCGAAGGTACCATCAACAGCCATTTTATCAATGGATGCCATTTTCTTGACGGCCTTTCTGATCGTGGGGAAGTTGGTAAGCATACCGCCGGGCCAGCGCTCGGTGACATAAGGCATGTTGATTTTTCCGATATGTTCGGCAACAATCTCTTTTGCCTGTTTTTTGGTGGCTACGAACAGGATTTTTCTTCCCGACTTGGCAATCTGCTTCAGAGCAGCAGAAGCTTCTTCAAGTTTAGCCTGCGTTTTGTGCAGGTCGATGATGTGGATCCCGTTTTTCTCCATAAAGATATACGGAGCCATTGCGGGATTCCATTTTCTTTTGAGGTGGCCAAAGTGCACACCTGCGTCCAGTAAAAGATCGAAATTGATAGTGGGCATTTTACAGAATTTTGCTGGTCAATCAACAGGTAGCCCGTTGTACGGGGTCCTGCCAATTTCGCATGTAAATAAATATGAAATAATTAACGCTTGCTGAACTGGAATCTTTTCCTTGCTTTCGGCCGACCGGGTTTCTTACGTTCCACAACGCGGGGATCCCTGGTTACAAAGCCTTCAGCCCTTAAAGCGGATTTGGTCTCCGGATCAAGCTTGATCAGCGCCCTGGCAATGGCCAGACGGAGCGCTTCGGCCTGTCCTTTGATACCGCCACCGGAAATATTCACTTTGATGTCGTATTTTTCCCTGGCTTCAAGAAGGTTAAGCGGTTGTTCCACAACATAGTGTAGAATCTCATCGGGGAAGTATTCCTTATAATCCCTGTCGTTAACCGTAATCTGACCTTTACCGTGGGTCAGGTAAACTCTTGCAATTGCTGCTTTCCTTCTGCCTACCGTATTAATGACGTCCATTTTATTACTTAATAAGATTTAAATCAAGATTTTTGGGTTGCTGAGCTTCATGCGGATGGGTTTCACCGGCATAAACAAAGAGGTTACGGAACTGTTCCCTTCCAAGCCTGGTGCGCGGAAGCATTCCTTTTACAGCTTTTTCAATCACTGCTTCAGGTTTTCTTTTCAGCAACTGAGCCGGGGTTTCAAAACGCTGTCCGCCGGGATAGCCGGAGTGACGGATGTAGACTTTGTCACTTTCCTTGTTTCCGGTAAGTTGTACTTTCTCAGCATTGATAATGATTACATTGTCACCGCAATCTACGTGCGGGGTGAAATCCGGTTTGTGTTTTCCTCTCAGAACCATGGCCACTCTGGCGGCAAGCCGGCCCAGAACTTCATCCTTAGCATCAACAACCACCCATTCTTTCCGGACGGTGTTCTTGTTTGCTGAAACAGTTTTGTAGCTTAATGTATCCACTTTATTTCCTATTTTTTAGTTCGCTTATAAGCGTATGTACGTACCCTCAATTTGTGGTTCGCAAAAATACAAATCTTTTTATTAATACAATAACATATTAACAATTTATTTCTGTTTCGAACAAAATACACTATTACAGTCAGATAGAAGGCGTTTGCCCGGTGGCTTACCTGCCAGGTAAGGTCATTTATCAACAAGGTACGGGTTATGTTGCCGCAGACCCTGAACGAGTAAAGTTCTGAATGCTGACTCCAGTTTTAAAGGACCGGATGCTGTTCGTCGAGGTTTTCCCTTTTACGCAGGAGGTATTTTGGACGGTTTTTTACTTCGTCGGTTATTCTGCTGATATACAAACCTATAACACCTACCGAAAGAAGTTGTATCCCCCCAAGGAGGGAGATGGCAAGGATCAGAGAAGTCCAGCCCTGCAGGGTTCTTTCAGTGAAGAACTTGAGATATAGTACATAGAGGACTCCGAGAAAGGTGATTATCGTAATGATCAGTCCGAGGTAAAATACATAGCTCAGGGGTTTCGTTGAAAAGGAGGTGATGCCATTGAAGGCAAAACGCAGCATTTTTTTCAGGGGATACTTGGTTTTGCCGGCGAACCTTGTATCCCTGTCGTATTCGATCCCTGTCTGACGGAAACCGGTCCAGGCTACCATGCCCCGAAGAAAGCGATTTGATTCAGGCATCTGCTTCAGGGCGGCGATCACTTTGCGGTCGATCAGCCTGAAATCGCCTGTATCCAACGGTATCTTTACATCCGACATTCTGTCGAGGAAGCGGTAAAAAAATGCAGCAGTCGCTTTTTTAAACAGGGTTTCTCCTTCCCTCTTTCTTCTGACTGCGTACACCACATCAAAACCTTCTTTCCATTTTTCTACCATTCCCGGGATCAATCCCGGAGGATCCTGTAGATCGGCATCAATAATAACAGCGGCATCCCCCGAACAAAAATCGAGTCCGGCGGTGACCGCATTCTGATGCCCGAAATTCCGGGAGAAAGAAAGGACTTTCACCCGGTGGTCCTCTTTGGCAAAAACTTCCAGGATTTCCAGAGAGCCGTCGGCGCTGCCATCATCCACATAAATGATTTCATAACTCATCCCGGTAGGATGCACCGCTTCGACCAGGCGTGCATGAAGCTCGCGGAGACCCGATTCTTCATTGAAGACAGGTACTATGACAGACAGTTTCATAGATCAAAGTTAATGCAAAAAGTGAAATAATCGGCTAACAGGATAAGCGGGTAGCCAGCCGGATTTGAGAATGATCTGGACCTCGTATTCACCAGGCTCGGCTCCCTGGAGCGGAAGTTCCAGTTTACCTCCGCCGGCGAGCAGGGTAGCGGCTATGAGATTTGCATTTTCAAAAACGAGGCTGCCGTTTTGGTATAAACGGTAACCGATCTGTGCAGGCATTTCCGAATTTTCTGCAAAACTTATCCGGGTTCCGGCTGGGTTCACTGGATGGAGGAATAGCGACAGGGTGTCGGAAGATAGATCGCCCAGCCCTGTGATTTCGAAACGGAATTTTTTATACGACCTGAAATTCGGTATCTCTTTTGTATACCAGGTACCTTTTTTGGTCAGCAGGGTATCCATATCCCCGGTTATGTGGTACCTGCTTACAAACAGGACCGTTTTTCCCTGAATCCGCTCTTCCATATCCATCAGATCAAAATCGCTTTTCTGGGTGGGATTCAGGGTGTAGGTCAGCGAATCACCGGAATAAAAGGCATAGGCAGAGGTACGTTGATATCTCTCCATAAAAACCACAGGCCGTCCCGAAGCTTCCTCCTTTATCTGTTCCGCCCAGTTGTGGTACCCATACAGTTCTTCATCGAGCCGGGATCCGGGGACAAGGTGCGGAAAAATCAGGAGAATTCTGAAAATCAGTGCCAGCAGCAGGGAATAGGGCAGCAGCCTGAAAATCCATTTCCGAAGTTTTTCCTGTTCCGACAGGGCTTTTTGGGAAAGCACAACCAGCGGCACAATCCCGATGACGGTCCAGTTAATTTCCACGTGGTTGGTCAGGGAAACCAGGAAGAAAAACCCATACATGGCCAGCAGGTTGAAAAACATTGTCTGTTCCATCCTGTTTTCCCTTTTCAGCCGGATCAGCGACAGAAAAAGCGGTATACTGATCAGGGGGCCAGCAAACAGCAGTTGCCCGGGGATATAATCGAGAATGTTCTTCCATTCAAACAATCCGCCTCCCGGCCGTTCGAATAGGTGAAAAACCAGTGTCGGGAAACCGTTCCTGATTTGCCACAGAATATGAGGAAAGAAAAGCAGAATGGAAAAGACGACCCAGACAATGGTCTGGCGCTGTCTGACAAGGTATGGGATGTTCCAGATGAAGGTAAAACCGATCAGAAGAATGCCATGGTACTTTGTAAAAAGCAGCAAAGAGGTGTTAAGGGCCAGGAGCAGGCTGTTTATCCAGCCGGGTTGCCGGAGGAAACGACGGAAAAGGAGGTAAAAGGTGGTGGACAGGAAGAACAGGGGAATATCAGGGGCTGCAATAATGCCCGTTACCTGAAAGAACACCATCGACAAAAGCAGGGCATAATACAATTTCAGATCTTTCACGACCAACAGCTTTTCGGTCAGCCAGATCCCTGAGGTCCCGAGAAGAACAAAAAACAGGCGCACACCCAGTTCATTGTGAAAAAGCCGGTAACCGGCACGAATGAGCAGATCGATCAGCGGGGGAGAGTAAAAATGCCCCCAATCGGGTTCACCGCTGATTACCCAGTAGTATGCTTCATCATACAGGAGGTTGGTGAAAAGGGCCTGGATAAGGTTCAGAGTGAGCCAGAATGTGTAGAATAGTATTCTTAGTTTTCTATCGTCCAGACGGATGAATGCAGTCCGGATCTTTTCTGCCAGTCGGTTCATCGGGTAAAGATAAGCATAACTTCAGGCCTTTTGCACTCTTTTTTTATTTGCCGGGAAGATATTCGGGACACGTTTACTACATTTACCGGACAAAAAGCTGGAGAATGAAAAGAGTCAGGTTAATTTTCCTGTTGTTATGGCCTTTTTATATGTTAACGGCACAGGTGCCGGACTGGTACCTCAGGTTTGATCAGATTATGGATAACCGGGAATATTTCACGGATTACGCTTGGCCGCAAACCATTCTCGGGGCCCGTTTAAATGCGGGAGCCACCTTCTCCAGGGACTCGGTACATTTTCTTTCGGCCGGACTGAACTACATGTATGAATACGGCGGAAAGCTTAACGGGGTGCCCCTTACCGCCGACCTGTTCTATCATTACAGGGGAAAGCACCTGAAGATGTGGTTTGGATCTTTTCCCCGCAGGGATAAGCTTGATTATCCGCTGGTACTTTTGAATGACACCCTGAATTATTACAGGCCCAATATAGAAGGAGGCCTGGTGAGATGGGAAGGAGAGGCCGGATATCTCCAGGCCTGGGCCGACTGGACATCCAGGCAGACAGAGGTGGTGAAGGAGACCTTCCTCGCAGGGATGGAAGGCCTTGTGAGAAAGGGGATTTGGCTTGCAAGCGGACATATTTACATGTATCACAGGGCAAGCACCGTCAATAACGTTACTCATGAACCGATACGGGATAACGGGGGAGGGGCCCTGTTCACCGGCCTTGATCTTTCCCGGAATTGTCCGCTGGATCATCTTGTACTCGATGGCGGGATTGTGGGTTCCTACGACCGGGTAAGACCCGATCCCTACGGTTTTGCATGGGGCGGAATGCTGAGACTGAAAGCCGAATATCGTTTTATTGGACTTCAGATGGTCTATTACAGGGGAGATCCCCAGGTACTGGCTTATGGCGATACCTTCTACAGATCGGGAAATTATCTGAGAAGCGATATCTATTTCCGTTTATTCAGGAAATTTGGTCTGGATGCGCGGGCCGGACTCAGCCTGCACCTGGCTGGAGGGGACCTGAACAATTCACAGCAGTTGCTGATCAGCATCCCTTTTTTGTAATGAGGACAGGCGACCGGAACACATTTTAATTCTGTAGTTATAAGGGAAATATGTTATTAAGGAAGGAATGGCATCGGACAATTTACCTGGGAAGTCTGCTTTTGCTTGCCCTCAGCCTTCCCCTGTCGATTTTTGCCACTTCCCTGGCACAGATTATTTTGGTTGGAAACTGGATAGCTTCAGGATCTTTCCGCGAAAAGCGGGACAGGATCCGTGCAAACCGGCCCCTGCTTCTGTTCATGGGATTATTCCTGTTACACCTGGCAGGGATGCTGTGGACCTCAGATCTTGCTTACGGGCTAAAGGATCTTCAGATCAAACTGCCGTTGTTCGTCCTTCCCCTGGTTATCGGAAGTTCGGAGCCCCTGAGGAAAAGGGATAGATCAAACCTCCTCCTGGTTTTCAGTGCAGGCGTATTTATTGCTTCAATGGCCACCATGCTCGCTATGGCAGGCGTGATCCATACTGATCCACTGGATTTCAGGAACTACTCCCTGTTTATTTCCCATATCCGCTTCTCTCTGATGGTTGTACTTGCATGGGGGATCTCTGTAAATGC
>JBMOLL010000119.1:0-37869 GCA_049325415.1 Bacteroidota bacterium | reverse complement strand
CGGAGGTGGGTGCAGAGGGAATCGAACCCCCGACCAATGGCTTAAAAGGCCACTGCTCTACCTAGCTGAGCTATGCACCCTCTAATAGTTGGAAAGTGAGAAGGTAAGTGAGAAAGTGAGAAAGTGAGAGAGTGAGAGAGTGAGAGAGTGAGAAAAGTGAGGAAAGTGAGAGAGTGAGGAAAGTGAGAGAGCTTAGGGTGGTATTTCAATCTTTCTTTGGTGGCTTATTAAACAAACCGGGTCCCTCAGTGCGGGTAAAGGTGCCCTCCATTGCAAATTCCGGTTTTTCACAGCTGGATCTGTGTTTGTACATATTCTCAGAGGTTTCGATAATCTGCACATGCAGGATTATTTTCTTTTTAAGTTCCATATGGTATGGATTTTCCAGGATCCTGATCAGTTTGAGGGTATAGTTGCAGTCATCAATCCATTTTACCTTCAGGAGCACTTTCGTTTTCGTTAATTCCGAATACTCGATCTGCCATTTGCCCCTGCGTTCAATAATTGACTTCCCAAAGGTTTTATCATACGATTCAAAAAGTCCGTCCCTGAACGATTGGCAATCGCAGCTCTGTGCCTGTAGCGCAAAGGGAATAATCAGGAGCAGGATGAAAATCAGGGCGTGGAAGGATTTCACATTGTTCATGGAAGAGGCGTTTGAAGTGAAGGTAGCAAAAAAACAGGAGAGAGGCCCATCACCGATAAAAGTTCGTTCTAATTAAAAGCAAATCCAATCTTTTTAATTGCTGAAACAACCATCCCTCTCCATGTGGAGAGGGACGGGAGGGTGAGGTCAGTCACCGAAAATGAAGCATTCTTTGTTCCTGCAAAATGCTTATTTGTCTGTCGAAACAACCATCCCGCCCCCCTGGGGGAGGGACGGGAGGGTGGGGTCAGTCACCGAAAATGATGCATTCTTTATTCCTGCAAATTGCTTATATAGTTGCCGATACAACCATCCCTCTCCATGTGGAGAGGGACAGGAGGGTGAGGCCGCCTGTCACCAATTTAAGTTGCATCCTTTCCCTGCCGCCGGTTTTACAACTGCACCAGCGTAACCGGCACCGTACCCGTGTCGTACAACGGAAGCCGGAAATCGGCCGTGGTACCGTCGACATAGGTGACGTGGAAGGTGCCTTCAAGAACATAATCGGCATAGCCATCGATTAAGGCAGTTACCAGGGTGGCCCCGCTGCTCAGGGAGAGGCTCAGGGTGACCGGCAGGGTGAGGTCCTTTGTCTCTCCGCCGGCAATCACCAGGTCGTTAACATAGGTAGCCGAGTAATAATGCGTATTGGATTTTACTCCTTCGACCCATACCACATATTCTACCTCATCGATCGTCGCTCCCCGGGTATCCATATTCTGTACCGAGCAGTTGACATTGAGGTTGAAATTATACTTTCCACCCAGCAGGTTCACAGAGTAATCGGCGTTGATATCGTTCACCGTGATCTCCGGTTGTTCAAAGAAATCCTCAAAACCCACTTCCACCTGTGCGGTACCGGTGATGTCGATCGGCAGGTCGAACAGATTAATGACAGGTTCATCTACATGAAAGGTCCCTGTAACATGATAGCCGAGCGGCTCTCCGGCATCAAGTTTTGTCAGGAGCTGTATGGCATCATTGGTTAGCAGGGTCAGGGGGAGGGTAAGCTGCAGCGGTGTGCCCGGAACGAGCGACTGGTTGATCACGGCTGTCTCTTCCTGGGAAATAACCCCTTCGATATCGACGGTATAGACAATGTCGGTAATATAAGCTTCACGGTTGTCGTTACTGGTCACCAGCAGGTCGATGTCGAGATGGGTGTACTCACCCGGCAGTTCCTTCAGGGTGTAACCGGTCACTTCCACCGTTGGCTGGTCGAACATAGACGCGATCACAGAAGCATCCACATTCCCGTTAAGATAAAGGGGGAGAATGAAATCGGCGGTGCTTTCTTCCAGTTTTGTGACATGGAAGATCCCCTCCACAGTGTAGGAAACGGAACCTTCCTCCAGTGCTGCAGCCAGGTCCAGACCCTCAGCCCCATCAAGCACAAGGCGAACGGGGAGGTTCAGGGAGATGCTCCCATTACCCGCCAGGGAAATGGAGGAGGAATAGGAATCGGAATAAAGCTGCTTCTCCGATTCGGCCCCTTCGATAATCACCACATATTCCACTTCATCCACCGTCACGCCACGCGGATCGTTGTTTGTTACAGTGCAGGCCACATCGAAATCGAAGCTTACGCTGCCGCTTTCACTGACATATGAGGCAGAGAGGCTGTCGACGGTTACGGTCGGCTGCTCATAGAATTCTTCGTACCCGGCTTCCACGAAAGCGGTTCCGCTGATGTACAGCGGGAGATCAAACAGTTTCAGGATCGGGTCATTCACATGAAAGGTTCCCTGGGCAAAATAGGTGAGCGGCTCCCCGGCGTCGAGCCTGGCCAGAAGTTTAATGGCATCGTTGGTGGTCAGGGTGAGGGGCAGGGTAAGGTTCAGCGGGGTGTCGACAGGAAGGACCTTATTGATCACTTCGTGCTCGGTCCCGGAGCTAACTCCCTCGATAATAACCGTGTACTCCACATCGGCAATGTTGGCCTCGCGTGTATCGTTATTGGAAATCTGGAGGTCAATATCCAGGTAGGTCATTTCGCCGGGCAACTCTTTCAGGGTGTAGCCGGTGATCATCACCTGGGGCTGTTCAAACAGATCTTCTTTCTTGCATGAACTTACCAGGACAAGTTCTGCAAACAGTAGGATTAATAAAGCGTTGCTGAGTTTCATGGTGCGTTGTATTTTGTCGGGTTTAAAGCTAAGGTAAGGATATTATGAAAATCATTTTAGAAAAAGGCCCATAATTAGTCTATGTTCCGGGGCAGAGGAGCAAAGAAGAGATTAAGATTGAGGTTAAGGATGAGAGGGATGGTTGCTGTTTCAAAAGACTTATCTACTCTCTCAACCTCATTCTAATTCTCAACCTCATTTTCAACCTCATCCTTTTTAAGGTTAAGGTTGAGGTTAAGGATGAGGGGGAAGGTTGCTGTTTCAAAAGTCTTATCTACTCTCTCAACCTCATTCTAATTCTCAACCTCATTTTCAACCTCATCCTTTTTAAGGTTAAGATTGAGGTTAAGGATGAGAGGGATGGTTGCTGTTTCAAAAGTCTTTTCTACTATCTCAACCTCATTCTAATTCTCAACCTCATTTTCAACCTCATCCTTTTAAGGTTAAGATTGAGGTTAAGGATGAGAGGGAAAGTTGTTGCTTCAATGATTCCTGCTACTCTTCAACCTCAGCCTCAACCTCAACCTCAACCTCAATCTCAACCTCAATCTCAACCTCAATCTTAACCTCAATCTTTCCTTCATTTGGGCTGCTGCTCCCAACTTCACCCGACCTCCTTCATAAACCGCTCCAGTTTCCTCATATCCAGGTTTCCATCGGTGCGTACCCCGCTGCAGACATCGATGCCAAAAGGCTGAACCTCATCGATAGCACGTCTGACATTTTCCGGATTAAGTCCGCCGGCCAGGAATACAGGGCAGGCAGCTTTTTCGCAGATCCTGCGGCTGAGCCGCCAGTCGTGCACCCTTCCTGTTCCGCCGAGTTCTTTAATTTTCAGTCCGGGGTTACCGCTGTCAAGCAGCAGCGCATCCACCTCCCCTGAGACCCTCAATGCTTCTTCGACCGACGAGTCATCCAGGATATGAATGACCTGGACAAGTTTTACAGCCGGCAAGGCTTCACGAAGGATCGGGTAGGCTCCGTCTTCCGGTTTGTCGACGAGCTGGATCACCGATGTAAGTGTTTGCCGGTGATGCTGTACGATCTTTTCCGGGCGGGTTTCGCAGGTAAGCAGGAAAGAGGCGACAGGTGGCGGTACAAAGGATGCAATCTGCCGGATCAGTTCATCGGAGATGGGCCCGGGTCCGCTGGGCATCCTGGCTACCAGTCCGATGGCCGATGCACCAAAGGCAATGGCCATGGCGCTCTCTTCCTTACTGCTTATGCAGCAGATCTTTACGTAAGGTCTCATGCAAATCTGGTTGAGGGATCAATAAAAAACATCCATTCCGGAGATAGAGATTTTATCGGAAAGTAACAATCCGTTGGTGATGCCCAGGAGGATCATTTCAATTAGTCCGGTAAGCAGGATATACAGGTGGGTTTTCAGGGGGATGGTAAACCTCATCCAGTCGGATGCCACACCCATAAAAATCCGGAAATACCAGAGAATGAGTCCGTAGAGCATACCCTGGATCACGCCGCTGCCTGTTGGCAGAACGGGCATGATGATGATAAACAGGTAGCTGATGACGAAACCGGAAAGCAGGTCGGTCAGCAGACCGGCAGGGAAATGCACCGACTTTCTGGAGATGGGCTTGTAGGCTTCCAGCATCCCTTTTGCAAACGGATTGCCATAGATCATCCCGTCCAGTATACCGAAAAACAGACCGGTAATCACGGCTGTAATAACATAGCGGGCCATCTGTAATTGTTTTAGTCAGTAAAAATTGCTGTTGCCGGTATTCAGCACCTTTGATAATCAGCTTTTTCCAACTTTAACCTTTTCAATCCGGACACTGTTTATCATACGAGGGAAGATAGCGGATTGTTTTATTTTTAACAAGTGAATTTTCCGTCAATTTATTAAGGCCTGATTACAAGCAGGTAAAGGAGGCTATTATGCCTTTGAATTCCCGATTTTTTAACAATTTCTGTCAACAGTACTTCCTGCTGTAAATGTTTTTAAAAAGGAAGAATTCCGGGACACCCGATTTAAAACTTATATACATTTGAGCATTGCTGTATCAGGGATAGGATATTGGACCGGTTCTGTCCGGTACATTATAGTGTTTTCCAGACTAAACTTTAATTGCCAAGGCTATGAAAGTAAGAAAATTCTCTCTCCTCCCGCTGGCATTGCTGTTTGCCATGCTGATCCCTGCTGCTGCACAGGATGTTATAATCCTGCGAAATGGTGATGAGATCCAGTCCCTCGTCAGTGAAGTCGGGATTGATGTGATCAAATATCATCGTTTTGATAATCCTTCCGGACCTGTTTATTCGATCGAAAAAAACAGGGTCTTTATGATCAAGTATGCCAATGGGACCAGAGATGTTTTCGGTGAAACTGAAACTCCGGTCGTGGCCACTCCATCCATTACACCTTCGCTTGCTCCTGCAGATAATGGACCACATTACCTGATCTACCAGGGAGGAATAAAAATGGATGGCCGAGCCCTGAACGATACGGAAGTCCGAACTCTGTTTGCCACGCATCCCCTTCCCCTGAAGTATTACAATCAGGGGCAATCATTCAAAATCCTCGGGGGCATCTGTCAGTGGTCGGTGATCGGGACAGGTATTGTCACGGCGCTCATCATGCGTCCGCTCGATGACCTTGCAGCCAAGAACGAGGTAGCCAAGAAAGGGCTGATCACCATGGGGGGCTTCGTTGCGGGATGGATCACCTTCGGTGTCATCGGTCATTCCCGCTCCAGCAAGGCTGTTGAGACCTACAATGGAGAGATCAGTAAACCTGAGACACTCAACTTCCAGCTCTTTATGAATGGTAATGAGGTCGGACTGGCGATGAAGTTTTAGCGTCACCGCCCGACCTGCATTACCGGAAGTCTATTCAGCGAGTTTACCTTCGCTCAGGGTATGATTGTCCCGGCCCGTACGGCTGTTCCATTTTTCAAGCGTGACCTTTTGTCCGGAGAAATGGAACAGCTGGTATTCGGTGTGCGGGCTTTCGATATACCTGAGAGCCAGTGTAAGGGTGGTATCGGCGCTCCAGCTGTAGGCCCCTGCAACGGCAAAACTTACGCTTACCGAAGTATCGGCTCCGGGTTGCGCAAGCAATCTTGGTCCGTAGGAGACATTCTCCCCGTCGGTCCAGCTTCCCGAACCATAGGTATAGGGGATGCTTTTGCCGGCACTGGTGGTTTTTGTCATGTAACATTTGTTTTCACCAAACAGGAAGGCATAGGACTGGGGTTCTCCTTCACCTTCGGGGATAAAGGCGTAGGTGTGTCCGTCGATCAGTTTGTTGAAATCGGCGCCGGCCTCATTCTGCGGGATCTTCACCGAGAGCTTTTTAATCTTCTCCTCCAGCCGTGCCAGTACTTCCTGATCGTTGCTTACCGGTCCGTCCTTAAAGCCGGGGAGCAGGTAGTCCCAGGCGAGGTTCAGCTCCTTCTGCAGATCCTTTGCCTCGGCGGTCATGATAATCACTGCATCGTATTCGGGAAGGATGAGGATGAACTGACCATAGGCTCCGTCGGCGCGATATGAGTTATGCCTGGAACGCCAGAATTTATAGCAATAGCCCTGTTCCCAGTCGCTTGTGGAACGGTCCTCTTCGCTCATATCCGGATGTTGCATGATCTTCAGGCTCGTCGCCTCGTCAACCCAGGCTTCAGGAACCACCTGTTTCCCGTTCCACTGGCCTTTCTGCAGGTAGAGCTGGCCAAATTTGGCCATATCTTCCGTTTTGATCCGTAGTCCCCAGCCACCGGTACAGATCCCTTTCGGATCGGTTTCCCAGTCCATGCCTTCAATCCCCAGCGGTTCGAACAGGCGCGGGGTCAGGTAGTCCAGGACATTCTCCCCCGTGACCTTGCTGATGATGGCTGAAAGCATATAAGTGGCAGCAGAATTGTAAAGGAATACGGTTCCGGGTACATTCGGTACCGGCTGGGCAAGGAAACTTTTCACCCAGTTGTCCGTGGCGAGCATGGAGTAGGTGGGTTCGGGCTGCTGTCCGGCCGACATGCAGAGCAGGTCGCGGATCTCCATATCTGCCAGGTTCGGGCTGATGGAATCGGGGAGATCTTCAGGGAAAAAGGAGATTACCTTATCGTTAACAGTAAGCAGGCCTTCATTTACGGCAAAGCCAATGGCCGTTGAGGTGAAACTTTTGCTCACAGAATAAAGGGTGTTCTTCAGTTCGGGGCGATAGGGTGCCCAGAATCCTTCCGAGAGCACCTTACCGTGACGCAGGATCATGAAACTGTGCAGTTCCTCGCCGCTGGCTTCGGCTGCATCGATGAAATCAAGTATGGCCTGAGCCGAAAAACCTTCGGCATCGGGGGTGCTGCGAGGAAGGGAACCGTCTGCAGCGGATTTTTTTCCGCATCCTGTTGCCAGGAGCAGGGGAAGAAGAATAAGAATCAGGAAGGACCAAAGCTGCAAATTGCTTTTCCGTTCCCTGTGAGTGAAGAATCCCGGGTAGTTCATAAATGGTGGTTTTTAACTGGTAAATCGAACATAAGGGTAAAGGTAATAAAAGTTGGGATACGGGGGATGGGTGTGGCACAAAGCAGGTAACATCCGGGAATGATCACACAAAGATAGCTCTGTCCTATCCGCGGTGCTGAGTGAGCAGCGATTGTGGGAGAGATTGGGTTTTGTAAAGCATCGATGGATTTGTGAATATTTGAAAACTGCCATATAATGCTTACATTTCGCAACCATTTTGCCAGGATTTCGTTTTAGTTTTGAAAGTCGTTTGTTTTTCATGAAATCAAATTGTTTACCGGGGCTGATCGCTATCCTCCTGGTCTTTTGCCCTGTCGGGGTCAGGGGACAGCTGGTGATCAATGAGTTTTCTGCCTCAAATGTGAACGTGATCGATGATCCTGATTTTGGCGATGATGCCGACTGGATTGAACTGTACAATGCCGGGAACCAGCCCGTCGACCTTTATCACTTTTATCTTACCGATAACCTTTCCAATCCTGATAAATGGCAGGTACCGGTCCATGTCAATATTGCGGCAGGTGCTTTTCTTCTTATCTGGACCGACAGCCGTGACACACTTCTGCATACTTCCTTCGGACTGTCGAAGGATGGCGAGCAGATCGGACTTTATACACCCGACGGGACACTTGAGGACAGCCTCAGCTTTGGTTTGCAGATGACCAATATTTCCTATGGCAGACAGCATGATGGTGATCCTGTCTGGGGATTTTTTACCGAACCCACTCCGGGCAGTTCGAATACCACTACTGCCTATCCCGGTTTCGTTGAAGCCGTTCCTGATTTTTCCATTCTCGGAGGAGTGTTCAGCGGTCCGCTGAGCCTTGAGCTTTCCTCTGTCCTTGGTGGTACGATCCGTTATACTACCGATGGCTCAAGGCCGACAGAAAACTCACCCGCCTATACCGCCCCGCTGAATATCAGTTCAACTACAGTGCTTCGTGCCAGGGTCTTTCTGCCGGGTCTGATCCCGGGAACGGTGATCACGCACAGCTATATGATGGATGAGAATTATTCCCTGAGAGACCTTCCCCTGGTCTCCATCGCCACCGAACCGGAAAATTTCTGGGATCCACAGACCGGGATCTATGTCCAGGATTTCAAACCCGACTGGGAAGTTCCGGTAAATATTGAGTTATTTGAAAATAACGGGAGTGACAGGGCAGCATTTAACCTGCCTGCCGGAATTAAAGTCAATGGACTGTATTCCTGGCAGTTACCACAGAAAATGCTCGGGGTCTATTTCCGGAAGCAGTATGGCGAAGGGAGTCTGTCTTACCCCTTGTTTTTTGAAAAAAGCCGCACCGACTTCGAAGATTTTGCCCTCCGTGCTTCCGGCAGCGACTGGAGCTATACCCTGTTCCGGGACATGCTGGGCCACGATGCCATCCAGCGTTACATGGATCTGGATATTATGGCATTCCGTCCTTCCATTGTCTACGTGAACGGACAGTATATGGGAATTCACAACATCCGTGAAAAAGTGGATAACGGATATATTGTCGGGAATTACGGCCTTGCACCGGGAACCTTCGACCTCATAGAGAATGAGGATTTTGCCGAGGAGGGAGACCTGGATGCCTATAATGAGTTCCTTACGGTTCTTGAACGCGATCTTTCTGTTCAGTCGAATTACGATGCTGTGGCGGAGCTGATGGATATTGAAAATTTCACAAATCTGGCTGTATCCGAAGTTGCCCTGGCGAATACCTCCATATCCCATAATGTGATGTGCTGGAAGCCGAAGGAGGGAGGCAAATGGCGCTGGGTGGTCATGGACCTCGACCGCGGTTTCTTCAGCACCGATGGTTACCTCATCAATTATTACACCGGACAGGGTGTGCTGCCTCTGAAGGAACTGCTGGAGAATGACGGCTACCGGGCGTATTTCGGGAAAAAGCTCGCCGATCATTTATTTGTTACTTTTCACCCGTTACAGATGAACCGGCTTATCGACAAACATATGGCCGATATCGAAGCCGAAATGCCCTATCATATTGATCGCTGGCAGGGAACCACTTCTTCCTACGGCGATGCAATCCCTTCGATGTCATACTGGTATGAAGAAGTCGATCAGCTCCGGGCTTTTGTGGAAGCCCGTCCCTCTGTCGTGCTCGACGATCTCACCGGTTATGGCTTTGATCAGAGTGTACTTCTGTCTCTTTTCGTCTCCCCGCACGACGGTGGCATGATCTATTTTAACGGTTTGAAGATACCGGACAGCCGTTGGAGCGGGTTGTATCCCGACGGACTGGAGATCGCCCTGGAAGCCGTTGACCGTCCCGGCTATGTATTTCGCGGATGGAAAGAGCTGAACCCGCAGACCGTGGTTGCCGCCGGGAGTAACTGGCGCTATCTCGATAACGGCAGCGATCAGGGGACAGCCTGGAAAGAGGAAGGATTCAGTGATGCCTCATGGAAATCGGGTTACGCTGAACTGGGGTATGGCGACGGCGACGAAGCTACCGTGGTGTCGTTCGGTGGCAATTCTTCCAATAAATTCATCACAACTTATTTCAGAAAGACCTTTGAGCTTACATCGGCTGATCTGGATGCGCTCAGTTTCCTCATCAACCTCGTACGTGACGACGGAGCGGTGATCTATGTGAACGGTACAGAGGTCGCGCGTTCGAATATGCCGGGCGGAGCCATTGGCTACCGGACCGAAGCGCTTTCAAGCGTCGGCGGCTCCGAGGAGTCGGCCTGGAACCAGTACAGCATCGAAAAGTCCTTGTTGCATGCAGGGACGAATACCCTTGCTGTTGAGATCCACCAGAGCGGCCCGACCAGCAGCGATTTCAGTTTTAACCTGGAGCTGCTGGCGCTGGGAAGCAGCAGCGCGGGCTATCTCTCAACGGATGCAGACTGGACTTTTACCCTGAACGGAGCCACTTCCTTACTGGCCGACTATGAACCAAGCGGAGCCTGTATCATCCCCGATACCATTGAAACGGATTTCACCCTGGATGCAGCCTGCTCTCCCTGGATGGCACAGGGTGACGTGGTGGTGTTGCCGGGGGCGACATTGACTGTCGAAGCCGGGGTTGAGGTACAGATGCCTTCAGAGGCTTCGGTCTATACCTTCGGCAGGATGCTGGTGAATGGTACGGAAGAAAAACCGGTGCTCTTCACACTGAATCCGCAGTACAGGGAGAACTGGGGAGCGCTGTTCTTCCAGGAATCCCCTGATACCTCCCTTTTAACCTGGGTGAGGATTGAAAAGGCCTCACATGGTCCCGGACAGTTCAATGCCGTGGCAGCAGTTTCTGCCTTTAAAGCCCGACTGAGGATCGATCATGCCGATATCACTGATATTGGCAGGAATCCTGTGGCAGCAAGGTATTCCGATATCGTGATGACGAACAGTTCGTTGCATTCAGACATCACAGGCGACCTGATTAATGTAAAATACGGGACAGCCAGGGTTGAAAACTGTATTTTCATTGGGAATGATAAGCCCGATACGGATGCGATCGACTATGATGATGTGGTGAACGGGATTATCCGTAACTGCACGATCCGCGATCTGAAAGGATTCAACAGTGATGCCATCGATATCGGGGAGCGGGCAGAGAACATCCTGATAGAGGGGAATGTGATCTACAATATCACGGATAAAGGTGTCTCGGTCGGACAGAAATCCACCGCAAAGGTGATCAACAACCTCTTTATCAGCTGCAACCTGGGTCTCGGACTTAAGGATTCCTGTCATGTGCTCGTGGATCATTGCACCTTCTATAACGTGGGAACCCCCGTTGCCTGTTTTGAAAAGAATGCAGGAAGTGCAGGCGGAAATGCAACCGTAATCAACAGCATCCTTTCGAACTCGGTCCAGGCCAGCTGGTCATCCGACCGGAGATCGACAATCAGCCTTAGCTACAATCTTTCTGATAACGATATGCTTCCCGGCGATGAAGGCAATCTTTTTGATGATCCCCGCTTCGCTGCTCCTTCCCGTTTTAATTTCAGTCTGGCGGATAATTCGCCCTGTATCGGTGCGGGTTTGGAGAATGGAGAAACAGTTGACCTGGGCGCCTCCCTCTCTCCCTTTGCTTTTGATCCCCCGGTTATGATCAGCCATATCTTCTATAATCCGCTGAGCGATAAGGACAAATCGGAGTTTATCACCATTTTTAATCCGGCACCTGACGAAGTCGATCTTTCCGGCTATACCCTAAGTGAGGCTTTCTCTTTTACCATTCCGGAAGGAACTGTCCTTGGCTCCGGCAAGAACCTTTACCTCGCCAGGGACCTCAGTTCTCCTTCGCACTATGCCTATCCGGCACCTGTCTTTCAGTGGACCTCGGGGGGACTGGCCAATGAGGGAGAGGCGATCATCCTTACCGACCGATACGGAATAGTTCAGGACAAGGTTGCCTATTCACCTGATGAGCCCTGGCCGGTGCTTACCGAAGCGGGTGATGTCCTCAGCCTTTCGGATACCGATCTGGATAATCATTTCGGGAAAAACTGGAGTATCACCGATTACAACCATCTGATCAATACAGGATTGAACCCGGCTGATAGTTCCCTGCTGATCTATCCTAACCCGGCTTCGTCGGAGTTTTACCTGCGCTGCGATCTTCCCGCGGGAAGTCAGCTTACCCTGTTCGATCTGTCGGGAAAGGCTGTGTGGAAAGGTGTTACCGAGGACGGCGGATTAACACGGATACAGGTGGGAGGACTCAGGAACGGTTTTTACCTGCTCAGGGCAGGGGAACTGACGGGCAAGGTAGTGATCAGTGTAAAATAAAACCAGCTATTTCAGGGCGACGAACCATTCAAAATCGGCGGTCATGATCTTTTGCTGATCCGGAGTAAAAATTTCCACCCTGACCGTAAACAGGCTTCTCCTTTTTTCCTGCAGTTCTTTAACGACATCGGCCTTTGTGGTTCCGACCCATGATGCCCTTGATCCTGCATCGGATGTGGCTGGCCGGCTATAGCGGACCGTTGCCCGGCGTACCACCGGTATGGCTTCGAGATCCTGATCCCGGAATTCATTCAGCAGGAATTCACCTCCCGAAGCTTCTGCCAGTGTAAACAGGGCGCTGGCATGAAAGGTCCCCAGGTGATTCTCATATTTTTTTTCAAAGGGGAGCCGGAGGAGAAAACCATCTCCGGCTTCACCTTTCCTGAGTCCGACATAGGAATTAAAGGGGATATCCGGTTCTTTCATTGCTGGAATGACTTATCTGACAAGCAGTTTTCCCGCAACCAGGGCAGTATTTCCTCCCTGTAGCCGGTAAATGTACACACCTTTGGGCAGGCAGCTCAGATCGAGTACAACGGATCCCTTTCCACCGTCGGAATACCCCGCATCAACATTCAGCACCTGCCTTCCGGTAAGGTCGAACAAAACAATACTGACCATACCCCGGATACCGGTTGAATAGTTTACAATGCAAGATGTGGATGCCGGATTGGGCCAGAGTTTACAGGTTAATGCCGGGGTCAGGGTTGTTCCGGTCGGATCGGGATCATCAGGAACGACCGTTTCGAAGCAGCCAAGGTCGGGGGCTTCGCCATCGAAAGGCAGACCGACATCCACACCACCATCGATGAGATCGCTGCCTTCGGCCAGATGCATAAAGGTGATGTCGGGCAGCGAACCGTCGGCTTTCCTGGGGCCGTAGGCGGCTGCCGGATCGATAGAAATATAGTCTTCAATTGTCGACTCGAAAGGCGGAAGCCAGCTGTTAGCTTCCTGAACGGCAAAATCACCGAGACTGCCGAGATCGCCCAGCACCAGGCTGTTTTTGATGATCAACACCTCACCGTCGGCCAGGGCCCGCGATATTTTGTAATTTCCTCCTGCATTGTTGAAACTGCTGCAGTTATAGAGGATCATGGAACCCATATTGTTGTTCTGATCGAAACCCTTGACCTTGTTATTAAAAGCCAGGCAGTTTTTCACCGTAAAATCATGGCGCAGGTCTTTATTATCACTTCCTCCCATCTTAAAGCCGTTCCCATTGGCCTGGGCTCCCGGATCGGTACCATCTTCCAGGTAACCGTTTTCAAAGGCCCAGCAGTTTTCAAGAATGGTAGATACATTGTCGGCTCCTCGGAGATAGCCGTCCCAGCCGTCATCGCAGTTCTTCCACGACCGGCAGCCGTAGAAATAGTTTTGAACGCCCACATCCAGTTTGGCTGCAAAACCATCGGCATCACCGTAATCGGTTGGGTCGGCATTGAAATAGGAGTCACAGTTGATCACTTCATTGTAGGAAGCCCCGTTTCCCATTTGCAAGCCGGAATCCCTGTTGCGGTAAAAGGCGCAGTTAACGATCCTGTTGTGACTGCCTCCGCTGATCATCAATCCGTTATCACCGGCACCGAACACATCAAATCCCTCAATATGCCAGTAGCTTCCGGAAAGACTTATTGCCCTGCTTCCCATTGCCTGTGTGGAATAATTGAGTAAAGCCCTTTCACCGGGATAGGACTTCAGCGTAAAATATTTATCGGCTGTTCCGCTTTTGGAAATGCTGATGGTTGTAGTGGAGATATAGGTTCCGCCCCTGACCAGGATGGTATCGCCGGCCACTGCCACGCCGACGGCTTTGGGAATGGTCCTGAAGGGCTGGGCTTCAGTTCCCGGGTTACTGTCGTTGCCCTGAAGGGAGACGAAATAGGTTGAAGGAGAACCCTGTGCTGCCGTAATGGAGACAGCCAGGATGATCATTGTAAAAAATTGTCTGAAGGAGCTCATTTTCTGAATTGTTCTTTTCTGCCTGCGCACAGGTCTGCTCAATATCTGTGCAAGGTTACGAAAAGTCGCCATGAATAGTTACCGGGAACGGGCATTCTTTTGGCCCCGGAACGGTTTTTACCCGCCTTTTGGTACGGAAGCTTACCTGGCGAAAGCCTGTATTTCATCGATCAGCCCCCGGTCGAAAGCCTCCTTAACCACTTTCCAGTCGCCTCTCCGGTTGAAAAACAGGGAGGCGTAGTTTCGCTGGATGGGGGTACCGTGGAAAAGGTAGTATTCGATCCGGCGTATACCTGCAGCGGTACTGACCAGTCCGAGTGCATAATCGACATACCGGGTCATGGCAAAGCATACCGGGCCGGTCAGTCCCGACATCAGGTAATCGACGTCGGCCGGCCGGCCGGTCCTCGCCCGGCTGATCATGGCCCCCAGTTCCCCGCTGAATCCTTTAGCTGTCATGGCTGTATCTGAGAAAGAAATCCTGGAGTTCCTCCGCCAGTCCTGTAAGAATATGCCCTCGTCCCTCAAGTATATTTACCTCCGCCGCAGGCAGCAGTTTTCCAAGTCTTTTTCCTGCACGATCGCTGTCGTAAAAGCAATCCTGTGCACCACCAAAATAGCAGAGCGGAGTGCTTAACTTTCCAAGTTGTTCATCGGAGAACAGGGGCAGCGCTTCGTTTCGGGGTATAAAATGCTCTCTTACAAGCCCGGCAAATTCATTCACCTCCGGAGGACCATCAAAGGATCCATACACCATCTTTTCGATCCTGCGTATCCCGTATCTTCCAGTAAGAGAAAGACTGAGTACCCGGATAAGCGTGGATAAACGAACCTGCACCAGTCCTGCCGGAGCCAGCAGGGCCACCCCGGAGGTCCTTTCGGGGTAACTGAGGGCAAAGTCAAGACTGATCCATCCTCCCGTGGAGCAACCGGCAAGGAAGGTTTTTTGAATACCCAGTCCATCGAGAACTTCGGCCAGCCAGATACTATGTTGCCCGCCTGTCCAGGCCAGTCTGTTCATGCTGCTCTTCCCGCATTCACCAGGAAGGTCGATGCAGCAAACCCGGAAGTGTTTTGAGAGGATCGCCGCTTCCTCCATCCACATGGCCGAATTGGAACTTGAACCATGAAGGAGGATAAGTGCAGGGGCATGCATGCTGCCGCTGCATAGCGCGAAGCCCGGGCCGAAAGAAGTGGGCAGAATTTTTTCTTCCGCCGGAACGGCCCATTTTGCAAGCAATGAGGAGTAATAGCTGAGGAGGAGCTTCCGGCCTTCTTCCGAACGGTAAATTGGTGCAGTCATTTTTTTCTGCAAAGTAGGCCGGAATCAGGATGATTTTATTTGACCTGGGTCAAAAAATCACACTTTGCGCCGCAGGCGGCTGAGGGTGGATGGATGAATACCCATGATTGAGGCGATGTGCCCAAGGCTGGCCCGTTTCATCATTTCAGGAGCTGTTTTGCGAAGGAAGTTGTATTTCGACTGCGCATCGAGCTGACTGAATTCCCGGCTGTTGGCGTCGAGGCGGGCGAAATGTTCGCCCATCATCAGGGTGGTGAACTGCAGAACAGATGGATTTTCAGCCAGGTAGCTGCTGTTATCCCGGGAGATACTTACCAGCTTTACAGGCTCACAGGCTTCCAGATATTCATCAGAAACCTCCTGATGAAAATAGCTGTTGAGGGAGGTAAGGATCTCGTTCTCCGTGTGGATCCAGGTAGTAATTTCCTGCCCGTCGAGGAGATAGTACTTTCTGACCATCCCGGAGGATATAAACCAGATCCTGTCGCAATAGCGTCCGGGACGCAGGATCAGTTCCCTTTTTTGATAGAACTCTTCCCTGGCGTACTGCCTGATCAGGGCGGTTGCCTGTTCGTCCAGGGGGACAAAACGACGGATATATCGTAATAAGTTGTCCATGATAAGGTGCTAATTTAATGTTTTTGCGGTTTATTTGGGATTCTGTTCAGGCTTAAGACTAAAGCAACCGGTCAGGGATTCCGGGTTTTCATAAGGTACAACACCTTAATTTACAGGCATAAATATCTTTTTTGCCCCTGCCGGTTCAGGACTGAATGACGACCATGGAGTTGTTAAAATGACCTGTTAACAGGAAGAAATCAGCGTCACTGCGCAACCCGTTACAGCGTTTTACCGTTCTATTTCTATTAAGGATTAAACTTAGAACTATGAAAGCTAAAAGAATGAGCATGCTGCTTTTTGCAGCAGGAATGATGGCGCTGCTTGCAGGTTGTACCAAGAATACGAATGATCATACCGGGACGCTTAAGGTGCTTGTAACCGATGCTCCGTTTCCTATTGAGTACATTGATGAGGCAACGGTTACTATAACCAAAGTGGAAGTCAGAATGGTCTCCGACAGTTCGGATGCGGTCTTTAAAACGGTCATGGAAGACACCGTGACTGTGAATCTTCTTGATCTCCGTAACGGGATCACCGACGATCTCGCCGAAGCGGAGCTTGAACCCGGAACCTATGATCTCGTCCGGATCTACGTTTCCGATGCATCTCTGAGTATTATTGGCGGAGAGACTTTTGATCTGAAAGTGCCGGGCGGCGAACAGACCGGGATCAAGGTATTTATCAGTCCTGCCGTTGAGATTACCGGCGGACTCACTTCCGAGCTCCTGCTTGATTTTAACCTGGATAAATCCTTCATCCTGAAAGGAAACTGGCTGACGCCTGCCGGAATAAAAGGTTTTTCATTCAAGCCGGTGATCCGGGCTGTAAATACCAGCACTGCAGGTACGATTGCCGGAACGGTGAGCAGCAGTCTGACCAGCGATCCCCTTGCCGGTGCCAGTGTGTGGGTTGCCCGGGATACCACCCTTGCTTCGACCCAGTCGGACAGTGCGGGTTATTATGCCCTGCCGGGAATCCCGGCCGGTTCCTGGAGCGTATTTGCCACGGCGGAGAATTACGATACGGTACATTACGAAAATGTCAGTGTAACTGCCGGAAACCGGCTTACACTGGATTTTGAGCTTACTCCGAAGGAATAGCCGGGTCTTTTCCGGCTGCAGTTCAGCCGTGAATATCCCCCGGCAGAAAATGCGGTATACCACCCCTGCGCCTCCTCGTCCGAAAGAAAGGCGCGGGGGTTCGTTTTTAAACCGGTAATGCATGTGAAGCTGATGGAAATTGGAGATCCTCCCGTATATTTTGTACCTTGCTCATTGTAAAACTGAATGGCAATGAAAAAACAAAAGCGCTCTGGCCATATCGGGGTCCTCACCTCGGGAGGGGATACGCCCGGACTGAATGCCGCAATCCGGGGTATCGGCAAATCGGCGGCCCATGACGGTTCCATGCAGGTGATCGGTTTCCGCGACGGCTTTCGTGGAATGATGGAAAACCGGACGGTCAGGCTGGATAACGGTATGCTTTCCGGTATCCTCACACTGGGAGGGACCATCCTGGGAACGAGCCGCGACAAGCCCCACAAGATGCCGATGGGTGGGAAGGTTGTCGACATGACCGACGTGATCGTTGAAAACTATTACAAGAACCACCTTGATGTGCTGGTCTGTCTGGGAGGAGGAGGAACCCTTAAGAATGCCTACCGGCTGGCACAGAAGGGACTCAACATTATCACCCTTCCTAAAACAATTGATAATGATATTGTTGGTACCGATATGACTTTCGGATTTGATACGGCCCTTGGAATTGCGGTGGATGCCATCGACCGGCTGCACAGCACGGCTTCCAGTCACCACCGGATCATCTTTGTGGAGATCATGGGACATAAGGTGGGCTGGCTGGCTCTTGGTGCCGGTCTGGCCGGCGGTGCCGATGCCATCCTTATCCCGGAGATCCCCTATACCATCGACAAGCTGGCCGAAAGCATCCTCGACCGGGTGAATAAGGGCAAGCGCTTCAGCATCGTGGCCGTTGCCGAAGGAGCCATTACCAAAACAGGGGCCGAGAAGATAGCCCGGCTGGAGAAAAAGCTGGAGGGAGCTGAGGGAGAGGAGAAAAAGACCCTGAAGACTCAGATCAAGGAGCTGGACTCACAATACAGAGGTTCCACCATTACCCTCGTGGAGGAACTGGCGAAGATCACCCGTCTGGAGACCCGCCTGACCATTCTGGGTCATCTGCAAAGAGGAGGTACCCCATCGGCGGCCGACAGGTTACTGGCTACACGACTGGGAACCAAAGCCGTGGAATTTATCCAGCAGGAGCAGTTCGGGATCATGGTCGGGGTAAAAGGAACGGAAACCTGCGCCGTACCGCTGGAAGAAGTGGCCGGAAAGGTCAATTATGTTCCCCGGGATCACCCGCTGGTGCTCAGTGCCAGAAATGTTGGGACCAGTTTCGGGGATTAAAGGAGTATCCTAATACCCGATAGATCAGCCAGCAGCTTTCGCTTCTTTTTTCATCTCATTGATCGCACACATGATCATGGAAATGATCAGCATGGCTGTTCCGACGACCAGCAAAATGCTTGCTCCGGGCCAGTGCATCAGTTTAAAAAAGATCCCGGCGATCCACACAAAGGCAGATACGGCACCAAAAGCAAATGTTTTTCCAAGTGAGGAGCCTTTCGAAAACAGATAGGCAGCAATAACAGGCAAAGAAATCACCAGGTTGAAGAGGGTGCCGTAAATAAGGATAATCCTTGTTCCGGGCCAGTGTAGCAACTTGAAAAGTATGCCGAGCAAGAAGATGCTGACGGCAATAACGGCAAAGATCAGTGCTGTTTTCTTCATTTTTCCTGCTTTTATAATCCAATAGGGAAAGATAACTTATTCACCAGGTCAAGTCAAATGAAAGTGCATGTTCGCCTTCAGGATATTTGACTTGAATCATTTCCCAGAAACGATTTTTTATTTTGCTGCACGATAAGCAGGTTTTTCTATTATCATAAAAAAAAGTTAAAAACCCCCGGAGTGAAAGGCTATTTCCTTTTATGCCTGTAACTTGTTCACGTTAAATATATTCCGTTTTATTTTAACGAAATGGTATTGCACTGCCGGCAGGTATCTCCTGCCAGCCTGTTTAAATTATACAGTATGAAAAGAAACCTATTCATCATTGGCTTGCTTTGTATCCTGCAGACACTCTTCTGCCAGGTACCTGCAGGAATGACTTACCAGGCAGTTGCAAGGGATCTGCAGGGAAACCCTCTGCCCGATTTGTATATGCTGGTCCGGCTGACATTTTACCAGGACAATACGGCTGTCTGGAGCGAAGATCATATGGTAGTTACAGATTCGAGGGGTCTATTTTCTCTTGTCATCGGAGAACCTTCTGTTCCCGGTTCGGGCAGTGCAGGATCCTTTGATGCTATAAACTGGGCTGAAGGAGAGCTTGAACTCGGACTTGAGCTGGATTTTGGAGAGGGCATTACGGATTTGGGAAGAAGCCGGCTACTTTCGGTACCATACGCCCTTTATGCTGCAGGGGGGCCCGGAGTTGAGGGCCAGTCCCTGTCACTGGAAGGTAACGTCTTGACGATATCGGGTGGAAACTCGGTTGAGCTGCCGGGAAGTGCCGACACCGATCCCACCAACGAATTGCAGGACCTGTCATTTACGGGTCAGACGCTTGCCCTGAGCGGAGATCCCACACCAACTGCCATCAACCTGTCGGACATCGTAGTTTCAGCTTCCGGCTGGCAACGAACGGGTGACACAATTTCCACCGGTCAGTATGTCGGGATCGGCACCAGCAGCCCCAATCGTTCCGCACTTACGGTACAGGGAAAAGACCTGACAGCCGGGCAACCGCTTTTTGAGGTCCGGAGAGAGGATGGAGTGCCTGTATTTGCGGTTTACAACGACGGTGTGATCGTCTTTGTAGACGAGGATGCACCTCAGAAAGCCCTGAAAGGAGGTTTTGCGGTAGGGGGATACAAAAAGAACGGCAAAGGACTGACGCAGGAATATCTGCGAGTGACACCAGACAGTGTCAGGATTTTCGTGCCGGAGACAGCTCCGGGAAAGGGTGCGAAAGGAGGCTTTGCGGTTGGTGGATACAGCAGATCGGCCAAAGGCCCGGGGCAGGACCTGCTGGTGGTCAATCCCGACAGTGTAAGGATCTATGTTCCCAACAAGGAAAATGATCCCGGTTTTGTCGGTCTTCAGGGGGGCTTTGCCGTAAACACCTATGATCCGCTCCAGGCAGGGCAGTCTCCAAAGGAATATATTATGGGGGTGAACAGGGGGATTACCCGGTTCAATACTTCGGATAACAGACAGGGCTTTGCTGTCGGAAGTCAGGGTGAGGGATGGAGTTCCAGTTATCTGCAGGTGACACCGGTAAACACTTTTGTGGGATTCGAAAGCGGGATCAACACCCGTAACGATCCGGATGCCTGGAATGCCAGTCAGGGTTCCATGAACGTGTTCCTGGGATATAAATCGGGTAAGGCAAACCGTTATGGACATCATAATGTTTTTCTGGGTTACCAGGCAGGAAGTTCCATGGTTGGCGACAGTCTGGACGAATTTTCCGGAGGGCACAATATCTTTATCGGTCCGGCAGCGGGATTAAGCTTTAAGACAGGAAACAGCAATATTTTTCTCGGAAGTGGAGCCGGAGCTTCAGTAACCAACAGTGTGGGAAATATTTTTATTGGCAGGGAGGCCGGAAGCCCCGGATCCGATCTGTTCAATAACCTGATTATCGGGAACAGTGCAGGAAGCCAGGTAAGCGGGAGTGAAAATATTATCCTTGGCAGTTCTGCAGCCGCTCAGGGAAATGCAGGCAGTGGCAATGTGATTATCGGGAATTATGCCGGGTATTACAATTCGGGCAGCGGGAATGTCTTTCTCGGTAACTATGCCGGTTACAATGAGGACAGTAATAACCGGCTTTACATTGATAACAGTGACACCAACCGGCCCTTGCTCTTTGGTGAATTTGACTCCGGTTTTCTTCGTATCAACAGTTTTGCATCCATTAACGATTTTACCGAGAGCCAATACAGGCTTAAGGTAGTGGAGGACAGGGCCGATTCCTATACCAATGCTGTTTATGTTCAGCATAATGCCACTGCAGGCGCGGGAACCGCCATTTATGGTATCGGGGGGAGTACCGGGGTATACGGGCAGTCGTCGAACACCGGTTCCGGTAGCAGGTATGGTATGCAGGGTTGGGCTTACAACGGAACTTATAATTATGGGATAGCCGGTTATGCTTTTACCGGTACCTATAACTACGGGGTATACGGTTATGCAAACAGCGGAACAAGTTATGCCGTTTATGCTTCGGGCAATCTGGCCTATACCGGGAGCCTGATTGCCGCTTCCGACGGAAAGCTGAAAGAAGAGGTCCGGACTCTCGGACCTTCGCTGGAGAAGATCATGCAGGTACAGCCCCGGAGTTATCACTTCCGTGATGATGCAGCCTCGAAAGGCTACAGTCTGCCCGATGTTCCCCAGTACGGTTTTATTGCCCAGGAACTCGAACTGGTATTTCCCGAACTGGTGGTGGAGGTCAGGCAACCTGCCGGACCGGGTCCGGACGGTCGCGCCGAAGAGACTGACCTGAGTTATAAGGGTGTGAAATATATGGAGATGATCCCGGTGTTGCTGAAGGCCATCCAGGAGCAACAGGAAGAGATCGAACAGCTCAGACAAAGAATAACAGAGCTGGAACGGGGGAGGTGATCCCCTGTTCTCACCAGTTGTTTAAAGCAGGATTACCCGCTTTTTTTTCCGGTTCCGGTCCCTGAAGTACAAAATTGATCGGAAAGGTAAAAAGGACTGCAACATTCCTGCCCCGTTGCCTGCCCGGGGTCCAGAGAGGGGAGGAGGAAACCACCCTGACAGCTTCCTCGTCAAGAGAAGGGTCCACACTCCTTACAACCGCCACTTCCTGTACACTTCCGTCGGGATAGACCGCAAACTGAACAATGACCCTTCCTGATATGTTTTTTGCGGCTGCATCGGGAGGATAATGCAGGTTTGCTCCTATATAATCCCTGAATTCAACTGCCGGATTACCACCATTGAATAAGGGCATATCCTCGACGATAAAATACATTTCATCCGAATATCCCTGAAAGTTGGTAACAAAATCAAAGGTGAATTCCATCCTGGAACTGACGGGGATATCATTTAGCACGGCAGGTTCCCAGGCAGGAGAGTGGGCAAGTATCCTTAATATTTCCAAATTCAGGTCGGGACCTCCCGATCTGGTGATCTTCGGATGCCGGAGTTTTCCCTGGTAATCGATTATAAAATCCACGGTTACAAATTTCGGGATATCCATTACCTGATTATAAGCCGGAACGATCATAAGCGAATCACAAAATGCATGAAAAGCCTTACGGCTATAATCTTTTCTGAAAACAGGTACTTCATCAATCGTACAGAAAGATCCCTCCTTGTCAATAAAGTCAAGCTCCTTCTTTTTAATCTTTTTTGCATTAAGACTGTCGAATGGAATTATGGCGAGGGTATCCTTAAAAAAGACCATGGCATCATCATAATCTATAGTATGCTGAACCTGCAAAAGGGTATCATAAAAGGTCCAGGGACCAGCAGGAAAATTTTTCCGGTATCTTCCCGTGGCAAAAACATTCCCGGAAGGATAGAAAAAAGTAAAGACACCTTCACGTATTCTGGGTTCCAGTGAGCTGAAGGTTCCCTGGTAAAGGGGCACCGAATCGGCGGTAAGAGCCCGGATCGAATACTTGTTGTCATCGAGTTTTTTCAGGATTTCAACTGTCGCATTTTCGGGATAGGTGTTCTGGGCCTGAAGGGCCTGGATAAATAGCAGGGACACCAGTAAAGGACTGCAAATTCTGTATAAATGTTTCATATTGTTGGGACTGGATATATAAAAGTAAGTAAAAGTCTGAAAATTCCGGGATAAAAAGGTCATATTCAGGTCGGATTTCCCTGAAAAGCAGGAGCTCAAAAGGTATATCCAAGGCTGATCCCTCCCCACAGCGCAGAAGACCAGGTTCGCGGAAAGTGGAGCATGGGAGCAGCCCTGAAGAGGAAGTGACCGGAGGTAAAACGGTAGCCGGCCCTGATTACCCCGTAGGTGCCGGCCAGTCTGTCGGGTTCTCCTTCGTCAAACCAGTTGGCAGTTCCCAGTGTCAGTCCGGCACCCAGTTCAAGGGCGTGCCGGCTGCCCCGGAGATACTTCACCTCCAGTGGAATTTTTAACGGGAAGATCGAGAAGGGTAGGTTAAAACCTGCGCTGATGCCGAGACTTTCATCCCGGGAGGGACGGAGACGGAACAGGTGCTCATAGTTAAGCGACCAGGTTCCGTTGTTGCCCAGTGCTTCAAAATACAAGGAATTACGGGCCAACCCACCCTCCTGTTGTGCAGCTACCGGAAGGGCGCTGTGCAGCAAAAAAACCAGGCACAGAATCCTCAGACTCATCTTGTTTTTTTCACTTTCAGCTCTTTTCCGTAGAGCAGGATCACTATCAGGGCAACCAGGATAAAAACGCCTGAAACATAAAGAAATTTAGTTCCTATGAGGGAAAAGGTGAAATTTACGAAATAGTGAAAAAGGAAAATAAAGAACAGGTTCTGACCTGTATTCACAAAGATCCAGGTTACAATGACTGACAGGGATACCGCTGACAGTATGAAAGCGGGGATCTGCAGTCCGGCCTGGGGCAGGCCCGGTGTGAAAAAGGTAGGCAGGTGCCAGAGGCCCCAGATCAGGCCAAGCAGTAATCCGGCTGCCAGCGCCGATCTCTTTTCGAGCATGCGCGGAAGGGCATAGCCCCGCCAGCCCAGTTCCTCGCCCAGCGGTCCTGAGATCAGGATGGCCAGCATCATCGAAAGGGAAAGGGCCGGTGTCTGGCCGGTAAAGGTAAGCGGAGTTCCGGTAAGGAGGTTAATCAGGGAACCTGAGAGAGGGATCAGCACGATGACTGCCAGGTACCACCAGATCCCGGCCTTTACCGGTATAAAACGTTTCAAAAGGGCTTTCAGTGCCCCGCGTTCACCGGCAACCAGGGTCATGATCACCGCGGCAATATTGGGACCCCATACGGCCAGGATGAATACCGGGTTGGTGGCAGAGATCTTTCCGAAAATTCTTTCATAGAAAGGCTGGAAGCCAAAGAACAGACCGGCCAGGCCCCAGGTGATCAGAAAGGTGAGGAGAAAGAACCAGAGAAGGGGATGCTTTTTCATATAAAGGTTGTTGGGAATGGAACGCCAATGTATAAAAAGCTTTCAATTCCCGGAAGAGCCGTTACAGGAATGTAAACCGAAACTGTTTTCAAACATTTGACACTGCTGTCGTAAAATCAGCCCCGGGAGAGCTTCAGTAATCAGACTTTCTGCTCAAGGCTGATTTGCCCCGCTCCCGACTAATCCGGCCTTTTCCGCAGGATGAATCCTGCCAGTACAAACAGCACAAAGAAGGCGGTAGCTCCCCAGGCCCAGTAATTATTGATCCGGGATTCGACCCACATTTCGAAGGGCTCATTCAGGAAATAACTTCCTTCAACCGTCCAGAAAATGCCCCCGCTGCCCAGCGAATCAGTCGGGGTACCTGCGTATCCGTTGGAGGCATAGATCGTGCCCGGCATGCGGATCTCCATACCATAGGACCGCGCAGCCCAGAGGAGTTCCATTCTTTTTTCCAGCAGTTTTACCGAACTGTCGATTGCCGGTCTGTACTTTTCGAAAGCCTCATCTCCCACTATGTAGCGGAAAACAGCTTCTTCCGAATCATCCGAGGCAGAGGTATCGGCAATGATCATTGCGATCACCTCATTTTCCTTTCTTTTCACCGCTTCCCTGTCCAGTCCGGGTCCCGCCTGAACCCCGGTGGAATCAAATAAGAGCATGGTCCATTCACGGTAAAACACACTCCATATCCAGCGTTCCGAACAACTGTCGGTTTCGCTTTCCAGCTTTCTGTATGTAAGGCTGTCACTGCCATTCAGGAGGGTGTGGCGGACTTCTTCAGGGTAGTAATAAAAGCGGAGTTGTTCTTCAGTCAGAAAATCCTCTACCGGGCACTCGGTAAGGAGGATATTCCCGATCTTTTCCGAGTAGCGATAGGAGGTATAGAACCACCTGAAATATCTGGTGAAGGAAGCTGAACGTTTCAGGAAATGGTTACTGCCGCTGTCGGCTGCGTATTCCCGGTTGATCTCGTCCACTCCCGCAAATTCCTTTTTCGCCGTAAGCAGCCAGGACACGGTATCCTGTTTTTCATTGGTCACCGGGGAGATGACCATGTTCCAGGTACTGTCGACCGGTACTTTAAAGGCGGAAGGTTCGAATTTACTTTCGGAGTTTTGCATGGTTACGGTACGACTTACGGAACCGTCGGTGTGAACGGTATTGACCACATGTGTCTCGTAATCGCAGGAGAACATGAGCAGACTCAGGATCAGGATAATCCTTGCTTTTATTCTTGTTTTCATGGTTTTAAAGATTGGTCATTTTAACTTCCGGTTTATGAGCCGGCGTATTCTTTTTTTCCCTGAGCAGGTTCTTCAGGAGGTGCGAATAGGAGGAGCCTTTTTCAAGGGCAAGGTAAGGATCGGCGGAGCCGGCATACAGCTCCATCAGCCGGAGCAGATCAGCTCTTGAAAGTGTCACGCTGTCGTTTCCGGATTGAAGTGCCTGAAGGGTTTCCAGGATCAGCAGTTTTTCGGCGTCGGGCCCTGGCAGAACAGGAAGCTGAGCCGTGGCAACCAGCTGTTTCTCCAGCCCGGTGATCCGGCGGTTCATGATCACCTGCTGGTAAATGAACAGTCCGATCAGAAGGGATGCCGCACCGGCCATCAGTCCGCGGAACCAGCCATTACCGGTCCAGATAAAAAGAAAGTTGTCGGGGGATGCCTTTGAACGGAGGGGTCTTTCATGCCGAAGCGTTATGCCTGCCATGATCCCATTTACCAGTTCTTCTTTTTCTGAAAGAACAGGTTTACTCCGGGCCAGGCTCCGGATGAGACGTGTATAATTTGCATCAGTTTCCATTTTTTCAGAGTTTTTTTTCAATCAGTTCCCTGATTTTTTTTCGTGCCAGGTTCAGGTTACTTTTCACCGTGTCAGGATTCATTCCGGTGATTTCGGCAATTTCGCCGTTCGGAATGCCTTCCAGTTCACTCAGGATAAAAACGATTTTCTGCTTTGGACTCAGACGCTCTGTCAGCAAGCGGATAATGCCGGCAAGCTCTGCGTTCTCAAGTTGACTTTCCAGGTTGTCACTGCTGAATACCTTCATTTTTTTCCACTGTTCCGGATCGGGCCTGATCAGCCGCTGTCTTTTTCTTTTCCGAAGCATATCCAGGCAGCGGTTGACCAGGATCCGGTACAGCCAGTTTCTGAAGGACTTTCGCGGATCGTAGTGTTTCAGGTTGGTCCAGACAGCAATAAAGGTCTCCTGTACGGCATCACGGGCGTCCTCTTCGTCGCCCAGGATCCTGAAGGCGATGCTGAAGGCGTAATCCACGTACAGAACGGTGAGTTCGCGGAAAGCTTCCTGGTCTCCTTTCCTGATGGATGCAAGGATCCTGTCCGGTTTTTCAGCCGTTACCTGTATCGGACCTGTAAGCATTTCTGTAAGTTCTGCCATAAAATCTGCTTTGGCCCAGAGTAAATATACCGTCTGGTCGCATACTATTAATACGCCGGCAGCATAAAAAAGTAAAATTACAGGGTAAAATAAATGGCTGTCTCAACGATGTAGCAATAAAAGCAGATGACCATCTGCAAAAACCATCTAACAGATGCCTCTGTCCCGAATACCCGGGAATCCTGGTGGACAGACTCTTTCCTGCCATTCCCGGGCTACCCGGTTTCGAACTTATATATTGCAGGCATATAGCTGTTCCTGTCTGCTTTGAAAAAGCCCTGTCGCAGAAACCTGGCAGTTCTATTCGATAATGCAAAGCGTATCCGTGAAACGGAAACCGGGTGAGCGGTAACTGATATAATACAGGCCGGGCCCCCCGATTTCCGATACGGAAAGCTGCTTTTCGCCGCTCATTGTAAATTTCAGGACGATTTTTCCGGTGAGATCTGTGACACGCACTTCCGTTGTTTCGGTTCCGGGCAGTTTGATGGTAAAGCAATCGCTGCCGGGATTAGGGTAGAGTTCGTATTCTTCAGGGATCATCTTACCGGTAACGGCTGTTTCAAGCGTGGAAACCGTGAGCTCATTGCTGGCTTCGGAAAAACTGCCGGTCCGGCTCCGGGCATATACCCTGAAGGTGTAAGCCTTGCCGGGGGTCAGGTTCTTAATTACGGCCGATAGTTCAGTTGTAATTCCCATGGTCTTGTCACCGGAAACCACGACATATTCACTGACAGGATCCGGGTTGTTGTCTTCCCAGCTGAGTTCAACTGTAGTAGTAGTCACTGATCCGGAAAGCAGATTAAACGGTGCTGCCGGAACCGCTCCTTCATAGTAACTGTATTCCTCTATCGGGGGATTCACATCGATGTTCTGTTTATGGTAACTGGCCATGTCGCAGGTATTGCGCTGGATCTGCAGGTAAACTCCCTGGTCGCAGGACGAAAAATCGACAACATCCCCGCCGACCACCACATTGCCCGACAGGTTCGCATTGGTCAGCCAGGCCAGGTCCCTGGCCACAGCATCACCTGAGACCGTGCAGTTTCGTAACACGGCACTGCCCGTCACCAGGGCCGAGCCGGAGATAGTTCCACCAAATACCCGTGCGGTTTTTTCCACCACGGCATCCTCCTTAACGACGGCTGTGGTTCCGATGATCGCATTTTCCCTGATCACGGCATTGCCGGATACCCGGGCGTTGTCGCGTACAATGGCAAAATCTTCGATACGGGCATTTCCGCTTACGCTGGCCGTTCCCAGGACCTGGGCTTCGGGGCCCACATAAACACCGGCTTCCACAGTGGCAGTGGAGGCCACCCATCCGCCGCCGTTTGCATGAGGCGCGCCCGGGAATTCGTCTTTCAGGCTGTTATACCCTGCCCTGTGTCCGGCAGGCCTAACATCTACAAATTCAAGGCTGTACGGGTAACGGTAGATCTTTGGCCAGCCCGGTGTCCAGGCGTAGCTATGGCCGACGGAGGGTGTGGCAATGACCACGAGGTATTGGGCCACGGCCGATGGTTCAACCGTAAAGATTCCTGCGGTGTCGGCTTCTGAAAAGACGGCGCTGTACAGGGGTTCTCCAAGGGCATCCACCGACACCACGCCGTAACGCCATCCTGCACCCTGTGCCGGGGCATTTTCGTAACCGTGGAAGCGGATCTTGAATTCCGTTACGCCTTCGTTGGGATAAAGGGGGATAATGTTGTAGCCATAATCGGCCGGGGCCATATATTTCGGAACGATCAGCCGGTTCGATACTCCCGGAATGGAATCGGGAATGGTGTATACCCGGGGCAGGTCGGTGTAGGCAGCATTTTTCACGATCCGGCGGAGCGGATCTTTCATCGAATAATCCCAGGTGACGTTGTGCATGGCGTAGCGACAGGCTTCATCATTCATTTCGTCGCGGGTCATGCCCAGACCTTTACCAAAGGCTTCAAAGGGATGATCGCCCACGTCGGCAGAGCGCCATAGCCGTGCAAAACCGTCATATCCATAATTATCAACCACGTACATCGGGAAATAGTTGGCATCGTAGTGCCGCATCGAGTTGGTGGTTAGATATTGCATCATGGCATTGTTCATGAACTCGATCGGGTTCGGGTTGCCTCCCGTTGACAGGTAGGCCATGTAGTTGGCGCAGGCTTCCCAGAACATCCCCACGATATGGTTATTATCGTCGGCATTCTTAATGCCTTTTCCCGGATATTGAATAGGGATCATTGCCTGGCAGGCATGGCCGAATTCGTGGGCCACAACAAAGCCTGTTCTCGGGCCCATCCACATAGCACCGATCACTCCGTCGATCGAACCCCCGTAGGCTCCGTTATCAGCATAGCCGTTTTTCCAGGTGTTGAACACGATCACCACAAACTTGTACTTGCCCATATTGCCGGAGTCGGCATTGGGGATGAAATTCATCCCGTGAACATAGAAATCAAAGTAGGTTTCCAGGTTGTTCAGGATGTCGTAAGGATTGAAGGCTATGCCTCCACCCGAGGGGTGGAGGGGATCCGTTCCGGTACCGTCGCCCCAGAAAGCAATAAAGTTCTTTGTCTGTGCAGTTTTCTCCCAGCTGAATTCCGTGTGGTTACGCATATCATTGGGCAGGTAGGCCGATTTCTCCGTTTCGGTGCGGGTATAGCAGACCGAGTCGGCTTTGGTGACCCCGTCGGCGGCATAAATAATAATCTTGATCCCGTCATTCAAAGTCACATTATCGGGAACGAAAACCCAGAGTTTTGCTTCTCCGCTCGCATTGGTCGGGGAGAGAGCCTGTCCGGATACGTCGGAGGTGATTTCCGTCCCGTTGATTTTAAAGCGGTAATCGCTCCCTGCCGTATTGGTGATCTGTGCGCTGTAGCTGAACACATAGTTCTGTACCGGGTTGCCGGAGCGGTCACGGGCAATGGCAGATCCCATATTCAGGGAGGAACGGTACAGTTCACCGCCTTCCATCTCAATGGTGGAGGTCGAGGCACTGGCTGTTCCGGCCAGGAGGGTCTGGCTCACCTCGCAACTGCTGTAACCGCCGGATACCACGCGGATGGTTTTTTGTCCGGCCTTTGCCAGGGCCGGATGTCCGTTCGAAGGTTTCAGTAGCAGTGTTCCCGGAGAGAGAGCATAATCGGCGGTGGCAAGTTCACTCCCGTTGACAGACACATAGGTAAGGTGATCCCGCCAGTCGGCATTATCACTGAAGGTGATCTCCAGGTCGTGATCGACGGTATTGTCGGTGTTATCGGCAGTCAGCACGGGGGGAGTAAGTCCCGGCTCGTTCCAGGCCCAGGAAACAACGGAGCCGGGTCTTTCACTGTATTTCAGGCTGATCTTAATGCCGTCGGAAGGATCCACCGTTCCAGGGATGGTAATGCCGAAGCTGGTTTCACCCTGGGCATCGGTTGGGGGAAGGACGTAATTATAGCTCGTAGTGGTGAATGACTGGCTGTTCACGGAATAGCTCTCGTTTGTTTCATTCCGGTTCGAGCTAAGCAGGATATTCAGCACATAGGAATAGCCTGACAGGGGGAGGCCTTCAGCATTCCTGGCAGCCAGAAGTACAGTGCTTGTGGTACCTTTCCCGAGGGCTGGATTGATCTCATAAACAGTGGTATAGGGGATGGTCTGTATCCCTTCTTCTCCGAACACTTTCCATTCCAGGATACCCTGGGCCCTGGTGCTGATGAAATTCAGTCGGATCTTTGTGGTCAGGATGGTATCAAACAGGGTGATGTTATACTGGTCGGGTTGCACACCGTTCCCTGAAAGTACATCGATTGTCTTCCAGGTCCGGCCGGCCAGGTCCCAGTACTCCAGGTAGGAGTCATAGGGGATGGCAATCCCTGCACCGTCGTTCCACCAGTACACATCCGAGCGGTAAAGGGCATAATTCCCGCTGAAATCGTATTCCACCCAGTTCCATTTATTGTAGTTGGTTTCCCCGCTCCAGTTGCCGTAGGCTCCGCCGGTCTTGTCGTAGGAGCTGGACGGATCGGTTCCGTCGATAATGGCGTAGAGGGTTTCCCAGGTCGATACATGGCTGGTAAGGATCGTATCGGCAAGTCCGGCGATATTATCCTGGGCAGATCCCCCTTGTACTAAAGAAAAAGTAAAAAACAGGGTAAGCAAAAGGCTGGGGACGATGTTTTTCATGACGTTCGGTTTAGGCAAAATTTTGATTTCAGGCAAAAAGGCAAAAGCCGGTTCACCTGTTACAATATTATGAACTAAAACCGGTGCCGACCGGGAAGGAAAGTTCAATTACAGGGAACAATCCCGCAGGGTCAGGAAAAATAGTTCAGGTTCGGGGGTTTTATGGTCAGAGGGGAAAAGCAGATGTCCAGAACCTGAACTTCTTCCTGTCATTTTATGGGGATGGACCTGCTTAATTGATCGGGTGATCATCATCGTTTTCTGCCATCCGGCTTAGAACCTCAGCTTCCAAAAGACCGGTGTTGACCCGGATGTTGGAAAGTTGAAGGAGGATACTGACCATGGGCAGGTGTTCAAAACTGTAAAATACCCAGGAAGAGGTACCCACTTTATCCGGAACGGAGGTACTTAATAACTGGTCTGCCATCATGCTGAGCTTCTCATCTCCCAGGTTAATAATACTGTTCCTTAAGGAATTCATTCTGCGTGCAATCTCCTGACCCCTTGGTTCATGGTCTATGCCCAGCATGATCCTGGATGAGATATCCGCTTCTTCTTTTTTCCTTAAATTGACAAAATCAATCTCTCCATTTTCATTTACAACATCTGAATTATGGCTGTCGCAGGCAGTGACCAGGATCTGCATGGTCCCGATAATGTAAGATGAAAGTTCATCGGCCTGTTCAGTAATGGATTTTATGCTGTCGGCCAATGGCGATTCGATTGTTTCAAGCCTGTTTAATACAATCCCGTTATTTTTTTCCAATATCGCTGTTATTTTCTTGTTGTTGTCCAGCGGCAGTCTGAATGCACCCAGCACACTTTTACTGATGTTGAGGGAAGTGGTCATGTATGTCAGGGCCAGAAATGACAATACAAAAACGAGAATGGTGAAACTCTGCACCTGGTTCACTTTATCATTCACGGTATTTATTATGAGAACCGGAATGAAGACCAGGACAGATACCAGTCCTGCCAGGCTGATCATAAAACCGGCGCCGGGCCAGTGCATAATTTTAAACAGGGTCCCTGCTATGATAATGATTCCTGAAACCATGCCGGAAATATACAGGCCCCACTTCACTTTTTTACCTTCCTTCCGGGTATCACGGATCTTGACAATGATAAAGGCAGGAATATAGACGGCAGCCAGGAGCGACCAGCCGAACACCAGCAGCGGTCCGGCGCCCGGCCAGTGCTGGATTTTTAGAATGGCAGCCAGTAGAAGCAGAACCGGTGCCACAATGCCCATGATATACATCAGTTTTTTCATCGTTCTGTATTTTTGATTAACTAAAAACAGCGTGTCTTCCTGGATATAACGGATACAATTCTTTCCCATTTCGGCACGCACTGCAAGAAGAGCCTCCGGAAAATCCAAACCGTCCAGCATCTTTTCTTCGATACAGCAACAGAGGTGATCCAGCAGTTCGTTACGCATTTTAACATACGTGAGACCACTGCTGTCAATCTCCCTTTTGAGGATTTTCAGTTCATTATCTGATAGGCTCTTCATATAAGAGGGTTTTAGAAGAAGAAGCCGGTAGGATCAGGTGAAATTCACTCCGGGCAGGGGAGAGATGATCCCTTCCATCACCCGGATATAATCCAGGAATTCCCGGATCTTTTCCTTCGCCGTTTCCATGCCCGTCGGGGTAAGAGAGTAGTATTTGCGGACACGCTGACCTATGTTTTCCTCGACAGAGGTGATCAGTTTGTCGGCTTCCATTTTGTGTAAAACCGGGTACAATCCACCCCAGGTAAGCCTGATCTGCCCTTCGGAGAGCTTTTCAACCTCTCTGGTAATCTCGTACCCGTACATCCTTCCTTTCTCCTGGAGAAGCTTGAGGATGATGGTCTTAAGGGTTCCCTTCAGTAATTCTTTTGATACCATGAGGCAAATATATATAGAAAATCTATATATAGCAAACAAATATATAAGAAAGCTATATAAATTTTCAGAGCTCCCATTGTCAGCACCGTGATTACGCTGATTTTTTAATTGCATGATTAAAAAGTTAGAAACCATGCACGATTTTTTGATTACTTATCACATTAAAAGATTGAACTATGATGACATAGATCTAATCCTTTTTTAAACTTGGTCTATTTGCCTGAAGAATATAAATACAGCGAATTAACCGGTAAAATTATCGGGGCTGCAATGGAGGTGCATAAATACCTGGGCAATGGTTTTCAGGAAGTAATCTATCAGCGGGCTTTAGCCATAGAACTGGTTGAGTGCCATCTCAATTTCGAACGAGAATTCGTAATGCCTGTCTCATATAAAAATCATAAAATAGGTACCCGGCGGGTTGATTTTCTGGTCGAAGGTGTCATTGCGGTCGAGATTAAGGCAGTTATCCATCTTGAAGATGTTCATCTTGCTCAGGCCAAAAACTACCTGGAAGCCTATCATTTGGAGATTGGATTACTGATAAATTTTGGGAGCAGGAGCCTGGAATTTAATCGACTTATAAATTCTCTGAAATCCAGGTAATCAAATAATCAGCATAATCAAGATGCTGACATTTGTAGGAGTTTTTCTATATTGGTGATTCATTCTTACCCCCGGTACGTATTGTAATAAGAACCTGACCTGTAAACACATTCGCAGGCGCACAAACATTACCGAAAAGTAGAGGAGTTTTTTTGTTTTACAGGACGGAGATTCCCTCAGAACATAAAATCATGTTTTAATGCGGCGATCCATTTTTTCAGTCTTTCCGTGGTCAGTTCATCTTCGTTGTCCTCATCAATGGGCAATCCACAGAAAGTCCCTTCATCATTTAAAGCTTCAGAATCTGTGAAAGTATAACCTTCTGCAGAAACGAAACCGAACAGTGCCGCTTTTTTCTCTTTCATTTTCCGGTAAAGAAAGGCCATTCCGTCGGCAAAGTGTTCGGGGTAAAGCACACTGTTTCCGAGACCGACAATAGCCACTTTTTTATCTTCAAGATCAATATCGGCCGTTTCCCTGAAAAATTCCTGCCATTCATAAACCGGCACGTCATTTGTCCAGTGATCGGCTCCTACCGTGGACCCGATAAGTATAAGCTGTTCATATCCGGCCAGATCACCTTTGGTGAATTTGCTTACATGAAAAATATCAACCTTATCATTACCAATCACTTCTCCAAGTTTGATGGCTACGTTGTTGACACTTCCGCCAAGGGGGCTGAATATTAGTGCAGTCTTTTTCATCATGCAGGAATTAAGAAATTTATATAACGGCTGGTTTTCATTGCTAAAATAAGCATTTTTCAGTATCGGCAAATTTGGATATGAAATATTCCTTGTTTGCTCTTCTCCTGGCCTGGCAGATGGATTTTACATTGTTTTAAAAAATCGGACAATGGAATCAATTATACGGGCTTTTTTGTTGGTGTGGTAACTATTATCAACTGTCTGCACCGTGATTACACTGATATTATGATTATATGATTAAAAAAAATGGAGGGGAGGTGCGATATTTTTCTAATTCGTCACATTAAGATATAAGAGAACAATAGCAGGTTTGATTTTTACTTATTTCATATGTCTGAAGAATATAAATACAGCGAATTAACCGGTAAGATTATTGGAGCCGCAATGGAGGTGCATAAATTTCTGGGTAATGGATTTCAGGAGATAATTTACCAGCGGGCTCTTGAAATTGAGTTTACCGAATGGAATTTAAATTACCAGCGTGAATTTGTAATGCCGGTATCCTATAAAAACCATGAAATTGGAACCCGAAGAGTTGATTTTTTGATTTAGGATGTAATTTCTGTTGAAATAAAAGCAGTAATTCATCTTGAAGATGTTCACCTGGCCCAGGCTAAAAATTACCTCGAAGCCTATAACCTGGAGGTTGGACTATTGCTCAATTTTGGAAGCAGAAGCCTTGAATTTAAGAGATTGATAAACTCACCAAAGATCAGGTGATTCTCTACTCTATTAATCATGGTAATCATAAAATCAGCGTAATCACGGTGCAGACATTTGTGAGATTTTCCCATTCTGTTTTTTAATGTCGAGTTATAAGGAATACTTGGGTTTTGTTAATCCCTTCAGCCTTAACGTCCTCCTTCGTAAATGTACTTTCATTGGCTTTTGTTTAGCTAGATTAGGGGACAGGAGGGACAAATCGAAGGAAAGGATGAAAATACTTGGAAAATTACTTTATCCTGATAAACCCAAGATTAAATGATTTTGGTTTTTCTATAGCTTTATACAAAATAAGCTTATTATCAAAATATTTAATGTTTATGCCTTTTACTAAATCAATATCACTGTCACTACTTTTTAACCCAAAGAAAACTTTCTTTATAGCCGACCTATTTATACTTAATAAACCCCCATTCTTAAAACAGGTTTCACGAGTATCTTTTACAATCCTATACTCCTCTTCATATCTCCAACTCGAATATTTTGAACGAAAAATATGCATGACAAATTCATTTTCAAAACCCCATTCTTTGATATAATTAAAACGTGGATATTTCTTGCAATATCTCACCTTCAATGGAAAAGTGAAGAAAGGAATATCTTTTTCTAGCTCTAATTCTAAACAAATGCCTTTATGTTGGTTTGCATAATGGGCCCACATTGTACTACTGTCATTGATTCTGCTTAAACTTAAGATTCGAAATTTGTTAACTTCGGAAAAGGCACTATTATTTAGTTGAGTATATAATCCCTCTGGATTTGAAACAAAGACTTCAATCTTTTTATCAATATCTGTATAAAGTAAACCGCCCTTATTATATATTCTATCAATAATATTAATACAATCCTTATCACTAATCTGATTTCCATACCTTTCTCTAATGTATTTAATCTGAATAGTAGGATCATTTATTGTCTTAACTACGTCAGAATAGTATTGATTTATTTTATCAAGATAGTTTTTGAGTTCCTCTGGTGTACAATTAAAGTCTAATTCTATTTTACAATCAAAAGGGTCATTAAATGTCTTAGGGTCAGAAAACCATAATTCAGAATTAATGAGCCCTTTAATCATATTCATATCTAAAGGCGTATACTTATAAAAATGTTTTGGATATTTATTAAAATCTTCCATAAGAAGCCAAATATTTCAAAGGTCAAACAAGTTACAAAAAAAGCCCGCGATCAAACTCGCAGGCTTTCAGTTATTTGTCAACCATTAATCAACTAACACTATTATACTCAGTGAACTCTCCCCCTCCAACCCCTTGCTACGCCATAGCTTCGCGAAGGCAGAGCGGGGGAGGGGTCAGGGGTGGGGGCATTTTGAGAATGTAAACTACATGCAAGCCGCTGGTGAGAATTATTGTATCCACCCCGCCACCACCTCCGGACTCAGTCCCGGCAGCTCCAGTCCGTCCACCGTAGCCTTGGCGAAGGTGGGCTATTTTATCCAATCAGTAACCTGTTCCATGGTTACCGTTCCAATTTCCAACTTATTCTTCTTCCTGTACCCCATCATCTCCTGGTGCAGTTTCCCCGGCTTATCCACCCCCTTCAGCTTCTCTACCGTCGTGTACCCCATCTTCTTCAGGTGTTCCACCCATTCGGCAGGTACGCCAATGGCGGTGAATTTGTCTTCGCCGTCTTCCTGGGCCACAGCTTTCTTTTCGGGTTTCATCTGGGGGAAGAACAGCACATCCTGGATGCCGGGTGCGTTGGTCATGAGCATGGTGAGCCGGTCAATGCCGATCCCCATGCCGCTGGTGGGGGGCATGCCGTATTCGAGGGCGCGGACGAAGTCCATATCGATGAACATGGCCTCGTCGTCGCCCTTGGCCGACAATTCCATCTGTTCCCTGAAGCGTTCGTACTGGTCGATCGGGTCGTTCAGCTCGGAGTAGGCATTGCAGAGCTCCTTGCCGTTCACCATCAGCTCGAAACGTTCGGTGAGCTCGGGGTTGTCGCGGTGCTTTTTGCAGAGGGGCGACATCTCCACGGGGTAGTCCATGATAAAGGTGGGCTGGATATAATGATGTTCGCATTTCTCGCCGAAGATCTCGTCGATAAGCTTGCCCTTGCCCATGGAGGGGTCGGTTTCGATCCCCAGTTTTTTGCATACCTCCCGCAACTGCTCCTCGTTCATGCCTTCGATGTCGATGCCGGTGTGTTCCCTGATGGCACCGATCATGGTCACTTTCTTAAAGGGTCGCTTGAAATCAATTTCCCTGTCCCCGACGGTCACTTTCGTGGTACCGTGCAGGTCCATCGCCACTTTCTCGATCATCTCTTCGGTGAAATCCATCATCCAGTGGTAATCCTTATAAGGAACATAGATCTCCATCACGGTGAACTCGGGGTTATGACTGCGGTCCATACCTTCGTTGCGGAAATCCCGCGAGAACTCGTAGACCCCGTCGAAACCGCCCACTATCAGGCGCTTGAGGTAGAGCTCATTGGCAATTCTCAGGTACAGTGGGATATCCAGGGCGTTGTGGTGCGTGATGAAGGGACGGGCTGCTGCACCTCCGGGGATCGGCTGCAGCACGGGCGTTTCCACCTCCAGATAGCCCCTTGAGTTGAAGAGCTCACGAAGTGAGTTGATGATCTGCGTGCGCTTGCGGAAGGTATCGCGTACTTCGGGGTTCACGATCAGGTCGACGTAGCGCTGCCGGTAGCGGAACTCCGGGTCAGTGACGGCATCAAACACTTTTCCGTCTTTTTCCTTGACCACGGGCAGCGGACGGATCGACTTGCTGAGGATCGTCAGCTCCTGCACATGGACGGAGATTTCGCCCATCTGGGTCTTAAATACAAAACCTTTCACACCGATGATGTCGCCGATGTCGAGCAGACGCTTGAAAACGGTATTGTACAGGGTCTTGTCCTCGCCCGGGCAGATATCGTCGCGGCGGACGTAGATCTGGATCCTGTCGCTGTCGTCCTGGATCTCGGCAAAGGAGGCACTGCCCATGATCCTGCGGCCCATGATGCGGCCGGCAAGGGTGACCTCCGGGAAGTTGTTTTTTGTTTCATCGAATCCGGCAAGGATGGTGGCTGCCTTGTGCGTGACCGGGTAGGCCGGTGCCGGGTAGGGGTTGATCCCCAGTTTCCTCATCTCCTCGAGGGATTCTCTGCGTATCTGTTCCTGTTCGCTCAGTTCGTGGTGACTCATGGGTGTTTGGATTAGGGTGCAAAGATAGGAAAAGTATGTGAGAAGAGTGAGAGGAGTGAGAAGAGTGAGAGGAGTGAGAAGGGTGAGAGGAGTGAGA
>JBMOLL010000118.1:0-38465 GCA_049325415.1 Bacteroidota bacterium | reverse complement strand
GATTCCGCAGCAAGCTCACCTTTATCATGCAGGGCCTGCAGGGCAGTCTGGGCGGCCATCGGCAGGGCAGCAGCTTCTTCAAAGGATAGTTTTCCGGGCTTCAGGGTCAGCAGCCGTTCCGGTGCAAGGGCAAATTCAGCCAGTCCGCCAAAACCACAATCGGCCAGGTCGCCGATCACTTCATCTCCCGGCCTGAAACGTACCGCGTCCTTACCTGCCGATTCAACGACGCCGGCAATATCCGCCCCGAAAATCTTTGTTTTGGGGATGATCCCCATTTTCATGGAGCGGTAGTCCGCCGCATTCAGCGACACGGCCCTGATCCTGATCAGGACTTCGTTATCACCAGGGATCGGAGCCGGCACTTCCCGCAGGACCAGTTTACCGGGAAGGACTTTTTTATCGTAGAGGATGGCTTTCATATTTCTGTTTTATGTTTTAAAGTTAAGGATTTGCGCGTTGAAAAACCAGAGCAGGATTATTAGCCGGGGCTTCGGTATAAGAGATAAACATATGATAGTACCTGAAAAATGTGCTGTGCCAGACTATGGCTATAATGCATTCGGCTTGTGGTTCGGCAGGCTCACCACTGTTCGTCGTAGTGAAAGGCTATGCTCACAGGATGAGGAGGTCCTTCGACTTGTGGTTCGGCAGGCTCACCACTGCAACCCCGGCTATCTTTTAGATTTTAATAAAATGGGGGATGTCCACCCGGATCAGGCTTAAAAAACAGGGTCAGCGATCCGGGGCAGAAATCCTGAAAAACGGCTTATCGTTTACTGAACCGCGGGAAAAACACCGGTACGCTCTTCCGGTACTCCAGGTAAGCTTCCCCGAAATCCTTCTCCAGCCTTTTTTCTTCCATAGGAACCACCAGGCCCAGCATCAGGGCAAACAACAGGAATACCAGGATCAGGGAAGATAAGGAATTCAGGACCAGGGCATAGGCCAGATAAAGCAGGAAGGCCCCGAAGAGCATCGGATTCCTTGTGTAACGATAAGGTCCCGAGGTCACAAGCATACGGGTTTTCGGACTGATCTCCAGATTTCCGATCTCGAGCGGTCCACCCTCTCCCCTGTTGTTCTGCTCCGCAAGCGACCATACGGCAAAAAGTAATCCGGGAATCAGCAGCAAAGCGATCAGCACCAGCCGCGAAGCAAGGTTCCCAATGAGCAAAACCTGGTAAAAGCGGCCAATAAACAGGGTCAGCAGGTATATGAACAGGGGAACGACGACAAGCACCAGCAATCCCCCTGTCAGATAGCCGATCAGCATCTTTTTTTCCCGTTTCATGGTCCGTTTTGAATAAAACAGGCCGGCGTCCCAGCCGGTTATTCCTTCAGTTTAAACACCTCCACCAGCTCCTTCAGGCTGTCGGCCTGTTCGGCCAGTTCTTCAGCACTGGTGGCGAGCTGTTCGGCGGCGGCGGCATTTTGCTGGGTAATCTTGTTCAGATCGCTGAGGGCCATGTTGACCTGCTCAACACCCGTTCTCTGCTCCAGGCCCGAAGCTGCAATTTCCTGCACCAGCTGCGCGGTTTTTTCGATCTCAGGCACCAGCTGTGAAAGCATATTACCGGCTGTTTCCGAAATCGATACGCCTTTCACCGACAGTTCGATGATGTCGTCGCCGGCATCCTTACTGTGCTCGGCAAGTTTTCGTATTTCGGCCGCCACCACTGCAAATCCTTTGCCGTGTTCGCCTGCCCGGGCAGCCTCAACGGCCGCATTAAGGGCCAGAATATTCGTTTGCTGGGCTATTTCGTTGATGATTTTGATCTTCTCAGCAATCTGGTTAATCGCCAGAACAGTCTCCCGGGTAGAGGAATAGCCATCCCTGATCCCGGTCACGGTTTCCTGGGCAATTTTTCCGGTCTGGTTGGAATTTTCAGTTGCCTGTTGAATACTTGCGGCAATTTCCTCGACCGAGGAGGACACCTGTTCGGTGGACGCCGCCTGCCGGTTGGCCCCGCTTGAAATATGCTGGGAACTGAAACTGATCTCCTTACTGGCAAGTGCGATGCTCTCCGCCCCCGTGACGATACTTGTCACAATATCTCTCAACCTGTCTTTCATCATCACGATATAGCTCAGTAAAGTTCCGATCTCATCCCTGGAAGTGATTTTAATATCACAGGTCAGATCTCCTTCGGCGATTTTTCCGATGTAGGCCAGTGCATCATGGACAGGCCTGTCTATCCGTTTTACAATAAGCATGGAGATCATGGAAATAATCAAAAGGAGGGCCAGGATGCCGATCAGTACGATCGCCCTGTTCATGCTACGTAGCGAATTGTAGAACGAGGACATGTCGAGCTGGTAAACCCCTGTTCCGATCACCTTGCCCGAATAGTCGGGAATGGGGTAAACGCCATACTTGTATTTTCCCTTTTCGAAAATTGTCAGCCCGGCTGCTCCCCGGTCAAGATCAGAAGCTTCGAGATTGGCCAGGATCATTTTATCCGAAGTCTTGTCGATATTAATGAAATTTCCCACGGTCAGTTCCTCGCGGGATACATTGGATCCCGATTGCTCAAGAAAACCCGTGGCAATCTCAAGCAGATCGGTGTGCATGAACATGGCTATCTCCTCCATGTCGTTACTTTTAGAAAGGTCGAGATAGTTTTCGAACCCGAGCAGGATCTCCACAGATCCCAGGTAATCGCCGTTCACCCTGCTAATGGGCGCAATCCCGCGGATCACAAATCCGCCGCGTCCGACCTCGATCCCCTTTATCGGCTTATGGGTGCTGGAGATCTGGACGATCGTGCTCCGGAAAGCCGAAAGGTCATCCCCCCGCTTCTCCGACCAGCAGCGGATGAAACTGGTGGCAGGAGGAAGGTGATAATGGATCTGGGGATTCACTCCAATATTCTGCTTAATCGCATTGTTCACTTCTCCCATATTTCGCTGGATGATCATGGAAGAAGCCACCAGATCGCCCGTCCGGTAATAATTTTCATAAGCTTCCTTCACAAATTCGAGCCCGGCACAAATACTTGCCGAATACAGGGCATCATCCGACATTCGGTTGATATTGCGGTTCAGATCCGCCACTTTGCTGCGGATCATGTCGTCGGTGTTCTCCCGGTTCGACCGTACCAGGTAATGGCGGCTTAAAAGGATAATTAACAAAAACGACACGGAGAGGGCGAGGGAGAGAGGCAGGATGATTTTTACAATCAGTTTACTGCGCTTGCTGACTTTTTCCATTCAGATCATTATTGGTTTTTTACTGCATTTCCTTGTTGAGACGGATTTGCAATGGCCTCAACTTGCTGTAAGTTAACAATAAGGACCTTTAACGGCAAAAAAACTTTGTTAAAATTGACGAAGGAAAACACAGGTAGCCTCGCAGGCGCATGCGTGCCTCACATCATCCCCACGATCCGGTCGAAGATCCGGTCGCCGAACCACTTCCTGACAAAGACCGCCGGTTTGGCCATATAGCCTTTCAGGTAGCGGTATCTCGGGCGACGGGCCGTGATGGCCCTCAGGATGGTACGGGAGATCACCTTTACCTCGGAAAGCTGGCTGGAGGAGTACATTTTCTCCATTCCGGCAGCCGATCGCAGGGCCTCAGCTGCATAGGCCCCCGAGCCGGAAGTCTTCCTGAGATTGCCGGCGGCAATGGGACCCCAGTCGGTTTTGATCCCGCCCGGCTCCACGATGATCACATCGATGCCAAAGCCCCTGGTTTCGAGCCTCAGACAGTCCGATAATCCCTCGAGCGCATGCTTGGTGGCATGGTACCACGCACCGAATTTGGTATAGATCTTCCCGGCCATCGACGACACATTGACGATCTTTCCGTAATGATTGGCCCTCATGGATGGCAGCACAAGCTGCGTGAGCCGGGCCAGTCCGAAGATATTCACCTCAAACTGCCGCCGTGCTTCCTCCAGGGGCACATCCTCCACCGCACCGTATGAACCGTAGCCGGCATTGTTGATCAGTATATCAATCCGCTGCTCCTTTTCCAGGATGATAGACACGCATTTTACAATGGACCCTTCGTCGGTGATATCCAGCGGAAGGATCTCAATGCCTTCCTTTTCCAGGCCCTTCATGGCCTCCAGGCGCCGGGCCGCACCATAAACCTTAAAACCATGCTTATTCAATAAAAGCGCCGTATCCCATCCGATCCCCGCGCTGGCTCCGGTGATCAGTACTACTTTTTTTGTTTCCATTGTCCCTTGTTTTTTACAAATTTACATTGGAGAAATGACAAAATACAATGGTTTTTGTTGTGGGACAAAACAACAGCCTACCCGTTTCAGACCGGCGCCTTCCGCATTTTTCCTATCTTCGTTGACGGTACCAAACGATTTGAACATGAAACCTTCCCTGTTGTTTTTACTCCTGCTGGTTTTTACCGCGCCAATTCCCGCCCAGGGAGACCCCGACAATCCGCTCCACGTCCTCCTTATCGGCGATTCGAACGGGGCCTTCGACTACGGCTGGGCAAACCAGCTGGCAGCAATGCGTCCGGCCGACCGTTTCGTGAATACCTGCCGTTCGGGGAACACCATCGGCTTTTACAACAATGGCCGGCAGGACCTGAACACCCTGCAGATGATCGACAGCTATATCGGCCGGGGCCTGGAAGAGATGGGGATTATCGACCGGGTGGTGATCATGCTGGGCACCAACGACTGCAAGGCGGTTTTTGCGGACAGCACCAGGCAGGTAGCGAAGAATATGGATCGTCTGATCCGGATTATTCAGAAAGATCCACGGCTGAAGACAAATCCTCCGGTGATCTGCCTGGTCTCGCCGCCTCCCATCGGCGCCGACAGCCTGATGGAGGAAAAGTATTGGGGCGGATCGGAAAGGGTCACACGCCTGGTCCCTGAGCTGGCCAGGGTGGCCAGGAAAAGGAAATGCGTGTTCGTTCCGACCTGGCACCAGTTGAAAGAAGACTGGACTGCCCTGTCGCCCGATGGGATCCACATGATCCCCGAAGCACAGTTGGTAGTTGCAGATGAGATCGGCCTGGCTATGGATCGTACCTCGAGCCGGTAAGGATCTGCTGGTAATCGCGGACAGCCATCAACCGGGGCAGCGACACCTCCGGATTGCGTTTCACATACGCCCTGACGATCTGCAGACCCTGCCAGTTGGCCGCCTTGCCGGGCGACTCTCCCGTGAAATAATACGTATAGGGCGCATCATCGGTCAGTTTCTTGATCACCATGGGATCGGTGGAGAAGAGAAGCTTGTGCTCAATAAGATAGGTCCACATCTGCTGCTCATTGTTCTGGCACCATTTCGTCTGTAGCGGTGTAAAACCCAGCCGCAGCGAATCGGGCTCACCGGGCAGCATGGCCTCCGTGAAGTAATCGAGCATTCCATTGTAGATCATGTGGTTAAGCAAATTATCCAGGGAGTCGTTATACGGATAGAGCGACGAAGCCCAGATGCGCATGACATCGGAAGGGATCTTCTCTTTGCGGTTGTTGTAGCGCTGATAGGCCGGCGTCCGGAGCATCTCATAATAGCGGCAGTCGCTTCCCAGATACTGATCGAGCCCCACACCGATATACCTTCCGACCGTAAACAGTTTCTGATTGAAACGGCTTACATAACCAATCACCCGCGGTACAATGCTGTCGGGATAATAATACAGGTAATGCCTGAAGCCCAGGCTCAGCTCCTCTTCCAGCCCCGAACAGTCGGCAAACACCTCCGAGGTATAATTATAAACCTCCCTGTTCTCCGGGTCGTTCACAAACATGGACAGGTAGGAAGGATAATACTTCTGCGATGCAGGACCGATACTGATCACATGGACATTGAAGACGTCGAAGAAATCGCCGTAGCTTTCATAAAAGCCCCGGATCGCTTCTTCCTCATTTCCCGGGCTCATCAGGAACACATCTCGGTCGAAACGTTCCAGGTCGACCTTTGCCTGAACACCGGAGACATCCACCCTGAGGGGTGAACGTTGACATCCGGCAAGAAAGAGGACCAGGGTGGCAGATACCAAAACTGATTGAAAACGCGTTAGGATCATATCCGGTTACAATTGGATTATTAACTTTGTGACTGCTGTCAAATTTAGAAATTCCTGCTGACCTGATAAAATAACAGAAAGATGAAGAGAATATTGCTGTTCATAAGTGTCATTCACCTTTTCGTGACCCTTGACGCGCAGGTGCGTTTCAGCATCAGTGCCAATCCCCAGCTGAACTGGTTCAGTTCCGACCTGGTGCAGATCGTCCCCTCGGGGGCCGGTGCCGGCATCAGCACGGGCCTGGATATCGACTACTTTTTTGCACCCAACTACGCCTTCACAACTGGCTTTAACATCAACTGGTGCGGGGCGAAACTGACCTACACCCAGACAGCAGGTTTTCCCGGCGGGAACGACACCCTCTTCACCCCTGCCGGTGCGATCATGACCCACCGCATGCAGTTCGTGACCATTCCGATCGGGCTTAAACTCAAAAGTGAGGAACTCGGTTATACCACCTTTTATTTTCACGGGGGATTTACACCCATGATCCGCCTGAATGCCTTTACCTCGTCTTACGACGAAACAGTGGTCAAGGAATATGTGAAGGAAAGTTTCAGGGGATTTAACCTCGGGTATTTCATCGCGGGAGGGATCGAATACCGCCTCGCCGGCAATACAGCCCTGCGTGCGGGTCTGCGCTGGTCGTCCACCCTCACCGACCTTACGGCTTTCGACGACGCCAACATCAAGCTCAACGGCATGGCCCTGGATATCGGCATCCTGTTTTAAACCTGTAATTCATGAAAATAGCACTCGCCCAGCTGAATTATACCATCGGCGATTTCAGCAACAACATGTCTGTTGTGAGAAAGGCCGTGGCCCGGGCACGAGAGGGCCGTGCCGACCTGCTGGTTTTTTCCGAACTGGCGGTCTGCGGCTATCCACCCCTGGATCTGCTGGAAAGGAAAGACTTTACCCTGCGCAGCCTGCGCGAGGTCGAAAACCTGGCCTCCGAAACCGATGAAGGACTTGGGATCCTGATCGGCGGACCTGATTTCAACCTGAACCCGGAAGGAAAACTGCTGTACAATGCCGCATTTTTTCTTCATGGCGGAAAAGTGCAGGAAGTCTTTCACAAGTCGCTCCTGCCCACCTATGATATTTTCGATGAGTACCGGCATTTCCAGCCTTCGGCCTCTTTCCGGCTGTTAAACTTCAAAGGGAAAAAGATTGCCGTAACCATCTGCGAGGACCTCTGGGATGAGCAGCCCTTCGAAAGCACCTGGGCACGCAGCAGACTTTACACCGTTTCGCCCATGGATGAGCTGGCCCGGTTCAATCCCGATTTCATCATCAACATGGCCGCTTCGCCCTTTTCCCATACCAAACAGGCGGTCAAACAGTCGATCTTCACCGGCAAAGCCAAAAAACACGGGATTCCGGTGTTCTACTGTAACCAGACCGGGGCACAGACCGAGCTGATCTTTGAGGGTGGATCCATGGCCATTGATGCCACAGGGAAAGTGGCACAGCAACTGGCCTTTTTTGAAGAAGATTTCCGCATTATCCCGCTCGAAGACCTGCTTCAGAGCTCAGCAACTCCGGAACCGGAACTGCCCGGCCGCATCAGCCTTGTTCACTCAGCCCTGGTATGCGGGATCAGGGATTACTTCATGAAATCGGGCCTTAAAAAGGCGACACTCGGCCTTTCGGGCGGTATCGACTCGGCTGTCACTCTGGCCCTGGCCACCGAAGCGCTCGGAAAAGAAAACATGCATGTGCTGCTGCTGCCTTCACAATACAGTTCAGGGCATTCGGTGAGCGATTCGGTGGAGATGGCCGAAGGACTGGGTGTGGGCTATCATATCCTGTCGATCAAAGATTTATTTGAATTATACAAAGAGGTCCTGCAGCCGGTCTTTGGCGATCGTCCCGAGGACCTGGCCGAAGAGAATATCCAGGCCCGCATACGAGGCACGCTGCTGATGGCCCTGTCAAATAAACTGGGTCATATCCTGCTCAATACCAGCAATAAAAGCGAGACTGCCGTAGGTTATGGCACCCTTTACGGGGATATGAGCGGCGGATTGTCGGTTCTCGGCGACCTGTACAAGACCGATGTGTACCGGCTGGCGGAATACATTAACCGTGACAGGGAGATCATCCCCCGGAATATCATTACCAAGGCCCCGTCAGCCGAGTTACGGCCCGATCAGAAAGACAGTGATTCGCTTCCGGAATACAGTCTGCTCGATGAGGTCCTGGAATGCTACATCGAAAAGCAGATGACCGCAGAGGAGATTGCTGCAAAGGGTTACAATCCGGAACTGGTGAACCGGATCATTCGCCTCGTGAACTTCAATGAGTATAAAAGATACCAGACACCGCCCATTCTGAGGATCTCCTCCAAGGCCTTTGGTGTAGGCAGAAGGGTGCCTCTGGTAGGAAAATATTAAGCCCGGGGGCCATATTACTTTCAAATTGTAAGCACTGTCGAAAAATGTGAGGGATTGAAAACCAAGTTCATAAATTTTTCTATTTTTGTATGTTTTACGGCAGGGATGAAACTACACAACAATTGTTAAGGTATGCAGGAAAGGAATTATAATGCAGACAACTGTATCGACAATCCGAAATCTGTTTTTACTGTTCTGACCATAAAGGAAAAGGAGTTTCTGAAGCAGAATTACACCTGTGCATTTTACAAAAAAGGAGAGATCATCTTCAAGGAAGGCGATAAGCCGGTTGGCCTGATGAGTCTTTCCGAGGGCAAGGTGAAGATCTTTAAGGAAGGTGTCGGGGGCCGGGAGCAGATTGTAAGGATGGCTAAGCCTGTGGGCTTCATTGGTTACAGGGCACTGTTTGCCGAAGAGAACCATACCGCGACCGCTGTAGCCATCGAAGATTCCGTGGCCTGTATCATCGATAAGGAAAGTCTGTACAAGGTAATGCGCAGCAATGCCGAGCTCTGCATCAGCATCATCAAGTCCTTCGCCTCCGAACTGGGCTTTTCCAACGACCGTACGGTAACCCTTACGCAGAAACATATCAGGGGCCGGCTTGCCGAATCGCTGATCTTCCTCAAAGACACCTATGGTTATGAAGACGACGGGAAGACGATCCGGATCTACCTCTCCCGCGAAGATATTGCCAACCTCTCCAACATGACCACTTCCAACGCCATACGGACCCTCTCCACCTTCGCACAGGAGGGTGTGATCTCGATCGACGGCAGGAAGATCAGGATCCTCGACCTGCCCAAACTGGAACGGATCAGCGACCTGGGTTAGCCATGAAACGCGCAGGATATATCCTGGGATACCTCAGCTTCTGGATCCTCGGTCACCTGCCCTTCCGGCTGCAGTATTTCATCTCCGACCTGTTTTTTGTGGTGGTATTCCACCTGTTTCGCTACCGGCGCAAGGTGGCTTTTTCCAACCTTCGGCTGGCCTTCCCCGATAAAGCCGAAAAGGAGATCCGGAAAATAGCCGTGAAGTTTTACCATCACCTGTGCGACCTGGGGCTTGAAACGGCTATCTCGGGTTTCCTCTCGGAAAAAGAGATCAATCGCCGCTTCAGCTACAAAAATCCCGAAGTACTCGAAAACCTTTACCACAGTGGAAAGCATGTGATCGGCGTCGGGGGGCACTACGGAAACTGGGAATGGACCTATAACATGCCCCTGATATTCAGCCACCATATCCTGGGGATCTACAAACCGATGAACAACCGCTGGTTCGACCGCTATTTCATCAGGACACGGGAACGTTTCGGAGCAACGACAGTGCCCATGGAGCAGGTGGCACGGGAACTGATGGAAGGGAAGAAGAACGGACGTCTTTCCTTCGCAGGCCTGGTGGCCGATCAGCGGCCCATCTGGGAACATATCCAGTACTGGACCCCCTTTATGGGAACCATGGCACCCGTTTACCTTGGTCCGGAGAAACTGGCGGTAAAACTTGATATGGCCGTGGTCTTTTTCAGGGTCAGGAAGATCCGCAGGGGATTTTACGAGACGGAGATGGAACTGATCACTGCCGAACCGGCCTCCCTGCCTGCACATGCCATCACCGAACGCCATGTGAGGATGCTTGAGGACCAGATCAGGGAAGAACCGGCATGGTGGCTCTGGACACACCGGAGATGGAAATTCTCCTATGAGGCCTACCTTCAATACCAGGAATCCAAAAAACAACCAGCGTGAAAATTCTGATTACAGGTCCATATACTCCGGGTGATAACCGGGTCAGGGTGCTAACGGCAGGACTCCGGGCAAAAGGTATTTCCGTGATTGAGTCACCTTACACAGGCCGGAAAAGCTGGGACCCTACAGGTTTCCACAGGGAGAGCGGACTTTTCGACCTGGTTTATATGCCGGCCGGCACCGGGAGCGATCTGCCCTACATCGGCCGGAAGATCGATGCGCCGGTGTTGTTCGACGCCATGCCGGTCACACTCCAGTCGGCTGTCTTCAGGGAAGCTAAAGCAGAGCCACGTCGGATACCTGTCATTGAAAACAGGGACTACGCCCGGGCTTTGCACTCGGCTGCACATGTCCTCGCCGAAAGCCATACGAGAGCCCGTTTGCTGGAGAGTAAATTCAGGATTGATCCGGCGAAGTTTACGGTTATTCCCGAAGGAACACTGACCGGCCGTTTCCTGCCTTCGCTGCGCAGTACACGCAAACAGGAGACCACCATCGGGATGATCATCAGGGGCAGGGATGAGGCCCTGCTCGCCAGGCTGCTCCGTTGCCTCGGTACGGAAAACCGGCTTTCGCCTGTCAGGCTCGATATTTCCGTTGCCGGAGGCCGGATGCTGCAACGGATCGGCAACATGGTGCGAAACAGCCGCGTGCCGGTGGCACTTTCGGCTCTGCCGGCCCCCGACCGCCTGCCCGAGGTGATCGGCAGCTACGATATCTGCCTTGCCGGTTTTGATTCATACCGTAAAGACGGGAGCGATCTGCCGGGCGACCTCTTCCATTTCCTCGCGGCAGGTAAACCCGTACTTGCCCCCGATGGCCCCGCGATTCGCGAGTATTTCAGTCAGCGGGAACACCTCCTCCTTTGCGACACCGATGAAAAAGGCATGATGCAGGGAATCACTGAAATTATTGAAGACAAGCGCCTCCGGGAACACACGGGAATGGAAGGCATGAAAAAGGTAAGAAGAGATTTCGGCGAGGAGAATATCGCCGGGGCCTTCATCACCCTGGCCCGTCAACTGATCCGCTGAATATTCCTGTCCTGATTTTTTTACCTGCCCGGCTGCTGAGCCTGTCGAAGCACCGGCTCCATATCAATTACCACACTCCCGACCCGGTTGCTGAGCCTGCCGAAGCACCGACACCGTATCCATGGCTTCACTTCGACGGGCTCAGTGAGCGCTAATTACCTGCCCGGCTGCTGAGCCTGTCGAAGCACCGGCTTCATATCCATGGCTTCACTTCGACGGGCTCTGTGAGCGCTAATTACCTGTCCGGTTGCTGAGCCTGTCGAAGCACCGGCTCCGTATCAATTACCACACTCCCGACCCGGTTGCTGAGCCTGCCGAAGCACCGGCTCCACTTCCATGGCTTCACTTCTGGCCCGGCTGCTGAGCCTGTCGAAGCACCGGCTCCGTATCAATTACCACACTCCCGACCCGGTTGCTGAGCCTGTCGAAGCACCGACACCGTATCCATGGCTTCACTTCGACGGGCTCAGTGAGCGCTAATTACCTGCCCGGTTGCTGAGCCTGCCGAAGCACCGGCTCCGTATCAATGACCCCACTCCCGGATTCATTTTCCCGGATCAGTTCCTCGATCTGCCGCCGGGTTTCCGCCAGACTGAAACTGTTCTTTACCCTTTCGCGGCCGGCATTCCCCATTTTTTCCATCAGCACGGGATCAGCAGCCAGCTCAAGCACCCTTTCCGCCATCAGCCCGATATTGAAATCGGGTATGGCAAAACCCGAGACACCATCGCGGATAATCTCCCCGGTCGACCCGATATCGAACGATACTACCGGCTTGCCGTAGCACATTGCCTCGACCATTACGTAGCCAAACCCTTCGTAATCGGAACTCAACAGAAAAATGTCGATCGTACGGTAAAAAGCCTCGAGATCCTCAAGAAAGCCGGTGAAGATCACCTCCTTTTCAACCCCCAGCTTTCGTGTGGCCTGGACCAGTTTCCTGCGCATCTTTCCCTTACCCGCGATCAGCAACCTGAAGGGCAAACCCTTTTCCTTCAACAAGGCCGCCAGCCGTATCAGCCGGAGCTGTCCCTTTTCCTCCGACAACCTTCCGGCATTGCCGAGGATCACCTCCCCCGGAAGCCTTTTGTATACCACTTCCTGCTTATTGCTTTTCACCTGCTCCACGCCGTTATAAATGATCCTGATCGGGCGGTTCCGGTAAATGCCCGGATTCAGTTGGAGGATGGTCCGGCGGGTCTCCTCCGAATTGGCAATCAGGTCGGTGATCACATGCCCGAACAGGTAACGGTTGACCATGCTGTTCCGGATGGGCCTGGCACTCTGCCTGGAATAGATGATGCGCTTCACGCCGGCCATGCGGGCGGCCAGCCCGGCGCTCTTCAAATCATGTGAAAGACTGAGCACGACGGTATGAACCCCCTCCCTTCTGAAATAACGCCGCAGCGCCCTGAGCCGGAACGGATTGATGAAGCTGAGGTTGCTCAGCCGGAAAGTGGCCACCTGCACACCGCTGCGGACCAGTCGCTCATGCAATGCTCCTCCCGGTCTCACAATGGCGGAAACACGATAGCCACGGCTGTACATCCAGGAAGAAATATCATAATGCCATTTTTCGCCTCCCCCCCAGCTGTCCAGCGTATTCACAAAGCAGATCGCCGTCTGCCTGTTCCGCTGTTCTTCGAGGTAAAGGTTGCGTAGCTTCGCATATTTCAGAAAAGTCTCGTGCGCGGAATTGAAACTCACCACAAAGCCGTAAAAACCATCGAGAAAGCCGGCCCTGAGCAGGTAATCCTTGAAAAAGCGCCAGAAGGGATGAAAAAGGATGTGCAGGAGGGTACTCTTCTTGTGGAGGGCCCTGTAAGCCTTTGCCTGGATCGTTGAAAACTTATTGATCTGGGCAATATGTTCATCTATAGTGTAATACGAATAATGCAGAAGATCGCCGTCCAGATGCCCCGTACGACTGCCTTCCGCAAGCTCAAAACGGTCGTGTGGATTCACCCCGCCCCAGGATCCCTTGCGGGCATCCCATAGCCTCAGCTTTTTCGAGGGATACCAGGTGGTATGGCGGATCCACTTCCCGCAATAGCTCGTCAGGCGGTTAAAGGTATAGCCATCGTACTGCCAGTTCTTTTTCGCCCCGATGATCGACTCTTTGAGCTCAGGGCTCAGGGCCTCATCGGCATCCAGCGACAGGATCCAGGGATAGCGTGCCTGGTTAATGGCCCAGTTCTTCTGCTCAATATGCCCGCGGAAAACATGGGTAATAAAGCGCGCTCCCAGGCTGCGGCAGATCTCTTCCGTCCGGTCGGTGGAATACGAATCCACCACGATCACCTCATCAGCCACCCCCTCGACAGAGGAGATGCAACGGGCGATATTCTTCTCCTCGTTCAGGGTAATAATGACGACCGAGATCTTAACTTCCATGCTATTCCTGAATATAGATCCGTTTCACACGTTCGGGGATGCTGGTGAGAACTTCGTAGGGAATGGTCGAAAGCTTTTCAGCGACCTCCGTTACAGGCAGGCTTTTTCCGAAGATCTCTACTTCATCGCCTTCACGAACTGTCAGGCCTGTCACATCAAGGAGGGTCATATCCATGCAAACGTTCCCGATTACCTTCGCCCGCTGCCCGGCAACCAGCATTTCCCCTTTACCGTTCCCCAGCCTCCGGTCGATCCCGTCGGCATAACCCACCGGTATTATAGCCACCGTTCCTTTACGCTTCATCACCCCCGCCCGCGAATAGCCGACCGTCTCCCCGGCTTCCAGGTCGTGGACCTGGGAAACGACTGTTCGGTAGGTACTTACCGGCTGCAGCCTGCTTACCGTGCTGATCCCGTGCAATCCGATACCCAGCCTTACCAGCTCAAACTGCGCTTCGGGGAATCTTTCAATACCAGCCGAATTCAAAATATGTCTTTTTAAACTGTAGCCCAGTTTCCTGCGCAGTTGTTCGGAGGCAGCTTCAAAACGCCTGATCTGCTCAGCCGTAAAGGCATCATGCACCGGATCTTCACTGGCAGCCAGATGCGAGAATACCGTCTTCACCTTCAGTCCCGAGCCATTGATCACTTCAGCAATGCGGTCCGTTTCGCCGGGATCAAAACCTAAACGGTGCATTCCTGTATCCATTTTAATATGAACCGGGTAGGAGTTTTCGCCCCGGTACCGGCAAAGGTTTGCCATCTGCTCCAGCCCCCGGAAACTGTAGATCTCCGGTTCCAGCCGGTAATCCATCATGGCCTGATAGGTCGAAGGATCGGGATTCAGAACCATGACCGGCAGGTAGATCCCCGCCTCCCGCAGGGCAACCCCCTCATCGACAAAAGCCACAGCAAGGTAACTCACTTTATGGTACTGAAGCAGGGAAGCGATCTCAACGCTCCCGGTTCCGTACGACAGGGCTTTTACCACCACGATGATCCCGGTATCCTTTCTGAGCAGCGAGCGGAAATAATTCAGGTTGCCGGCCATCGCGTTAAGGTCGATCTCCAGGACGGTCTGATGGCTCTTTTTCTGCAATTCCCCGGTGATCCGCTCAAATGCAAAAGGCCGTGAGCCTTTGATCAGCACGGCTCTGCCCCGCACCTCACTTACCGGGAAGCGCTTCAGAAAGTCAGGCGTGTCGGAATAAAAATGCGATCCCTCGGGAAACAACTCCCTGAAACGGAGCAGGTCGGGCCCTACCCCGGCAAAGCGATCGACCTTTCTCATTTTCAGCTGGTGCGCAATCTCGCGATACAGCTCCTCCTTATCTATTCCGGTCTGCAGAAGATCGGAGAGGATCACCATCCTGCCCCCCACCGCCTGCTGTGTCGCCAGGACATCCAGTGCCTGTGTAAGTCCCACCAGATCGGCATTATACACATCGTTGACCAGTACACTGCCCATGACCCCCTGCAGGATCTCCAACCGCATAGCCACCGGCTCAAGGGCGGCGACGCGTTCAGCAATAACGGCGGGATCCATTCCCGACAGGAGCAGGTAAACCATCACATGACAGGCATTCTCCAGGGCGGCCTCATCGCTGAAGGGGATCCGGATCCGGACAGGAGAACCAAGCCCCGGACCGCTCCATTCAACGGTCTGACTGCCGGCTTCGCTCCCGCAATGGCGGAAGCTGTAGTAGCCCGACCCGTCGAAGGCCCAGCTGATCTTTTCCGCTGCAAGGTCCTTCATGAACTCCCCGTAGCGTTTCCCTTCAACCAGCCGGTCGCTCCGGTAGATCACCCTCCGGCAGCCACTGAAGAGCCGGACCTTTTCCCGCATCTTCTCCGTTGCCGAAACAAAATGTTCCTGATGAGCAGCGCCGAGGTTTGTGAAAATACCGGTAACCGGCCTGATGATCTTTTCCAGCCTGGCCATCTCGCCGGGAAGAGAAATGCCTGCTTCGATAATGGCCAGATCGGTCTGGGCGTCAATCAGCCAGGCCGAGAGCGGCACACCGATCTGACTGTTGTAGCTTTTCGGGCTGCGGGCGATATGATGCTCCTGCCGAAGGCACTGGAACAGCCATTCCTTAACAATGGTCTTCCCGTTGCTCCCGGTGATCCCGATCAGCTCGCCCCGGTACTGCGAGCGGTTCCACGCTGCGAGGTCCTGAAGGGCTTCAACAGGATCATCCACCAGGCAGAAAGCCGCATCGGGAAAGGCGCTGAGTTCGGGAAGGGTACTCACCAGAAAACAGCGAACGCCGCGCTGGTAAAGGTCGGCGATAAACTGGTGGCCATCGTGCCGCGGACCGTTTATGGCAATAAAAAGGGTTTCGGGGGATGGGGGAAGCGTCCGGCTGTCGGTGGAAAGGTAACTTACCGGCAGGTCGTAGTTACCGTATAGCCGGGCATGGGCTGCTTCCGCAATTTCCTTGATATGGTAATGAACTGCCATAATTCCGGGTCATTTCCTGCTTCGGGTTGAATTTGCTTCTCGGAAACACTCCCTGCAAAGCGGTTCGTAAACATCCGTTTCACCCAGGAGCACCAGTTTCTCCTCAGCCGAGGTCCGGTGAGAATAATGCGCGAGGTTTCCGCAGCGCACACAGATGGCATGGACCTTGGTCACGTATTCGGCAGTGGCCAGGAGCTTGGGGATCGGTCCGAAAGGCTTTCCCCGGAAATCCATATCCAGGCCTGCCACAATCACCCGTATACCTCTCTCTGCGAGAATATTACATACTTCAACCAGACCGTCATCGAAAAACTGTGCCTCATCGATCCCCACCACATCCACTTCATTGGCCAGAAGGAGAATGTTCCTGGAAGTGTCTACAGGACTCGACAGGATGGCGTTTTCATCGTGCGACACCACCTCCTCCTCGGAATAGCGGACATCGATCCTGGGCTTGAAGATCTCCACCTTCTGCCGGGCTATCCTGGCCCGTTTCAGGCGTCGGATCAGTTCCTCGGTTTTCCCCGAAAACATTGAACCGCAGATCACCTCAATCCATCCGCCACGCTTAGAACTGTTTATGGTGTTTTCGAGAAACATCGGATAAGAAATTCTTAAAGATAATCGTTACTTTTGTAAGGTATTTATTTACAAAATCCAATCTGCTATGGAGATCAGACACACCATTGAAATATTGACTAAAGATATACAAGATATAGAAAAATTGGTGGCAAACCTGCAAAATTATCCGGAGCCGCCATTCATCGAAATCGACCTCGCACTGGCCAAGTTACGCAACCTGTACGATATCCTTCTGATGATCAGGAACGATCAGATGCAGAGCATGCCCGAGCTTGCTCCCACGGTCCAGCAAGCCGCACCTCCTCCCGCTCCCGCACCACCTCAACCTCAACCTCAACCTCAACCTCAGACTCAGCCTCAACCTCAACCTGTTCCTCTACCTCAGACTCAGCCTCAGCCTCAACCTCAGCCTGTGCCCCCTCAACCTCAACCTCAACCTCAACCTCAGTCTCAACCTCATCCTCAATCTCAGCCTCATCCTCAATCTGAGCCTCAATCGTCGCCTGATAAACCCAAAGAGATCCTGGCAGAGAAATTCCAGGGGCAGGCCAGCATCAACGATAACATGGTCAGCCAGATGAAGCAGTCGGGGCTGACAACCAGGGCCACCGGTCAGCCGATTGAAAGTATCGCCCGGAATATCGGGATCAACGACCGTTTCCTGATGATCAAGGAGCTGTTCGGCGGTGACTCGGCTCATTATAACAACCTGATTGACAAACTGGAGCGTTCGGCCGATTTCAATGAGGCATTCCATCACCTTGAAGATGTACTCGGTGAGCAGATGGAACACGAGGGAACGCTGATCCTGGTCAACCTGCTTAGAAGAAAATATATCCGCGGAGGCAATGTCTAAGCTGTACCTGGTCCCCACCCCGATCGGAAACCTGGAGGATATCACGCAGCGGGCGCTGAGGGTCCTCGGGGAAGCCGGCCTGATCCTGGCGGAAGATACACGTACCACGGGCTTCCTGCTGAATCATTACGGGATCAGCAAACAGGTGAGGTCCCATCATAAATTCAACGAGCATAAAAGCGTCGACCAGATCGTACAGCTTCTGCTGGGCGGGACGGTGATTGCGCTGGTTTCGGATGCAGGCACGCCGGGGATCTCCGATCCGGGTTTCCTGCTGGTGAGGGAAGCGCTCAGAGCCGGGATTGAGGTGGAAACCCTTCCGGGTCCCACGGCCTTCGTTCCTGCCCTGGTAAACAGCGGACTGCCCTGCGAACGTTTTTGTTTTGAAGGTTTCCTCCCGCAAAAAAAAGGCAGGCATAAAAAACTGGAGGAACTGGCCGGTGAAGAACGGACAATGATCTTTTATGAGTCGCCCTTCCGGCTGGTAAAAAGCCTGGAGCAGATGGCAGAGTATTTTGGAAGCGACCGAAAAGCTTCGGTATCCAAGGAACTCACCAAGCTACATGAAGAGAATGTTCGCGGGACCTTGCAGGAACTGGCGGCATACTTCGGCTCAAAGACGGTAAAGGGCGAACTGGTGATTGTTGTCGCAGGAAAAGACATGAAATAAGCCCCTGTGCACCACGAATGCAGCAGGGGCTTCCACTGAATAAAACCGTAATCAGTGCCTCAGTATCTTCTCAACTCACCGGTTCCGGCGCGGTAGTAGGTAATTTCAGGATCTCCCGTATACAAAATGCTTCCGCTTCCCAGGACATTGGCTTCCAGAAAATCGGTGGCAAAAAGAAGGATGCTTCCCGAGCCCGAAGCGGTGGCCGTACAATCTTTCACCTCCAGGTCAAGCGCATCGATCTTCCCTGATGCACTGTTCACGTAATGGCCCTCATCGGCCGCTCCGGCGACTTCGATCCTTCCTGAGCCGGTGAGGTTACAGTTCACCTTAACTGCGGTAAGTTCGCCGATAAGCACCGAACCGGAAGCGCTGTGGTTGACGGCAAAGTTCTCCCCGTCGATCCGGCCGGCATCGATCGTTCCCGAACCGGAGAGATAAAAGGTGGCTTCATCGGAAACAACGAGGTCGTTGTAAATCTTACCGGAGGCAGAATGAACGATGAGCAGTTCAGGAGTGATCAGGGTATCCACATACATCCGGCCCGAGCCCGAAAGGCTGATCTCCAGGCTTTCACCTTCGGCATATTCTGTGGAAAGTGATCCCGAACCCGACAGCGTCAGCTGTTCGATCTGGGGCATGCTCACCTCAACGGTCACCGGCAGGCTGGTGCGGATGCAGGTGTTGTCCTTGGTTTTGACGATCAGGGTGTTCCCGCTTACCGTGGTTTCCACCAGGCCGAGGAGGTTTTCCTGGGCTGAAACCCTGACGGAGAAACTGTCGGCCTGGGTAACATATACCTCGAAAAAGCCGGTGTTGTTCACCGAAGTGAAATCCTGGACGGAGCGGGTTTCGGTCATGATCATGCCCTCCCCTTCGAAACAGGTTCCGAAATAAAAACAGGAAGTAAGTCCGATGGTAAGGGCTACTATGGTAAAGGCTGCAATACGTTTCATGTTACACAAAATTTAAGGTTCAATTATCTGTCCGGTAAGCATTTTCGCAATCCCGGCCCATTTGCTTATTAATATTTATTCACTAATTTTGATCCTAAAGACAAGCCCTTTTAATAAAAGATGCATATGTCACCGGAATTCTGAAAAAAAATTTCACCCCTGAAACCCGGACTATGAAATTCACCACCCCGGCACTCCTGCTCCTGCTCATCCTGCAGCCCCTGTCAGCCCAGGACGGTAAACTACATTCCTTCATCGGCATTAACACCGATGCCATCCTGATCCGCGGAACCATGAACGGTCAGTCGTATTTTATAACCGATACCGAACTCATCCTTTGTCCGAAAGCCGGCCCGGGTTTCGGCGCCGGGATCTCCTATGGCATCCGGCTCGACCCCCTGATCATCGATTTTGGGTACTCGTTTACCGTCCAGGACTATATCACCGAAGAAAGCGGAGCAGCCGGCCGCTCGGTGCACCATGTGATCCGCTATCTCGGCGGCAAAGGCTTCATTTACTCCACCTATGGCAAAAAAGCAGAGATCTATTACGACTTTGATCTTTCTGTTGTCTTCTCACGTTTTGAAAAAATTGCCTATAGTTTTGTAGTCCCCGGCTTTACTGACTATGTACCGGCCACCTATTCCGGTCTGAATTTCGGCTTCGGACCCGGCGTCATGGTCAATCTTACGGACAGGCTCAAGCTGGATTTCCGGCTCCTGCCGGAGCTATACATCGGAACGGACCTGAAAGCCAAAGGAAGCGACCGCTACTCGATCAAAGGGTTTGTAAATTTCTTTGTGATGGGGAACGGCGGACTTATTTACTACTTGAATTAAAACAAATATTTCTTTATTAGCAACTTAATGAATTATTAATCTAAATTTTATTTTATAATTAAAGATTAATTGAGTTGTATATATTAAGGCGCTAATAGGTACTTCAAACTGAAGAATAATAGTACAAATACAAATTATGAATACACAACACAACAGTATACCTAATAATTATGACGATATTGAATTATTGTTGGCATATACTGAAGGACAAAATAAGGAATTAGCAAAATCAATTAATGATGAATGTGTAAATGTAGTCCTACTTAAAAACATCCTTGAGAACTTAAGAAGTGTACTTGATTACATTGCTATTGATCTGGCTACATTAACAGGGGATAGGAATAGAAATATCTTTTTCCCCTACGGTAGAAGACAGAATCACTTTAAAATCAGCATCAAAAGGAACCTTCCAAAACTTCAAGAAAAAAGACCTGATTTATTTAATGAGATAGAAAAGATTCAACCGTTTATTTCCAAAAATAATTGGCTAGTCGAATTATGCGAATTGACCAATAGTGCAAAACACATCGGCTTAAACAAAACAAATAAACAGAAATCAGTTAGTATTGAAATTAGCGATATTATAAAAGTGCAGAGTGCAACTGAAGCTATTATAGAGAACAATTACATAAATGGCTTTGATACTGGTAGGATAAGAATACAGGATGGTAATATTATAGAAAAAACAGAAGGTCAAATCAAAATGGAAGTTACAATTAATAACAAGGTAAAGTTTGCTGGCAAGGAAATAGAGATCCTAACTTTCACTAGTCAAGTTTTTCTAGAAGTTAAAACTTTATTTCTTAAGATTTACAATAAAATATGAAGAGATCAAGTAAACAACTTTTTCTTTTTTCAGACAAACTATTTTCCCTATTCATTTTCAACGCTTTGGCCCAAAAAGGCCATTAATCAATAAAAGACCTGCGCATCCGTAATTGTTCGTTTCCGTACACCTCCGTTTCGATACCGTTCACAATACATCCCTTTAGCGATAAGGGTTAATCTGTGTTAATCTATTGTTTTTCTGTATTTTATGATTTTTGGCACGGTATATGATAAACTGTTGGCATAATCATGCAAACAAAAAAATTAAAATACAGAAGCGATGAAAACTAAAAACGTAAACAGGAAAGCAAACCGGATCATCACCATTCTTATCATGGTTATGACCGTTTCCACCACCCTTTCGGCACAGGATTCCCTCCTGGCTCAGAAATGGAACCAGTTCAGAAGCAACATGCAGGCTAAACACTCCGCTAATCAGGTCGACTTCAGGACCGTTGCCTATAACGAAGGCGAAACCGGGATCGAATCCTGGATGACGGATCTCAGGACCTGGGCCGCCGACCGGATACATCCCCGGATCACCGTTCGCGAAGAGGCAGTTGAGATGGAAGGCTGGATGGCCACTCCCTTTGTCTCCAGGAGCATATCCTGCAGTGCAGTTGAGATCCTTTATGAAGAGGAAACAGGTGTGGAAGGCTGGATGAAAGAAGACTGGACCGCCGTGGAAGATGAAAACATCGTGATGGAAGGTTGGATGAAAGAAGACTGGACCTCCGTTGAAGATGAAAAAATCAGCATGGAAAGCTGGATGAGTGAAGACTGGACCTCAGTTCAGGAAGAAGAAGTTGAAATGGAAGCCTGGATGAGCACTCCTTCAAAATGGTAAGAATACTTCAGGAAAGTTCCGGAAGCGGAGAACGGTAGATCCGGTTCTCCAGGAACTTTTCCAGCTTCACCAGACCACCCTCATCGCTCTTTGACACAAAGGTAATCGCAAGCCCCGAACGTTCCGCCCTGGCAGTCCGCCCGACCCTGTGAACGTAATCTTCCGGATCCCGGGGAACATCGTAGTTGATGATCAGCTCGATCCCTTCGACATCAATCCCGCGGGAAATAATATCGGTAGCAACAAGTACAGGAACTTTACGGTTCCTGAAATCCAGCAGGGCAGCTTCCCGTTCCGGCTGATCCAGATCGGAATGAATGGAGCCGACATTAAGTCCTGAACGTTTGAGTGCCTGTGTGATTTCCTTTACTTTCTGTTTGGTGGAAGCAAATATAATGGCGCTGTCAACGTCCTTTCCATATAGTAGTTTGGTAATTAGTTTTGGTTTCAGTGGCTCCTGCACCATGTAAACAGTCTGGAGAATATTATCAGCCGGTTTCGAAACGGCAATATTCACCTGCTGCGGATGGTGCAGGATCTTTTTTGCCATCTGCCTGATCTTTGGCGGCATCGTTGCCGAAAACATCAGTACCTGCTTTTCCTCCGGAAGATGTTCCATGATCTTCATGATATCCTCATAAAAACCCATATCCAGCATACGGTCCGCCTCATCAAGGATCAGGTGGCTCAGCGTGGCTGTTTTCACATAGCCCAGGTTGAGGTGCGACAGGATCCTGCCCGGAGTTGCAATAACAATGTCGGTTCCTTCCGTCAGAGAAACCTTCTGCTGGTCCCAGCCCATGCCGTCGCCCCCTCCGTAAATGGAAATGGAACTCACCGGCAGGAAATAGGCCAGCCCGGTAAGTTGCTGGTCAATCTGCTGCGCCAGCTCACGGGTCGGAACAACAATCAGCACCCTCACTCCCTTTTCTTCCATGGGATGAGTGATAAGGTAGTTCAGAATGGGCAGCAGGAAGGCCGCGGTCTTCCCCGTACCGGTCTGCGCACAGCCGATCAGGTCCTCGCCCCTGAGTATGATCGGGATGGCCGCTTCCTGGATCGGCGTGGGCACCCGGAATCCCATGGTATCAACAGCATTTATAACATCTTCGTGTAATCCGAAAGGAGAAAAATCTTCCACAGTGTTCAATTTACCGGTAGTGCATGAGTTGCAAACCGGTGCAAAATTATACTTTTGTGCCGACAATATGATACCCGCTTCAAAATACAGCTGCATTTTCTTCGACCTCGACAGGACCCTCTGGGACTACGACACCAATTCGGCTGCAGTATTGAAGGAGATTTTTTCAAACTTTTCACTGGACCGTTTTTTTTCATCGGAGCAGGATTTTCTCCGCACCTTTGAGATCCATAACGACCGGCTTTGGGACGAATACCGTAAGGGCAGGATGAACAAGGAAATCCTGAGGAACCTCCGCTTCGAGCTGACCCTCAGGGAACGGGACATAAGCGATCCGGAACTCAGCGAAAAGATCGGGGATTATTATCTCGGTCGCAGCACCGAAATGAACCTTCTCTTTCCCGGGACCTTTGATATCCTGAACTATTTGAAAGATAAGGGCTACCGGCTTTTTATCCTCACCAACGGCTTCCGGCAGACCCAGATCGGCAAACTCACCAACAGCGGAATTATTTCCTATTTCGAGAGAATGTTCACTTCCGAAGAGATCGGTTACAACAAACCGAACCGCGAGATCTTCCACTGGGCAGTGACCAGTCTGAACGCCCGAAAAAAAGAATGCCTGATGATCGGCGACGACAACAAGGTGGATATTGAAGGAGCCGCTGCTTACGGTATTGATGCCGTCTGGTTCAATCCGCTTAAAGTGGAATCGGCCACCAGGGCCATTCTCACCATCACATCACTGGACGGACTGCAGGAACTGCTCTGAGGATCAGAAAGGCGGTGCATCATCAAAACCCTGACCGATGACCAGGTCGTTGCCCCCACCCTGTTGCTCCTGATTCATCCTGGAGGAGAATACCGCGGTAGGCATGCCATTCACCTCCTCGATGAAGGGGATTGCCTCTTCAAGGTCGGTAAATTTGGCAAAATCCCGGAGGAATTTGAGCCGAACATCGCCCACCGGTCCGTTTCGGTGTTTGGCCACAATGATCTCTGCAATTCCCCGCAGCGAATTTCCGTCCTGGTCGTTCTCCATCCCGTAGTATTCCGGTCGGTGAATGAAGATTACCAAGTCGGCATCCTGCTCGATGGCACCCGATTCGCGAAGGTCGGATAACTGGGGCCGTTTGTTTCCCGAGCGCATCTCCACGCTCCTGTTCAGCTGGGAGAGGGCAATGATCGGGATGTTCAGTTCCTTGGCCACACTCTTGAGCGACCTGGAGATGGTGCTTACTTCCTGTTCCCTGCTGCCCATATTGTCTTTCGGACCGGTCATCAGCTGCAGGTAATCGATGATCACAGCCTGGATATCGTATTTCTGTTTCAGTCTCCGGCATTTGGCCCTGAGCTCATAAATGGAAATGGCCGGAGTGTCGTCGATGTAAAGCGGTGCCTGGTCCAGGTCCTTGATCTTATACTCCAGTTGCTCCCACTCAAAATCCTCCAGGCGGCCGGTGCGGATCTTGTCGGAAGGCAGCTGGGTCTCGGCCACGATGAGCCTGTTCACAAGCTGGATGGACGACATTTCAAGGGAGAAAATGGCCACGGGTCGCTGGTGCTCAACGGCCATGTTCCTGGCCATCGACAGCACAAAGGCTGTTTTACCCATCGACGGGCGCGCTGCCACGATCACCAGGTCCGATTTCTGCCAGCCGGAGGTCATCCGGTCGAGTCGTGTAAATCCCGAGGGGATACCGCTCAGGTTATCGTCCCGCTTCCCGGCCTCCTCAATCTGGTGCAGGGCCTCGCTGATCAGCTTGTTGATCTTGACCGTCTCCTTCTTGATATTGCCTTCAGCGATGCCCAGCAGCTCACTTTCGGAGAAGTCGAGCAGATCGTCCACATCAATGGTTTCATCGAAGGCGCGGTGCTGGATCTCCGAAGAAACCCTGATCAGTTCCCGCTGAATGTATTTCTGCGCGACAATCCTTGCATGGTACTCCAGGTGGGCGGCCGATCCCACACGGCTGGTCAGCTGGGAGATGTAGGCTGCCCCGCCGATCTCCTCCAACTCATTACGCTTGCGCAGCTCCTCCGTTACCGTCAGCAGATCGATGGGCTTTTCTGCCCTGGAAAGATCCAGTGCGGCGGCAAAGATCTTCTGGTGGATCTCGTTGTAAAAGCTCGAGGGCTCCAGGATATCCAGTACCGAAAGAATCGCATCCTTCTCCAGCATGATGGCGCCCAGCACGGCTTCTTCCAGATCCAGCGCCTGGGGCGGGACCTTGCCATAGTCGAAAGGTAAAGGACTTTTTCTCTGCGGGGTGTTATTTTGTTTTACGGCCATAGTCTTCTGATTGGGACTCCAAAGGTAACAAAAGATGACCCGCTCGCTCGAACGGGGCTCTCCGCTTTTTTAAACAGCAGCAGAGAAGTTTTAATAAACAACTGTTGAAAAGATGTTCTGTTGGCCCGGGATCCCTTTCGCTCCGGCCATTTGCTCTCAGGAAAGCACCTGGGCGATCTCATCCATGAGCCTGGATACCTGGAGCGGTTTGGTAAGACAACTGCTGCAACCTGCATCCAGACATTTCTGGATATCGGTATCCATGGCCAGGGCCGTTTGCGCGATCACCGGCAAGTCGGGTCTGAGTTTCTTTATTTTTCTCGTGGCTTCAAATCCGTTCATCCTGGGCATCATGATATCCATCAGAACGAGATCAATCTCCTTATACGATTTAACCAGGGCTACGGCTTCCTCGCCTTCTTTCGCCCGCATGATTTTCACCCCCATCCCTCCCAGTATATATTCGAGGAACTGAAAGCTCGTGTCATCATCATCCACCACAAGGAAGGTCCTGCCTTTGAGCGTTCCCGGCGTCAGCTGCTTCCTGACAGGGATCCGGGTTTGTACCACTTTTTCAGGAACTGCCGAAAGCGGGAGTGAAAAATAAAATTCGGAACCTTTTCCGTACTCCGACCTGACCTGGAGTTCACCCCCGAGCAGGCGGGTGATATTCAGCGACAGGGCCAGCCCGATACCCGTGCCTTTCTGGATCCTGCGCGAATGATCGGCTTCAAACTTATTAAAACGTTCAAAGATATTATCCAGGTTCTCCTTCCTGATGCCGGTCCCGGTATCTCTGACAAAAAAACGGACCTTATCATACTGAACATCGTAACCAAACACGATCTCTCCCTGCTGGGTGTATTTCACCGCGTTGTGAAGCAGGTTGGAAATAACCTGTTTGAGCCTTTCGTAATCGGTAATGATCCGGATCCCTTTTTCCGGCTTGATAACAATCAGTTTCACCTGGTCGACCTGGTGCACCTGGAGCAGTTGCTGAAAGGTCCCGCGAAGGCTTTCCATAACAAGATCCAGATCGCACTCCGTCTCACGGATCTCAATCTTCCCGGCTTCGATCCTCGAAATATCGATAATGTCATCAATCAGCCGCAGCAGGGATTTTCCGTTCTCATTGATGATGGCGGAAAACTTCCTTCGCTTGTCCAGAGGCAGATCATCCTCAAGCAACTGGCTAAAGCCCAGGATGGTATTCATGGGAGTGCGGATCTCATGCGACATGTTGGCCAAAAAAGAGGTCTTGAGCTGGTCGGCCTGCTCCGCCAGATGCTTATCCCTCAGGTAACTGCGTCTGACAATACTGAGCATTCCGGCTCCTACAGCAGTAAAAAGGAAGAACGACCAGTAGTTGTCAATATCCCTTGTCCATTCGTCGGGATACTCCGGGGCAATGAGAACTTCCGGATGATACAGTTCGATATAGGCGAAGATCATGACGTTCAGTATGACCATCCCGACGCTGATCCACTGCAGAGGTTTTGGCCAGATAAAATAAAAAATGAGCAGGATGATCGGAACAATGTATAGCACCGGACCATTGGTGCCAAAATTGAAAAAGAAGATGATATTCATGATGAATAGCGCCAGCATGGTGAATATTACCCTGGCGATCACCTTGTAACGGGTGAAACGGTTCAGCACATATACCAGAATGATCAGTCCGACCCCGATAAATGTACTGATTTTCAGCATCAGGTTGAAACTGATATACGGCACCATGGTCATAGAAAACAGTCCTACCGCAGATCCGGCAAAACCGACCGCATTGATATACTGATCCTCTATTTTCTGTGAAACATGGATGCCGATCGCCCTTTCGAAACGATCGATCCTTTCGTTAATTTTGGTCCCCATCCCAAATAATACGACAACTTAAAGTAAACTATTTTATCTTCCAACAACAAAAATTAGACCACTCATTTATTAACAATGGTTGCATGCGTGCACTGTTCCCGCTGGGGCTCAGGCGATGACGAATAAAAACAAAGCATTATCTTTCGGAAAAAAACATGCTCCGACTGGCTCCTGCAAAAATCAACCTGGGTCTGACGATCACCGGAAAGCGGCCCGACGGCTACCATGAACTGGAATCGGTCGTGCTGCCCATACCCTTTTATGATATTCTTGAAGTCCTTCCTCAAAGCGCTGACGCGGAAGATGAACTGATCATAACGGGGATCCGGGTCGACGGACCTGCAGACCAGAACCTGGTAATAAAGGCTCTGCAGCTTTTCAGGGCTGTGCATCCCTGTCCGCCGCTGAAGATCTGTCTTCATAAGCAGATTCCAGCCGGTGCGGGTCTCGGGGGAGGATCATCCGACGGTACGGCTATGCTGAGCCTGCTGAACGAAATGTTTGATCATCCCCTGAATACTGAAGAACTGCACGATCTGGCCGCCCGGCTCGGCAGCGACTGCCCGCTTTTCCTCTACGACAGTCCTTCGCTGATGACCGGCCGGGGGGAGCTTATTGAACCCCTTTCATTCAGTACCGGTGGGATGTACCTGGTGCTTCTCTTTCCCGGACTGAAGATCAGCACGCGGGAGGCGTATTCGAAAATCGTACCGCGAATGCCGGAGCAAAGGGTCCGTGATCTGATCCGGGAACCGGTCGGACAATGGCGGAATAGGCTGGTCAATGATTTTGAAGAAGCCTTATTCCCCTTTTACCCCCGCTTAAAAGAACTGAGCGAGGCACTGTACCGCCAGGGAGCGGTTTATGCCTCGCTGAGTGGCAGCGGTTCTGCCCTTTACGGTCTGTTCAGTGAGCCTCCTGCCCCAGGTACCTTCCCTGAAGATCTGCTGGTGTGGAAAGGACGCCTCGCTTAAGTTAAGCCCAGAATATTCAGCTGGAACCGGAAATGTTACCTGTCCCATCCACCCTGGAAGGCGGACTATTTGAGTTACCTGGGATTATCCCTCCAAATAATTTTCGGGATATTAAAATTGCCTTTTGAGTGACCGGCTACAGTCAGCTCAAAAGGCATATTTTACCTGACAGGTATTTCCTCAGGGCAATACCTGATGCATTGAATGGATTCACTGGAAGGTAAGCAGGAGCACATTCTTGGCTACCTGCTCATCCATCTTCACATGGATCTGCTCCACCACGCCGTTCAGCGGTGAGGCCACCGTATTGAGCATTTTCATAGCTTCAATCCGGAGCAAAGGATCACCTTCGACGATCTTCTGGCCCTTCTTTACCAGTATTTCCCTTATCGTTCCGGGGATAAATGCCCTGATTTCCTTCTCGTTCGGACGTTCCCAGGTTTTTCTCTCCCTGAACTTCCTTGTGAGGGTGGTGCGGTAAACGCTCTCTCCGATCACAAAATCCTCGAAAACCGGGTCCTGCCCCTTTTTCTTCTTTTCCGGCTTACTGCTCTGAGCAGCGTCTCCGGATCCGGATATTTTTGCACTCATGGTTCAAATCTCAGAACGGGGGAATACCGTGTTTTTTCCTGGGAAGATGCACATCCTTCTGCTCCGACACCTCGATGGCATGTAACAACAGTTTCCTCGTTTCCCTGGGCTCGATCACCGCATCGATGTAACCTTTGGCTGCTGCCACATAGGGATTGGCAAACTTTTCCTTGTATTCTTCTACCTTCTGCTTCCGCATTTTCTCAGGATCTTCCGCTTCGGCAATTTCGCTCCTGAAAATTATATTTGCAGCTCCCTCGGGACCCATTACAGCCACCTCGGCATCGGGCCATGAAAATACAAAGTCGGCGCGCAGGTGACGCGAATTCATGGCAATATATCCTCCTCCGTAAGCCTTTCTCAGAATGAGGGTAATCTTCGGTACCGTGGCCTCACTGTAAGCATAGAGCAATTTCGCCCCGTGACGGATTACACCGGCATGCTCCTGGTCAACACCCGGCAGATAACCCGGCAGGTCGACCAGGGTTACGATCGGGATATTGAAGGCATCGCAGTAACGGATAAACCTTGCAGCCTTATCCGACGAATCCACATCAAGCACACCGGCCAGTACGAGAGGCTGGTTGGCCACAAAACCGATAGTTTGACCGTTCATCCTTCCGTAGCCGATCACGATGTTGGCGGCCCACTTCTCCTGGATCTCAAAAAACTCCGAATTATCGGTAATGGCCCTTATCACATCCCTCACATCGTAAGGCTGCGACTTGTCGGCCGGAATTATTTTGGAAATATTGTATTCCTTCTTCGGAAGTTTCACCTGCTGACGAACGGGCTTATCCGTATTCGACCAGGGAATGAAACTGAGAAGCTTCTTGATCTGGTCGAAGCATTCTTCTTCCGTTTCAGCAAAGAAATGGGCATTTCCGGTGATCTCACTGTGTACCCTTGCTCCACCCAGTTCCTCCATGGAAATATCCTCTCCTAGAACCGTTTTTATAACTTCCGGACCGGTAATAAACATCTTGGATATCTTATCGACAACAAACACATAATCGGTCAGGGCGGGCGAATATACTGCGCCTCCGGCACAGGGGCCAAGAATCACGGAAATCTGCGGAATTACCCCCGAAGCGAGTGTGTTCCTGAAAAAGATCTCGCCATAGCCCGCGAGGGAGTTCACACCTTCCTGGATCCTGGCACCGCCGGAATCGTTGATACCGATCAGGGGCATTCGCATCTTCAGGGAATGATCCATGATCTTGGTGATCTTCCTCGAATGCATGAATCCCAGCGAACCACCGGCAACCGTGAAGTCCTGGGCAAAAATACACACCGGCCGGCCACCGATATTGCCCGTTCCGGTGATCACCCCGTCGCCGTGCAGCTTTTTCTGATCCATACCAAAATCACGGGCATCATGCTCCACAAAAAGGTCGTATTCATTAAAGGTTCCGCTGTCGAGCAAACGGATGATCCGTTCACGTGCCGTCATCTTTCCCATTGCCACCTGCTTCTGAATGGCTTTCTCACCGCCACCCTGCAGGACCTCCTCACGACGCTTTTGTAACTCACGAATTTTCTTGTTTGAGGCCATAAGTTTAACTGTTTGTTTATAAGTTGTTTAGTAGCTTTTTGTCCGGTAAATCCCCCGGAATAACGCGTACAATCTTACTAAAAATTGATATGTTTTGGAAATAACAGCGCCAAAGGTATAGCAATAAATCGTAACGAAAGATGATAATTGCCGGAAAAGGCTGAAGTCTCAGTTCGGGGCCATCCTGAATAAAAGTATGGCCACTCCAAGGAACAGGATATTGGGCAGCCAGGCCGCCAGCATAACGGGCAGCAGACCGCCGATGGCAAACTGCGCCGAGAACTGCATAAACAGTATATAGGTAAAACTGATGGTCACCCCGATGGCAATCTGCAGTCCGATCCCTCCCCGCATTTTTCTGGAAGATACCGCCACGCCGATGAAGGTAAGGATGAAGGTGGAGAAAGGAAAGGCAATCCGCTTATGCCTTTCGATCTGGTAGGTGGTGACATTGGTCTCCCCCTGCATAAGCTGCTGGTCGATGAACTCATCCAGCTCTTTCAGGCTCATGGTCTCAACGACATTGAGGCGCCGGGCAAAATCCTCGGGATAAATGTTTATGGTGGTGTCGATCCGTCTGCCCTCGGTTATGCTTTCCTTCAGCCCGTCGTAGGTGCGTATATAATAGCGCCGTGCCGACCATTTGTTGATGGAGGAGTCCCAGCGGATCTGGTCGGCAAACATCTTTGACACCAGTTGTTTTCCCTCGAACTTCTCCAGCGAAAAGTTATAGCCCACCTTGGAGATAGTACTGTAGTTCTCCATATAAACAAAGACCCCGGGCTCGATCTGCCGGTGAAAATTCTTTGTTTTGAAGCTCACCGGCCGGTTATGAATATATTTTTCCTCGAAATCGAGCTTCACCTTGTTGGCCCCGGGAATAACCCTGTCGCTCAGTACAAAACTGAACAAAGCAATAATAAAAGAAGAGATCAGGTAAGGACGCAGCATCCGCCGGAAACTCATTCCGCTGCTGAGGATGGCAATGATCTCGGTATTGTAGGCCATCCTGGATGTAAAATAGATTACGGAGATAAAGGTGAACAGGGAACTGAAAAGGACGGCAAAATAGGGGATGAAATTCAGGTAGTAATCGAATACGATCACTTTAAGGGTCGCCCCGTTCTCCAGGAAATCATCAATTTTCTCTGAGATATCGAAAATAACAACAATGGAAAGGATCAGTGCAATCGAAAGGAAAAATGCACTGAGAAACTTGGTTATGATGTATACGTCCAGGATCTTAAGTCCCAGAAACTTCATAACCTTGAACTTAAGCTGCTGACCATTTGGCTCTTCCATGAACTGAATTCACCGGATAAAATCTTCTCCCGTGCCTGCCGGACCAGCCACAGGTAGAATGCCAGGTTATGGATCGTAGCGATCTGGGCACCGAGCATTTCTCCCGAAATAATTAAATGACGTAAATATGCTTTTGAATATTGTCTGTCAACCACGGAAATCCCCATGGGATCGATCGGCGAAAAATCGTTCATCCACTTCCGGTTTTTGATGTTGATCACCCCTTCGGAGGTGAAGAGCATACCGTTTCTTCCGTTGCGGGTAGGCATGACGCAGTCAAACATATCGATCCCGCGTTCGATCCCTTCCAGGATGTTCACCGGAGTTCCCACGCCCATCAGGTACCGGGGTCTGTCGGCCGGAAGGATGGCATTCACGGTCTCAATCATCGCATACATCTCTTCGGCCGGTTCACCGACTGAAAGTCCGCCGATCGCATGCCCCTCCGCACCCAGCGACGCCACTTTTTCCGCCGAGCGGATCCTCAGGTCCGTGAAGGTACTCCCCTGAACAATGGGGAAAAAAGTCTGCGGGTGCCCGTAAAGTGCTTCGGTTGACCGGAAATGCGCCCAGCCCCTGTCGAGCCACCTGTGCGTTAGTTCGAGCGATTTTTCGGCATAGCGGTAATCGCAGGGCCAGGGCGTACACTCATCAAAGGCCATCATGATGTCGGACCCGATGATCCGTTGAATTTCCACTACCCTTTCGGGCGTAAACAGGTGCTTCGATCCATCGATGTGTGAACTGAACCAGGCCCCTTCGTCCTTCAGCTTGCGGTTCGCGGCAAGGGAAAAAACCTGATAACCACCGCTGTCGGTGAGGATGGACCGCTCCCAGTTCATAAAACGGTGCAGGCCTCCTGCCTCCTGGATGGTCTCCAGCCCGGGACGGAGATACAGATGATAGGTATTGCCGAGAATGATCGGTGCATTAATGTCACCCGACAGTTCATGCTGATGAACGCCCTTAACGCTTCCTGCTGTCCCGACCGGCATGAAAACGGGCGTCGGGATCTCCGAGTGAGCGGTTTTTATAAGCCCTGCCCTTGCCCCCTTATCTTCCTTGATTAAGCTAAAATCCATGTTGCTGATTTCGCGCCAAAGATACATAATTGTTGATAAAAATATGACCGACGGTCCGGCTCTGCTTTTGCAGTGTTGATTTTCTTTTCTAAAATTGCTCCCTCAAACGGCAGCACATGTATTTCCAGACCCTGTTCAGTCATACCGGTACACTCACCTGGATCATTACAGGCATTGCCGGGGCAGCTTTCCTTACGCAGGGCCTTATCTATCTGCTGGTTTACCTGCGGTGCACCCGGAAATCCTCCATGAAGCAAGAATCGGCTGAAACGCCCCCCGTATCGGTAGTGATCTGTGCACGGAATGAAGAGGAAAACCTCCGCCGCTTTCTTCCGCTGGTCCTCGAACAGGATTACCCCGATTTCGAAGTCGTTGTGGTCGATGACTGCTCAACCGACGACACCGGACTGCTCCTGGCAGAACTCACGGCACGCTACAAACGGCTCAGGTATACCACCATTACTCCCGATAAAAAATTCACCCATGGCAAGAAACTTGCCCTGACGGTCGGGATCAAATCCGCACGACACGATATTCTGCTGCTGACGGATGCCGACTGCTATCCCGGATCGGAAAACTGGATCCGTGGAATGACCGGCGGATTCAGCAGGGGTGCCGGAATGGTCCTCGGATACGGCGGCTATGAAAAAAGAAAAGGCCTGCTCAACCTGCTCATTCGCTATGAAACCGTCAACACAGCCCTCCGTTACCTGGGTTATGCGTTGAAAGGCTATCCGGTGATGGGTGTGGGCCGTAACATCGCCTACCGGAAGGAACTGTTTTTTGCCAATAAAGGTTTCGCCGCTCATTACCACCTGGCCTCAGGCGACGATGACCTTTTCGTGAATGAGGTCGCCGGCCAAACAAAGGTTAGCGTGGTCTTCGACCCCGCCTCACATACCATTTCTCTTCCAAAAACCGGTTTCCGCGCCTGGTTTGTGCAGAAAAAAAGACATGTTTCTGCCGGCAGACTGTACCGTAAGGGAGCCAGACTGAGGATTGCCGCCGACTGGATCAGCTCCGTCCTTTTCTATCTTCCGGCCCTGTACCTGGCTGTTGCCACCGACTGGCACTGGCTTGCCCTGGGTAGCTGGTTTTTGCTGACCCTGCTGAAATCGATCATACTCAAACTATTTATGGTCCGTTTGGACGAGAAAGATTTATTGCTACCTTCGTTTTTGATTGAACCGCTCCTTCCTTATATATATTTTGTGATCAGGGCGGCACAGGTATTCGATCCTAAACCTAATCAATGGAGCTGAACCCAAATTTATCGGCCAAGGCACTGCAGGATATTGAGCTGGTGGAAAAGGCCAGGCAGGGAAATCAACAGGCCTACGCCCAGCTTTTAGGCTCTTACCGCGATGCCATCTATTTTATGCTGCTGAAGATGGTTAATAACGCTTCCGATGCGGAAGACCTGACCATTGAAGCTTTCGGTAAAGCTTTCAAGAATATCGATCAGTACACGCCTAATTATGCCTTCAGCACCTGGTTATTCAAGATCGCCACAAATAACTGTATCGACTTTATCCGCAAGAAAAGGGGAAGCCACCTCTCCCTCGATCAGACCATCGACGATGAAGACGGGATCAGCCCCTCCTCGATCCTGCAGTCGGATCATCCCGATCCGGAAGCCAACATGATCAACCAGCAAAAGATCATGCGTCTGCGCGAAGTGGTGCTCCGGCTCAAACCGCGCTACAGGAACCTGATTGAACTGCGCTATTTCAAGGAATACTCCTACGAAGAAATCTCCGAAGAACTTGATCTTCCTATCGGAACAGTCAAAGCACAGCTTTTCAGGGCCAGGGAACTGCTGCTGAATATCCTTAACCGCACCGGCGATCATCTCTGAACGCATGGAACTGATCGGGAAATATTTTCCCGGCTTATCCCGGGAACAGACGGAACAGTTCCGCCTCCTCTCCGAAGGTTACCGCTACTGGAACGATAAGATCAATGTGATTTCCAGGAAAGACATCTCCCTGCTCGAAGAACGTCACCTGCTGCATTCACTGGCAATTGCCAGATTCATCAGCTTTGCCCCCGGAAGCAAAGTCCTTGACGTAGGTACCGGGGGAGGTCTGCCCGGACTGCCCCTTGCCATCATGCATCCCGCGACGGAATTCTTGCTCGTGGATTCCATCGGGAAAAAAATCCTGGTCGTGAACGATCTGATCAAACGGACCGGTCTCTCCAACGTAAAAGCGATTCAGGCCAGGGCCGAAACCCTCACTGAAAAGTTCCACTTCATCGTCAGCAGAGCGGTTACAGACTTCCCTACCTTTGTTGCCTGGACCCGTAAACTGGTTTCTTCCGAACAATTCTCTCCGGTGCCCAACGGGATTATTTACCTTAAAGGGGGAGATCTGGGCAGCGAACTGGCGCCCTTCACCGGCCGGATCGTCATCCGGGATATCCCCGAATGGTTCGCCGAACCCTTCTTTGAAACCAAGAAAGTGATCTACCTGCCGCTCACCCCGGCCGGTGAAAAATCCGGAAAGAACAAATCATCTCATTGATATTCTGCATATTGAACATTGTTTGCGGGTTCACTTCCGGTATCCGCGTAAAAATGAATTAATTCTGAAAAAATATTTTTTGTTTACAGAAAAAACGCTATTTTTGCAGCCCATAATTGTCACGAAGTAACAGGTAAAAAGATATAGCGATGAAAAGGACTTTTCAGCCTTCACAGAGAAAGCGTAAGAACAAACACGGATTCAGGGAGAGGATGTCAACCGCCAATGGCCGCAAAGTGCTCGCCGCAAGACGCAGAAAAGGTCGCAAGAAACTGACCGTCTCCGACGAACCCGGACACAAGGACTGAGTTCCATCCACCCCATGAAAAGAATAACGAATCAGTTTACTGGTTGGTTATTTTTTTTTGTACCTGTACCAACGATACCCGCTGCAGTAAACGGTCCGGCCATATGTGCGGTCCGCTTCACCTACCTTACCAGGGCAATTTCTGCTTCATCCAGCCGTTAGTGGATTGACAGGCGGGTAAATTCGGCCCGATCGCACGGTACTTTGCGTTTTTTGTCTGATTGATGTGTATATTTGCTGAAACGAATTCAACATCATGGATTTTCTGAGATTCTTACTTACCAGGCAGTTTCTTAAAAATTTTCTCCTGGCCATTGCGCTGACCGTCATCGTGATCATGAGTGTGATGGTCTTCCTGCGGATCTACACACATCACGGCCAGGCAATTTCCGTGCCCGATCTGTCAGCGCTTACCCTTTCCGAAGTTGACGATGTGCTCGCTTCGAGGCGGCTGCGCTATGAGATCACCGATTCCATATTCTCCCTCGATGTGCCCAGGGGAACCGTGGTCAAGCAGAATCCCGATCCCAACTCAAAAGTCAAGGTGAACCGGAAGATCTTCCTCACCATGAATGCCGTAAATCCGGAGAGGGTGGCCATGCCCCAGCTTACCGGACTGTCACTGCGCAAGGCCAGGATCGATCTCGAAAATCACGGGCTGATTCTCGGACAGATCAGTTACCAGCCCGATTATGCCGTTAACAGCGTACTGCAACAAAAATACAAAGGTTCCGTTATTATTGAAGGAACAATGATCAATAAGGGAAGCGTTATCGACCTGGTCCTCGGCATGGGACTGAGTAATGAAACAACCGTTGTCCCCGACCTGGTCGGACTGGACCTCAGATCAGCCCGCGCCAGGATCACCGACAGGTACCTCAACCTGGGTGCTGTGACCTATGACAGTTCGGTGCTGACGGAAGTTGATTCACTCACTGCCTTTATCTGGAGACAGTACCCGGAGGTCAAAGGACGCGAACGCCTGAATCTCGGGATGGAGGTTGATGTGTGGCTTACACTGGATTCCACCCTGCTGCCCGTACCGGATTCTGTCCTTTATGATCCTGGAGTATTTGACGATGAAAATGAATAAACTGAGCCGCTTCATCCTGCTGCTTGTTTTTCCGGTCCTGACGGTACCTTCCCTGTTTTCGCAGGAGATGGTGGTACCGCTTTCGGGAAATCCCCTTGCCGAAAAGTATCACCGGCAACATCCGGCCCTTAAAAGTGCCGCGGCAGAAAGTTCTCTTGAACTGCCGGTAATCGATGATTTCTCCTCAACGCTTGTCATCCCCGATCAGGCGATCTGGATCGACCGGCATGTTTATATCAACAGGAGCTACGGCGTGAACCCGGTTACCGTGGGCGTCGCCACCCTCGACGCCATCGATGGAGATGGCTCGGTCTATCCCGGAGCAACAATAGAACCCGAGACCTATATCGCCGACCGGCTGACCTCGCAGGCTGTGAACCTCGCGCTGGACCCCTCCGATTCAGTCTACCTCAGCTTCTTCTACCAGCCCATGGGATATGGTGAACAGCCTGATCCCTCCGATTCCCTTTGCGTCGACTTTTACGACCCTGCTACGGAAATGTGGAGCAATGTATGGCATATCCCCGGAGATACCCTGAAAGAATTCACCCTTGTGATGCTCCCCGTTACCGATCCCCGTTACCTGGTCGACGGCTTCCGCTTCCGCTTCCGGAACCTGGCCAGCCTTCCCTATAACAGCGATTATTTCGATCTGCGCGGGAATGTGGATCACTGGAATATAGATTATGTGCTGCTCGATAAAGGCAGAACCGTTAAAGATCCCGCACTGCACGATGTGGCAGTCACCGAGCCCCTGAGTTCCCTGCTGAAGGTAAGCCAGTCCATCCCCTGGACTCATTTCGAATCGGCATATATTAATGCTGTAAGTCCTAATATTACAATGGTTTACCGAAACAACGACGACATCACCAGAAACGTTACCCGGTATTATACGATCAGGGACATGCTCGCTGACAAGACCTACAGTTCCGGAAGTCCCACCTCCAAAGACATTCCTGCCGGCGACACCATGCATCACAAGTTTTCATCGTATTTCCAGTTCGACTTTGGTGAACAGGATTCGGGGATGTTTGAACTGAAAGCCTGGATCCGGACGGATACCTTTGATTATAAGCAAAACGATACCATTGTAAGGATACAGAAATTCAGCGACTACTACGCCTTCGACGATGGCTCAGCTGAGGCGGGTTACGGGATCCGCGGGCAGAACACCAATAACGGCAAGGTGGCCGTTAAATTTAACAGTTACATTTCGGATTATATCGGCGGAGTCGATATCTGCTTCAACAAGCTGCTGGATTCCGTGAACCTGGGCTATTATTTTCGTCTCGAAGTCTGGAGCGATGATAACGGGAAACCCGGTCCGGCCCTCTATATCGATGAAAATGATTATACCCCGAGCTACACGGATGATATCAACGGCTTCGTAAGATACTACTTTGCCGAACCTGTCGCAGTAAACAAGGATTTTTATGTGGGCTGGATGCAGTACAACAAATTTCTGCTCAACGTAGGGCTCGACAGGAACAATGCGCCCTCATCGTCGCGGACTTACTTTAACTTTACCGGGGAATGGCAGCAGTCGCTAATTCCCGGTAACCTCATGATCCGTCCGTTCCTCTACCGCAATCCCACGGGAAGCACGCATCCTGCAGAATCCCCCGGCGAATTGCGCATCTACCCGAATCCTTCCTCCGGACTGATCCGGCTCGATCTGCCTGAAGATGCGGGAACAAACCTGGAAATGGAAATCTATGACCTCTCCGGCAGGAAGATCCTATCCGGAATGCAGCAAGGCAGGGAAATCGACACCGGGAACCTCGGTGAAGGCCTGTACCTCCTTCGTGTACGTGGTGAAAACAAGCAGGTTTATACCTCCAAATTCCTAATATCCAGGTAAATGACCGATGAAGATCTGCAGGAAAGCAGCGAGCTGTATGAACATTACAGGTTTGAAGCGGATAAGGGTCAATCGCTGGTCAGACTGGACAAATACCTTTCCCAGAGAATGGAAGCCGTATCCAGGAGCCGTATCCAGGCTGCTGCCGATGCAGGGAACATCCTGGTAAACGGGGAAGCAGCCAAACCCAGCTACCGAATCAAACCGGGCGACCTGATCACCATACTCCTTCCACA
>JBMOLL010000117.1:0-4684 GCA_049325415.1 Bacteroidota bacterium | reverse complement strand
TTATCTTTTCCTTTTCCGCATACTCCACACCCTGTGTGATCCCCGTTGCCCCGCTTCCCATCAGGGCTGCAGCCACATAGCGCGGGATGGTTGAACTGGCTGTGCCAAACTCCTGTTCCGGCGTACCCGAATCGTGGGAGCTTACCGGCATATAGAAACGGATCTGCCGCGAGAGCCGGCTAAGCATTTTGAGGTATTCGCGCAACTGGGGTACGAACTTGTAATTCCAGGGAGTGGCCAGGTTGAGGTTCAATCCCCAGGTAAGGCTTTTGCTCAGCAGAGTGCTCTCATCGGTAAAGAATTCAGCCAGTATGGCCAGGCCGGGGAATTCCGATCTGATGGCATCCGTAATGGAGAGGATAAAGCCCGGATGACTGCTGTGCAGATTGTCGAAGCGGAGAAAGCCCCCTGTTTCGGCGGCATATTTTGCCCAGAAAAGGGCATAATCCGACATATAGGCCCAGATCTCCGAACGGATGATCTCCGACGGATGCTCGTAGTTGATCAGTACCAGGTCGTCCCAGGTACTCCATCCGTTTTCATCCCAGTAACCGGCACGTTCAAAGCCATCGGGCTGGTCCTCATCGGGAACGATCCAGTCGGGCGCATGCTTTACCATCAGGCTGTTGCATCCGACATGATTCAACACGATGTCGAAGCAGAGCCTGATCCCCAGTCTTTTTGCTTCAGCGATAAACTCTTCGATCTGCTGCAGTCCGTCCTTTCCGGAATCCGGATCAAGGTAGACACTGTCGATGCTGAAAAAATCATGCGCCGAGTACGGGCTACCCGAACTGTCGAGCGTGGTGACGGGAAGCAGGTGAACCGCATTGAAACCCATATTCCTGATTCTTTCCAGGTCGTTCTTCCAGTCGCTGATTGTCCCGGATACATTGGGGATCAGGGTGTAAAGCAGCAGCCCGTCGACCTGGGGCGGATCAATCACCACGATGGCATCCGGCACATTATCGCGGATCCAGGTCTGTCCCCCATCGACCGAGAACTCGACCCTGAAGGAGTGGATCCCAGTTTTACCGGGAATAATTTCACAAAGCAGTGTACTTTTATCTTTAAGGATAAAGGGAAGGGTATTCCTGTCCCTGAATCCGTTCGAATTGATCGAGGTAATAAGATTGGCCCTGATATCCGGCGGGAAACCGGCTTCCATCCTTATACTGAGCTTCATTGACTGCCCCTGAAGCGCACGGGAGTAATGCTTCCTGCCGACAGGATAGGATCTTTCAATCTGACCGATGAACGGGCGGGTAACCGGTCGCTCGGGTAAGGCCGGTATACGCCTGTGAGAAGGAGTATCAGGATCTTTCTTTTTCATTCGCTATACTTATCAATTCCCGTAAATTATTTTGAATACCGCTGTAAACTTACTGCTTTTTTGTTTTCAAACCTGATAAGGAAGAAACAGTTTTGCCCATGGAAAGCATAGCCTTTAATGATCCGTATCTGCTTTTCCGATCGCTTTATCCCCCAGGAAGGTAAGGTCCCTCTCAAACAAAGACACTGGCAAGAGTACGGCTCGTAAAATAAGCACCCCCTTCTTTCGTCGCAATACAAATCCTTTGGGTTAAGCCGGGATCAGGTACCTGCCTGAATTATTAGAGTAGAACTACCCTATTCGTTTTGAAAAAATTTAGGTGTATACACTCTATTTTGCTGATTATCAAATGTTTTTAAGGTATTTTATTCAACTTTTTTTTCTTCTCACCGTTCAAGGGCATAAATCCGGATATGCAATTTCAGATACGGGTTTTAAAGAAAGACAAGAAGGCAGCGATACAGAATAGAACCTGGTGCCTGAACAGAAACAACGACAGCTAACAAAGATTTTAAAAAATAGAGAAATGAACAGATTATTACTTTCAATGATGGTACTGATGCAACTGATGCTTGTTACGAATCTCTTCGGTGGCACCAGGTATACCGTCAGGTCGGGAAACTGGAGCAATTCCTCCACCTGGTACAGAAACAGGATCCCCGACAACAACGACAATGCAATCATCAGCAGCGGCACAACAGTCAGTCTTGACGCCACTGCATCAACTTCCGGCTCTCTGACTATTGAAGACGGAGGAACATTAAATGCCAATTACAGTGGTGATCTGACGGTTGGTTCACTTACTATTTCGAACGGCGGCGTCTTAAATATGTACCGTAACCTGCGGGTCAACGGTGATACTGAAATTTCCGGATCCATATATTTCGGTTCTACGAGCAGCCGGTACGCAAGAACCATGACGTTTAACGGAGCTGTTACTCTTAACCAGGGAGCAACGTGGAACGAAACTTCCTACCTGGCCACGCCGGTTTTTTATTTCAACGGAAGTCTGAACAATAATGCGACAACCTTCAACGCGGTAAACGGCTGGCATAACTTTTCCGGTTTATCCTCCTCCATCTCGGGTTCAACACTTACCACGATCCCGAATGTGAATATTTCCGATATACGAAGTAACTACGGAGCACTGAATGTGACGGGAACCCTGGCAGGTGATGGTCAGCTGATCAATAATACCGGTGCAACCCTGTTTATTGAAGGAGTCGATCAGCTCTCAACTCTTACTGCAACAGCACCAGACAACACAGTTGTATATTCAGGCGGATCCCAGGTGGTAAGAAACACCGGCTTCTATAATCTGAACTTCAGCGGATCGGGCACAAAAACTTTTCCTTCTTCTCCGGCAATGATCTCAGGTAACCTTACAATTGAAGAAGAAATAAACCTGGCAGCCGAAGCAAGTCTGACCGTAAATGGAAATTTCCTCATAAACGCCCCTGCATTCTATACCAACAGCGACACTCTTTTTGTAAACGGATCCTGGACCAGTACATCCACTTTCACAAGCGGTGCAGGCATAATTGTACTGAACGGTACTCAGACCCAGAATGTCTCGGGCTCAAACCAGTTCGGCACACTGGTGTTTAGCGGCAATGCGGCTAAAACCCTGAGCAGCGGAACACAGCTTGTCTCTGGCAATTTAATCATGAACGGGATATTCACGGTAACTGCCCATACGCAATTGAAGGTGAGCGGATCTGTCATCCTCCCCTCTGCAGATGATGACATCCATTACGAAACCACCGACACCCTTGTCGTTTCGGGATCATGGCAAAACAGCGGAAGATTTGAGTCAGGAAGCGGGATTATAGCCTTCGAAAATGCTGCAGGCCAGAACATGTCGGGAATAAATTACATTTCCGGTCTTCTCTTCAGGAACAGCAGCGTCAGCCTGTCCGACAACGCAGAAATCCACCTCACGGGTAACGGTCTGATTGAAGCCGGTTCAATACTGGAAATCAGTCCGCTGGCCTCGCTTGTCTCGGAAGGGACCCTGACCAATGAAGCCGGAAACGACGGACTGCTCATCCGCTCGGATGCCGGCAGCACGGGTACGCTGATCCTGAATAACAGTGGTGTTGCAGGAACTGTCGAACGTTACATGACCAAAGGAGTCTGGCATAATATTTCCTTTGCGGTATCAGGTCAATCCATTTCAGGCTTTGTCAGCGATCCTGCAAACTCCATTGGCTGGAACGCTACATTGAAAGCCTGGGGCATGATGCCTTACGACCCGGTCAATGATACCTGGGCAGCATATTTCAAGACAACAACTCCCGGTGACCTTATAGCAGGTGAAGGATATATGGTTCGAAGGAAGTCATCGGGAACTGATGGGACTGTCAGGTCAGGAGGAAGCATTCAGTCGGGTGATCTGGAAATTAACGGTCTGATTGCCGGCAAATGGAACAGTATCGGGAATCCGTACACCTCCTACCTGGCAGTTACCAGTTCGACGAATACCTCCGAAAGTTTCATCCAGTCGAACAGTGACAACCTGGATCCGGCTTACCAGGCCATTTATGTATGGAATGAGCAGGTTGACTACAGTGGCAGCCGGAATGATTTTGTTATCATTAACAATGCCGGATACCCGAATAACAATATTCACTATATCCAGAGTGGTCAGGGTTTCCTTGTAAAAATGTCACCTTCGGCAACGAGTGTTGGTTTTTCCGGATCCATGCAACAGCACAGTATTAACCAGCGCTATTTAAAATCTGCTTCTACGGATTGGTATGGCATCGATCTGATAGCTGCATCGCCAGCTGCCCAGGTATCCACCATCGTAGCATACAATGAAACCATGACTCCAGGAATGGATCCGGGTTTCGACGCCGGATATATTAAAAACAGCTCTTCCCTGAGTGTTTACACCCATCTGGCAGAAGAAGACAGTGGCGTGGCTTACGGAATCCAGTGCCTGCCCGTAAACGGACCGGATACGCTTTGTGTACCTGTCGGCGTGGACTTCGTTTCAGGAGGAAGTCTGAACATTACAGCCAAAACTGACCAGAAACCAGCTGGCAGCCGCATTATTCTGGAAGATCGTGAGACCGGTATCTTCATTGACCTTGATACTACAGCAAGCGGTTACACCGTGGATCTGCCTTCCGGCACAAGCGGAACCGGACGTTTTTACCTCTATACCATTCTTGCGGGAACAGATCAGCAGAACACCGATGCGGATGCAGATACTGCAGTGACTGCGGCTGTCCAACTGCCTGTCGATGAAAAACCGAATGTATATTCCTATGGTAATAACATTTATGTCAATGGCGGACTAAGTATTCAGGCAGAAGTGAATCTGTATACCATCGATGGCAAGAT
>JBMOLL010000116.1:0-4730 GCA_049325415.1 Bacteroidota bacterium | reverse complement strand
TACTTTCATCCCAGGGATTTTGTGCAACACCAATTTAGGTGAAAGTTCCTTGGCTGTAGAACTTTAGTTATTAAAGTTTTACAGCCTTTTTTAACATAATCCTGCGGATTTTAGGAGCTATCGGGAGAGGGTGAGGTAGGTCTTAAAGAGAAGATGGGTCAGCCATTGCCAGAGCTATGGCTGATAAAGATCTGGAAGTGGAAATTACCTATGAACCAGCAATAATCCCTCTTAACCTCATCCTCAACCTTAACCTTAATTATTTCCGTGCTACGGGTTCAATACCCCGGGTTCTGCAGGAAATTAACATGCTCATCCAGGACCTGCATCGGGATCGGGAGGACAAGCTGGTGCGTCATGAGTTGCAGCTCACTTTCGGCTTTGCCGAAGCGTTTCATCACCGAAAAGGTTTTGCCTTCTGCCTCGAACTCTGTGAGGTATTGTATGTAAAGCATGTCGCCTTCCAGCACGGTGGCAGGATCCTCAAACCGGCGTTCCCTCAGGATGTTGTAATAGCCAAGAGCCTCCTGGCTGTTTCCCATCCGAACGAGGCTCTCCGCTGAAACAAGGTAGGAAGCGGTGAGACGTTCTACCGGAACAAAGGTGCCATAGGTAAAGAAGGCAGAGAATTCAGCGATGGATCCTTTCTCACTGCCGTAAAAGATCTCTGTGTCTTCGGGGGTGAAAGACCCGGGAGAAGGGTTGAGGGCAAAATTGCCACTGTTGATGATATCCTGGTGAAGGTTTAAGGAAGCTGCAAAATCCTCTTTCATTAAACTGGCTTCTGCGGCTACTGCCTTTCCAAATGCGGAAGGAATCCTTGCTGTACCTGCAACAGCGGGTGTCTGAGGGGCGTACTCTGCGGCAAAAAATGCATCGCTCAGTATAAATTCCAGGACATCGGACTGAGCGACCTGACTTGCAGAACCAAAGGATGTTTCTGTTACCACCGGAAGGTAAGCGAACCATTGCAGCAGGTTCAGGTAGGTACAGGCACGCATGCCAAGTGCCTGGGACTTCACGGCCTTGTTGTCCGCCTCATTGGTGATCACTTCATCGGCGCTTAAGACGATCAGGTTAACCCTGAAGATCACGTCCCATCCCCTGTTCCACAGCTCAGCAATTTTCACATCTGTCGAATTCTGGGTATGTGCCACAAGGTTCGACCAGTCGGTGCCCGGACTGCCGGTACGGTGCGTGTACACGGCGTCAAACAGGTATTCGAACTGTATAAATTCATTAAAGGCGGTATAACAGGAAAGGAGGGAATCGAGTATGGCCTGTTCGCTGTTGATCAGCGGATCCTGGTTTTGCTGCGTGGCTTCTATCCCGCTGAAGGATCCTGAACTTATCCCGATCTGCGATGTATCGCCGGCTTCAAGCGTGGCCTCATAGCTGCCTTCATAGCCGTCTTCACCGATCCCGATAACGACTGAACCCGAGGTTCCGTACCAGGTGGTTGTGCCATCGGTATAGCTGATGTTGGCGAGCAGGGAAGCGGCTTTTAACGCATCAGCCGTAATATTGTATGTCCCTTCGAGAGTATCGTTTGTAATTATCTCCACTGTATGGGTCCCGTCGGTGAACTGCAGCACCAGGCGATCGCCTTCATTGGTCACCGTACTTTCCGTTGGTGCAAAGATCTCGTCCCCGATCAGGGCCTCATTATCATCGGGTTTCGGAGTGTTCCATCCTTCGCAGGATACCAGCAGGGTAAGCACAAAAAACAGGAAAACAGGCAGTGTATTTTTGATCATGGTAAGGTGGTTTTTTGTAAATGGTTGTATTTAAAAGTTCGACAGCCGTAAATTAACAGGTTCATTAATTTAGAGTTAAACAGCAAACCTTATTCCGGGTTCATTTTTTTATCCTTTTTTCTTTCGATAAGTCCGGCTCCGACCTGAATTTGTGCATAAAAGACCAGCCAGGCTGCTGCCCATGAGATCAGTTGAAGGGGGAGGGAATTTGAAAAGAAATTATCACTGCTGGAAACGTAAAAATGTCCGTTTGTGCCGGCCAGGTGGTGAAACAGCACCCCGAAGAGGTAGAAGGATGCAAAGTACAGCGCCATCATTTCGCCGGTCTTTGCCTTCAGTTTCAGGCTGACGTAAAAATAGGTGCTGATCAGTACCGTCACGAAAAGTACCAGCAGGTAGCCCGACAGCACTTCGGTCCACCCGGCCAGTTCACCCCGGCGGTCAACGACCCAGATTGCGAGATTAAGGATCAGCCCGACGGCCATACCATCGATCCCCAGGAGCAGGAACTTTCGGAAGCCCCCGGCGGCCAGGTTTCCTGCCATAAGGGCTACAGCCGTTCCGGCCAGCGTGGCGGTCATCACCTTCACGGCATGGATGAAGGGAAGGTGAGGTGTTCCCAGGGTCATGGGGATCAGCAGGCTGCCCGCGAGAAGAAATGGTGCGCAGAGCACGTAGATCGTCCACCAGGCAGGCGGTGAATAGCCTTTCCTGACCAGCGGCATCAGCAGGTTAAAGAGCGACCAGGCCACGAATACATATCCGGAGGCGAGCAGTCCGGCTATCCAGTAGCGGCTTACGGTGACCCGGCTGAAGGCGGAGGTATCAGGAAAGCGGGGGCCCATATCATGGTCGACCAGGAACAGCAGGGAACGGTCGGCAAAGCCGAACCAGTAGGTGAAAAGTCCCAGGATCGTTAACGTTGTAATTATCGCAGGAATGAGGATTTGCAGCTGTGACAGGGAATATCTGGATGGGTGTTTCATTATCTTATTACTAGAACAAAAATAGGAAAAAAGACGCAAAAGGGAACGCGAGGCCACAAAGACAAAAAGGCACGAAGGTTCACAAAAAAAATCTATAAATTCTTAGTGGTTCTTTGTGTCCTGGTGCCTTAGTGGCTAAAGAAGACGCTAAAGGGAGCGCGAGGCCACAAAGGCTCTAAGGCACGAAGGTTCACAAAGAAAATATAAAAAAACGCTTTGTGGTTCCTGGTGTTTTAGTGTCTTAGTGGCGAAAAAAAAACAGCGCCTCCGGCGCCCCCGCCACGGAGCATTGGCTTAAGGGATTCCTGCCATCTCCTGCGTCTCGCGTTTCGCGTTTCGCGTCTCGCTTTTTCTCCACCCCAAAACAAAACGCGCAGCCCTTCCGGACCACGCGTTTCAGAACAACCATAATTACACTGATTTTCAGTTTACTTTTTATTGTAGCGCATTTCAATGAAGAAGGCGACAAGCAGGCTCAGTCCGCCGATCAGCAGCACGGAGGCGCCGAAGATCACGCCGGTAATTTCCCGGGTCGCGTAATCATCAAAATTGAAACTGGTGCCCGGAAAGAACATTCGGGTGATGAGCAGGCCGGTAAGAAGTCCGAGTCCGATCCCCATCAGCAGGCAGCCTACTTTCAGGGCGCCGGTGGAAATATGACCGAAAAGCTTTACAGGTGAGGGAAGGCTGTTGTTCAGCAGGGAGGGATCGATTTTTTCACCCAGTCTGTCGATAAGGGTGAGTCGCTCTTTTTTTCTGACAAACAGTTCAAAAAGTTTATAGACCCCCAGGGTGATCATCCCCACAACCAGGGGAACAGTAATAAAGTCAAGCATAATCTTTAATTTTAATTCCTGAATATTTGTTTCACTTCACCCCATTTGACGCCTGCTTTCCGGTCTGGTTACAAAAAAATCGGTTCATGGAAGGAAAAAAAATAAAATCCGGTTAGATTGTAACCGCGCAGAAGATGGGGCGTCTAAGAGTAAATATGGATCACACTACAGAACTGGAGTATATCAGGCAGATTCTCGACGGGGAAACCCGTTTGTTCGCCTATTTCCTCCGGGAGTATGGTGATCCGGTGTACAGGCTGATCCGGAAAATAGTGGAATCACCGGAGGAGAGTGAGGAACTTACCCAGGATGTGTTCATGCGGGCCTTTAAAAAGCTCTCTTCCTTTAAGGCTGACAGTCGTTTCTCAACCTGGCTTTACCGGATTGCTTACAACGTGGCAGTTTCGAAAGTGAGGGTGAAGAAAGTGGTTTACCCGGCCGTGAGTGAGGAAGCGATGAGCCGGATCCCCGACGACGAAAGCGATCGTCTGCTTGAGGGGGATGGTCATGAAGAACAGCTTGCCCGGCTCGAAAGGGCAGTCGGCGAATTGCCGGAAGAGGAACGATTACTGCTCCACCTGTATTACCTGGAGGAGAGGAGCGTGGCTGAGATCGGGACGATCATGGATCTGGGCGAATCGAATGTGAAGATCCGCCTGCACCGCACAAGAAAAAAACTGGCTGTAATGATTAAATACAGAGAAGATGAATGACGACAGGGCACTCAGGAAGATCCTGATGGAAGATCAAACGGAAAGGCTCCCCTACGGTTTCGACAACAGGGTGATGCCCCTGATCTTCAGGGAAGCTGAAAAGATGAAAAAACGGGCCTATCTGAGAGGCATCGGACTGGTATCGGCCGTTTCACTGGCCCTGATTTCAGGCGGCGTTCTCGTTCTGCGTTATTTCTTCGATATCCGTATCCGCATCAACATGCCCCGCTGGGAACTGAGCCCGGAGAATCATACGATGCTCTTCTTCTTTATCTATATCGCTTTGCTGGCGCTGATCCTGCTGGGACTCGACGGAGTGCTGAGAAGGATCAGGAAGAGGAGTGAGGGAGTGGGGAGTGGGGAGTGACGAGGATGAGGATTTAAAATGCAAAATGTAGAATGCAAAATGTAGAATGCAAAATGTAGAATGCAAAATGT
>JBMOLL010000115.1:0-39534 GCA_049325415.1 Bacteroidota bacterium | reverse complement strand
CAGCGATCTGTGGAGCGATGAGATCTATACCAAATCCATGTTGAACGGTTCCCTGGCCGACAGCTATGCCATGTTCAGAAACGATTTACATCCGCCCCTGTATTATGTGGGATTAAGGCTTTTTACGGCCCTGTTCGGTCAGAATGCAATAAGCATGCGGCTGTTTTCGGTGCTGGGGGCTCTGTCGACCCTGGTACTCGGCTATTTTGCCGGTCAGCGTATTTTTGGCAAAAAAGGGGCGCTGTACTTTTGCCTGATGCTGGTTTCGGTTCCCATGCTGGCCGTATATTCACACCAGGCCCGCATGTACACCTGGGCGGCCTTTTCCGTATCGGGTGTATTCATTTATGCGTACTTATTCATGAAAACCGGGGGAAGGCGTGATCTGATCCTCCTCTCTGTTTTCACCGTGATCGCCATGTATGTGCACTATTACAGTCTGGCCGCCGCCTTTGTGGCCAACGGTTTTGTGTTTATTTACCTCCTTGTCACAAAGAATACAAAGTGGCGTCATCATCTGTACGCAGGACTGGTGGCAGTGGCGCTGTTCATCCCATGGATCTTCATGTTTGTTATCCAGATAAAAAAGGTCCAGCATGCCTTCTGGGCTCCCGAAGTAAGTTTCAGCGGCCTTTTATCCTGCTTCACCATTCCGTTTACGGAACAATTCTGGACAAGCAGCTTTTCCAGGGTACTTACCCTGCTGATGTGGAGCCTTATTCTTATTGCCCTCTTTTTAAGCTTTACCAGAGTGTTATCCGAATACCGTTTGCTGTTATGGCTCTCCCTTTCGGTCTTCCTCGGAACCCTGTTGCTTGTTACGGCCATTTCCCTGTTTTCACAACCCATCCTGTCGACCCGATATGTTATGGCCATAGTTACGATGCTGGCTGTCGCGCCAACGATCCTGCTTGTCCGGATCAGGCAGCTCTGGCTCCGACTGATCCTTACGGCAGCGGTTCTGTTTCCCGGCGTACGGATCTCGCTTTCCTCCTACGGTTTCTCCTACGGCCCTTACCGGCAAACCATTGCCTATATTTCGGACAACTATCCTGAAATAAAGAAAATCCTGCACATCACGGAAATAACCGCCGGCCCCTTAAGCGAATACACCGGCAATTCGGGCTTAACTCACTACTGGCTGAAGGCAGAGATGTCGAATGTCGACGCCTTCACCGGGATCCGTCAGTACGACCAGCCGGGAGAATTCCTGCAGCCGGGAGAAGAATTCTGTGCCGTCAGGTTTCATACCCTTGATTTGAATATGGAAAATCTCAACCGGGTATTATCCGAATCGGAGCTGCTGAAAAAAGATACGGTATTCGACAATAAATTGGAGAACGGGATCTTCATCCAGCTTTACCTGCTTAAATACAGGGGGAAATAAGCCGAACAGGGTCAGAACATTCCTGGCCGGCCGGCAGAGTCTCAAGAATGGTCTGTCCCGCTCCCGGGAAATTCCATTTCCCCTGGAAATTATCCGATAATCATGAATGATAGAGCTGGATTATCGGCTTATGTCTGGCAAACTCAATACTTTCGTCGTAGTGAGAGGCCATGCTCGAAGGAAGAAAAGGTCCTTCGACTTGTGGTTCGGCAGACTCAATACATTCATCGCAATAAGAGGCCCTTTTCAAAGGAGATGAGCTCCTTCGACTTGTGGTTCGGCAAGCTCACCACTGCGCTCAGGAACCGTCCTAATAATAAACAGGGACAGGATCTCGACAGTGGTTCGACTTCGCTCACCAATTAGCTCGATCCAGCGACGGTAAACCGAGCCTGTCGAGGTTTACCACCCCAAACTCAATGCCTCGGTTCCTGAGCGAAGTAACGAGTTTATCGAGTTACGAGTCGAAGGATCGCCTGAAGGGTTCCTGACGGTGGATTTCAAATACTTTACTCCCGGGGACAGTCTGTGAGATTTTTTTTTTGCATTTTCCTGGTCAGATCCATAAACAGTTGAAAATATGCCAGCCTTGGAAATCTTTTGCATTTTAATAATAAATGAAGTAAGTCCAAAAAATTCCCCTCTTGATTATATCTTCTGAATAATCTAACTTGTATAGTCGCTCCTGCCAGTTAAAAACAGTCAGGAATATGAAATCCGTCCGGTACAACCTTCGCGGGTTGAAATCAGGCACAGGGAGTATTGGAGAGGATGGAGATGCAGTTTTAAAATAAGTTTTGTGCAATGCTGCAGAACAACGGCCACGATTAAAATAAACAAACCTGAAAGATGACTAAAATAAAACTGATTTTCCTTTTTTCAATAGTTTCAGTTATTTGCCCGGCACAGAAGGAAACGATAAGTATCGATTTCAAATCTAAAGATTGGAAAACCTATGGCTCTGAAATAACAGAATTCGATTCAGTATTTACAACATTCATTCCTCAAGGAACAGGAATTGCCTTTTTGGAGGGCCTGGATTTTCAAAATGGAACTATAGAGTGTGATTTATATTCGCCGACAGAAAAAGCATATTTAGGGATTGTATTCAGGCTTACATCTTTATATAATTTTGAATACATTTATTTCCAGCCTCATACAAGTGGAAAATGGGATGCAGTGCAATATGACCCGGTATTTAACGGGTCAGCAACATGGCAACTTTACAATGGCAATGCTTATCAGGCTGTTGCAAATATTCCTGTCAGAGAGTGGTTTCATGTAAAAATCCAGGTTGCGGGGGACTCAGCAAAAGTCTATCTGGACAATAATTCCAAACAGGTTATGTCGGTGAAACTAAAACATGATTATGCTTACGGAAATATTGGTGTATGCAGTTATCACCCTGCATATTTTGCCAATTTTAAAGTAACAAAACCTGATTCCGTTGTATCTTTTAAACCCGAACCAAAAACTGCCGTTAATAATACATACATATCAAGTTGGTGGATTTCTGACCCTTATGATAACTACAATTTCAAAATTGAAAAACCATTTTTAAAAGACAGCATCGTATGTAAATGGCAGAATACAAATACCGAAGAAAATTATATTATGAATCTTAACCGGTATTTCAGGATATCTAAAACGAAAAACACCGTGCTGGCAAAAGTGATAATAGATTCAAAAAAGGCACAGAAAAAGAAATTGTATTTTGGCTATAGCGATAAAATAAGAATTTACTTAAACACAGAAAACATCTTTACCGGGGACAATAGCTTTCATGAATCTGAGATATATGAAGACCGAGGCTATGTTGTGGATAAGCATCAAATGATAGAACTTCCATTAAAGAAAGGGGAGAATGAATTGATTTTGGAAATTTCTGAAAAAATGTTCGGATGGGGCTTTATTACTCAGCTGGAAAACTTAAAAGGAATAGAAATTTTGAATCAACCCGTTTATCCCAACTAATTCAAGTTGTTCGCATTCCCGGGTGGTCGGGATTTAAAAAAGTATATCCCGGACTAAGAATAGGAATTGATATTGGATTATGAAAAATAATCAGTGGCAAATAAATAGAAGTCTGAGCGGCCACTAAACCTTTCGCTGACCATTTTTCATTTTGCTACAAAGCCCAAAACAAATGAAGATGCCTGTAGAAATAAAACCTTTAACCCCTGATCTGCTGGACGATTATCTGTGGTTCTTTGATAACATGAGCTTTAAAGAAAATCCCGACTGGTCAGTTTGTTATTGTTTTTCCTTTCATTTTACCGGGACCTCGGAACAGTGGACCAAGGAAAAAAACCGTTCTTCGGTGATAAACTATGTACAGGATCACAGAATGACCGGTTATTTAGCCTATTCGGATAATAGGCCGGTTGGATGGTGTAACGCCAATGACAGATTAAATTACCAGAGATTAATCAAGTATTATGATCTGATTGATAATCCGGAGGAAAAAGTATGTTCGGTGGTCTGCTTCCTGATCCATCCGGATTACAGAAGACAGGGAATAGCTCAAAAAATCCTTGATAAAATCAGCCAGGACTATGCCGGCATGGGCTATGATTATCTGGAAGCCTATCCGGGAAAAGGAGATCTGTCGTGCGAAGGACATTACAGGGGACCTCTGCCGTTATATGAGAAGAACGGGTTTGAAATAAAAAGGGAGCTTGCCGATTATTATGTAATCCGAAAAAAACTGAATACCCCTGGTGCGCCATAGGGCCGACGGTCGCTGGCAGAAGAAAATGATTGGTGTTGGACATACCCCGATAATTATGGGTGATAGAGCTGAATTACAGGCATGGTCCTTGCCGGAAGAGATAATTAACAGTACCGGTAAAATGAGCCAGGTCCAACCCTTCCCCTCTTGTTTATATTACCCGGATATTCTACCTTGTGTTGCCGCTAATGCCGGCTTTTTTCACAGGAAAATTATCTATGGCACGTTTTAAACTTACGATCGAATACGAAGGGAGCCGTTACAGCGGATGGCAGTTGCAGAAAGGAACCCGATCCGTTCAGGGAAGTTTCTTTGACGCCTGCAAGTCGGTTTTTGACTCCCAGCCTTTTGAGTTTTATGGCGCCGGTCGAACGGATGGCGGTGTTCATGCCCTGGGTCAGGTGGCACATCTGGAGGTGAAAACAAATCTGTCGCTCCAGCAGATCCGCTTTAAACTCAACGATGCCTTACCCTACGATATCAATATCCTGTCGGTTGAGCAGGCAGCACCAAAGTTCCATGCACGGTACGATGCCACTGCACGCAGTTATCTCTATTTAATCTCGACCCGCAGGAGTGCTTTTGGCAAAAACTATTCCTGGTGGATAAAAGATAAACTGAATGTGACACTCATGCAGCAGGCCGCCGAAAAGCTGAGCGGATTTAAAGATTATCAGTCATTTACCGATAAAGACGCGGAAACAGATTCCACGAAAGTTGAAGTGAACTGGATCGATGTGCATAAGACCGATGATCTGATCGTCCTTCATTTCGTCGCTTCGCACTTTTTATGGAAAATGGTGCGAAGGATCACCGGGGTCCTTGTCGAAGCAGGTCGTGAAAAGCTCCCGTTAAACGAGATCCAGGGAATGCTGAAGTCCTATTCTCCCGTGCCGGCAAAACTGACGGCACCCGGTTCCGGACTCTATCTGCATAAAGTATATTACGATAACCAGGTACCCGAAAGAGGCAGGGAGCTTATTCCGCAAATACTCAGTTTAAAATGAAACGATTTTTTCGATTATGATTAAGAAACCGTCCTTCGGTTGTATCCGGTTTCTAAAAGATTTCTTGAAACAATAGGACAATTACTTAATCGATAATAAGTATCCGACTTCTTACTCCGGGGAAAACGCTATCTGAAAGACGACCAGGATATTTACGGAATTTGTATCTTCGCCTGTAAGCAGCCTGTACCGTTCCGGCAGGCAACATTATAAACCCGTCCAGACATGAACAACCCGGCTGAAAACGATATCAGGCAACTCCTTGATGCCCAGCGCGCTTTCTTTGCCACCGGCCTTACCCGCGAACTGCCGTTCCGGCTGCAGCAGCTGCGCACCCTTAAAAAGGCCATCTTCTGCTACCGCAAGCGTATTGAAAAGGCCCTGTGGGACGATCTCCACAAGTCGCCCGAGGAGGCCTACCTCACCGAAATCAGCCTCGTCACGGGGGAGATCGCCAACCACCTCCGTCACCTGAAGCGCTGGACCCGGACCCGGAGGGTGAGCACGCCCCTCCATCTCCTCCCCTCCTCGAGCCGGGTGCTGGTGGAGCCGCTGGGCGTGTCTCTGATCGTCTCACCCTGGAACTATCCCTTCCAGCTGCTCTTCAACCCGCTTGTGGGCGCCATCTCCGCCGGCTGCTGCGCCGTGCTGAAGCCCTCCCCCTACACCCCTGCCATCGCGGAGGTCATGGAGCAGCTGGTGAACGAATTCTTCGATCCGGGCTACATCACTCTTGTGCAGGGCGGTCGCGAGGTCAATGCCCTGCTCTGGTCACAGCGCTTCGACCTGATCTTCTATACCGGAAGTCCGGCCGTTGGCCACCATGTCATGCAGGCCGCCGCTGCGAACCTCACCCCTGTCATCCTGGAGCTGGGCGGAAAGAGCCCCTGCATCGTCGATACCGGGGCCCATCTCGAACGGGCCGCCCGCCGTATCGCCTGGGGCAAGCTCATCAATGCCGGCCAGACCTGCATCGCCCCCGATTACCTCTTCGTGCAGAAGGCGCTGAAAGACGAACTGCTCACGCTCATCGACCGGCATATCAAGGATATGTACGGGGAAGATATCCGACAGAGCCGCTACTACCCCCGCATCGTCAACGATAAGGCGGTGGAAAGGCTGAGCGGGCTCATGAAAGAGGGCCGGATCGTCAGGGGCGGCGAGGTAGATGCAGCCGAACGTTTTATCGCCCCCACGATTATCGACGGTATCGATCCCTCCCACCCTGTGATGCAGGAGGAGATCTTCGGACCGATCCTGCCCGTGATGACCTTTGAGGAGGTCGGGGAAGCCCTAGGCTACATCAACCGGAACGAGAAGCCCCTGGCCTTTTATTACTTCGGGAAGAATAAAAAGGCGAAGGAGGTACTGGCCCGCAGTACCTCGGGCGGGGCCTGTATCAACGACAACCTCCTGCATTTCGCCAACCACCACCTGCCCCTGGGCGGTGTGGGGAACAGCGGGATGGGCAAGTACCACGGCCGCGACAGTCTGCTGGCCTTCAGTAACCGGAGGGGAGTGGTGAGCACTCCCGTATGGATCGACCTGAAATTCCGCTATGTGCCCTTCCCGAACTTCCGGCTGATCGAGAGGATCCTTGGGCGATGAGAGGCCTGACAAATATCGCCGGTAAAAAAACAGATATTGCTGTAAATCAAACCTATCATGAAAAGCCTGCATTATCAACACATCGTCCTTCGGGCAGCAGTGTTAACAATATTTCTGCTTTTCACCGTTCGAAGTTGCGACGACCGCGGCACAGTCAGTTTTGCCACCAACACGGCCATTGTCAACACACCGCTGGAGGCTTTACTGCTCATAGGCAACAATGATTACGGTGTAATCCCGGGCTACACCGATACGGTGCCCGATTGCACCTCCCCCGAGTACCTGAATATTGAACTTCCCGCGGGGGATTATGAATACCTGGTGGAGATCCGGAACCTGTCGGGCGACTGCCTTGCCGATACCGCGGGAACATTCAGCATCGAAAGCTCCGGTTGCACGCCGGTGTTTATCGATGTGAGGGAACTATTAAAATAATCCGACATAAAATTTACCAAAAGGACTTGGAAGATACTGAAGTGCTGGACTATTATCCCGGGGGATCCTCCTTCCCCCTGCTCGTCAGGCAGGGCAGCCGGAAATACTTTGTTAAACTGAGAGCTGGCATGAGCGGGGAATATGCCCTGCTTAACGAATGGTTTGCAAACCGGCTTGGACATATTCTGGGGCTTAATACCCGCATGCCGGTCTGGATCAGGCTGTCGGAAGAGCTTAAATACGATCACCTGTATATTGAAGTGAGGAAGCTTATCGAAAAAAGCATGGGATTAAACATTGCCTTTGAGTACGTGGAAAATGCCGTACCCGCAGACCTTGGATGCCTGCCTGCTGCCTTTGCGGAAATGGAGGAAGAGGTGTACTTGCTGGATCTGTTCCTGCTGAACACCGACCGCAGCACTTCTAACCACAATCTTCTGAAGACCGACCGGGATGAAATCCTGGTAACGGATTTCGATTCCTGCCTGCTTTTCCCCGGTATGTTACGTTCTACAGACCTTTCAGCCGATCCGCGGGTCCTGCAGTGTCTGAGAACTCATCCTTTTTACAGGAAGATCGGGCCCGAATCACTCTCACGTTTTATTACCCGGATGAATGGGGTGGATTTCAGAGCCATCATCGAGGAAATCCCTGAAGAGGTGCTGGACCGGCCAGGCGGACAGGTGATTCTTAAAGCGCTGAATGAAAAAAAGGAACGAAACTGGGACCTGGACGATCTGCTACGGAAACTGGAGGCTTTAACACCGGAGACGGAGGAGGAGAGGAATCTGAGGATAAAAAAGAACCGGGAAAAGCTGGAAGCGCTGGTTTCATCCTCGGCAAAAAAGAGAATCCCGGAACCCTGAAACATAGCACCCTATCAGGAGCGGGCTGGTCAGGGACTGCTTCAACGGCAAAAAATTCCTATCTTTAAACTGATGTAAAAAAACTGAATATCATGCACAGACTCCTTCTTTTCCTGGTACTGCTGTCGGTCCCAGCCCAGCTTACCGCACAGGCAGAGCAGAAGAACCGGCTGATCGTACTGAGTGATATCGAAGCCGATCCCGACGATACCCAGTCGTTCGTGCGGCTGTTGCTCTATTCCAACGAGATCGAGCTCCGTGGACTCATTGCCACCACCTCCTGCTGGATGAAAAACTCTGTACACCCCGAATCAATCACCCGCATCATCGGGGCCTATGAGAAGGTACAGCCGAACCTGGCACTTCATGACGCGGACTTCCCCACGGCAGCAGCTCTTTATCCCCTGGTAAAAAAAGGACTGCCCGCCTACGGCATGGAAGGCGTGGGTAAGGGAAAGGATTCGGAAGGATCGGACTGGATCATCCGCGAGCTCTCGAAAAAGGATGAGCGCCCGCTCTGGATCGCGGTATGGGGCGGATCGAACACCCTCGCCCAGGCCCTGCACACCCTGAAAGCAGAAAAAACGGAAAAGGAACTGGAAGCCCTGGTGAAAAAGCTCAGGGTTTATGCCATCTCCGACCAGGACGACAGCGGGATCTGGATCCGGAACAACTTCCCCGGTCTGTTTTATATCGTCAGCCCGGGCGACGACTATGGCAGTGCCACATGGAACGCCATCAACAGCGTCATCCCAGGGATCGATAACCACCACATCTCCAACTCCTGGCTGGCGCAGAACATCCAGCAGGGACACGGTCCGCTGGGTGCGGTTTACCCCGACGTAGCCTGGGGCATGGAAGGCGATACCCCCTCCTGGCTGAACCTGATCCCCAACGAACTGAGCGAACCCGAGCACCCCGAATGGGGCGGCTGGGGCGGACGGTATGAATTTTATAAGCCCGATTTTTCAAAACAGAAGAAAGGCGGATCGGGTGTACCCTTCGAACCCGAGACCCGGGAGATCTGGAGCGATGCCCCCGAGACTTACACACCCTGGACCTTCCAGGAATATAACCGGAATGTCGCACCGGCAGCAGAAAGCTTCAGTGGCAACAAGGTCTCGCTGTGGCGCTGGAGAGAGGATTTCCAGAACGACTTCGCGGCACGGATGGACTGGTGTACCATGAGCCCGGCGGAGGCCAACCATGCGCCGGAAATTGTGCTGAGCCACCCCGACAGGATCACCGTGAAAGCCGGTCAGGGCTTTGGTCTTGACGCTTTCGGCACGACCGATCCGGACGGCGACAGTTTCACTTTCCTCTGGTTCAGCTATCCCGAAGCCGGGACCTACAGGGAACCCATTAAAATTCAGGGGGCCGAGAATTCCCATGGTGCCTATATTATTGCTCCGCCTACCGACCGGGAACTGACGGCCCATTTCATCCTGAAGGTCACCGACAGGGGCGAGCCCGCTCTTACAAGCTATAAAAGGGTGATTGTCACCATAAAACCATAATGTGTCAGTCGAAAAAAGTTAAGCACAATGAAAAACAAAAAGACTTACCTGCTACTGATCATCATTACCTGCCTCCATTCTGCAGCCCCTGCACAAAATCCGCTTTTTTCCGATCTCTTCACCGCCGATCCCGCCCCGCTGGTTTACCACGATACCCTGTTCCTTTACACCGGTCATGATACCGCCACTGTAGAGGATACCAACTACAAAATGCCCGACTGGCAGGTGTTTTCCACCACCGATATGGTAAACTGGACCGCTTATGGAACCTGTCTTTCCCCGAAGGATTTCGCCTGGGCCAACGGCGATGCCTATGCTGCACAATGTGTTTACCGCGACGGGAAGTTTTACTGGTACGTATCCACCTTTCACAAAAAGGACAGCCTCAGCAATGGCGGTGCAGCTATCGGAGTGGCTGTATCCGACCGCCCGACGGGTCCGTTCACGGATGCCCGGGGTACAGCCCTCATCGTGAATGAGATGACCACCGATATGAAACACGGCTGGGACGACATCGACCCCTCCGTCTTTGTGGACGATAACGGCCAGGCCTATCTTTACTGGGGAAACGGAAGCTGCAAGTGGGTAAAGTTAAAGGATAACATGACGGAAGCCGATGGCCCCATTCACATCATTAATCCCGAGAACTATATCGAGGGCCCCTGGGTGTATAAGCGGAACGGGATATACTACCTGGTTTATGCCGGGAAGGGGACCAAAGCCGAAATGATCGAATACTGCACGGCCGACAGTCCGGGAGGTCCCTGGACCTACAGGGGGATCATTGCCGGAAATGCCCCGAACAGTTTTACCACCCATCCGGGGATCATCAGTTACAAAAACCGCGATTATTTCTTTTCACACAATGGGTTGCTTCCCACCGGAGGCAGTTACCGCAGGGCCGTTTGCGTGGATTACATGTACTACAACCCCGACGGTACGATCCGCTACATTGAACAGACCCCTGAAGGCATAAAGGCCGGACACTGAAAAGCTCAGGGATTACAAGGGATATGTTCCTGAAATGTAAAGCCTTACGTTTATAATATAAGGAACTTTTGCACTTCGCTGTAAAAGGATAATACAGCAAACTTAGATGCCTGAAAACATTTCCGGTTGGTTTTTTGGGGTAATTATTTTAATTTGGCCCGTCACTTAAGCCAGATCGTTCTCTGACCGGCGCCGATGCCACAGGCGCTGTCAGCCTGCCAGGGTGCAGGGAGCGTAAAGTTTGTTTGCTGCGGCTTAAAATGAAATTCATTGATCTATAAGTTATAACCAAACCTATTTCATTTATGAAGACGGTAAAAATACTGTTAATAGCCATGTTGCTTATCCAGGCAGGATGGCTTTTCGGGCAGAACGAGGCCCGTTTACTCAGATTCCCCGCCATTTATGGCGATCAGATTGTTTTCAGCTATGCCGGCGATCTATTCACCGTTGACGCAGACGGCGGTGTGGCCCGGAAACTTACCAGTCATAAGGGCTACGAAATGTTTGCCCGTTTCTCCCCCGATGGCCGTATGCTGGCCTTCACAGGGCAGTACGACGGCAACACCGAGGTGTTCGTAATGCCGGCAGAGGGCGGAGAACCCCGCCGCCTGACCTTCACTGCGACGCTTGGTCGTGATGATGTGTCGGACCGGATGGGACCGAATAACATCGTAATGGGCTGGACCCCCGACGGGAAATACATCATTTACCGGTCGCGGAAACAATCCTTCAATGCATTCCGCGGGCAGCTTTTCAAGGTACCGGTGGAAGGCGGACTTTCGGAAGAACTTCCTCTGAGCAACGGCGGTTTCTGCTCCTGTTCCCCCGATGGCAGTAAACTGGCTTTCAACTGGGTGTTCCGCGAATTCAGAACCTGGAAATATTACCAGGGCGGCATGGCCGACGATATCCGGATCTACGATTTCAAATCAGGTACAGTGGAAAAGATCACCGACACTCCCAACCAGGAGATCATCCCCATGTGGATCGGTGAAGAGATCTTCTTCCTCAGCGACCGGGATCGCTGTATGAACCTGTTTTCGTACAATACCCGGACAAAAAACACAGAAAAGGTCACCTCCTTCACCGAATACGACATCAAATTCCCCTCCGCCTCGTCCTCTGCCATTGTTTTTGAGAACGGCGGATATATATATAAGATGGATGTCAAAACACGGAAACCGGAAAAGGTAAAGGTCTTTCTGGCCGATGATGCCCCCTGGGCCCGTACGGAACTGAAGGATGTCAGCAAGGATATCCGCAGCGGCGACCTCTCCCCCAATGGCGAACGGATCATTGTATCGGCCAGGGGTGAGATCTTCAGTGTACCTTCGAAAGAAGGCATTACCTATAATCTTACACGGACTCCCGGCGTGCACGAGCGCAACGTTACCTGGTCGCCCGACGGAAAAAACATCGCGTTTATCTCCGATGCCAGCGGCGAATTTGAAATCTACCTCCAGAAACAGGACGGTTCCGAACCCGCCCGGCAGCTAACCCGGAATGCCGACACCTATATCTTCGACATCACCTGGTCGCCCGATTCAAAGAAGATCCTCTTCCACGACCGGAAAATGCGCCTGAACATGCTTGATGTGGCTTCGGGTGCCGTTTCGCTTGTCGAACAGGAAACCAGGGGCATTCCCGCCGCCTATTCCTGGTCGCCCGACAGCAAATGGATCGCCTATGTGCACACGGCCGGGAACGAATTCCCGGTGATCCGGCTCTACAGGGTGGAAACCGGGGAGAAAACTGATGTGACCGACACCTGGTATAAATCGGGGAACCCGGTTTTCTCCGACGACGGCAAATACCTCTATTTCACCTCTGCCCGGGATTTTAACCCGACGTACAGCAACACCGAGTGGAACCATGCCTACCGGTCCATGACCCGTATCTACGGGATCGTTCTTTCGGCCGGCGATGCGACTCCCTTTGCCCCGAAAAACGACCAGGTAGCTATCACTTCGGAAGAAAATGCAGCTCCTGCAGCATCGGACAAAAAAGACAAGGCAAAAAAGGGAGATAAGGAGAATAAGGAGACCGCAGCTTCGGGGGTCAGTGTAAAAATCGACCCCGACGGCATACGCGACCGCGAATTCTCCCTTCCGGTGGCCGCATCGAATTACGCCAATATCCGTGCTATCGGAAACAAGGTCTATTATATGGAATTCGGCTCCGGCCAGGGCGCTGCGCTCAAGATGTACGATCTTGAAAAGGAAAAAGAGACCGAACTGGGTCGTGGCCTGGTTTACAGCATCTCCTCCAACGGCAAGAAAATGCTCGTGGGCGATAAAGGCAGATGGGGAGTGATCGACCTTCCTTCCGGTCCCGTCGACCTGAAGGAAACCGTGGATATGAGCGGTCTGAAGACCGTGGTCGATTACACGAAGGAATGGGAACAGATCTACAATGAATCGTGGCGGCAGATGCGCGATTTCTTCTACGTGGAGAATATGCACGGGCTCGACTGGAAGGCCATGAAGGAAAAGTATGGCGTGCTGGTACCCTATGTAAGGCATCGCGACGATCTTACCTACCTCATCGGTGAACTGATCGGTGAACTCAGCGTTGGGCATGCGTACGTGAACAGCGGCGAGAAAGCTATGCCCGAACGCATATCAACCGGGCTTTTCGGAGCAAAACTCAGCCGGCATTCGTCGGGCTATTTCCAGGTAAGCGAGATCCTCAAAGGCGCCAACTGGAGCAACAGCCTCCGTTCGCCGCTCACCGAGCCCGGCAACCAGGTGAAAGAGGGAGAATTCATCCTGGCCGTGAACGGCATACCTGTCACCGAAGTGAGCGACATCTATGAACTGACTGCCGGACTTGCCGGAAAGGAAACCGAGCTGCTCGTAAACAGCAAGGCACAGAAGGAAGGCAGCCGCAAGGTGCTGGTGCAGCTCATCGGCGACGAATCGGCCCTCTATTATTACAACTGGGTTGAGCGTAATACGGAATATGTAAACAGCAAGACCAACGGTGAGGTGGGTTATATCCACATTCCGGATATGGGCCCTGATGGTCTGAATGAATTTGCAAAGCATTTCTATCCCCAGCTGGATAAGAAAGGCCTGATCATCGACGACCGTGGCAATGGCGGAGGCAATGTGAGCCCCATGATCATTGAACGCCTGCAGCGCGAACACACGCGCAACACCATGCGCAGGAATTTTCCGCAGGGAAGCGTTATACCGGAAGAGATGATGACCGGTCCGAAGGTGCTGCTGATCGACCGCTACTCCGCATCCGACGGCGATCTCTTCCCCTACGCCTTTAAAAAGCATGAGCTCGGCACCGTTATCGGAACGAGAAGCTGGGGCGGTGTGGTTGGCATTACCGGTCCGCTGCCTTTTATCGACGGACAGGACCTGCGGCGTCCCGAGTTCGCCAGTTACAGTGCTGATGAAAGCGAATGGATCATCGAAGGTCACGGCGTCGATCCGGATATCCTGATCGACAACGACCCGCACCAGGAATACCTGGGTGTGGATGCCCAGCTCGACAAAGCGATCGAGGTGATCACGGAGCAGATCAAAACGCAGTACCAGCCGGTTCCGCCGGTACCCGCTGCACCGGATAAATCGAAGTAAGGCATTATTGCAGTTTTTTGCTGAAGGGGCCCGGGATTCTTTCCCGGGCTTTTTTTTACCGGTTTGCAGATAAGAATACTGCCGGCAATATTTTCATTGTTCTGACAGCATGGTTATATTGCAGGAAATTAAACCCGAAAATATGTCAAAGATCTTCATTACCGGATCCTCCGACGGACTGGGCCTGCTGGCGGCCAGATCGCTGGTAAGCAAGGGACACACGGTTTTTCTTCATGCGAGGAATGAGGAAAGGGCCAGGGTGGCTGCAAGCGGAGTGCCCGGCGCGGAAAAAGTACTGGTTGGGGATTTTGCCAGCATGGAAGAGACGAAAAGACTGGCGGAAAAGGTGAATGCCCTCGGGCCTTTTGATTCCGTCATCCATAATGCCGGGATCTACGAGGCAGCAGGAGCAGCAAAGAGCAGGGACGGATGGCCCCTCATCTTTGCCGTCAACACCCTTGCCCCTTATCTCCTCACGGCACTGATCAGTCCCCCGCAAAGGCTGATCTACCTGAGTTCGGGGCTGCACCGGCAGGGTGATGCCCGCCCCGACCGGCTGCAGGCGATCATGAAAAAAGCCAGCGTACCGACCTATTCCGATACGAAGCTGCACGACCTGATCCTGGCCGTGGCCGTGGCCCGCCTTTGGCCGGCTGTCATTTCCAACGCGGTCGACCCGGGCTGGGTACCGACGAAGATGGGTGGCAAAAATGCGCCCGACGACCTGGACAGGGGCTACGAGACCCAGGTCTGGCTGGCCAGCTCCGATGACCCTGCTGCGCTGCAGAGCGGACGCCTGCTGCATCACCTCCGTGAGGTAAGTGCACATCCGCAGGCCGGTAAGGAGGATATTGCAGAAAAATTTCTGGAAGTGTGTGCGAAGATCACCGGGATCCCTTTCCCCTTCAGCAACCATTAACACAGGGAAAGTTGATGAAATGTACGTGAGGCATGGCAGCACAGGCTGCCGGGGTGGAGCAGGGCCGGAATTTCGTCTGCGACCCGGACCTTCCATCACATTGTGCTGAGCGCTTGCCTGAGGCTGCCATCGGGTTGTGTTCCGTTGGATAAGGGAAAGTGTGCTTAAGGAATTTCCGATATGAACCTCACGATCAAGATAAACATGATTTTTAACCGGCATCGACATTCTGCAAGGCAAAGTCCATGTGTTTACTGCAGAATTGCCTATCTTGCCATACCGGATCCAACTTCCGGTTAGTACAACCCGAAAGATGAGATACAGGATAATAATGACCATACTGCTGTTGCGGTTCTTCGTGTCTTCGGGTCAGGAATATATGGAACTGGTGAAGGAATTGGAGACCGCACTGGATCATAAAAGCGAGTATATCGCGCAGAAAGAGGCCTTTATCCAGCTTAAAAAAGACACCCTGTCCCTTTACGAATCCTCTGCCGACCTGCGGAAACAGATTGAGTTAAGCCTGGACCTGGTATACGAGTACCAGTCGTATATCTACGATTCGGCAAGGCATTACATCGATCGGGCAAAAACGGCTGCCTATCTTTTAAAAGACGAAGCGCTGATCTCCCGTATCAGGATCAGGGAGGGCTTCGTATTGCTGTCGTCGGGACTTTTCAAGGAATCGATCGACACCCTCAGCTCGGTGAACCCTTCCTGTCTGAGCGATTCCCTGAAGAGTATGCTCTATGCCACCGAAGCCCGGGCCTGTTACGACCTGGCCGATTACGTGCGCGATCCGATCTTCATGCCACAATACATCGCACGGGGAAACACCTATCTCGACAGTGCCCTGCTATTTGTAAAACCCAATACCAATGAGTTCTGGTCGATCCAGAGCCTGCAGCGCATGAAAATGGCCGACTGGAGCGGTGCCAGGTTTGTTTTCGAATACTGGATGAATAATTTTGAACTCCCGCGTCATTACTATGCCATTGCCACTTCCAGCCTGGGCTATATTTACCAGATGACGGGCTATCCCGACCAGGCCATTGAATATTTTGCCCGGGCTGCCATCGCCGATGTCAAAACTGCCACGATGGAAACTGTCGCCTCGCGTAACCTGGCCAACCTGTTGTATGAAAAGGGGGATGAGCGTAGGGCCTACCGCTTTATCATCCAGGCCCTGAGTGAGGCATCGTTCTACAATGCGCGGCACAGGCAACTGGAGATCGGGCAGATCCTGCCGATCATCGAGGGGGAAAGGATGCAGGTGATCAAGAACCAGCGCGACCGGATCACGGTGATCTCCATTTTCACAACGGTACTCTCGATTGCTCTGATCGTAGCCCTGGTCATTATTTCCATCTCCTTCAAACGACTCAACCTGGCACGGATCGCCATCAGGAACGCCAACGAGGACCTGACGGAAGCCAACAAGATCAAGGACGAATACATTGCCTTTTTCTTCAAGCAGAATTCGGAATATATCGAAAAGATCGAGAACCTGCAGAAATGGGTGAACCGGAAGGTAGCCACCAAGCAGTTCGAAGCACTGAAGAATATCCCGCAGTACATCAATGTGCAGTACGAAAGGGAAGTGCTTTTTGAGAGTTTTGACAAGATCTTCCTGAAACTCTTCCCCAATTTTGTGGAGGAATTCAACAATCTGCTGAAAGAGGAAGAACGGATACAGCTGAAAGATGACCAGTTACTGAACACCGACCTGCGGATCTATGCGCTGATCCGACTCGGAATTAACGACAACGAGAAGATTGCCGGCTTCCTGAATTATTCCGTAAACACGATCTACGCTTACAAAACCAAGATCAAAGGCAAAGCCAACTGCTCCTCCGAGGAATTCAAGGAAAGGGTTATGGAGATCCGGTCGATCTGACAGCCGGACGACAGCAAAAACTTAAATTCAGTTTACAAACACCCTGGCCGCCTGGTTTTCTCCCCATCTGACAATATAAATGCCGGCATTCAGCTGACGTACGATCAGCGGTTCCGTATTCACAGGGGACTGGAAGACCCTCTTACCGCAGAGGTCGTACACCGAAACATCCCTGTTCCCGGTGCCAGAAATATAAAGATCTCCGTCGATACTGGTCATCCTTATCTCCTGCGCTTTTTGCGGCAGAAGGGAGAGCGGAGTGCAGTTTTCGGTGAATGCAAAGGCTGAAGGCAGGTTATTCGTTGCCGCAGTACCTGTATTCTCATAACTGAGCGCGCAATACGAACCGTATCCCCTGGTATTGTAATAGTACGTGCCATAGCGACCGGTTCCGGTGATGTTAATGTTTTTAAGGATCAGGTTCTTTACCGTGTAGGAACTGCTGCCGATGAAAATGGCATCGTTTTTCGAATCGATCAGATCAATGTCGTGAATGTAGATATTGGTCATGTCGTACTGGCTAGAGCTGAAAAGATGGAGCGCACCCTGCTGGTTTCCCCAGAGGTCGCCCGAGATCCCCACGGTACCCGAGGCAACGCCACCCCGGTATACCGAAATGTCGAGAAACTCGGTATACCCCTCACTGCTGAAGGCCATCCCCGGGAAATCGCAGGTCACCCTGAATCCGGCTTCCATCGGGTCGATGATTACAATATGATGTGCTTTGTTCTGCTTTCCACCGAAAAAACCCAGTGCCGAGGCACGCCAGTTGTTTTCACTGGTGCTGTAGCTGTAAACGTTCGCAATGCACAGGCCATCCGACCGGGACCAGGAGGCCATATCGTCGTCGCCGTTGTTACGGTAGCTGCAATGCTCCACCACGGAATTCCTGCAGGCATAGGACAGGTTCATCCCGTCGGCGTAGTTGTTCCTGAAACGGCAATGCTGAATGCTCAGATGATCGGCATTTTCGATCCATCCCCCGCACTCGAAATGTTCTACCCACAGGTTCCTGATAAGCGAGTTCGAACCAAAACTGCCCATAAGGCCCTTGCCCACCTGGTAGGCCGGGTCGTTGTTGTAATACCGCTTATTATTGATCGTAATCAGACTGAAACCCTCGAGGGTGATATTGCTGCCGTAGGCTTCAATACCTCGTTTATTATAGGTGCTTTTATCATCGGAAGAAGCGTTGAAATAGATCTCGGTATACCACATTCCCGCCCCGATCAGCCGGGTACCACCGGTGTTCATGGCTATGCGCCCGTCGACTTCGTAACGCCCTTCGGGGAGAAAAATCGTCTTTCCGCCGTTCTGGGCGATGAAATACTGGAGTTTACCAGCCTCCGGAGTATAAAGCACCTTGTTCTCATCGCTGAGATCGTCGAAGGTCACTGCTGCCGGTACCTTCTCAAGTTCCACGAAATCGATGGTATAGGGCACCGTGTTGCTGTCGAATTTTACCAGGCGGAAAGTGGAGCCAGCAGGGATCTCACTGTCGAGCCGGATATGCATTTCATCGAAACGCATCCTCGGAAACTTTGTGTTTTCATCGGGGATATTGTCGGGATACTTGCTTCCCGACTTCAGGATATACTGCCAGGCCCAGTAAGAGGAAAGGGTAAAACCCTGCATGGGCACCCCATCGACGTATAAGAACAGGCTACCCGTGGTGCCGGTGCCTTCCGGACTGTCGGGAAGCGAGAAACGGATCGTCATTCCATCGGCACTTTCTGCACAGGTCCATTCCACATAGGAATAATGCCCGGTAAGCTGCACAGCAGCCTGGTTGCTGGCCTCACTCTGGAGCAGGCGCTGATCATACGAAGGCTCCAGGAAGCTGCCATCGGTACTGCATTTTCCGGGTTCAGCCTCATAGCGCAGGTATGGACGGTCGAAATACCCTCTTTCCACAATGTCGTCGGGAAAAGTTACCTGCTGGGCGCTTAAACCGGCCGTGCATACCATTAAATACAATGGAAATAATAGATTTTTCAGTTTCATGGGATGTCAGCTTTTCCGTTATCTGAGGTGAAACTACGAAGAGATTTCGAAATATCTAAACCGGGCCTGTCCGGAAAGGCCGTTTAAGGGGTCAATATGGGCCAATCAGGGCGTTTTTTTTCTATATTTTTTAATGGTGGTAAAACTTTATATCCTTGATTTATTGTATTTTACATAAATTATGCGTCTATATTTTCCGCTGTTTTCCCCGATTGGTTTGGCTCAGGGCTTACATTTGTTTCAGTGTTTAACTAAAAAATGTCACCATGAAAAAAACTACCTTTTTGCTTATGATCTCTTTCTTAACGTTTGTGATGGCTGCGAGCGCACAAACCCTCAATAATCCGAAGGATGCCGACGGATATTACATCGTTAAGTGGGATTGTGGTACAGGAGCCTTTGCCGCTTCAAATGATATGGAAGCCGACGAGACCTTTACTTTTGCCGTGGATGTTACCGGCACCCCCTGGGAAGCCTGGCTGAAGGAAACGCCCACCGCTGCAGGTGCAACGCGTGCCCTGGCAATCAACAAATGGACCAATTACGGAGATGTCAGTGGCGGTACCAACCGACTGAAGCAGATTGATGAGAACATCTTCGGTGCTACCTGGAACATCATTCAGATGGCCAGCACGATGAATACTGAATATGCTACAGGAATTGACTCCGTAGTTTACATTTACGGTCAGGTGTTCGGTTTTGAATTCACAGCCGACAATCCGGGTGCCGGATGGTGGATGTGGCCTGCCGAGATCCCCGGCGGAACATCCATTGACCCGGGTACAGGTGCCATCTTCAGAACCCTTCCCTATACCGGAACCAAAACCTCTGCCGAATTCTGGAGCGATGATTACGAGGGCGGTCTTTTCTTCTCCAATAACACTGCTGAGAAAGGATATACCCTTCCCTGCCCGCAGGCCATTGGCGTCAATGATGTCATCGTCGAAGATGCAACAGTGATCGGACATGAATACTATGACATCCTTGGCAAACAGCTTCGTGAGGAGCCTCGCTACGGACTCTACATCGATAAGATGATCAAAGCCGACGGAACTTCAGAAGCCGTTAAAAAGTTCAAGATCAGGGAATACTAAGTTGCCTTTTGTATTTTCGGAAAAGCGGAGTTAATGTACTTCGCTTTTCTTTCCTGTTTAACTGCAGGGAACTGCCAACTCAAACAATTCTATGAAAAACCTGAAATTACCCGTATTTGCCTCCTGCATCGTGCTTTTCCTTCTATCCGGAGCATCAGGACTTGCCCAGCAAAGTAAAGTTATCACGGGAAGTGTCACCGATGATAAAAATCAACTGATTATCGGAGCGACGGTTTCCGTTACCTTTTCGGGGGAACTGCTTGGCGGAACAATTTCCGGACAGGATGGTCAGTTCAGGCTTACGGCCCCGGCCGGAAGTCTGCTGCGCGTTTCCTATGTGGGCTATAAGCCTTATGAAGAAACGGTTACGGAAGAAAAAAATGTATACAACGTCGTTTTGACGGAGGATCTGCAGGCACTCGACGAAGTGGTGGTTGTCGGATACGGGACCCAGAAACGTTCCGATCTGACGGGTTCCATTTCCTCTGTGAGTGCGGAAGACATGAAGGATTTTTCTTCCAAGAGCCTGGCCGAATCCCTCAGCGGTCTTGCTGCCGGTGTCATGGTTACCAAAAGTGACGGAATGCCGGGCAGTCAGGCCGACATCATTATCCGCGGAGCCGGATCGCTGAACGGCATGTCGCCTCTGTATGTGGTCGACGGGGTGCCGCAGGATGCAGGTTTCAGGTTCAATATGCACGATGTTGCCTCCATCGAGATCCTGAAGGATGCCGGTTCGGCTGCCATTTACGGATCAAGGGCAGCTGGCGGTGTAATCCTCATAACCACACTGCGCGGCCGGGAAGGAGAAAAATCAACGATCAACGCCAGCAGCCGCTTCGGTTTCCGGAATATCACCACCGACATCCAGTTACTGAATACGGAAGACTGGATCAGAGCCCGCGATGCCTTTGGAACAGGCAATACCCTGGATGTACTGGGTGCCACGAGCCTGGCCGATCTGCCCGACACCGACTGGATGGACGTTATGTTCGGCACGGGCATTGAACAGGAATATAATTTTTCCATTGCATCCAAAACAGAAGCCAGTTCGTTCTTTCTCTCAGCGGGATACCTGGGGGAAAAAGGGGTTTACCTGGATACCCGTGCCGATCGCTTCTCTTTCCGAAATAACATTGAGCACAAATTCAACCGGCACCTCACCATCGGTGAATCAATCTACGGGAGTTCAGTGAAGACGAATCCCGCTACCTCCTCATCCATTTACAACCATACCATTCCCTTCAGGACGGTACCCGTATCCCCTGTTTATGACGACAATGGCGACTTTGCCCCCACCAACGACAAGGCAGGCAGCGGACCCAATTTTGCCGCGCTTGAAGATGCCTTTCACGTATTCAATGACAATAACTACGTGCTGAATGCACAGGCTTACCTGAATATTAATTTCTTCAGGGGACTTGATCTGCGGATCACCGGTTCGGGTGAATTTTCCGCTTATTCGAAGAATACTTTTACCGAGTACCGCGACTTCGGTCCGGTGCAGGTAAGCCCGCAGCGGCTTGAAGCTTACTCCGGTACAACACAGAACCTGATGTTCAACTCGGTTCTGACCTGGGAAAAGAAATTCGATAACCACAGCCTGAAAGCCATGGCCGGAACCGAGTTCTGGAAGCTCGACGGTTACAGTCTGAGTGTCACGGCCTACGAATTCTCGATCCCGGTTGCTCAATCCATCGCCTTGTCGTCGGCGGGTCCGACCAAGGATGCCTCCGACTTCCTTCCGGCAGAGCGCCGGGGTTCGTTTTTCGGCCGGCTCAATTACAGTTATCTTGAAAAATACCTGCTCACTGCCAATTTCCGCGCCGATGCCTCCGACCGCTTCGTAGGGAAAAACCGCTGGGGATATTTCCCCTCGGTAAATGCCGGCTGGAAGATCGGCGAAGAGGATTTCATGAAAGAACTTACCGGTAACTGGATGGACAATGCAAAGATCCGTGCCAGCTGGGGTCTGCTCGGGAATGATGCCAGTGTTCCCCAGTACATGTATGCCTCCACCTGGTCGGGCACGGGGATCAGTCATTCCTTCGACGGGACCTCCACCCAGCAGGCCGGGTACTGGCTGGCGATTTTCGGGAACGGGAACCTGAAATGGGAAGAGATCGAACAGGTCGATATGGGTCTTGACCTGAATTTCTTTAAAAACCGTCTGACCTTCTCCTACGACTATTATAACCGCCTTACCCGCGACATGCTATATCGTGGCGACCTGCCGCTTTCAGCCGGGATGAGTTATTATTTCAGCAGCGACGATCCTGCCAATACGGTTCCCGTATATTTCAATGCCGGCCTGGTACAAAACCAGGGCCACGAGATCTCCCTGCTGTGGAAGAATAAAAAAAATGAGCTGTTCTACAGCCTCAGCACAAATCTGTCGTTCAATTCCAACCTGGTCAAACAGGTCGGGGATGCACCGGGTGCCAACCCGATCGATGAGGGACTGAACAATGCCTGGAGCCTGCTTACCCGCACCCAGGATGGCTACCCCATGAGCATGTTCTACGGATATGAGGTCCTTGGCATCTTCCAGAACCAGGATCAGGTCGACGAGTACAACCGCAACGCTCTCGAAGCCTGGAAAGAGCAGAATCCCGACCATACGAGCTTCGACCCGGTAAGCGGTCAGCCGCTGAATGCCGACGGCCAGCCGATCGGGATCTATTACCAGGCGAAGCAGACAGGCATCGGCGACCTGATCTTCGACGACAACGGTCAGGGCAGGGTGACAGCCGCATCGCGTCAGATCATCGGAAATCCCTGGCCAAAAATGACCCTGGGTATGAACCTGAACCTGGAATACCGGGGCTTCAGCCTTAATGCCGTTTTCCAGGGGGCCTTCGGCTTTGAGATCATGAACCTCGTGAAGCCCTATACCCAGATGTTCAGTTCCGACAACACCACGGCGGAGATCTTCAATACCTCCTGCTTCGGGGAAGGCAACACCACGGTGACTGATCTGCCACGTGTCGGTTTTGTGGATACCAACGGTTCGTTCATAGCCGACGGGGCTGCCAACCGGAACTACTCCACCGTTTCGGCCTACCTGGTAGAAAGGGGCGATTACCTGAAACTGAAAAACCTCTCGCTGGGCTATTCGCTGCCGGCAAGTTTTAGTCAGAAAGCAGGAGTACAGACCGTGAGACTGTTCCTCAGTGTGCAGAACGTGTTTACCCTCACCAACTATTCCGGCATCGATCCGGAGATCGGGGGCCGGGTCCTGATGCGGGGCATCGACCACCAGAACCGCTACCTGCCCTCGAGACTGGTGTCACTGGGTATCGACCTGACGTTATAGTATAAACAGATTGTGAAAAATACTGCATCATGAAAAATGCAATAAAAACCGCGCTTATCATCCTCCTGATCCTGTCGCTGAAGGGCTGTACCGATTTCTTCGACATCTCCAACCCGCAGACCCTGTCGACCGATAATTTCCCCGCTACGCTGGAACAGGTCGACCTGGTCCTGACCTCCTCCTACGCCGGGCCCTACGGTATCGGGATGTATGCCTTTTACTGGTTTCCCATGGGGATTTACCTGTACGACCACACCACCAACACCTACGGTTCCTACGACGAGCGGGGTACGAGCATGGACAACTATACCGATATCGACAGCCGCTATACCACCCAGATGTACGTGGATATCTGCAAATGGGCCAATCTGTCGACAACGGCTGCAGAAGCCATTTCTTCCTACAGGGAAAACTATTCCACTGCCGGCGAACAGGATGAGCTCGACTACATGCTTGGTCAGGCTCTCTTCAACCGGGCGCTGGCTTACTGGCACGGCCAGATCTTTTTCGAAACCGATCCTGATGGCTGGGGCTTTCCTTTATTCGACAAAGTGGCTACCGACCTGGAGGGAATGAAAAGAGCCAGAGCCACGGTCACCGACACCTGGGCATTTGTGATCAACGACCTGGAAACGGCTGTCCCGCTCCTTACGGGCCACAACGATCCGTACCGGGCCTCCGAATGGGCAGCAAAAGGGCTGCTGGCAAAGGTTTACATGCAATCCCTTTATATCTTCCCGGAAAACAAAGCCAAAGTAAAAACCCTGATGGAAGAGATCATCAGCAGCAGCGGCAAAGAACTGGTAAGCTCAGACATTTACGCCGACATGTTCTACGGGAATGCCGATAATGAATTCAACTCCGAATCGCTCTATGAGCTTTGCATGACGACCAACTGGAACCAGAATGGCCCATGGGAAGGCTATACCACCGGAAGCGGAATGCCCATGGTGATGGCCCCCTGGTACATGGACCTTGATATCCGCTTCAGGGCCAGCGTGGAAGGGGCAGTCGATCCACTGACCAAACAGTACGATGTGATCACATCGACCAAAAGCAGCGAGTGGGGAAACAATTTCATCCATGATGCCAATATCCGGCGCTTCGGTTTCGCCGGTGTCGGGGGAGATACCGTTCCGAGGAGGACACTGAACGAGGCTTTTGTTTCCTCGCAGCCCCGATCCATCCATAATTATCCCTACCGCACCCAGGACCCCGATTACCGGAGTGAGTGCATGGCTCTGAAGACCAACAAGGATCTGGTTGACCCGCGTCTGATGCTATGTGCCGGGCAACCCTATGTCGATGTATTTATCAACGAAAAAGGCGATACCACCTATTACGACCGTTCGCTCGAGGTGAACAACCGTCCCGATCTGCTCACCTGGCAGCACCGGAAATTCACCAATATCCGCGGTGTGGAAATGGGACCTGAGCCCTGGGGCCGGAACCAGAGCGGCGATGCGAACTATCCCATTGTACGTCTGGCCGATATCTATCTGCTGTATGCCGAACTGGTGAGTGAGGACAACCCCTCCCTTGCCCTGGAATACATCAATAAGGTGCACCGGCGGGCCTATGGCTATCCCTCCGATTCGCCCTGCCCCTACGATTATGTCAGTCTGAGCGACCGCACCCGGGCTTACGATGAAGATGATCCGCTGGCTTTCGATGTGCTGAAGTACGAGCGCTGGGCCGAACTGTTCGCCGAAGGCCAGTGGTGGTGGGATATAAGAAGATGGAAGATTGGGCCGGCAGAAGCCGCTTATTACAGGGAGACCCGTCACGGCGACATCACGTGGAAGGGAGACGAATCGTACGTTCAGCCCATCCCGCAACTCGAGCTTGAAAGAAACGGGAACATCCAGCAATCGGCAGGTTATCCGGGAATTTAGTGACAGGTGAAAATCAAAAATCCGAAGTAAAGTTAAAAGACACCCGGCCTGCTTCCGGGGCTGAAAAAAAATGCCGGAACAGGAACAGGAAAAGCATGAAATACAAACCATTGAAAGAAAGACAGATGAAAAACAGTCTTACCGCACTCGCTCTCTTACTGGCCCTGCCGGTTCTGACCTCCTGCAGCAGCAGGAAAACCTGGCAGCTAAGTTCGCCCGACCGGACAATTGAGGTTCAGTTTATTTTAGACGGGGGATTGCCCTATTATTCGGTCACCAAAAACGGACAGCCCGTCATCGGGCTATCGGCCATGGGCTTTGAGTATGAACAGCAGATAGAGCCTGTAAGATACCGTCTGATCGCTGCTGAGGAGAATTCGGCCGACGAGCGCTGGGAACAGCCCTGGGGTGAGACGCGGTACGTGGATGACCGGCACAATGAGCTGGTCCTTCACCTGGAAGAAACCGGGGGGAATAAGAACCTGCTGGATATCATTTTCAGGGTGTTCGACGATGGTCTTGGTTTCCGCTATGCCTTTCCCATGCGAAATACTCCCGATTCCCTGGTGATCGCGGATGAACTCACACAATTCAGTTTTCCCGCTGACCAACAGGTGTGGTGGATCCCGGTACATGGCGAAAACAGCTATTATGAAAGTATTTACAGGAAGAACAGGATCAGTGAGACCGATACCATCAACACACCGGCAACCTTCGAAACCGCCGACGGACTGTACCTGGCTATTCATGAGGCCAATCTGACCGACTTTGCCTCGATGACCCTGCGCCGCACCGGCACTACGGTATACACCAGTGAGCTGGTTCCCTGGTCGAACGGGATAAAGGTCTATGCCCGCCGCCCGTTTGTAAGTCCCTGGCGGACCCTCATCATCGGGGAAAAACCGGGCGACCTGGTTACATCGACCCTTATGCTTAACCTGAATGATCCGTGCGTCCTTCCGGATATCTCATGGATCCAGCCGATGAAGTACATCGGGATCTGGTGGGGCATGCATCTTAAAAAATACACCTGGGGCCAGGGACCTGATCACGGAGCCACCACCGCACGGGTAAGAAGCTATATGGATTTTGCCGGTAAAAACGGCTTCGGCGGAGTGCTGGTGGAAGGATGGAATGAAGGCTGGGATGGAAACTGGTCGGAAGACGGAACAAAATTCAGTTTTACGAAAAGCTATCCGGATTTCAATCTCGAAGAAGTGACTTCCTACGGAGTGCAGAAAAATGTACGTCTGATCGGGCACCACGAAACCGGAGGTGCCGTTGCCAATTACGAAAGTCAGCTGGAGGAGGCCTTTGCCCTCTATCACAGGTATGGTGTAAACTCGGTAAAAACAGGCTATGTGAACAAATACCTCGATGGCAGGGAGTGGCACGACGGACAGTTCGGTGTGCGGCACTACCGGAAGATTGTCGAAACTGCTGCGAAATACCGGATCATGATCGATAACCACGAACCGGTTAAGGGAACTGGACTGCAGCGCACCTGGCCCAATCTGATGACCCAGGAGGGAGCCCGCGGACAGGAGTATGATGCATGGTCGGCCGACGGGGGCAATCCTCCCTCGCACACGGCGACCCTTCCTTTTACCCGGATGCTGGCCGGTCCCTTAGATTTTACTCCCGGGACTTTCAACTTCAGCTACGAAGCGGTAAAAGGTACACGCGTAAATACGACCCTGGCCAAACAGCTTGCCCTTTATGTCATCATTTTCAGTCCCCTCCAAATGGCCTCCGACCTGCCGGAGTACTACGAGGGCCAGCCGGCCTTTGAGTTCATCAAAGAGGTACCCTGCAACTGGTCGGAAACACGGGTGCTGAATGCTGAAATCGGGCAGTACGTCACCATGGCCCGTAAGGACCGCAACAGCGAGGAGTGGTATATCGGGAGCATCACCAATGAGGAGCCCCGGACGCTCGATATCGACCTCTCCTTCCTTGATGAAGGCGTGGAATACCGGGCCGAGATTTACGCCGACGGCGAGGGCGCCGACTACCGGACGAACCCGACAGCTGTTAAGATCTCTACCCAACAGCTAAACTCAGGAAAGACATTCAAGGCAGAGCTGGCTCCCGGCGGAGGAATGGCCGTCCGGCTGGTTCCGCTCCGCTGACAACAGTGAAGCAGAATTCAAAGATTTTCCCCGCCCCCGCCCCGCCCTCAGTACAACTGCAGACCGCGGGGCATTTTTTTTGAGCTTTGGCGCCATGGACCTGTACAAACCCCTTTGCTCCTGTCCGGCCACTTCGTGGTCGCGTTAATCACGCATGCATGATGGAGGGTTAACGACCCTGAAGGCGGTCGCACACATTCGTGTATAAAATTACATACAACCAGTTCCATCCTGAACAAGATATGCAGGTTCAGGTACCCTGTTCAAATCTGATTATTGCAAAGCTGATTATTTTCCTGATTTCTTTATTTTTTTACGAGCCCTTCGCAGTCGCGTTTTTCAAACAAGCCGGGACCTGAAAGTCTGGCAGAAAAAATTAATTCCATAAATAAATCCCTTTTTCAAGGGTTTGCACAAACCTGTATTTAACTTTATTTCTATAATGCGCACCAGGACAGGTCAGGGCTTAATCCCTTATTACATTTGAATAAATCACCTTTGATAAGGTCATACTGCACAGACTGTCTTCCGGCACAAAAGACGTTCCATCACAATTATACCAGTATCCGAATACACCGCCACTTTGCATATCAAAGGTGACCAGGAATACATCACTTCCCATGTACTCTTCCATGTAAATTGTACCCCAATAGTTACCTGTAGTATCAGCTTCAGCAATTTCTATCAATTCCTTAAGCCATCCGATGTTTCCCGCGGGGTCATCACATCCGCAGGCCTGATCTACAAAAACATAGTCGATGTAATTTCCGCATGAACTGAGTAAAAAAAGAAAACCCAGTAACATTAAGTTTATGTTTTTCATAATCTTATCCAATTAGACTAAATGAAGAGATGGCATAAGTCTCCTTTAGTCTGGTTATTTTTCCACTGAAAACCTGAAATGCATGAGAGCCGCAAAACATAACCACAAAGTGCTGTTTCTGAGTGGTTACGCCAAGGTAAGAAATCTCCCTGTAAAACGGAAGTTATTTTTCATTCAGATAAGAGGATTCGAAAATTCTCTGAATCAGCATTTTTGAGCATAAGGTTATGGTTGAGAGGAACTATTGCTGATTCATAATCCATTGCTACTTCTAATTCTTATTCTTATTCTTATCCTCATCCTAATCCTTATTCTCATCCTCCATTTTTCCCTCCCTCCTGCCCTATACTCGCCACTTATTATTATTTTAGGGCAAAATTTCCGGCATCGTGATCTATCCCTCCAATTTTGAAGTAAAAACCGGTTTCGACCGGATCCGCGAACTGGTGAAGGGCCATTGCCTATTCGAACCGGGAAAGGAGCGCGTGGATGGGATGGCTATGATGAAGGACCCGGGTGCGCTCAATGAGGAACTCGATCGTACTGCCGAACTGCTCAAACTGATGGAGGAAGGCGGGGAACTGCCGGTGAGTTTTATGCCGGATATCCGCGAGGCCCTGAAAAAAGCCGCTATCGAGGGGGCTTTCCTCGAAGAGGAAGAGGTGAATGCCATCGGAAAAAGCCTCGACACGGTCAGGGCCATTGTCCAGTTCTTCCGCTCCGATGAAAAGGTCCGTTACCCGCAGCTTACGCGGCTCTGCGAACCGGTGAAAATCTATCCTTATGTCACGGAGCGGATTAAAAAGATCCTGAACAAGCATGGCAGGATCCGCGACAATGCCTCGGCGGAACTGCAGAAGATCCGCGGGGCCATTGCCGAGAAACAATCGGCCATATCAAAAAGAATAAGTCAGCTGATGAAGAAGGCGCAGGCCGAGGGCTGGGTGGAGGAGGATGCCGGGGTGACCTTCCGCAACGGCCGGCCCGTAATCCCCATTGCTGCCAGCCACAAGCGCAAGATCAGCGGTCTGGTCCACGACGAATCGGCAACGGGCCGCACGGCCTTTATTGAGCCGGCCGAGGTGGTTGAACTGGGGAACGAACTGCGCGAACTGGAGTATGCCGAACGCCGCGAGATTATCCAGATCCTTCTGCAGTTTACGGCCGATATCAGGCCCTATCTCCCGGATCTGGAAACAGCCCAGCATTTCCTCGCGATGATCGATTTTACCCGTGCCAAGGCCCTGTTCGCACGCCGGATCGGTGCCATCCGTCCGCAGGTCGATGCAGGTCCCGGTTTCGACTGGGTGCAAGCGGTCCACCCGCTGCTCCTGCTGGCGCACCGGGTGGAGAACAAGGAAGTGGTACCCCTGAACCTGTTCCTGTCGGGGAAAAACCGGATCCTGGTGATCTCCGGTCCCAACGCCGGGGGTAAATCCGTTTGCCTGAAGACAGTGGGGCTGCTCCAGTACATGCTCCAGTGCGGACTGCTGGTCCCCGTAAGCGAACAGTCGAAATTCGGCCTGTTCGGAGGGATCTTCATCGACATCGGCGATGAACAGTCGATCGATAACGACCTCAGCACCTACAGCAGTCACCTGCTGAACATGAAGCACTTCGTCAAGAACGCCTCCCCCGATACCCTGGTACTGATCGATGAATTCGGTACGGGAACCGAACCGATGATCGGCGGGGCCATAGCCGAAGCCATCCTGGAAGAGCTCAACGAGGCCGGGACCTACGGGGTCCTGACAACCCACTATACCAACCTGAAGCATTTTGCCACCTCGGCCGAAGGGATCATCAATGGGGCCATGCTGTTTGATAACCAGCGCATGCAGCCTCTATTCCAGCTCCAGATCGGTAAACCCGGCAGTTCCTTTGCCTTCGAGATCGCGCGCAAGATCGGGCTCCCCGAATCGGTGCTTCAGAAGGCATCCGAAAAGGTCGGACAGGAACATATCGATTTCGACAAACACCTTCGCGACATCCTGCGCGACAAGAAATACTGGGAGAGCAAGCGCGACAAGATCCGCAGCTCGGAGAAAAAGCTGGAGGAACTGATGGCCCGTTACGAAAAGGAACTGGCCGAGAGCGACCGGCAGCGCAAGGAAATTATCCGTACGGCGAAGCAGCAGGCCGAGACCCTGTTAAACAGCGCCAACCGGCAGATCGAACAGACGATCCGCGAGATCAAGGAGGCCCATGCCGAGAAGGAACGTACCCGCGAGGTACGTAAAGAGCTGGAGGAATTTACAGAAACCGTCCGCGAAGCCGAGAAGAAGGAGGAAGAACGGATCACGGTGAAGATGGAGGAGATCAAACAGCGTGGCGATGAGCTTGCCAGGCGACGACCCGACCTGGCCCGGCAGGCGCGTCAAAAAAGTGTGCCCCGCCAGGCCAACCAGGACGATGGGGTGATCCGTGTGGGCGACCTGGTACGGATCAAAGGCCAGAATATCCCCGGGGAGGTGATCGAACTGAAGGGCAAGAACTGTACGGTGGCCTTCGGCATGGTGAAGACGGTCACGAAGACCGAACAGCTGGAGAAGATGAGCGGCGACGAGTCGGGCCGGCACATTCTGAAAAAGCAGTCGGGCATTGTCCTGGGCGAATGGGACATAGGAAAGCGCAGGCTGAGTTTCAGGCCCGAGATCGACCTGAGAGGAAAGCGGGCGGAGGAGGCTTTACGGATGGTGGCCGAGTTTATCGACGAAGCCATCATGGTGAGCTCCAGGGAACTGCATATTCTTCACGGGAAAGGCGACGGTATCCTGCGCCAGATGATCAGGGAGTACCTGCGGACTGTCGATGTGGTGGAGTCGTTCGGAGATGAACACGTGGAGCGCGGGGGCGCCGGGATTACGGTTGTGAGACTGGATATTTAACAGCACAGGGATGATCAGACACCTGAAACGGAACGAGATTGACACGGAAAAATGGGACCGGGTGATCCGTCAGCATGCCGCCGGATCGTTCTATCCCTTTTCCTGGTACCTCGATGCCGGGGCAGAGAACTGGTCGGCCCTGGTTGATGACGATTACCGCTTCATCATGCCCCTGACCTGGAAGCGCCGTTTCACCCTGCATTACCTTTATCAGCCCCTGTACACCCAGCAACTGGGCGTTTTTGGAACGGAAACCGTGCCGCCCGATGTGGTGAGGGACTTCCTTCATGCCATCCCGAAAATGTTCCGCTTCGGCGATCTCCAGTTTAACACCGGGAACCTTTTAGGGGAGGAAGGGGGATACGAGGTAAGCGACCGCGTCAACTACGAGCTTCACCTCGGAGAAAGTTACAATGACCTGTACCGGGGGTATTCGGAAAACAGCCGCAGGAATCTCCGGAAAGCCTGCGGACAGGAACTGGAACTCAGAACGGATACGGGGCTGGATGAGCTGATCCATTTCAAGAAGGAACTCAGCCCCTTTATCCGCAACGAAGAGCATTTTCTTCGCACGCGTGACCTGTTTTCGGTTCTTGCATCGAAAGAAAAGATCAGGATCATCTCCGTCCGGCTTCAGGGGAAACTCTGTGCCGGCGCCCTGTTCGGCATGACCCGCGGGCGTGCCGTGTACCTTTTCTCTGCCTCCAGTGAAGAAGGGAAGGAAGCCCGGGCGATGTTCCTGATCATCGATCACTTCATCAGGGAGCATGAGGAACAGGATCTGATCCTCGACTTCGAAGGATCGAACATTCCCTCTATTGCCCGGTTTTTCGCCGGATTCGGGGCCCGTCCCAAAATGTATCAGCAGGTAAGTTTCACCCGCCTGCCCGCTTACTTCCGAAAAAAGGGAAAACATGCCGGTTAAAATCAAACAAACCGTATTGCGGCTCCCGCGCCTCCGGGGGCTCCGGCGGATGATCGAAGCTACCGGGGTAAGAACGATCTTCCCCTTTTACCACACCGTGAGCGATGCACCCGATCCGTGCATTACTCCGATCTACCGCCACCGGACCGTAAAAGAGTTCGAAAGCGACCTGGACTGGCTGTGCGGCCGGTTCGAACCCGTATCCCTCGAAACCCTGCTATCGGAAAGCAACAGTACAAAGCCCCGGATGGTGCTTTCCTTCGACGACGGGCTGCTGAGCTGTTACGAGCTTATAGCTCCGATCCTGAAAAAGAAGGGGATCCCGGCACAGTTCTACCTGAATAACGATTTTATCGGAAATAAAGGCTTGTTTTACCGCTACCTTGCTGCACTGCTGAGTACTGAGGTGTCCCGCAAAGGCAGGGATGCGGAGAAGAAGGAGATCGCACACCTGCTGAACACCTCTCCCCCGCTGCTCAGGCAGGCCTTGCTGAAGGTTGGCTACCCGGAAAAGGATAAGCTGGAGAAAGCAGCTTCACTCCTTGGCTTTTCGGTAACGGATTACCTGGCGGCAAATCCTGTTTACATGAACGAGGAACAGATCAGAAGCCTGATGAACGACGGCTTTGAGATCGGCGGACATACGGCCGATCATCCCATGCTGGGTGAGCTGACCAGTGAAAAGATCATCGCCGAGATCAGGAAAAGCATGCACGACCTTGAAAGCCGCTTTGCCCCGGGTTACCGCTATTTTGCCTTCCCCTTCAGCGATCTGAGGGTACCGGAGCATGTCATGGTCTGGCTGTTTGAGGAAAAGGTGATCGACGCGGCCTTCGGAACTTCAGGAATGAAGGAACATTGGCATCCGCAACTCTTTCAGCGTATCCCGATGGAAATTGCGCCCTATAAAGCCCGGCAGATTATCAAAGGGGAGTATCAGTATTACCTGCTAAAGAAACTGCTCAGGACCTGAGACAAAAAAGGTGAACTTTTCACTTCGGATCCGTTCACACAGCAGCCCCGGAATTAGCTGTGATTTTATTTTTTTCAGCCCGGAAACCAGCCCATAACGGCAGCTTATGATCCTGTAACCTGAATGAAAAGCAAAGGCAGTAAGGATGTGTCCCTAAAAAGAGTATCTTTGTCGCTTAGAGTATTTGAAATATCAGCGCACTCCGGCTTTTTTTCAAAAGTTATCCTGACTGCTACAGCAATTAAATAGCTTATCACTCTTCAGTTCCGATCGTCCGAAAGGAGATTTTGCAGGTTGTTTTTATTCATTAAATCAGATAATATGGGGAAATCACAGGAATCCTATAATAAGAAAGAAGTCAGAAAGAAAAAAGAGAAAAAAAGGAAGGACAAGGAGGAAAAGCGGAATGTAAGAAAGGAAAGCGGCAAAGGCAATCTTGACGATATGATCGCCTATGTCGATGAATATGGCAGGATTACCGACACCCCTCCGGATCCCTCGAAAAGGGAGGCCATAAACGCCGAAGATATTGAAATAGGAATTCCTACCCGCGAGAAACGGGAAACCCCCAGCTACGTAAGAACAGGGGTCGTCACCTACTATAACACAGCAAAAGGTTTTGGTTTTATCAGGGATTCTCAGAGCAACGAGAATGTGTACTTCCACGTCAACAACCTGAAAGAAGCGGTCAGGGAAGGAAGCAAGGTTAGTTTTGAAATCACCTCGGGATTAAAAGGCCCCAGCGCCCAGGCTGTTAGTTTAGTTAAACCCATTTAATGCATTTGGAAATATCCAAATACATTAACGGCCAAGTAAAATATACCTAAGCAGAGCCTTTTGAAAGTCACTGCTTAGGTTATTTTCCAATCCCGATAAATATCGGGAGGGATTAACCCAACTAATTCAAGTAGTTCGCCTCATATCTTCGGCTCCTATTGAATAATTTGGGTTAAATAACTGTTAATCAACCCGATTAATTTATTTGAATATTGCTGATTTTCAGTCGAATAGTTTAATTTGACCGAAGAACTGCAAATATCTTCATTTTCCCGTTCCTGTCTCAATTATAACGGTACCTTTGAGCCGGACTGAAACATGGATTTTCAGCCTATCTATTTGTATATCAAATATTTAATCGCATGAAACCATTAAAGATCGGAAATTTTACCATAGCTGTGCCGGTGATACAGGGAGGTATGGGTGTTGGGATCTCTTTATCGGGCATGGCAGCAGCCGTAGCCAATGAAGGAGGCGTAGGAGTAATATCAAGTGCAGGACTGGGGCTGCTCTACCGCAACAAGGGCGCTGATTACCTGGAGGCAAGTATCCAGGGATTAAAAGAAGAGTTGCGCAAGGTCAGGGAAAAGACTGTCGGGGTGATCGGGGTGAACATCATGGTGGCCATGTCGAACTTTGCCGATATGGTTAAAACGGCCATAGCCGAAAAGGCAGATATCATATTCAGCGGGGCAGGTCTTCCCCTAAACATGCCCGGATTTCTCACGAAGGACAGCGTTACCCGGCTGGTTCCCATCGTTTCATCGGGTCGTGCTGCAAAGATTATCTGTTCCAAATGGAAACAGGAGTACGATTATCTTCCCGATGCCATTGTCGTGGAGGGGCCAAAGGCAGGCGGACATCTGGGCTTTAAAAGAGAACAATTGAACGACGAAAACTATTCCCTCGAGCACCTGATCCCCGAGGTGGTGGAGGTTGTCAGGGAATTTGAAGAGCGTTACGGGGTGAAAATCCCGGTTATTGCTGCCGGCGGCGTTTATACAGGAGGGCATATTCGGGAAATGCTGAGCCTGGGAGCTTCCGGTGTTCAGATGGGCACCCGTTTTGTAACAACAACTGAATGTGATGCTTCCGAAGCCTTTAAAATGAGCTATATCAATGCTGAAGAGGAAGATCTTGAAATAATAACAAGTCCTGTGGGCATGCCCGGCAGGGCAATCAGGAACAAGTTCCTTGATAAAGTAAAACTGGGTCAGAAGCAACCCATAAATTGTCCCTACAAATGCATCAGGACCTGTGAAGTCAGTACCAGTCCGTATTGCATTATTACCGCCCTGTACAATGCCTACAGGGGAAATCTGAACAGCGGATATGCTTTTGCAGGGGCAAATGCCTTTCTCTCCAGGAAGATCATTTCGGTAAAACAGACTTTTGAAGAGCTCAAAAGAGAGTTTCTGAAAGCCGGAGCATAGGCTTCCGAATCCGCGTTCCGATATCCGTTTAACGCCTCAGAGTGAATAACTATGTAAGGCTAGGGAAGGTTCGTGTAAAGCTCAATTCCGCCGGCCATTTTTGTCCCGCAGAACGGTACAAAGCAAAAGATTTCTTGCTAATTTTGGTTAAAGCCTGAAAGGGTAGAAAACTTAAACCTGATACCATGAAATCATTAACATTAACCGCACTGCTGGTCCTTGCTACGCTAAGTCTGAGCGCACAGACCTATATTGAAAACAAACAGGAAGTTTACGGAACCTGGGACAAGAAAGGATCCCCCTACATTGTTAATGGGGAAGCCATTGTTCCCAAGGGAAAGACACTGAAGATCAAACCCGGTGTAACCGTCAAATTTCAGACGGGCGAGGAAAGAGAATACGCCAGCCGCAACTTCAGGGTAGGATTCCTCCGGGTGGAGGGTACCCTTGTTGCCAAGGGAAAAAAGAACGATCTGATCCATTTTACCCGCAACGGTTCCAACGGATACTGGGGTACCATCTATCTGTTTGAAGGAACCGACAACATCCTGGAATACTGCATGCTGGAATACGGTCATTATATCAGGGGGATCATCACCGGCGACAATGCCACCGGGGTTGTAAGTTTCCAGAATGCCGGCGGAGTGATTAATAACTGTTTGATTGTCAATAATCACTGGACAGCCATCAACTGTAAGAACGGTTCTGCACCGAAGATCATTAATACCACGATTGCCAATAACAACTACGGACTGGAATGCAATAGCGGATCTTCCCCTGCCCTCACAAGCGTGATCCTCTGGGATAATGATAACGGTTTTTATCTGAACGGTGATTCCTTTCCCGTGATTGAGTACAGCCTTTTACAGGAAATGCCCGACGATGCCGTCAACAACGGGAACAATCTGAGCTATGAAGATCCCAAATTCATCAATACGGGAAGCAATGATTTCCGTCTGCAGAAAAGCTCGCCCTGTAAAAAAAGCGGTAAACAGGGCAAGGACATGGGTGCTTTGATTGAATAGGTTCCCGCACTGTTAGAAGATCGAAGGCTGTTCGTTACGGACGGCCTTTTTTCGTTTACGGAGTAAGGGAGACAGGGTGCCGGAGGAAACAGGATTTATTTCAGATACTTTTTCCGGAACGGGAATAAAACATATTTACTTTTCGTCTGTATGGTTAAATGTGCCTTAATGGCCTGCAGATAAACCGAAGGCCACAATCTGTATAGTATGAAATACCTTGTTTATCCGGCATTGTTCCTGCTCAGTGCCTGCTCTTTCCTGCCCAGCATGACATCCCGGAGCTATACCCCGGGTGCCTCCTTTGACTATCCGTTCTATGATGAAGCCAGCGGGATCCGGTATTACGTAGCCAACAGCGAAACCGAGCTGTTTATCAGTCTGAACACCACCGATCAGCGTGTGATCAACAGTATCCGGAGAGATGGTTTAACGCTTTACCTGGATACAACCGGCCGGAAAAGCCGGGATCAGTATATCCAGTATCCGATTGCCGGCAAACCGGGACCCGGAGGCCCGCCGCCCATGGCACAGGCTCCGCAGCAAGGCCAGTTCGAGCCTGAGCTGATGAACCGGCGGATGCCCGAGTTAGCCGATGATGCACTCTACTTCAGCAACGGACAGGCTAACCTTTTCAATATCAAGACCGAGGGAAACGATATCCGGATCAGCGTGAGCCAGGACCCGGTGAAAGGACTGAGCTATAACGTTATCATTCCCTTTACATTGCTGTCGGATCAGGGCCTTGAGAACCTGGATAACTTCTCCGTGGGGATTAAGGGTACAATGACCGGGCAGCAGGCTGGTCCCGGTGGTGGCGGCATGCCCCCGATGGGAGGAGGACAGGGAATGATGCCGGGTGGTGGCGACAGACCTCCCATGAATGGCGGAGGCAATCCGATGGGAGGCCCGGGTGGGCAGGGCGGTCCCGGAGGCCCTGGAGGACAGGGACCAGACTCTTCAACAGGGCAGATCGACCTCTGGTTCAGGGTTTCATGGAACAGATAAAAAAAACATACACTTCCACTAACACCGGGCCGTTGTTCTGAAAGGAACAGCGGTCTTTTTTTATCGCAGGGATTCAGGAAAACTACCGGAATCAGGTGAAGACGCAGTCGCCGTCGCCGTCATGGATCAGACCGTTTTCGGCCATAAGGGGCTGCAGCTCGCGGTGAACGTAATAGTTCATTACGGAAGTACGGTGGAGGAGGAAGGGGGCGCGAAGTTTCTTCACGGCCTGCTCCAGGGGCCTGTTCCTCACCAGCAGGTAGGCAGCTTTTTCCGCGATCATGGTCTTCACTGCCAGAGAAGCGGCGATATCCGTTACAACAGCAGAGCAATCGGAAGCCGACAGCAGATATGGGACCATCAGTTTCTTCCCGTTCACCATGATCCAGACAAAGCCAGTCGGGGAGCCGTCGTCCCGTCGGATCTCGTACCAGTGATTTCTGAAAAATGGCGACACCAGGGAAAAGTTGTACCGTGTGCTCTCCTCATCGGGCCGGCCTTCTCTGACCCAGGGATAACGCCTGATCCAGTTGAAGGTCTGGGCATCGCGGCCAAACAGGCTCTGTTCCTGCAGGCCGGCAATAAACAGGGGCATGTCGTCTGAAAAGGCAGTAACTTCGGTGACCCTGAGCGGATGAAGATCTGCAGTTTTCCCGAGCCTTACAAAAGGTTCATGGAACAGATCGACGACCGCGTCGGCTGCTTTCAGAAGTCCCGGACGGGAAAAACGATCCCTCCAGGCGGCGTAAAACGGGGAACGGAGGTAAAGCCTCTCCCCTTCCCTTGCCGCATACACGGCAAATTTACCGGTCTCGTCGTAAACTGCCCTGGAGGCCGGTGCGTAATTCGTATACATAAGCCGGCCGTTCCATGCCTCCTCCATCACCCCGAAGAGGCGGGTGGAGATGCCTTTTCGCCTGAAATCAGGGTGAACGTAATTGCCGCTCAGCCATGCAAAACGAAGGGGCTGTTCATTCTTCGACCGGACCATATCGGGCAATACGGTGCGATAGGCAACCAGTTCGCCATTCTCATAGTATTCGGCGAGCACGATATCACTTTCAAGGGCATTGGGATTCAGGATGTAGGATGCGGCCCGCATGGAGCTCACGGGGATCAGCGGACGGGAGGCAAAGGAAAGTGTGCCGGTGTAGGCCTGTAGCTGGCTGAGCGAGTACGTCCGGATCTCTGCTGCCATGTCTTTTGCTTATTCATTCCTGATCAGCCGGTCGAGATCGTCGGGCGTCAGGTTGGCTTCTGTGAGCGAGCCCTGATCACAGCGAACGGTTCTCGAAGGGAATTTCTTGATCAGCTGATAATTATGCGTTGCCATGATCACGGCCCGGCCACCCGAGGTGATGTCGGTCAATATCTTCATGATCTCCTCCGAGGTGGAGGGATCGAGGTTACCGGTGGGTTCATCGGCCAGGATGACCTCCGGGCTATTCAGCAGGGCCCTGGCAATTACCACTCTTTGCTGTTCCCCTCCCGAAAGCTGGTGAGGCATTTTATAGCCCTTGTAGCCCAGTCCAACACGGTCGAGAACTTCGGAAATACGGTCGTTGATCTCATTTTTCTTTTTCCAGCCGGTGGCCTTGAGCACGAATTCCAAATTATGATGCACCGAGCGATCCGACAGGAGCTGAAAATCCTGGAAGACAATCCCCAGTTTCCGGCGGAGGTAAGGAACCTCTTTCTGTTTCAGTTTTTCCAGCCGGTAACCTGCCACTTCACCTGTACCTTCAAGAAGCGGGTATTCGGCATTAATGGTCCGGATCAGGCTCGTTTTACCGCTCCCTACCCTGCCGATGACAAATACAAATTCACCGCGGTTAACCGTTAAATTGACATCCGAAAGGATCAGATGATCGTTCACCTTCACGGCGGCGTGTTCCAGATTTACAATACTATCTAGCGACATATCCCTGTTTTCTAGGTCTAAAAGTACAAAAATTCGCAGAAGTATCTCAGAATGTTTTTCACAAGTTTGCCTGCGGGCTGCAAGGGGGTATGGGGATTTGCGTACATCGGGCATTGTGCGACCCCTTCAGGGTCGGTGTCCGTAATTCGCATTATATCCGGGGATGGGACCCCGGCTATCGTGTTTGAGGCTTTCTGCCTCAGGAACGGAACCGGTGCTTCGACAAGCTCTTCGATCCCGATGGCTCCTAAAATCCGCAATTCGGATTTTAGGATTAATAAAATTAGCACATTGGTTAAATTTTTTAAGTTTCGGACTGATTTTTTGGACTTTTTAAAGCAGGGAGCAAACTTTCTGAGGTATTCGAACC
>JBMOLL010000114.1:0-39834 GCA_049325415.1 Bacteroidota bacterium | reverse complement strand
AGACTGCTTTGTGCCTAACTTGCGCTTTATGGAGGCAAATACCGGCCCATGAAGCGTTTATTTCACGAATTCACCTATCTGACCCGCGGAGAACGATCGGCTCTTCTGACCGTGTCTTTCCTTTTGCTGCTTGCGCTGGCGGGCAGGGTATATGTCAATCGTCTGCCACCCGGATTACCCCCCGATACAGAGGAAACAGCCCGGATAGTGGCCCAATGGCGGCTGGAAAGAGAAAAGCCCGTTCCGGAAAGGAACAGCTATCCGACGCGGACGGAGGACGTGCCGCTTCTTTTCCGGCCCCGGAGCTTTGATCCCAACACGGTTCATGCCGATTCTTTGCTGGCCATGGGGTTGCCTCCCAGGGTGGTAGCCAACATGGTGCGCTACAGGGAGGCCGGTGGCGTGTTCAGGAGTCCCGGCGATATCGGCAGGATTTACGGGATGGATCCGGAGTTGGCCGGCAAACTTCAGCCCTTCCTGGAGCTGAACAACGAAAGTCCGACAGTGCCCGCAGAAAGCAAAACGGTCCCTCCGACGGAGCTGAATATTGCGGGTAAGGATGAACTGCTGGCTTTACCGGGGATAGGGGAGGTTTTTGCCGACCGCATTCTGCGCTACAGGGACAGGCTGGGTGGTTTTCTTCGAAGAGAACAGTTGCTGGAAGTATACGGAATGGATTCAGTGCGATATCTGCTCATTGAGTCACGGATCACGGCCGACAGTTCCCTGGTCTGTCCACTGGACCTTAATTCAGCCGGTTATGCCAGGCTGGCGGCGCATCCCTATCTGACGGAAGCAGATGCCGGGGCCATTCTCAGCTATCGCCGTTTTAAGGGGAGGATCACCGATCCGGCTGAACTTCTGACCCAGCATCTGCTGGCCGATTCGACCTGGAAAAAGGCAGCAGGATATTTCACGTCGGGAAGCGAAAATTAATTGTTTTGGAGCATTGGCCGTTGAGGGTTTTTTTCGTAATTTTAACCGGAAGTAGTTATAAAAATCCTAAATACCTGAATACTAACAGAAAGGGTTTTGGCGCCTGAAAAGAACCTCCGAAGAAAAAAACTTGAAAAGTGTTTGAATAATAAAAATTGAATTTCTAAATTTGCGGCTCAATTAAAACGACGTTTATGATAATCATTCCGATCAAAGAAGGCGAAAACATTGAAAGAGCACTGAAGAAATTCAAAAGGAAGTTCGAAAAAACTGGTACCGTTAAGGAATTAAGGAACCGTCAGGCTTTTACCAAACCCTCCGTTGTCAAGAGACAGCAGAAACTGCGTGCCGTATACGTGCAGCAGCTTCAGCAGAAAGAGGAATAGTCGGGGTATTCAGGCAGTTCTAGAAAATAGCTGCCTATGTTGTTGATTGAGGAATTTCTCGCATATCTCCGTTCGGAAAGAAGATATTCCGATCTGACCATCAGGTCATACAGGAACGATTTAAACCAATTCCATGTTTTTTGCACCCGTACAGGGGCAGAAAACATGGAATTGCATTATAGGACCATCCGGAGCTGGGTGGTATCCCTGATGGATTCGGGTTATTCGGCCCGTTCCGTTCACCGTAAGCTTTCGTCGCTTCGCACCTATTGCCGCTACCTGATCAGGGAGGGGCAACTGGGCAGCAATCCCGTGGATAAAGTTTTAAAGCCAAAAATGAACCGGAGGGTTCCTTCGTTTGTTGATGAAAAGAGCATTGGCTCCCTGCTGGATGAACATGAATTCGGGGAGGATTTTAACGGCATACGCAACAAAATGATCATCAGTTTGCTTTATCAGACGGGAATGCGGCGCAGTGAACTTACGGGTCTGCGTGTGAGCGGTGTGAATATGGCCGATCGTACGCTGAAGGTCCTCGGGAAAAGGAACAAGGAGAGGATCATTCCCATGACCCCGGTGCTGTCAGAGGACCTGGAGCTTTATCTGCAGGAGCGTTCCCGGGTGGTGAACGATCCGAAACAGGATCACCTGTTGCTCACCGACAGTGGAAAAGAGATCTATCCCAAGCTCGTTTACCGGGTGGTGTCGAGTTGTCTGGCGCTCTATACCACGCTGGAAAAGCGCAGTCCGCATGTTCTGCGTCACACCTTTGCCACCCATATGCTGAATCGGGGGGCAGATCTGAATGCGATCAAGGAGCTGCTCGGACATGCCAGCCTGGCGGCAACGCAGGTCTATACACATAATTCATTTGAAAAATTGAAGAAAGTTTATAAACAGGCCCATCCAAGGGCATAAAACAGGAGGTTGCTATGAATACTAAGATTCAGTCTATCCACTTTGATGCCGATAAGAAGTTATTGGCTTTTATCGAGAACAGGATCAACAAACTGGAACTCTTCTCTGATGAAATCCTGGGCGCTGAGGTTTATCTCCGGCTGGAGAAGGACAGCGAAAGAGAGAACAAGGTTGTGGAGATAAAACTGGAGATCCCTGGAAACGACATGTTTGCCAAGAAAAACAGCAAGAGTTTTGAAGAGGCAACCGACCTTACTGTTGAGGCTTTGAAAAAGCAGCTCGGAAAAACGAGGAAAAAGAAAAAAGTTACCTGACACAGGCAGTAAAAGGGTGCCGTAAGGCACCTTTTTTTATCCCGTTTTTTCACCTATATAAATAAGGAGATCATAATCTGTGCAGCGGGGAGGCAACTCCCGGGACGGTGGATACAGGGTGCAGGGATAGAGAAAAACCCGGTAAAACAAGGGACTGCAGACTGGCAGACAGATGTTCCAAAAAAAAACAACATTTTTTTGTGTTATAATCAAAATATTTATACATTTGCGAACCGATTTCGGAGGGTATTTATAACCGTTCTTTGCATGCCGATGTAGCTCAGTTGGTCAGAGCAGCTGATTTGTAATCAGCAGGTCGTGGGTTCGAATCCCTCCATCGGCTCTGAAACTGGCTGAAATACTGAAAAAACATCATTGGGGAGATACCAAAGTGGCCAACTGGGGTAGACTGTAAATCTATTGGCGTACGCCTTCGGAGGTTCGAATCCTTCTCTCCCCACAACAGTTTTTTGAAATGATGAGGAGAAAAGTACGCCTTCGGAGGTTCGAACCGAGTCCCGAAGGGCGAGCTCACAAGCACTGACGAAAGGAAGTGCGAGTAATCCTTCTCTCCCCACAACAGTTTTTTGAAATGATGAGGAGAAAAGTACGCCTTCGGAGGTTCGAACCGAGTCCCGAAGGGCGAGCTCACACGCACTGACGAAAGGAAGTGCGAGTAATCCTTCTCTCCCTACAACGTTTTTTGAAACAGAAGAGAGTGTGGCTGAGGCTTTCGCGCTTTGTGCTTTAGTTCTCTTCCTGCAGGTTCTTTTCAGATTGTCGACCAGATACTGGTCAAAGCTTTTGTGACTGTGTCTGGCAGTCTGACAAGCGGGAATAGCTCAGTTGGTAGAGCACAACCCTTCCAAGGTTGGGGTCGCGAGTTCGAGCCTCGTTTCCCGCTCGTTTTATCATAAAGGGGTAGGTTTCTGCAGCTTCCGCAGAACATATTCCGGATTGGAAACAGGCCGATGTAGCTCAGGGGTAGAGCGCTTCCTTGGTAAGGAAGAGGTCATGGGTTCAATTCCCATCATTGGCTCAACAGTAAAAACAATTAAACAGAGTACCAAATTAATTAAAATTGAGTTATGGCTAAGGAAAAATTTGATAGGTCCAAACCTCACGTCAATATCGGTACGATTGGTCACGTTGACCACGGTAAAACCACATTGACCGCTGCGATCACGATGGTTCTCGCAAAGAAAGGCCTCTCTGAAGTAAGGGATTTCGATTCAATCGACAACGCTCCTGAAGAAAAAGAAAGAGGTATTACCATTAACACCGCGCACGTTGAGTATCAGACGGCTAATCGTCACTATGCACACGTTGACTGCCCTGGTCACGCCGACTATGTAAAGAACATGGTTACGGGTGCTGCCCAGATGGACGGAGCAATCCTCGTTGTTGCAGGTACCGATGGTCCTATGCCTCAGACGAGGGAGCATATCCTTCTTGCACGTCAGGTAAACGTTCCCAAGATCGTTGTGTTCCTGAACAAGGTGGATATGGTTGATGACCCCGAGCTGCTCGAACTCGTTGAAATGGAAGTTCGTGAACTTCTCGATTTCTACGAATTTGACGGTGCAAACGCTCCTGTTATTCACGGTTCTGCACTGGGTGCAATGAACGGTGAAGCTCAGTGGGAAGACAAGGTAATGGAACTGATGGATGCAGTTGACACCTATATTCCGATTCCGCCGCGTGACAGGGAGAAGCCCTTCCTGATGCCTGTTGAAGACGTATTCTCCATCACCGGTCGTGGTACCGTTGCTACCGGTAGGATTGAAACCGGTGTTGTAAACACGGGTGAAGAAGTAAACATCATCGGTCTTGGTGCAGCCAGCAAGAAGACTGTTGTAACCGGTGTTGAAATGTTCCGTAAGATTCTTGACACAGGTGAAGCCGGTGACAACGTCGGTCTGCTCCTTCGTGGTGTTGACAAGAAAGAGATCAAAAGGGGTATGGTTATTGCCAAGCCCGGTTCGATCACTCCTCATACCAAATTCAAGGCTGAGATCTACGTTCTGAAGAAAGAAGAAGGTGGCCGTCACACGCCGTTCCACAACAAGTACAGGCCTCAGTTCTACCTCAGGACCCTTGACGTAACCGGTGAAATCACCCTTCCGGAAGGAACTGAAATGGTAATGCCCGGTGATAACGTAACCATCACGGTTGAGCTTATCTACCCTGTTGCTATCAACCAGAACCTCCGTTTCGCAATCCGCGAAGGTGGACGTACCGTTGGTGCAGGTCAGGTTACCGAGATTGTAGAATAATAAGGTTTATGATAAATGAGAGGGCCGGACTCTATGCTCCGGTCATCTCATTTTCAAGTGTATAAAGGATACGGGTGTAGCTCTCCCGATATTAATCGGGTTGATGAGCACTCAAATAAAGGATACGGGTGTAGCTCAGTTGGTAGAGCACTGGTCTCCAAAACCAGGTGTCGGGCGTTCGAGTCGCTCCTCCCGTGCAAATTAAGATACCATGAGAAGATTGATCAACTATCTGAAAGAATCCTATACAGAACTTATTCATAAAGTTACCTGGCCAAGCTGGAAAGAACTTCAGAACAGTGCACTGGTGGTAATGATCGCCTCACTGATCTTTGCCCTTATCGTTTTTTCGATGGACATCGTATTCCAGAAAACGCTGGAATTCATTTATAAACTTGTTTAATACAAGGAGATGGGCGACATACAAAAGAAGTGGTATGTTCTCAGGGCTATAGGCGGAAAGGAAAAAAAGGCCAAGGAATATATCGAAAGTGAAATTAACAGGCTTAATCTTCAGGATTTTGTTTCTCAGGTATTGATCCCTACTGAAAAAGTATACCAGATCCGTAACGGAAAGAAAATCAGTAAGGAACGTAACTATTTTCCGGGCTATGTGCTCGTTGAGGCAGCACTGACGGGTGAAATTCCCCATATTCTCCGGAACATTCCCAATATCATCGGTTTCCTCGGCGCACAGGGTGATGAGGAGCCTACTCCACTCCGCCCGTCGGAAGTGAACCGGATCCTGGGCAAGGTCGACGAACTGACCGCCGGCGATGAGGAGATCACCGTACCATTCTTTGTCGGTGAGTCGGTTAAAGTGATCGACGGACCGTTTAACAGTTTCACAGGGGTGATCGAAGAGGTCAATGAAGAGAAGAAAAAACTCAAGGTCATGGTGAAGATCTTTGGCCGTAAGACCCCGCTGGAGCTTAGCTTTATGCAAGTAGAAAAAGAAGGATAATATTTAAAAGTTACACACCACCGATGGTTGTATATCCCATTAATGCTTCCTGTATGATTATCGGAGCGGTTTGTATGCGGTAGTTCTATGTATAAATTAACACAGACATGGCAAAAGAAGTAGAAGGCTTAATCAAATTGCAAATCAGGGGTGGAGCTGCTAATCCATCTCCTCCTGTTGGACCCGCACTGGGTTCCAAGGGCGTAAATATCATGGAGTTCTGCAAACAGTTCAATGGCAGGACCCAGGATCAGGCCGGCAAACTTTTACCCGTGGTCATTACCGTGTATTCCGATAAGTCCTTTGAATTTATCGTGAAAACACCACCGGTGGCCGTTCAGCTTATGGAAGTAGCCAAAGTAAAAAAAGGCTCTGCTGAACCCAACCGCGTGAAAGTAGCCAGCGTAACCTGGGAACAGGTTCGCCAGATCGCCGAAGTAAAGATGCCCGACCTGAATGCATTTACCATCGAGTCTGCAATGAAGATGGTTGCCGGAACCGCTAGGAGTATGGGGATCACTGTTAAAGGTGCATTTCCATCTAACAATTAACATTAAATCGAGATGAGTAAACTTACTAAAAACAGGAAGTTAGCTTTAGAGAAGTTAGACAAGGAAAAACTCTACACTCTCTCCGAGGCTTCCTCACTGGTCAAAGAAATAACCACCGCCAAATTCGATGCCTCCGTGGATATCGATATCAGGCTGGGGGTTGACCCGAGGAAAGCCAACCAGATGGTGCGCGGGGTGGTTACCTTGCCTCACGGAACGGGAAAAGAGACCAGGGTACTGGTGCTCTGTACTCCTGACAAGGAAGATGAAGCTAAACAAGCTGGCGCCGATTTCGTAGGTCTGGATGATTACATCGAGAAGATTGAGAAGGGTTGGACCGATGTGGATGTGATCATTACCATGCCCCCGATCATGGCAAAAGTTGGTAAGCTTGGAAAGATTTTGGGTCCAAGAGGTTTAATGCCAAACCCAAAAAGCGGTACGGTAACTATGGAAGTCGGCAAAGCCGTCAGAGAAGTAAAGATGGGTAAAATCGACTTCAAAGTAGACAAATTTGGTATCGTACACACTTCCATTGGTAAGGTCTCTTTTGAACCACAGAAAATCGTGGAAAATGCAAAGGAATTCATTCAGATGATTATCAAACTGAAGCCCACTGCAGCAAAAGGAACCTATATCAAGAGTATCTATCTGTCGAGTACAATGAGTCCCGGCATCCGGATAGACACTAAAGCTACAGACGAATAATTAATCGCTAAAGGTCTCTAATATGAGAAGAGAAGAAAAGGATGTAATCATTGATAACCTGACCAAGGAACTGAATGCGGCAAAGCACTTCTACCTGGCTGATATTTCCGCTCTGAATGCAGAGCAGACATCCAACCTCAGAAGGAAATGCTTCGAAAAACAGATCCGCCTCCTGGTTGTCAAAAATACCTTGCTTAAAAAAGCAATGGAGAAGTCCGACAGCGATTTCGAGGATCTCTATGGTGTTCTTAAAGATTCCACTTCTATCATGATTTGCGAAACCGGAAACGTTCCCGCAAAACTGATTAAGGAGTTCAGGAAAACTATGGAAAAACCTATCCTGAAAGCCGCTTATGTGGAAGAATCTATTTACGTTGGCGATGCACAGTTGGAGACGCTCGCTACACTTAAATCCAAGGATGAACTCCTGGCAGACGTGCTTGCACTGCTGCAGTCCCCGATGAAGAGCGTGCTTTCCGCACTGTCTTCCGGTGGCAGCAAACTTGCCGGAGCTCTTAAAGTATTAGCTGAAAAAGAATAATTAATTACATTAAAATCAATAAAAATGGCAGATGTTAAAGCACTTGCAGGTCAGTTAGTTGAATTGACTGTTAAAGAAGTTAACGAATTACTGGGAATTCTTAAGGATGAGTACGGTATTGAGCCTGCTGCTGCAGCTGTTGCAGTTGCTGCTCCCGCAGCCGGTGGCGATGCCGCTGCTGCTGCTGTGCAGACCGAATTTGACGTTATCCTGAAATCAGCAGGTGGAGCTAAACTGCAGATCGTTAAACTGGTGAAAGATCTTACCGGTCTTGGTCTGAAAGAAGCCAAAACTGTTGTTGATTCCGCACCTGCTCCTGTAAAAGAGAAGGTAAGCAAGGAAGAAGCCGAATCTATCAAAGCTCAATTAGAAGAAGCCGGAGCAGAAGTTGAACTTAAATAAGGCATTCGCATTATCCACTATAGGTTTAGATCCCTGGTCCCGCTTTTTAGCGGGAAGGGGCTCTAAGCCTTTTTGCTATTTTATGTTTCAAGCTTAATTTTTGGAATTAAACGCGATGTCACTATCAAAAGAAAACAGCCGTATAAGCTTTGCTTCCATATCAAATCAGCTTACCTATCCTGATTTCCTGGAAGTCCAGCTCAAATCATTCAAGGAGTTCTTCCAGATGGAAACAACTCCTGAAAACCGGAAAACTGAAGGACTCTTCAAGGTGTTCCAGGAGAACTTTCCGATCTCCGACACCCGCAATAACTTTGTGCTGGAGTTCCTCGATTATTCCATCGATCCGCCGAGATATTCCATCGACGAATGCATTGAGCGCGGTCTGACTTACAGCGTTCCGCTGAAAGCCAAACTCAAACTCTATTGCACCGACCCTGAACATGAGGATTTCGACACGGTGATCCAGGATGTATACCTCGGAACCGTTCCCTACATGACCGAAAGGGGGGTCTTTATCGTTAACGGCGCTGAAAGGGTCGTCGTATCCCAGTTACACCGCTCACCCGGTGTATTCTTCGGCCAGAGCGTTCACGCCAACGGTACCAAACTCTACTCGGCAAGGATCATCCCCTTCAAAGGGTCCTGGATCGAATTCGCGACCGACATTAATAATGTCATGTACGCCTATATCGACAGGAAAAAGAAACTGCCTGTAACAACCCTCCTCCGTGCCATCGGCTATGAGGGTGACAAAGATATTCTTGAGATTTTCGGACTGGCCGATGAGATTAAAGTGTCGAAAACCGGTCTGAAAAAATTCGTCGGCCGCAAACTGGCTGCCAGGGTTCTGAAAAGCTGGATCGAAGACTTTGTCGATGAGGATACCGGTGAGGTCGTCTCCATCGAGCGTAACGAAGTGATCATCGACCGGGAAACCGTGCTCGAAAATGATCATATCGACCAGATCATCGAATCGGGCGCCAAAGCCATCCTCCTCCATAAGGATGTCGCCAACATCGCCGATTTTGCCATTATCTACAATACCCTGCAGAAGGACCCGTGTAACTCGGAAAAGGAAGCCGTGATGCATATCTACCGGCAGCTCCGTAACGCCGAACCGCCCGATGAACCTACGGCAAGGGATGTGATTGATAAACTGTTCTTCTCCGATAAACGCTACGACCTCGGTGAAGTAGGACGCTACCGGCTCAACAAAAAACTGAACCTGGAAACCGATGTCAATATCCGCGTTCTCACCAAGGAAGATATTATCGCCATCATCCGTTACCTGATCGAACTGATCAACTCCAAGACCGATGTGGACGATATCGACCACCTGAGCAACCGCCGCGTACGTACCGTCGGTGAACAGCTGATGAACCAGTTCAGCGTGGGTCTCGCCAGGATGGCAAGAACCATCAGGGAAAGAATGAACGTCAGGGATAATGAGGTGTTTACACCTACCGACCTGATCAACTCAAAAACCCTTTCCTCGGTGATCAATTCCTTCTTCGGAACCAACCAGCTCTCGCAGTTCATGGACCAGACCAACCCGCTGTCGGAAATGACCCACAAGCGCAGGATGTCGGCCCTCGGCCCGGGAGGTCTCTCCAGGGAAAGAGCCGGTTTCGAGGTCCGCGACGTTCACTATACGCACTACGGCCGCCTCTGTCCGATCGAAACACCGGAAGGCCCGAACATCGGTCTGATCTCCTCGCTCTGCGTTTATGCAAGGATCAGCGATCTGGGCTTTATTGAGACCCCCTACCGCAAAGTGGAGGCAGGAATGGTCGATCTGACGCTCGAGGGGATCAAATACCTCAGCGCAGAAGAGGAAGAAGGCCTGATCATTGCCCAGGCCAATGCCCCGCTGCTTGAAGACGGTGCATTTAAAAACCAGCGCGTAAAAGCCCGGTTTGAAGCCGACTATCCGCTGGCCGACAGGAACGAAGTACATATGATGGACGTGGCACCGAACCAGATTGCCTCCATCGCTGCTTCGCTGATCCCCTTCCTCGAACACGACGATGCCAACCGCGCCCTCATGGGCAGCAACATGATGCGTCAGGCCGTTCCGCTGATCAAACCCGATTCACCCATCGTGGGTACCGGTATCGAGCAGAACGTGGTACACGACTCCAGGCTGCAGGTGGTGGCTGAAGGTGAAGGTGTGGTCGATTTTGTGGACGCCAACGAAATTGTGATCCGCTACGACTGGACCGAAGACCAGAAATTTGTAAGCTTCGACGACGAAGTTAAACGCTATAAGCTTCCCAAATTCAGGAAAACCAACCAGAACACCTGTGTCAACCTCACCCCGATGGTGAAGAAAGGACAGCGTGTGAAGAAAGGGGATATCCTCACGGAAGGTTATGCTACCCAGGGCGGTGAACTTGCCCTCGGAAGAAACCTGATGGTGGCCTTTATGCCCTGGAAAGGGTATAACTTCGAGGATGCCATCGTGGTGAACGAACGCCTCGTGCGCGAAGACGTCTTTACCTCGATCCATGTGGATGAATACCTCCTGGAAGTTCGCGATACGAAACGCGGTCTTGAGGAACTGACTTCCGACATTCCGAACGTGAGCGAGGAAGCAACCAAGAACCTTGATGAGAATGGTCTGATCAGGATCGGTGCCGAAGTGAAACCCGGCGACATCCTTATCGGTAAGATCACTCCCAAAGGGGAATCGGATCCTTCTCCCGAAGAAAAACTTCTGCGGGCCATCTTCGGTGATAAAGCCGGTGATGTGAAGGACGCATCCCTGAAAGCAGGCCCGTCGCTCTTCGGCGTGGTGATCGATAAAAAACTCTTCTCCAGGACCATGAAGGACCGGAAATCGAAACCGGCTACCAAACAGATCCTCGATAAAATTGAAGAGGAGAACCTGCGCAATCTGGAAGAACTGAAAGCACGTCTGATCGATAAGCTTTTCGAACTGGTGAACGGCAAAACTTCCCAGGGCGTCAAGGATTACCTGAATGTGGATGTGATCCCGAAAGGAACCAAGTTCACCCTGAAAATGCTGCAGGATCTGAACTATATCAATATCAATCCGAACAAGTGGACCACCGACAAGTCGAAGAACGACATGATCCGCGACCTGCTTCATAACTACATGATCAAGTTCAAGGAAACAGAAGGTCTTTACAAAAGGAAGAAGCACAGCTTTACTAGCGGTGATGAACTGCCGACAGGTATTGTCCAGCTTGCCAAGGTTTATGTGGCTAAAAAGCGTAAGCTCACGGTAGGGGATAAGATGGCAGGCCGCCACGGGAACAAAGGTATTGTTGCCAAGATCGTCCGTGAGGAGGATATGCCCTTCCTCGAAGACGGTACCCCGGTCGACATCGTTCTGAACCCGCTGGGTGTGCCCTCCCGTATGAACCTCGGACAGATCTACGAAACCGTTCTTGGCTGGGCCGGGCTGAAACTCGGTGTGAAATTTGCCACCCCGATCTTCGACGGGGCAAAAATCGCCGATATCAACAACTACACCAGCCAGGCAAAGATCCCGCAGTTCGGTAAGACCTACCTGTACGACGGTGGCACCGGTGATCGCTTTGACCAGCCCGCAACCGTCGGGGTGATCTATATGCTTAAACTGGGTCACATGGTGGAAGACAAGATGCACGCCCGTTCCATCGGACCGTACTCACTGATCACGCAGCAGCCACTAGGTGGTAAGGCTCAGTTCGGTGGACAGCGTTTCGGGGAAATGGAAGTGTGGGCACTCGAAGCTTTCGGTGCTGCCAATATCCTCCAGGAAATCCTGACCGTCAAATCAGACGATGTGATCGGAAGGGCCAAAGCTTATGAAGCAATTGTGAAAGGTGAACCGATGCCGATGCCGGGTATTCCCGAATCGCTCAACGTTCTCCTGCACGAACTCCGTGGCCTTGGACTGAGCGTTAACCTCGTCTGATAAGTTCCCGGGCACTCCGAAGGGAGTGCCATTGTAACATTTTGTATAACAATAAATTTACTACATATGTCATTCAGGAAAGACACCAAGGTAAAAAGCGCTTTTTCCAGGATTTCCATCGGTCTTGCATCCCCTGAAGAGATCCTCGAACGCTCCAGCGGTGAGGTTCTCAAACCCGAAACCATCAACTACAGGACCTACAAGCCCGAAAGGGACGGCCTGTTCTGCGAAAGGATCTTCGGGCCCGTGAAGGATTACGAGTGCCACTGCGGAAAATACAAGCGCATTCGTTACAAGGGTATTGTCTGTGACCGTTGCGGTGTTGAAGTGACCGAGAAAAAGGTTCGTCGTGAAAGAATGGGACATATCTCCCTCGTCGTTCCGGTGGCCCACATCTGGTACTTCCGTTCACTGCCCAATAAGATCGGTTATCTGCTGGGACTTCCCACGAAGAAACTCGATTCCATTATTTATTACGAACGTTATGTGGTTATTAATCCCGGTATCAAGTCTTCGGAAGGTATTCAGTACCTCGATTTCCTGACCGAGGATGAATACCTCGATATCATGAACTCCCTGCCCAAGGAAAACCAGATGCTCGATGACGAACATCCGGATAAATTCCTTGCCGGAATGGGTGCCGAGGCGCTGCACCTGCTGCTCTCCCGTCTGAACCTCGACGATCTGTCCTATGACCTTCGTCACAAGGCCGGTACGGAGACCTCACAGCAGCGTAAGAACGAAGCACTGAAAAGGCTGCAGGTAGTGGAAGCTTTCAGGGCCTCCAAAAACGTCAACCGTCCGGAATGGATGGTTGTTAAGGTGGTGCCTGTGATCCCGCCCGAACTCCGCCCGCTCGTTCCGCTCGATGGTGGCCGCTTTGCCACATCCGACCTGAACGACCTGTACCGCAGGGTGATTATCCGCAATAACAGGCTCAAGCGACTGATCGAGATCAAAGCTCCCGAAGTCATCCTCCGCAACGAAAAGAGGATGCTGCAGGAAGCGGTTGACTCCCTCTTCGATAACAGCCGTAAGGCCAACGCTGTAAAGACAGATGCCAACAGGCCGCTGAAATCACTGTCCGACAGTCTGAAAGGTAAGCAGGGACGTTTCCGTCAGAACCTGCTTGGTAAACGCGTGGATTATTCCGCCCGTTCCGTGATCGTTGTGGGTCCCGAACTGGAACTCCACGAATGCGGTTTGCCGAAGGATATGGCTGCCGAACTTTACAAGCCTTTTATTATCCGGAAACTGATTGAAAGGGGTATTGTCAAGACTGTGAAATCGGCCAAGAAGATCGTCGACCGTAAGGATCCCGTGGTATGGGACATCCTGGAAAACGTTCTGAAGGGCCATCCCGTGTTGCTGAACCGTGCTCCGACTCTGCACCGGCTCGGTATCCAGGCTTTCCAGCCCAAACTGATCGAAGGTAAGGCCATCCAGCTGCACCCGCTCGTTTGTACCGCGTTCAACGCCGACTTCGACGGTGACCAGATGGCTGTTCACCTCCCGCTTGGTAACGCCGCTGTACTCGAGGCTCAGATCCTGATGCTGGCTTCACATAACATCCTTAACCCGGCCAACGGGGCGCCGATCACCGTTCCTTCCCAGGACATGGTTCTTGGTCTGTATTACATCACCAAAGCCAAACGGAGCCTGGAAAATGACCCGGTAAGGGGCGAGGGACTGGTGTTCTATTCCCCCGAAGAAGTCACCATTGCCTACAATGAAAATAAGGTTGACCTTCACGCCATTATCAAGGTTCGCATCCCCAAATTCGGTGGTGCTGCCGGTGAGAAGGAACTCATTGAAACAACGGTCGGACGCGTCATCTTTAATAAATACGTACCCGCTGAGATCGGTTATCTGAACGAGGTTCTTACCAAGAAATCACTGCGTGACATCATCGGTAAAGTGCTTAAGGAAACCGGTACGGCACGCACAGCCCGCTTCCTCGATGATATCAAAAACCTTGGATACCGTATGGCTTTCCGCGGCGGTCTGTCCTTTAACCTCGACGATGTGATCGTGCCGAAGGAGAAGGAAGAATATGTCAAGGAAGGATACGAGCAGGTCGACGAGGTGGTGGCCAGCTACAACATGGGTGTGATCACCAACAATGAAAGGTATAACCAGATCATTGATGTGTGGACACATACCAATGCCAAGCTGACCCAGACCCTGATGAAACAGCTCAGTGCCGACAAACAGGGCTTCAACCCGGTTTACATGATGCTCGACTCAGGTGCAAGGGGCTCCAAGGAACAGATCCGCCAGCTTTCCGGTATGCGTGGACTTATGGCGAAACCCCAGAAATCAGGGGCTACCAGTTCCGAGATCATTGAAAACCCGATCCTCTCCAACTTTAAGGAGGGACTGTCGGTTCTTGAATACTTTATCTCTACCCACGGTGCCCGTAAGGGTCTTGCCGATACCGCACTTAAAACAGCTGACGCCGGTTATCTGACCCGCCGTCTCGTCGATGTATCACAGGATGTGATTATTCACGAGCACGACTGCGGTACCTTGCGCGGACTTGTGGCCACAGCCATCAAGAAGAGTGAGGAAGTGGTGGAAACCCTTTATGAAAGGATCCTCGGCCGTACCGCCGTTCACGATGTATACCATCCGCTCACCGGCGAACTGGTGATTGCATCCGGTGATGAGATTACCGAGGAAATCGCACAGATCATTGAAGATTCTCCGATCGAACAGGTGGAGATCCGTTCCGTGCTCACCTGCGAATCGAAAGTGGGTGTTTGCGGCAAATGCTACGGACGTAACCTGGCGACCGGTAAGATGGTCCAGATCGGTGAAGCAGTCGGCGTTATCGCTGCACAGTCGATCGGTGAACCCGGTACCCAGCTTACCCTTCGTACCTTCCACGTTGGGGGTACGGCTTCGAACATCACAGCCGAATCCAGCGTGATATCGAAGTACGACGGTATTGCTGAAATCGAAGAGCTCCGCACGGTTTCGAAAACCGATAAGGACAGCGGTAACAAGGTGGAAGTGGTGATCGGCCGTCTGGCTGAACTCCGCGTGGTCGACAAGAACACAGGCATTACCCTTACCACCCATACCATTCCTTATGGTTCTAAACTCTATATCAAAGACGGCGCCGATGTGAAAAAAGGCGATCTGATCTGCGAATGGGATCCGTATAACGCACTTATTATCAGTGAAGTCTCCGGTAAGGTTGAGTTCGAGCATGTGATTGAAGGGATTACCTTCCGTGAAGAATCCGACGAACAAACCGGTTTCAAGGAAAAAGTGATCGTGGAATCCCGCGACCGTACCAAGAACCCGATGGCCAAGATCGTGGATAACAACGGTGAGGTCCTGAAAAGCTATAACCTTCCCGTTGGCGCGCACATTGCTGTCAGCGAAAAGGATAAGGTAGCGGCAGGGGATATCATCGTCAAGATCCCGAGGTCGGTTGGTAAGTCGGGTGACATCACCGGCGGTCTGCCGAGGGTAACCGAGCTCTTTGAAGCCAGGAACCCGTCGAACCCCGCCGTGGTTTCCGAGATTGACGGTGAAGTGACCTTCGGCAAGATCAAGAGAGGTAACAGGGAGATCGTGATCAAATCGAAAGCCGGTGAGATCAAGAAATACCTCGTTCCCCTTTCAAAACAGATCCTTGTACAGGAGAACGACTACGTCAGGGCCGGTGTTCCGCTTTCCGACGGCGCTATTACACCTTCCGACATCCTTGCCATCAAAGGGCCCACAAAAGTCCAGGAGTACATCGTGAACGAAGTTCAGGAGGTATACCGTATGCAGGGTGTGAAAATCAACGACAAACACTTTGAGATCATTGTTCGTCAGATGATGCGCAAGGTGGAGATTGTCGATCCGGGCGATACCAAATTCCTCGAGAAGCAGATTGCCGATAAGTGGGAATTCATGGATGAGAACGACTGGATCTATGGCAAGAAGGTCGTTGTGGATCCGGGTGATTCCGCCAACTTCAAACCGGGTATGATCATCACGGCGCGCAAGCTCCGTGACGAGAACTCCATCCTCAAGCGCAAAGATCTCAGGCTTATCGAAGCCAGGGACGCTGTTCCCGCAACCTCAGCCCAGGTGCTTCAGGGGATTACGAGAGCCGCTCTTCAGACAAACAGCTTCATCTCGGCTGCTTCCTTCCAGGAAACAACCAAGGTACTTAATGAAGCCGCTATCTTCGGTAAGGTCGATGAACTCGACGGGCTGAAGGAGAACGTGATCGTTGGTCACCTTATCCCGGCCGGTACCGGTATCCGCAGGTATAACAACCTGGTTGTCGGTTCCCGCGAAGAGTATGAGCGTCTGGTATCCGGTCATGAAAGAGAGGTGGAAACCACATCTGTTAACGACTGAAAATAAATAGATTATGGATGATCAGGCCAAGAAGAATCAGATCAGTATCGAACTGAAAGATGATATCGCCCAGGGGATTTATTCCAACCTGGCCATCATTACTCATTCCTCATCTGAATTTGTCCTGGATTTCGTCAGGGTTATGCCCGGAGTTCCCAAGGCAGAGGTTAAGTCAAGGATCATCCTGACCCCCGAACATGCCAAAAGGCTCCTGGCGGCACTCAAGGATAATATCTCGAAATATGAAGCCATGTATGGGCCGATTAAAAAAACCGATCCCGCCAACGGGCCGGTTTTACCGATGAATTTCGGTGGTCCTGCAGCCCAGGCTTAATTTCGAACGATAATTGATCTTACACTGAAAACCCCTTTTTTTAAGGGGTTTTTTTTTCGAACAACTTTTGAAGAAATAGTTGTGTTAAATCTAAATTCTATTAAATTTGCCCCCTTGCTAAATTCAGTTAAACTAAACTCTCTAAAATGAAGTCTTTGAAAATCATTGTGTTAGCAAAGCAGGTTCCGGACACGCGAAATGTGGGAAAGGATGCGATGAAAGCCGACGGCACCGTAAACCGTGCCGCGCTGGAGGCGATCTTTAATCCGGAAGACCTGAACGCCCTCGAACTGGCCCTCAGGCTGAAAGATCGTGTTGAGGGTTCAACCGTAACGCTGCTGACGATGGGGCCGGGACGTGCCGCAGAGGTCATCAGGGAAGGGCTTTACCGCGGGGCGGATAATGGTTACCTGCTAACTGACAGGAAATTTGCCGGATCGGATACCCTGGCCACCTCTTATGCTCTTGCCACGGCTATCCGGCAGATGGAATATGATGTGGTTATTGCCGGGCGTCAGGCCATTGATGGGGATACGGCCCAGGTCGGACCCCAGGTGGCTGAAAAACTGGGTCTGCCCCAGGTAACCTACGCCGAAGAGGTGGAGGAAATCGGCAAAACTCACCTCGTTATACGCCGCAGGGTGGAAAACGGGATGGAAAAGGTCAAGACCCCGGTCCCCCTACTGATCACCGTTCATTCCTCGGCTCCGGCCTGCCGGCCCAGGATCGCAAAAAAAGTAATGAAATTCAAGCATGCACGGACTCTCACCGAGTTGCAGGAAGCAACCGAGGATTATATCCGCCTTTTCCAGGACAGACCCTATCTTAAGATCGATGAGTGGAGTGTGGATGATATCAAAGCCGATGAGGAAGCTCTCGGGCTCTCCGGATCACCCACCAAGGTGAAAAAGATCGAGAACGTTGTTTTCAAGGCCAAGGAAGCCAGAAAACTTAGTGCATCAGACCGCGATGTGGAGGATCTGATGATCGAACTGATCGGAAACCACACTATCGGATAACTCATCGTCGAACCAAAATTAAATCAAAGTGAACAACATATTTGTCTATTGTGAGATCAGTGAAGGTAAAATCGCTGATGTCAGTCTCGAACTGCTGACCAAGGGCCGCGGCCTCTCCGAGCAGCTGGGTGTTGACCTGGAAGCGGTTGTGATCGGAAGTAATCTCAAGGGAGCCGAACAGGAGCTTTTCAGCTACGGGGTTAAAACGGCGCATTTTGCCGAAGACAGCCGGCTCGAGTTTTACCAGACCCTTCCTCATACAAAGATTATCACAGCCGTTTTTCATGAGGAGAAACCGCAGGTCGTACTTTTCGGTGCCACACCGGTGGGCAGGGATCTGGCGCCCCGTATCGCTTCGGCCCTGAAGTGCGGACTTACAGCCGACTGTACCAGCCTGGAGATCGGTGAGCATTACGAAAAGAAAACCGATACCACCTATACCAACCTCCTGTACCAGATCAGGCCCGCCTTCGGAGGAAATATCGTGGCCACCATCATCAATCCCGATACCCGTCCTCAGATGGCTACGGTAAGGGAAGGGGTGATGAAAAAGGAAGCCCTGAAAAGTCCGGTCAAAGGAAAGGTGAAAACCTGGGATACCTCCAAATTACTGGCCAAAGAGGATTTCGTGGTCGAGATCATCGAACGGCATGTGGAGAAAAAGAAATCGAATATCAAGGGAGCACAGATCATTGTTGCCGGAGGCTACGGAGTGGGCTCCCGCGAGAATTTCGGGCTGCTGTACGAACTGGCCGGGGTGCTCGGCGGGGAAGTGGGCGGTACGCGTGCTGCCGTCGATGCCGGTTACATCGAACACGACAGGCAGATCGGGCAGACCGGGGTAACCGTTCGTCCAAAACTCTATATTGCCTGCGGGATTTCGGGTCAGATCCAGCACAGGGCCGGTATGATGGAATCGTCGATGATCATTTCGATCAATACCGATCCGAACGCGCCGATCAACCAGATCGCCGATTACGTGATTACGGGCGACTTCATGGAAGTGGTACCCAAAATGATCAGGTATTATAAAAAGAACTCGAAGTAAACCAGGCAAAAAAGAGAAATCATGGAAAATTTCTATAATGACAATAAAGACCTGAAGTTCCACCTTTCTCATCCCCTGATGAAGAAGATCGTGGCGCTGAAGGAAAATAACTATGAAGAGTCGAAGAAGTACGATTTTGCTCCCCTCGACTATGAAGATGCACTCGACAGTTACGACAGGGTGCTGGAAATTATCGGCGAGATCAGTGGCGAGGTGATCGCCCCCAATGCCGAAGCCGTGGATAAGGAAGGTCCGCATCTTGTGGACAATCATGTGGTCTACGCTGCGGGTACACAGCAGAATCATGAAGTGCTGACCGAAGCAGGACTGGTGGGAATGTCGCTGCCGCGTGAGTACGACGGGCTGAATTTCCCCATTGTTCCCTATGTAATGGCCGCAGAGATCGTGTCCAGAGCCGATGCCGGCTTTGCCAATATCTGGGGGCTGCAGGACTGCGCCGAGACCATTCACGAATTTGCTTCCGAAGAACTGAAGAAGGAGTTCCTTCCGAGGTTTCACAAGGGGGCTACCGCAGCCATGGTACTGACCGAACCCGATGCCGGTTCCGATCTTCAGTCGGTTCAGCTCAAGAGTTCCATCTCTGCCAGCTACGATCCTCAGAAAGACGTTTACTATCTGAACGGGGTGAAGCGCTTCATCACCAATGGTGACGCCGATGTCAGTCTAGTACTGGCCCGTTCGGAGGAAGGTACGCTGGATGCAAGGGGTCTTTCCCTGTTCCTTTACGACAAGAGCGATAAAAACGTGAAGGTCAGAAGGATCGAAAACAAACTGGGGATCAAGGGTTCACCTACCTGCGAACTGGTATTTACCAATGCACCCGCAAGGCTGGTTGGCGACCGGAAAATGGGTCTTATCAAGTATGTGATGTCGCTGATGAACTCCGCCCGCCTTGGTATCGGAGCCCAGTCGGTCGGACTGGCAGAGGCAGCCTATCGTGAAGCACTGAAATATGCCAATGAAAGGGTACAGTTCGGTAAGACCATTATCCAGTTCCCGGCGGTATATGAAATGCTCACCACCATGAAGACACGTACACGTGCCATCCGAACCCTTCTTTATGAAACGGCGCGTTATGTGGATATCTACAAGAATTACCAGTTTACCACCGAAACCAGGAAACTGGAGCCGGAGGAGCGCGACGAAATGAAGAAATACCAGAAGCTGGCCGATATCTTCACCCCGCTGCTTAAACTGGTTTCCAGTGAATATTGCAACCAGGTTGCCTACGACAGTCTTCAGATCCATGGCGGTGCCGGCTTTATGAAGGATTTCCCGATCGAACGGATCTACCGCGATGCCCGTATCACAACCATCTATGAAGGAACCTCCCAGCTCCAGGTTGTGGCAGCGATAAGAGGTGTGGGCACAGGCGGCTACCTGGCCCGGATCAGGGAATTCGAGGAGAACAAGGTCCTTCCCGAATACGAATACCTGAGGAAGATCCTGATCACTATGACAGCCGAATATGAAAATGCCGTGAATTTCGTGCAGGCAGCCGGCGACGGTGAATTCCTTGATTTCCACGCCCGCAGGATGGTCGAGATGGCCGGGAATATCATCATGGGCTATCTCCTGCTGGCCGATACTACCCGCGCGGAAGAATTTGCTTCCGACGCCGAAATCTTCATTAAGATTGCGAAAGCACAGAATGCGGAAAAATCTGCCTATATCCTGGGTTCGGAAACCAAGGATCTCGGGTTGTTCCGCTATATGTGATCCAGGAGAACCAATACTTTGAATTCAGCCGGGATCATGGCAACAAGGAAATGATCCCGGTTTTTTTATTCTCCGGCCGGGAATACTTCTCCGGTCTTGTGAAGATCGCATCTTTCCGCTATTTTTGGCATGTGGAGAACAGATACAGACCACGGATATTTATTGCCGGCGCCGGTCGGGTAGCAAGCCGGCTTGCCAGGGAACTAGCTTCCAGGGGATTTACTATTATGGGCGTCAGCTCTCGCAACGGTACTTCAGCAATAAAGGTTGTTACCGAGACAGGTGGACAGGCATACTCTGCAAAGGATGATCTGCCTTCCGGCGCTGATCTTTACATCCTGGCAGTTCCCGACGACAGGATACCAGAGCTTATCGAGAAACTGAAAGGCTCCGGTGCAACAGTAGTGCATACAGCAGGATCAGTGGGTATGGAGGTATTCAAAGGTTTTGTTGATCATTTCGGTGTTTTCTACCCCTTGCAGACCTTTACTGCCGGCCGGGAAACCGATTTCCGTGAAATCCCTTTGCTGATCGAATATTCCGATCCCGTGGCCGGAAAGGTGATCCGCAGTGTTGCGGAAACCTTATCGGAATCTGTGATAGAAGCCGATACAGCAACCCGTGCAAGGATCCACCTGGCCGCTGTCTTTGCCTCCAACTTTACCAATCACATGGTGACCATCGGGAAACAGTTGCTCGATGCCGAAGGCCTCGACAGGAAACTTCTGGATCCCCTGCTGAAAGAGACCTTCCGGAAACTGGAGGAAATGAGCCCTGAACAGGCCCAGACCGGTCCGGCTGCGCGAGGCGACCAGGGGACGATGGAAAGACAGCAACTTTTGCTGGAGACTTACCCCGATTGGAAGAATTTGTATATTTTTATAAGTCAGAATATCGCGGATATTAAAGCCCGCCTTAACAGGAAGAAGGATACGGAATGAGTAATTTCAAGGAAGACCTGGTAAAGATCAGGGCGTTTGCCTTTGATGTGGATGGCGTTTTGGCCAGCCCGAGAGTATATCTCCATCCCGACGGTGAACTGTTACGGACCATGAATACCAAGGATGGCTATGCCCTTCAGTACGCGAGCCGCAGAGGCTATCCCGTAGCGATCATTACCGGCGGGAAATCGGAGTCGGTGGCCATCCGCTTCAGGAACCTCGGGATAAGCGACATCTACCTGGGCTCATCCTATAAAGTGGCAGATTTTGAAGATTTCATCGCTAAATACGGTTTCAGCCCCGGAGAAGTGCTGTATATGGGCGATGACCTGCCCGACTACGAAGTGATGCAGAAAGCCGGAGTTGCCTGCTGTCCCTCCGATGCAGTGGAGGAGATCAAATCGGTTTCGGCTTATGTTTCGCATCTTCCGGGAGGAGACGGCTGTGCCCGCGACATCATCGAACAGGTGCTGCGACTGCACGGGAAGTGGATGGACGGCGATTCATTTGTATGGTAAGATAAGTCTATGATCAGAAAACTGCTTGATATCATGAAGCTGGTCAGGTTCCCGAACCTGGTGATAATAATACTCACCCAGATGGCCATGCGTTACCTGATCCTTGAGCCCCTGCTTCCGTCGGCCGGTTTCACCCTCCAGTTCGATCACTTTCATTTTATGCTCCTGAGCCTGGCCACCGTTCTGATTGCAGCCGGCGGATATATTATCAACGATTATTTCGATACACAGACCGACTGGATCAACCGGCCTGACAGGGTAGTGGTCGGGGTATCCGTGACCCGGAGAACAGCCATTTTGCTCCATACCCTGTTGAATATTCTTGGAGTGGGCATCGGGATCTACCTGAGTTTCTACATCCATGTCAGGAGCCTCAGCATTATTTTCCTTGTTGCCACCGGGCTATTGTGGTTCTATTCCACCGATTACAAGCGGCAGTTCCTGGTGGGGAACCTTTCCGTAGCCTTCCTCACCGGACTGGTACCCCTCATGGTCGTTCTGTTTGAGATCCCCCTGCTGAACAAAGCTTACGGACATGTGATGCTCCTGGCCAACAGCAATTTCAACTACATGTTTGCCTGGGTGGCCGGCTTCAGTTTTTTTGCCTTCATCACCACGCTTATCCGGGAGATCATCAAGGACCTGGAGGATTTCAAGGGCGACAAGGCCTATGGAATGAAAACCCTGCCCATAGTTCTGGGAGCAAACATCACCAGGGGAGTGATCGTATTCCTGATCCTTGGTACCGTGGGGGCCATCGTTTTTGTCCTGGCAAAATATCTGCTCTTTAGCGAAAGCGGGATTGACATGGTTTCACTGGTTTATATCTCACTTACCCTGATCGTGCCCATGCTGGTCCTGGTCACCATGGTTCTTCTGGCCCGTGAACAAAAGGATTATCACCGGGCCAGCGTAACAACCAAGCTGATCATGCTGGCCGGAATACTGTATACCGTTGTAGTGGCGATCATACTTAAAAGCGGAGTCTGACAGATGCTGATCAATGAACTGAAAAACTACAGGATCATCCTGGGCTCCCGATCGCCCCGGAGAGCACAGTTGCTTAAGGATACCGGCATCCGGTTTGAACTGGTTCACTATCATGTGAAGGAAAAGTATCCCGCTTCCCTGCAGGGACAGGATATTGCGATCTACCTGGCAGGTCAGAAATCCGATGCCTACCCGGGAAACCTGGGTGAGAGGGATATCCTGATCACAGCCGATACCATCGTCTGGTGTGGCAATGAGGTCCTGCATAAGCCGGAAAAGCCTTCCGATGCCATCCGGATGCTGAATACCATTTCGGGGAAGACCCACCAGGTCTATACCGGGGTCTGTATCCGTACCGCTGCTGAAAAGCGGGTGTTCTGCGCTTCCACCGATGTGACCTTCTGTGAACTGACCGGTGAAGAGATCAGGTATTACGTGGAAAAATACAAACCTTTCGATAAGGCGGGAGCCTACGGTATCCAGGAATGGATCGGTTATGTGGGCGTTGAGAGGATCGAAGGATCCTATTTCAACGTCATGGGCCTTCCCGTTCATCACCTCTACCTCGAATTAAAAGATTTATTAGCTTCAAAAACACAGGAATGACTTCAGTAAAAAACAATGCCCTGAAACAAACAGTAAAGCGCTTTTTAAACCTTAATCTGACTTTGCTCCTTCTGTTTCAGCCGCTGCTCCTTTCTGCCCACGAAGGAATGTGGGTTCCCATGCTCCTTGACCGTTACGGACAGATGACTGCAGAAGGCCTGAATCTCTCAAAGGAAGATATTTACAGTATTAACCAGGATTGTCTGAAAGATGCCGTTGTGATCTTTGATTACGGCTGCACCGGCGAAGTTGTGTCGGAAAAGGGACTGGTCCTCACCAACCACCATTGCGGTTACGATGCCATACAAAAACACAGCACCGTCGATCACGACTACCTGACAAACGGATTCTGGGCCTTCTCCATGGAGGAAGAACTGCCCAATCCGGGAATGACCGTTACCTTTCTCCGTTATATTGAGGATGTGACCGACAGGGTTCTGAATGGAACAGAAGATATCAAAGACGAAGGGGAGAGGGCCAGGGTGGTCCAGGCCAACATCGCCGGACTTACCGAAAAAACGAGGTCGGCCAACGGCTATTCCGTGGATATCGAAGCTCTGTATTACGGCAGCAGCTACCTGATGTTTGTGTACGAGGATTACCGGGATATCCGTCTGGTGGGAGCACCGCCCAGCAGTATCGGAAACTTTGGGGAAGATAACGACAACTGGATCTGGCCAAGACATACCGGCGATTTCAGCATTTTCCGCATATACGCCGATGCCGGCAACAAGCCTGCCGACTACAGTCCGGATAACCAGCCCTACCGGCCCAAAAAGTTCCTCCCGCTTTCCATAAAGGGAATCAACGAGGGCGAATTTACCATGGTCATGGGCTATCCGGGCAGCACCCAGCAGTTCCTTATTTCCGATGCGGTGAGGAATATGCTGGAGATCAGCCTGCCGCAAAAGGTAAAGGTCAGGACCAAACGTCTCGACATTATGTCGTCGTATATGATGAAGTCCGACACGGTCAGGATCCAGTACGCATCCAAATACCGTGGGATCAGCAATTCCTGGAAAAAATGGCAGGGCGTGATCCTTGGCCTCGACAGGAACAGGGCGGTTGCCATGAAAGAGGAGGGGGAAAAAGCCTTTATGGCCTGGGCTTCGGAGTACCCGGAGCGGGAGGAAGCCTATGGAAATGTTATTCCTGCCATGAAGGATATTTACGGCGAACTGGCCGGTCTCCAACTGGTAATGGATTACCTGGGAGAAGTGGTGATGGCTCCCGAACTGCCTGCTTTTGCCGACGGGATCGCCAAAGCGATGGAGGGAGGCAAACCGGCTGCAGAGCTTAGGGAAGCAGGGGAGAAGTTCTACAGGGATTTTTACCTGCCGATTGAGAAAGAGACTTTCTGTGCGCTGATGAAATATTATTATGATGATATTTCTGAGGAATACTATCCCGACTTTTTCATGGATATCAACGAAGGAACAGAGAAGGAATTCGCCGACATCACTGAAAAGGTTTTCAAGCGCTCACGCTTCACCTCACCCAAAACCTTTTCTACCCTGATCGACCTGTATGAAAAGAGCCCGGAAAAAGCCGTGAAGCTCTGCGGGAAGGATCCGATAGCCATGGTTATGCAGGAGTTCAGAACTGTATACCTGGCCGGGCTATATACCCGTTACAATGTGTTGAATAAGAGCCTTGCGCCACTTTACAGAAGGTATGTAGAAGGACTGATGAAGATGCATGACGACCAGGTCTTTTATCCGGATGCCAATTTTACCATGCGGGTGACCTTCGGCTCGGCTGAAGGCTATCAGCCAGCCGATGCAGTGGAATACGAATACTTTACGACGCTTGGCGGGATCATCAGCAAAAGCATGGAAGGCAAAAAGGACTACCTGATCCCCGACAAACTGAAGAAACTCTATGAAGAGGGCGATTTTGGCGAATACGGGATGGGTACGGTCATGCCTGTTTGTTTCGTCGCTTCGAACCATACCTCCGGCGGAAATTCGGGGAGCCCGGTGATGAATGCCGACGGCGAACTGATCGGGATCAATTTCGACCGGAACTGGGAAGGCACGATGAGTGATATCATGTATGATCCGCAGATCTGCCGGAATATCTCCGTCGATATCCGCTATGTATTGTTTATCATCGACAAGTTTGCGGGTGCCGGGTACCTGCTTGATGAAATGGAGATCCGGAGGTAAGACGGTTTTTTGAACTTCTTCCCGTTTTAAGGGCAGAGGGAATAAACCATTACTCACTTGCATTGTTATTCTGACCTGGGTTCATTCCGGTGGCCCGGATGACGGATCATCAATAAATCGTAGCGATGGGAAATAATAATGGGAAAGGCTTGATGTATGCCGCTTTCACGGCATCTCTGTGGGGTTTTCTGGCGATTGCGCTTAAAGTGGCGGTCACCGGACTGGATCCGGTACAGGTGGTCTGGTTTCGTTTTACCACAGCCTTCCTCATCCTCCTCACCTGGACCCTGATCTTCCGGCGGTCCGATCTGAGGATCTTTCTTCGGCCGCCGCTTTTGCTGCTCATTGCTGCGCTTTTGCTCGGTCTAAACTATACAGGTTTCATCTCCGGGGTTAAATTTACCTCGCCTTCCATTGCCCAGGTCTTTATCCAGATCGGTCCGGTAGGTTTTGCCCTCTCGGGCATTATTATTTTCCGGGAATCCGTCAACTGGAAGCATTTCCTGGGATTTGCGATGGTGCTTACCGGCTTCGGTCTTTTTTACTCGGAACAGTTAACGGGTATTAACGGCTCCCAGGAAGGCTTTACGAAAGGGATCCTGCTGATCCTCGGTGGCGGATTTGCCTGGTCGGTCTTTGCCACCCTTCAGAAGAAACTGGTTACCCGTTACAGCACAAACCAGTTAAATATCTTTATCTACGCCTTCAATGCCCTGTTGCTCCTCCCTCTGGCCCATCCGGCTGAAATGGCCCACCTTACCGGAGGCAACTACCTGCTGCTCTTTTACCTTGGGCTGAATACCGTACTTGCCTATGGTTCCCTGGCTTTGGCCATAAAATACACGGAAGCGAATAAGGTCAGTGTGATCATTACCCTGAATCCCGTGATCACCTTTATCTCCATGTCGGTCCTGAGCTCGATGGATGTTTCATGGATCAGCCCCGAATCGTTCAGCATCCTGGGTATTGCCGGTGCTTTTACCGCGCTTGCAGGAGCCATCACCGTAATCATGGCGGGCAGAAAGAAAAAGACCACCGCGGATGCCTGATCCGGGTGGCCTCTTCTTCGACAGAGCCTGAGTTTTATTCCTCCGCTGTCTTTTTGTTTTTCTTCAAAAGGTCGGAAAAAAGCAACATCACAGCGCCAAAGATCAGCATAAAAATGCCCGACCACAGGTTGATGTTGTGGCTCAGTGATTTGACATACATGGCATCATCACCATTGGTAAAAACGCCAAAGATCGTCAGGATGATCCCGAAAATGGAGAACATCAGTCCGATTGGTATTTTAATATCTAAACCCATAATTGTACTTATTTAAGTTTCTTACCAGAAAATTACGCTGAGCACGATGGCAATGATCCCCACGACCCAGGCCAGGAAAGTAGGACGCTGGTACCAGTGTTTGCTGTCGTCGACGGTCTTCGGTGTAAGCTGATACACCAGTCCCTTAAGCTCATCGTCGCTTTTGTTCCTTTTTGTGAGCATGGAAATGAGAATGGTGGCAAACAGGGCCACGGAAAAGGCGATGATCGCGATCCAGAAATTCTGTGCCATTTCGCTCGGGAACTCATGAAGCACGGTCCCGGTCCATCCTCCTTTAACCAGGCTTGTGGCTCCCAGAGGCCGGGTAAAACCATGTACCACAGCGGCTGAGAAAGTACCGGTCAGCAGGCCCCAGAAAGCACCATGCCCGTTGGTCCGTTTGGTGAACATACCCATCAGGAAGGCTGCAAAAAGCGGGGCGTTGATAAAGGCAAATACCAGCTGGAGGAAGTCCATGACATTATTGAACAGCCGTGCCACATAAGCGGCCAGGATGCTCACCAGGACTCCGAAGATGGTGGTCAGCTGACCGACCCTGAGGTAATGCTTGTCCGACTGTCCGGGCTTGATATAGCTCTGGTAAATATCATAGGTGAATACCGTATTGAAGGCTGTTACGTTTCCGGCCATCCCGCTCATAAAGGAAGCCATCAGCGCGGTAATACCGAGCCCGAGCACACCGGTCGGCAGGTAACGCTTCAGCAACATGGGGATCACCATATCATAATCATAACCATTGCCTTTGAGCGGCAGGTTGAACTGCTCGTCGCCGGCATTGAGCAGGGCGATGGCAATCATACCGGGTACGATAACGAGGAAGGGGATGAACATTTTGGGAATGGCACCGATCAGCGGGGTTTTTCTGGCAGCCGACATCGAGCCGGCAGCCATAGCCCGCTGTACAACCAGGAAGTTGGTACACCAGTAGCCGAAGGAGAGGACGAAGCCAAGGCCCAGGACAATACCGTAAACGCCACCCATCGGGTGCTGGCCTGAGATATTCGACCAGGAATGATTCAGCCCTGCCGTGGCCGGGTTAAGATCGAGTTTGGCCACCATGCCTTCCCAGCCGCCGATATGGATCATTCCGATGATCACCAGGGGCAGGAATCCGATCACGATCAGGAAGAACTGCAGCACTTCATTGTAAATAGCCGAACTCAGTCCGCCAAGATAGGTGTACGCCAGTACGATTACGGCCGATAAAAGCAGGCCTAAATGGAAGTTCAGACCGAACAGGATTTCCATCAGCAGCGCGAGGGCATACATGGAGATACCGGAGGCAAAAATGGTCATGATCGCAAAGGAGAAGGCGTTGAAACCCCGGGTCTTCTCATCGAAGCGGAGTTTCAGGTATTCGGGTACCGACCTTGCCTTGGAACCGTAATAGAAGGGCATCATGAAAATTGCCAGGAAGATCATGGCCGGAATGGCGCCGATCCAGTAAAAATGAACCGTGGCCATGCCATATTTGGCCCCTGAAGCTGCCATGCCAATAACTTCGAGTGCACCGAGGTTGGCTGAAATGAAGGCCAGACCGGTGACCCAGGCCGGCAGGGAACGACCTGCTTCCAGAAAGGCAGAGGCCGACTTCATGTACCGTTTCAGCGCCCAGCCGATCCCGATTACAAACAGGATGTAGATAACCATGATCAGGATATCCACAAAGCCCAGAGAAAAATGTGTATCCATAAGTGTCATTTAGAAGTTGGTGAACCCAAAAATATAAAACTATTCGGGTAGTTCAAGAAATATCCGGGGATATAATTCAGCCGCTTCTCAACAATTCGTTCAAAAAGCAGGACAATTACTTATCAATCATTATAAAAGACCGTCGGTTGTTTTCAGTATCGATCGGATCGCAAAAAAAATCGATTGAATTGTAAACTGCGGCAGTCTCATCCTGCCGGAAATAGAAACAGAATGCTTAAATTCGGGAAAATTTTAAGTACGGAACTATGCTGGAACTTCTGAAAGAAAGAGTCTTAAAGGCCAACCTTGATCTGGTAAAGCACAAACTGGTCATCCTTACCTGGGGCAATGTAAGTATGAAGGATCCGGAGACCGGCTACATCGTCATCAAGCCCTCCGGGGTGAAGTATGAACAGATGAAAGCCGGCGATATGGTGGTCCTCGACAGGGACGGAAAAATTGTTGAAGGGAAACTGAAACCGTCCTCCGATACACCAACCCACCTGGTACTTTATCGCAATTTCGATAAAATCGGTGCCGTGGTGCACACCCATTCCGAATGGGCTACGTCCTGGGCCCAGGCAGGTAGGAATATGCCCGCATACGGAACCACCCATGCCGATTATTTCTATGGGAAAATCCCCTGCACCAATCCGCTCACTCCGGAAGATATCCGGGGAGATTATGAAGTGGCCACAGGGGAAGCCATCGTTGCCGCCTTCAGGGAAAGGGACTATGTAACCATGCCCGGGGTGCTGGTTCACGGACACGGTCCGTTTACCTGGGGAAAGGATGCCGAGGAAGCTGTTTATCATTCGGTCGTTCTGGAAGAGATCTGCAAAATGGCTTTCCGGACGGAAATGCTCGGAAACCGGCGGTCGATGGATCAGTTCCTGCTCGACAAGCATTTTCTGCGCAAGCATGGAAAAAATGCCTACTATGGCCAATAAACAGGGATATTCCTGAGGATTCTGAATATTTGTTGTTAATTTTATCCTTCATAAGCTGAAGGGCCATGAAAAAGTTATCAGGCATAGTGCTACTGGTTTTTGCTGCCTGCACGCTGTACGGGCAGGATGGTGCATTTCGTCAGCCGCTTCCTGATTCCCTGATAAGCGGCAACGAAGTTCCCCGTGTAAAAGCCCCTGTTTTCGGGTTCAGCGCCGGATCGTCCTTCCTCTGGTCGCCCGGCTTTGGCTCGGCTTCAATGCTCTATGCCGCTCCCGGTTTAACATATCCGGTGTCGCAGCGCTTTTCGGTGCATGCCGGTGTTCTGACCACCCTTTCCTATCCCATTGGCGGAAGCGGGGATATCTCCCTCGGGAACCCACAGCCAATGACCAGTCTTTCCCTGTATGCCGCAGCCTCATACAGGCTCGACGACCGGCTAACGGTCTATGGCGCAGGGATCAAACAAATCGTTGGCCCCGATCTTAAGAATCCGGGACCGATGGTATCGTTCGGTTCTGATTCCTATACCCTGGGCGCCAGCTACCGCCTGGGAAGGAATGTTACCATCGGCGCTGCAGTGGTTGTTAACAACCGCAGTACGGCTTATCCCTTTGCCCCCGCAAACGGGGTTTTTAATCCCCTCTGGTAAAAATGACAATCCTTCTGTTGGCCCTCGCCCCGGTATTCATCATTCTTTTTTATATCTGGTTCAGGGACAAGTATGAGAAGGAACCGCTTGGAATGCTGATCAAGGCCCTGGTTGCAGGTGCACTCATCGTGCTCCCGGTTGTGTTTGCCGAACGTTTCCTGACCTCCCTTAACCCGGCGCCCGAAACAGTTACCGGGGCGGCTTATACCGCTTTTGTGGTAGCCGGTTTCACAGAGGAGATCTTCAAATTCCTGGCTCTTTACCTGCTCATCTGGAGGAGTCCGGAATTCAATGAAAAATTCGATGGGATAGTATATGCGGTCTTTGTTTCTCTGGGCTTCGCCGCGGTGGAGAATGTGCTCTACGTGTCGGAGGGCGGACTGAACGTAGCGCTCACCCGGGCCCTGACCGCCGTTCCCGCCCATGCCCTGTTTGGCGTTCGGATGGGGTATTTCTTCGGGATCGCCCACATGTATCCCGAACTGCGCAGAACCTACCTGCGTTACGCGCTGCTCGTTCCCATCCTTTTACATGGGGTGTACGATTTTATCCTCATGTCGCAGATCCCCCTGCTACTGCTGCTTTTCCTGCCTTACCTCATCTATCTCTTCATAAACGGATTTAAAAAGATGAAGGTCATTTCGGATGCCAGCATTTTCAGGAACGACAGGCCGGAAGTAGATGTCTGAGTCTTATTTTTTCAGGAAACGGGTCACCACATCCCGCAGGTTCACCGTCCAGATGGGTTTGATCAGGTAGGCATCAAAATTCTGAAGCACGCTTTTGTCCCTCACATTCTCAATCGAGTAGGCTGTTTGCGCCACAATGGGAAGCCCGGGGTTGAGCTCCTTGATCAGTCTGGCAGCTTCATAGCCATCCATCTTCGGCATCAGGATATCCATCAGCACCAGGTCGAACCTGTCCTTGTCTTCACGGACAAGCTCAACGGCCTCTTCCCCGTTTTTTGCCCATACGAGCTCCGTTTTGTAGGCATAAAGCAGTTCCTGCAGCAGGATGAAATTGGAGGCGTTGTCTTCGGCAACAAGGATCCGGCTGTTTTCGAATACGGGATGTTCTTCCTCCGCCGGCTGTACTTCCGGTTCAGGTGTCGGGCGGATCTCCTGGACGCTCAGGCGTTCGGGCTGAAGATCCTTTTCATCGGTAATATAGGGAAGCGACAGCCGGTACTCGGTTTCTTCACTGCCATGCGAGGTGGCCTGGAAGGTACCGCCCATGAGCCGGGTTACACGGTCGGCATACACCAGTTTCAGGGCAAAGGTGTCGAAGGGAAAATCGGAAATACTGAAATCGGAACCCGAGGCGGCCAGAATATAGTTCATCCGCTCCTGGGACGGCGCCCTGCCGGTATCCCTGACAAAGAAACGCAGCATGGTTTTTCCGGTGAACTCATAACCAAAACTTACGGCTCCGCGCCGGGTATATTTCAGGGAGTTTTCAATCAGGCTCGAAAGGATCAGCTCGATCCGCTTGCGGTCGGCCAGAATGTGGAAGGAACCGCGGATCCCCTTCAGCACCTTCAGTTCAACAAAGGTACCGCCCATCTCGTTTTTCTTCTCTTCCATGAAAGATGCCAGTTCGTCCATCACGTGGTTCAGATCAAAACGATCCTGGTTAAACTCCATGGTCTTTGTGCTGATCCTGTAAATATCCTCCAGCATGTCGATCATCTCCACGGCAAACCTGGAAGAGGTACTGATATTGTGGAGGTACGATTTGGCGATCAGTTTATCTTCCTGGGGCTGTTTCAGAAGTTCAGTGAACCCGTTGATCGAGTTCATGGGTATGCGGAGATCGGCGATCAGCTTCTGCATGATCAGAACGCTTTCTTCCTCCTTTACCTTCTTCCCTTTATCCGCCTGAAGTGAAGATGCTCTTTTCTTTTCGGCACGGTGTATCAGTATTGCTGTAACGATGATAAACAATGCCAGGATGAACCTTGTAAGATTTTCTGCCACAGGCACCCTGAAGAGCAGGGAATCCGACACTGAAATTCCCTGATCGTTGATCAGACCAAATACTGCTGCTTCCAGCAGGCCGGCTGCCAGAATAATTCCGGCTACGACAAAAATGCTGTTTCTCCGAGGGTTATTTTTCATTGGTGAAGCCTTGATTAGGCGTAAAAATAAGGAAATATTCATCCAAACAAAAAAACAGTTGACGGAATACAGGTATGTTATCCGGCTATTACTACATCGGGGCCACGCATTCATACCGGTCAAAAAACAAAGGGATAAATTGACAAAGTCCCTGCAATAGTTTAAATTGGCTTAACTAAAGCCCAAAACTATGAATTCTCCAACGCTTCCTTTCCCGGATACTATTCCTGTGAATTGGATCTGGTTCGAGGGCTTACTTCTGCTCACCTTTTTTCTCCACATGATCCTGATGAACTTCATCCTCGGCGGCAGTTTGCTTACCGTCTGGGATCTGCTCAGGGGCAAGCTCGAGAAAAAGGCTTCGGCAAGTATCCCCACTCTCATTGCCCTGACCATCAATTTTGGCGTACCGCCGCTGCTCTTCGTGCAGGTTCTGTATGGTCACCTGTTCTATTCCAGTTCCCTGATCCTGGCTGTGCCCTGGATCATCATCATTCCGGTGCTGATCCTGGCCTATTACGGGGCCTACATTTATGCCAAGAATATCGACAGGGCACCGCGATGGTCGGCTGCTGGTCTGGTCGTTTCGACGCTCATCCTGCTTTACATCGCCTTCATGTATGTCAACAACAGCACCCTGTCTCTTACCCCCGACCGCTGGAACGTTTACTTCAGCCGGCCCGGAGGGAACAATCTTAACTGGGGAGAGCCCACACTCTGGTCGAGGTACCTGCATTTCCTGCTGGCTGCCCTGGGGATAGGAGCCCTGGGCCGGGCGATTTTCTATCACTTCTCGTCCGTGGATGAGGAGGATAAGAAGATACAGATTAAAAGGAACCTGCGGATCTTCGGATGGATCACCCTGGTCCAGTTCGGCATCGGTACCTGGTTCTGGCTCTCCATGCCGGAGGCGGTATGGAAGGTGTTTATGGGGGGATCGCTCCTTGCCACCATCGTGATGGGGCTCGGCTGGCTGGGTGCACTGGCCATCCTGCATTCGGCCTTTACCGGCCGGCTGAAAATGTCGATGTTCCTCGGCGGCATCCAGGTGATCCTGATGATCATCGTCAGGGATATGGCCCGAATGGCCTATTTGAACAAGGTGTTCCATCCGGCTGAGCTGGAGAACGTCCGGCAGCTTTCCCCGTTTATTGCGTTCCTGGTCGTGTTCGTGATCGGGCTGTTCAGCCTGTATTACATGATCCGGCTGATGTCAAAACCTAAAAGCCAAGAGTCATGAATTATCCGGTCTGGTATCTTCCATCCGTTGGAGGAGGATTGCTGATCGCAATCATAGCTATTCTGCATGTGGTGATCTCCCACCTGGCTGTCGGGGGCGGTCTGTTCCTTGTTCTTACAGAGCACAGGGCCGTAAAATCCAAAAACCCGGCCCTGCTGGCCTATGTCAGATCACATACCTGGTTCTTCCTGCTCCTCACCATGGTCTTCGGAGGGGTCTCCGGTGTCGGGATCTGGTTTATCATCGGGCTCGTTAACCCGGCTGCCACTTCCACGCTCATTCATAACTTCGTTTTTGGCTGGGCCATCGAATGGGTCTTTTTTATCGGGGAGATTGTGGCCCTGCTCATCTATAACAACCGCTTCGATAAGATGGATGCGAAAAGCCACCTGATCGTGGGCTGGCTTTATTTCATCTTTGCCTGGCTGAGCCTGTTCATCATCAACGGCATACTTGGCTTTATGCTGACACCCGGAAGATGGCTGGAGACCGGAAATTTCTGGCATGGCTTCTTCAATCCCAGTTTCCTGCCTTCGCTGATCTTCCGCACCGCCATCGCTGTCACCTTTGCCGGGGTGTTCGGACTCGTCACGGCCGCCTTCCGCAAGGATGCGGCCCTGCGGAACGAAATCTTCCGCTACTGCGCCCGCTGGCTGTATTTCCCCCTGGTGGTGCTCGCAGCTACAGGCATATACTACAGCATGGTGATCAGCCCGGAAGCTTTCAGCAACCTGTTCCATTTCAACCCCGAGTCCAATATCTTTATCAGGATCCTGATCATCTTCTCCATCCTGCTGTTCGGACTGGGATTGCTCACCATCTTCCGCCTGCCTTCCATGGTGCAGAAGGTGGTTGCCTTCCTGCTGGTCGCCATTGCCTTCGGCTGGATGGCCGGTTTTGAATATATGCGGGAGATTGCCCGCAAGCCCTATGTCCTGTACGATAATATGTACTCCAACGGCGTCAGGCCGGGAGAGGTGGAAGCGGTCAACCAGGCGGGTTTCCTGGCAAGCGCAAAATGGACCCGGGTAAAGGAGCTCACGGGGGATAATACACTGGAGGCCGGCAGCGAGCTCTTCCGGCTGCAGTGCATGGCCTGCCACACGATCGACGGGTATAACGGGATCCTTTCGCGGACCGACAAGCTGACAGAGCGCGGCCTGGTGGCCATGCTCACCGGGCTGGGCAAGGTGAATACCTACATGCCGCCGTTCATGGGCACGGAAACCGAGAAAGCCGCCCTTGCCGCTTATATTTACACAGAACTGCAGAAGAAGGTAACGGCTGTAAGCGCTCCCATGGAGCCGAAGGACCTGAAGTTAGAAACCCCGCCCTTCAATCCGAAAAAAGACGAATACGTATTGCTGGTCTGGAACGACCTGGGGATGCACTGTATTTCCGATAACGAGAAATACTTCTCCTTCCTGCCACCGGCCAACACGCTCAATGCCCAGCTCTTTAAAAGGGGAGCGAAGCCGCAGATCGTCACCGATGGCGTGGAACTCGTGTACGAGGTCGAAGCCGCTCATGCCCATCCCGAAAACCAGAGCATGTTCTGGAAATACGACCAGCAGATCTTCGGGGTCGACCTGCCCGAGGGAACTGGTCTGGCTGGCAAACGGGTGAACGATACCATGGATGCCATGGGCGACCGTTTCGCGGCGCATTTTATCCCCGTGGTGCCCTATGGCGACGACGGGCAGTATAATCCCTATCCGGCCTTTACCATTACGGCGGTCGACAAAAATACCGGGGAAACCCTGGCCCGCACCGTGGCCATTGCCCCGACCTCGACCGAGATGGGCTGCCGCAACTGCCACGAAGGCGGCTGGGCCTGGAACGATGTATCGGGTGTGGCCGACCTCACGGCGGTGAATATCCTTAGCGCGCACGACAAGTACAACGGCACCACCCTGCTGGCCGATGCCGAAGCCGGGAAGCCGGCGCTTTGCCAGTCGTGCCATGCCGATCCGGCTGTGGGTGCTCCGGGGAAAGCCGGTGTGCTGAACTTCTCCTCGGCGGTGCATGGATTCCATGCCAACTACCTGTCGGGGATGGATCAGGAAGCCTGCAACATGTGCCATCCCTCGCGGGCCGAAGGGAATACCAACTGCTTCAGGGGCCGGCACAGCATGGTGGGGATCAACTGCACCAGCTGTCACGGACGCCTTGAGGATCATGCCCTCGGACTGCTGGCCGGACAGAAGGGGATCGCGGCAGCCGACCGCCTGTCGGCAAACCTTGATCCCTTCTACGTGGAAAGCCAGGCTGAGGTAAAGGCCCGGAAGCCCTGGCTGATGGAGCCCGACTGCCGTTCGTGCCATACCAGCTTTTCCATCCGGGAAGATGGCTATTCGGGCACGGCCTTTAACAGCTGGGTTGAGGGCTTTGCCGACCTGTACCGGAACCGCACCGACGATCACGGGGTGATGTGCATCTCCTGCCACGGATCGACGCATGCCGTTTACGGCGCCCGCAACAAATACGGTCTGCAGCGCGATAACCAGCAGCCCCTGCAGTACCAGGGCCTGGCCGGCACCATCGGCACCCACGACAACTGCATGGTCTGCCATACGAAAAAGATGGACTACAACGGCCACCACCGGAATATGGTGAACCGGAAAAATGTGGCACCGCTGGTGATGAAATGATGCGGAGTAACAATACTGCAAATAGCCGGAAGCGTCCTCTCCGGCTATTTGCTATTTTCTAGGTTAATATTTCACCCTATTTTAGTACAGAGAATGAAAGTATATCCCTCCTAAAAAACAAAGAGAAACACTAACTGAGTATTTTGACCTGTAGGTTGGTATATGTTTATAATCTAATTTTTAAATAATTCCTGAAGGCTCATTTCATTACAAAATATTTTAATTAATCTGCAAGTGATATTTGTAAAATATTTATATATAAGTAATTACAGATCGGAGGCATGGTTGGTTTCTTTTTCGATGTTTGCAATAGGACCTTTTAATTAACATTAAGACCTTCATTAATTATAAATGAAAGGTACCAAAATTTACCTTCTTATAAATAGCGGTATCTATTTATGGAAGAGATTGATTCAATCTGAATTATATATTTTTTGGACTGAAATTCAAGCAAAGATGAATTATGATAAATATTAAAAAATATTAACTATTGTTAATAAATAGTCCTGAAAATATTATTATAGTTAAAAATATGTATTTAACTTTGTGAAGTATAAAAATTTTTGATGGGTATTTTTAGTAATAATAAAAAGTCAAGAGGTATCTTCTCAAGGAGAAAAGAATTTGATACTCTTTTAAAAGGAGAATCGAATCTGAATCTCATTAAGATTTTTTGTAATTTGGATTTTTTAGAAAATTCTGATGATCTATATAATATCGTTACAAAACAGGATATAAAGAATTTTGTAAGTAAGAAATCTGATTCCCAATCTAAATTAAAGATAGATGAAAAGATACTTGACTATGTTTTAAATGATAAGTTAATTGCTTCCATTGCCCCGCCTATTCCAATTAAATATCAAACTTCAGATGTTGAATTATATTCTTACCTCATTGAAGCAGAGTATATTCAATTTCTAATTAAAAAGCATGAAAAGGAGCTGAAAAAGTACCTTGTTGAAAGGCTTCAATACAGATACTTAAAAAGTGTTCGAAAATCTAAAAAAAGATACAGGCAGAATAAATCGATACTCGAAATCCCTTTATTGTTTCGTTTGCTGAAATACAATGATTTCGTTGAAAACATTAAGAGTGTAAAACATTTCTTTAACGTATTAAACAATTGTTTTACTACTATTTATTTAGCGTTTAATGTTTTTAAAAATGGATATCAAAGACAGCACGAATATCATATGTTTTCTCTCGGTTCTTAAGGAAAATAAGAAGCTTTATAAAGAGCATAAGGGCGAAATTGACTATTACATTGAGGTAATAAAAGATGAGATATCAGGGAAGAGGAATCCCAAATTTAAATTATCCATCAAAGGAATTGTTGTATGGTTGGCTGAAATAGCCTTTAAACACTTTAATTCTTCGTAAGATGAATATTGGTACAGTTATAACTCAAATAAGAAAGGAAAAAAAAATTAGCCAGAAAGAATTATCACGATTATCCAGTATTTCACAAACCTATATTTCCCAGATTGAGGCAGGTAATCGAAATCCTACCTTGGATGTTTTACAGTCAATAGGAGATGTTCTCGGTGTACCGTACCAGGTTATAGCCTTTTTGTCTTTAGACGAAGATTCAATTCCCGAAGCCAAGAAAGCTCAATACAAGTTAATTGAGCCAACAATTAAAGCGCTTATTGAAAAGCACTTTATCTCAAAATGAAGATGGGGTATCAATTTACCTGTAAAGCACATAATCTGAGAATTTATATTGAACTGAATTCTTTAATCTTTTGTTCGAATATGAAAATCTTATAATAAGCCCATTATTGAATCGGTAAAAGGTTCTGTTCTAATAAAGTCTCTGTGAAGGTTTCCATCGGAAGCAACAAAAATAATTTCTGAAGCTCTTGAAAATAATTCTCTTGTATGATCCTCGTTCCATAGTATACTCATGAAGTCTTCACAAAGCCTTTTCATATCATTTGAATTAGGTCTAGGAAGGTTGTCTCTATAAATAAGTAATCTCAATAAGTATAAAAAGTGATAACGGGCTGGTTTTAAACTTGCATCAAGGAATCCATTTCTGAATAGCTGTTCCAGTTTAAAACTCGCGTATGCAGAGACATAGTACATTTCCAAACAATGGTCTTTCCCAAATATATCGCTGCCAATTGATTTTAGCAAAGCCTTATAATTTCTTGTAGTTCTATGTGGATATCCAAGAAAAAATGAAGCATATGCTCTAACAAGCATTGTCATATTTATTACTCTGATCTTTTCAACTGCTGAATCAGAGCTATATTGTCTGGATCTCCTCTCATAATAAAGCTTTTTAGGACCATCAAAAGTCGGAAAATAGGCTTCCAATTTTTTCGGAAAGTCAGAGAGAGCAAAAAGTTGTTCTTCTGGTACTTCAGTTTGTCTATTAGTGGCTTTAATAATAGAATTTTTAATTTCTGCATTTTCTGTTGAAACCAATCTTATAGGAATAAGAATTCTCTCATTTAATTTATCTCTTGTTTCATGAAGAACAAAGCTTGTTTGACAACCATTTACAATTTGATAATCCTCTAAAACAAATCTATTTCCAGTGGGAATGATTCTTTTAGCAATAATTGTAACACCGTTATTTAAAAGTGGGAAATATATTTTTTGGTCATCATTTTCAATGGTAGATTTTATTTCTGAATTCACAGGATTCCATTCTTGCCAGTGTCTTACGTTATCGTAAAAAATTGATGTTATTATTTCTTCGTTGGAGTTTTCAATTAATTTTAGATATTCCAATGAGCTTAAAAAGCCTATGAAAGCCTGTTCTATACCAGGAAGTTCAGGCAAAACAGTTCTTTGAGGAAAATTTACCTCAGTCGATATTGCATTTTTTGATTCTCTGAAGAAAGACTGAATACGTTCTGCATCAATACATTCAAATTCAACTTTTCGAAATAAACTCAATTCCAAGATATCATTTTTAACTGCGTCTCTTCTGGCTGATAAAGCTTGGTCACCTGTCCATCTTCCAGAAGTACAGTAATAAATATAGCATTGTGGATTCCCCTTTTTAAACTTACTACTTCTAGAGAATATTTCGTTAATAATTAAAACTCTGTGCTTAATATTTTCATTTTGAGGCAGAGTAGGTCGGTCCGAAAGAAAATCAGTGATTCCATATCCAATTTGACCAATTTTTGCTGTTGAAAATCCTTCTGATCTCTCTGCTTGACAAAAAACTAGGGTTACATCTAGATAGCCGTTAGTGTTTACTAAGTCTTCAATCTCTTCAGGCTCACTAACCAAACAACCATTTACCAATATCGAGATTGAGTCTATTGCACAATCTCCCCCAGAGCCTACATGAATGTCATCAGTAGTAAAATTTTCTGTGTAATGTCTTGATGTGACTAAGAAACCTGTAAAATGTTCGAATGCAGTTTCTTCGGAAAGTGATTGTAGTCCATTTTGGCTAACAAACGTAACTGTTGCACAACCCCCAAAATCTTACTGAGATTTTCATTTTTAAACCGGTATGCCCGTAATTTTCAATTCTGCTGACTCTTTGAATAAAATCTGTTTGATTTGCTGATAAAACAATAAAGG
>JBMOLL010000113.1:0-39839 GCA_049325415.1 Bacteroidota bacterium | reverse complement strand
ACTCATATTACATGCGCAAGGATTATGAGAACGCCCGGGTGAACTTCTACGAGATCATCGATATTGACTCTCCCTACAACGCTCCGGCGATCTACTATTATTCGCATATCCACTATACCGAGGAGAACTACGAAACGGCCCTGAACGGTTTCCGCCGCATCAGCGACGATCCCATGTTCTCGTCCATCACACCGTATTACATTGCCCAGATCCTCTATATCCAGAAGAAATACGGAGAGGTGGTAGACTTCGCTCCGGCCCTGATGGATTCGGTGTCGGAAAGTCGCCTGGGGGAGATGGCCAAGATTATCGGGGAGTCGTATTTCCAGCTCGAACGCTATAAAGAGGCCATTCCTTACCTCGATATCTACCGCGATAATACAAAAAGCTATACCCTTCGCGACCGCTACCAGCTGGCCTTTGCCTATTACAAGGGAGGGGCGTATGAGGAGGCCCGCGACCTGTTTGAGAAGATCAGCTACAGCTCCTCCGATATCGCCCAGAGCGCCCTGTACCACCTGGCCGACTGTTACCTCCACCTGGGCGACAAGAACAAGGCACGTATCGCCTTCGCCCAGGCTTCGAAAATGGAGTACGACCCGAAGATCCAGGAGGACGCCCTGTTCAACTACGCCAAGGTGACCTACGAATTGTCGTACAATCCCTTCAACGAAGCCGTGATTGCTTTTAACCAGTACCTGAAGTACTATCCGGCCTCCGACCGGGCCGACGAGGTGTACAACTACCTGGTGATGGCCTACCTCAGCACCCGGAACTACAGCATGGCGCTGGAATCGCTCGAAAAGATCAAAACCAAGGACGCACGCATCGAGGCTGCCTATCAGAAAGTAGCCTTTTTCCGCGGGCTTGAGCTTTACAAAAACCTTCGTTTCACCGAGGCTGTCGACATCCTCGAGCGCTCTCTGAAATACGGGCAGTACGACGATGAGATCCGTGCCCGTACCTATTACTGGCTCGGTGAAGCCGCCTATCGCTCAAATGATTACGATGCCGCACGGGTCTTCTACAACCAGTTCCTCGCGGAGCCCCTGGCCTACCGGCAGGAGGAATTTCCGCTCTGCCATTACAGCCTGGGCTATATCGGCTTCAATAAGGCCGATTACGTAACTGCCGAAAGCTGGTTCAATAAGTACACCCGCCTGGAACGGAATGCAAAGGCCCGTACCCTGGCCGATACATGGAACCGGCTGGGCGATTGCCGCTTTATCCAGAAACAATACTGGCAGGCAATTGAGTTCTACGATAAGTCCATTGCAATGAACCTCACCGATGTCGACTATGCCATGTTCCAGAAAGGCTTCACGCTGGGCCTGCTCGACCGTCCCGAACGGAAAGTGGAAGTCCTGCAGCAACTCATTACCCAGCAGCCCAACTCGGGCTTCGTCGATGATGCGCTGTTCGAAACGGGCCGTACCTATGTGGTCCTCAACAAGCCCGACCAGGCAAAGGCAATGTACGAGCGCGTGATCAGCTCTTACCCCAATTCAAGCTATGTGAGCAAGTCGCTCAACCAGCTCGGGCTGATCTATTACAATACGGGCGATTACAACAGGGCCCTGGGCTATTACCAGCGGGTAGTGAAGGACTATCCCTCGACCCCCGAGGCCGACAATGCCCTCACCAGCATCAAGAATATTTACGTCAGGAATAATAATACCGATGCCTATTTCGCCTTTGTCAGCAGCCTTGGCAGGGATATTTCCAGAAACGAGCAGGATTCCCTGATGTACGTTGCCGCCGAGAACAGCTATACCCGCGGCGACTGCGAGGGAACCGTAGCCTCGCTCGACAAGTACCTGGAGGCTTTCCCCGAAGGGAAATACCTGCTGAATGCACATTACTACAAAGCCGACTGCTCCCTGAAACTGAACCGGAACAAGGAGGCGATGAAATCCCTTGAATACATTATCTCCCAGCCGCACAGCATGTTTACCGAACCGGCACTGGTGGCGGCTTCGCGCATCAATTTCAGGGAGAAATACTACAACCAGGCTATTGAGAACTACCAGCAACTGATCGAAGTGGCCGAAGTGAAAAGTAATCTTTCCGAAGCCAGGATCGGGCTCATGCGTTGCTATTACAACCTGGGCGAGTTCAGGAACACGATCGAAGCCGCCAAAATGGTCCTCACCCTCGACAAGCTGCAGGAGGAGGTTCAGCGGGAGGCCTGGTACGATATGGCCAAGTCGTATAACGCTCTGAATGAACCCGGTCAGGCCTACACCTGCTTCAGGAATATTGCTGTGGAGGTGAACAGTGCCGAGGGCGCCGAAGCCAAGTATATGGTGGCCGAACTGATGTTCAACGACGGCCGTATGGACGATGCCGAGAAGGAGATCGTCGATTTCATCGATCGCAATACCCCGCACCAGTACTGGATGGGTAAGGCCTTCCTGCTTCTTTCCGACATCTATATCGCGAAGAACGACGAATTCCAGGCCATTCATACCCTGCAGAGCATCATCGATTACTATACCGTCCCCGACGACGGGATCATCCGTGAAGCCCGCCAGCGGCGCAGCGCCCTGACAAAGGAAGCCGAGTCGGATATTGCCCCGGAAGGTGCAGCAGGTGACAACAACGATTTTTAGACTAAAGAAATTACCCGGATATGAAAAACCGTTCGAAATATTTACTGGTCAGCAGTCTGATCCTGTTCGCAGGGATGCAGCTTTATGGTCAGCAGGAGGAAGTGGTGGTGATCAAACCCTATGATCCCACTCTGTCGGGAGCCGAGAAGATCGACCTTCTGCCCGTCATGGGCGATACGGTGAATTACCGCCAGCCGGTATTTGAATACCGTGTCTTCCCGAAACGCTTCGAAACCGAATTCAAGGTCAACCCGATCCAGCCCGCCAAGATGGTGCAGATGCCCCTGCCGAAGCTGTATAAAAGCGAACTGAACCTGGGTGTGGGCAATTACCTCACACCGCTGGCTGAGCTCACCATCAATCAGTTGCGCTCGAAAGACGGTTCGATGGGGCTGCGGCTCCGCCATCATTCCATGAACGGGAAGGTGCGGATGGACGACGGAACCCGGAAAGAGGCCGGATTCAGCGATAACGACCTGGAGTTTTTCGGGGCGAGGTACATGAATAACACAAACCTGGAATACAGGATCGGAGGGAATTACAACAGCGTCGTTCAATACGGCGTGGATTCCCTTATCACCGACACCCTGACAAGGAAAGAACTCACTTCTCCCTATTATACGGGCTTTGCGAGCCTTTCCCTCTATTCGGCCCATGCCGATTCCTTCCACCTCAATTACAGGGCCGATCTCGCTTACTATATCTTCTCACACAACCTGGAACAGGTGGAACACGGTGCCTATCTGGAAGGGAGTTTCGACAAGGCACTCAGGAAGCAGACCATCGGTGCCGAACTCGGGGTCAGGTATTACCGGCATCAGCCTGAATGGGATTCCGTATCCACAAACGTGGTCCTGGTAAAGATCAATCCATGGATTGCAATGAGTTCTTCGGAGTGGAGCTTTATTGCCGGGATCAATACCTATTCGGGTGTCAGGAACGGCGACTTCGTTCCGCATTTTTATCCCCGGGCCAAATTCCAGTTTAACATCGTAAAGGAAGTCCTGGTACCCTATTTCGGTGTCGACGGTTACATGCAAACCAATACCTACCGCAATATGGCCATGGAAAATCCCTATATCAATCCCACGGTCTATGCACAGCCTACCAACTACCAGCTGGTGGCCTACGGAGGATTGAAGGGGCGCTTTACCGACAAGGTCGCCTGGAACATCCGCGGCAGCTATTCGATTATCCAGGATATGTACTTTTTCAGGCTCGACAGCACCGTGGATCTGCGCAACCAGTTTACGGTCCTGTACGACGATGTGCAGCTGGCCAACGTGTATGCCGAACTGGCCATCTATCCGAAAAAGGACCTGTCGATACTGCTCAAAGGGAATTATTACAACTATGTCACCGTCAGCGAGGATTATGCATGGTTCAAACCGTCTTTCGACGCCAGCCTGGAAGCCAAATACAACATGGGCGATAAAATTCTGACCGAGGCCAGTCTTTTTGTGATCGGTCCCCGCTATTACGATGCCTTTGATTCCTTTAACGTTCCGGGCAAGCTGCCGGCAACGGTCGACCTGAACCTGGGAGTAGAATACCGTTATACCGGACTGCTGTCGTTCTGGGTCAGGGTGAACAACATGCTGGCACAGAGATACTACCTGTATAACCAGTATCCCTCGTTCCGTTTCCGCCTGATGGCCGGTTTCACTTATACGCTTTGATTTTGTACCTTTAGGGCAGGATCAAGTAAAAACGGACAACATGTACCTGCACCAGTTAACCTTCAGGGAAAACGAAGGCAAAAAGATCGAATGGCTGATCGATAAGGTCAGCCTCGGGAAAATCAACCTGATGGTCGGTAAGAACTCCAGCGGCAAGACCCGTACGCTGAATGCCCTCACCGACCTGGTGAACATGATCTGTGGCCGAGGGGGACCATCCGGCGTTCATGGCCGCTACCATGTGGTATTCAGGGATGGCAACGATGAACTGGTCTACCAGGTGGAGTACGACCGGCATACGATCAGCTCCGAGAACCTTCACCTCAACGACGAACTCCTCCTTGAGCGCGGGGAAGGAGGAAAGGGGAGGATCAAATACATGGCCACGCCGGGTCAGATCTTCCTCGATTTCGAGATCCCCTTCGACCGGCTGGCTGCCAATGCCAAACGCGACCGCCTGCAACATCCCTTTATCGAACAGATGCACACCTGGGCCAGTTCCCTGCGGCGCTTCGATTTCAGCGGAGATCTGGGGAAGAACAGCTATGCCATGAAGGCCGTTTTTGATGAAAAAGAGGTCGATCTCAGCACTACCCGTAGCTCCCTCGTACCCTTGCTTTACGTGGCGATGGAAACGATCAGTGCTTTCAGGGAAACCGTTATAAGTGACATGAGGGCAATCGGTTACCAGATCGAGGATATCGGCATCATGCACTATTCGGAACGCTACGGGAACTCCGACAGCGACCGTTATGCCGTTTATACCACGGAAACAGGGCTGGAGAAGCAGGTCAGCCAGCACGACATGTCCCAGGGGATGTTCAGGGCTTTTAGCGTGCTTGTGCACATGAACTACCATATTGCAAAAGGAGAGAAGGGATGTATGATTATCGACGACATCGGCGAGGGGCTCGATTTCACAAGGGCCCGGCAACTGGTCAACCTGCTCGTCGAAAAAGCCGAAAAAGCCGGTCTGCAGCTGATCATGTCAACCAACGACTCCTTCATAATGAACGCCGTGGATATCAAACACTGGGCGATCATCCAGCGCGACGGGAATAAGATCTCCCTCTTCAACTACGAAAATTCGAAAGAGATCTTTGAAGAGTTTAAATTCACCGGGCTGAATAACTTCGATTTTTATGCCAGTGAGTTTTTCAAATCCGGTTTCTCGGGGGATGACGAATGAAACGGATGGCCATCTTCGTGGAGGGGCTCACCGAGCAGATCCTCGTGCGGCGCATGCTGGGAGAGATCATGGACAGGAAGCAGATCGCGATCCAGACAGTCAAAGCCACCGGCGGCCATAACGTGCGGCTCTCCTTTACCGTTGTTCACGCGGCCGATGTATCGAGGCAGACCCAGTACTTCGTGCTGATCTACGACTGCGGGGGCGAAACAAACGTGAAGGGCTACATGATGTCGCAGATGGAAAGCCTGAAACGCAGCGGCTATACCACCATACTCGGATTGAGGGACGTCTATCCGAATTTCAGCCGTCAGGATATAAAAAAACTGCGCTTCGGATTGAATTTCAAACTCCCCACCGATCATGTCTACAGCAGGATCCACCTGGCAGTCATGGAAACGGAAGCCTGGTTTCTTGCCGAATATCACCACCTTCAGCGGGTGAGCCCCCGCCTGACTCCTGCCTACATCCAGAAGAAACTCGGATTCAATCCGAAGAACGACAGCATGGAGGACCTGGAAACGCCCGCCGAGGACCTGCGGGAAGTCTACCACCTCGCCGGTGTCGATTATACGAAAAAACGGCAGAAACTGAACGAGGTGGTTAACCTGATGGATTTCGAGTATTTCATGAACGGATTGCCCAGAAGACTGAGCAGTCTTGCACTCTTCGTCAGGGACCTGGAGAATTTTTTCCTTTGACGGGCCCGGGTTGCAGAAACAGCAGCTTAAACAGCCATAAAATCACTATATGATGAAAAATATCCCCCTAAGCCTGATCCTTATGACACTGATCGCAGCCTGTTCACAGAACGACCGCCCTCTTTACAGGTCGGCAGAATTTACGGTTTATCCCGACCGCGTGGTGCAGGGAAATTATGAAGCCAGGGTCCTTTCTCCCGGTCATATTACTTCGGATTACCGGAGCACCGCCACCGAGAACTATTCCCGGCTGCTGGTTTTCAAGTTCAGCATCAACGAAAAGGATAACGAAGCAAGACCCGGCACCGATCACTGGCTCCTCATCGGCGATGAGCATGAATCGCCGCTCGTCGTCTTCGGTCAGATGAATGCCGGGAAACCCGCCGACAACGGAGCTAAATTGCCGGTGAACTATCCTTATACCTTCCGGCTCGATTTCAATCCCGTGCTGAAAGCCTTCAGGGAAAAGGGCTGGTATGAGACCTGGGATGGAAGCCGGATCGCGGCAGAGGATTTTAAAGGGATCTATATCGCAGGCGCTTTAAAACCGCTCTCCTGGGATTTTGTAAATCTTGGAGGTAACGGTCTGGAAATGAAGGATGAAGATGGTGATGGTATCTATGAACTGACACTATTGCTGAATCCTTTTGATGAAAAAGAGCAGGGGATGAGAGAATGGAAACTGAAGTCGGATCTCTCCGCTCGTCCCGTTTACCGCTCGGATCAGCCGCTGGTCGACGCGCTGTTTACCATGTCGCTTGAGGAGATGCAGATGAATATTGAGCCCGACAGTACCTTCCGGACAGGTACCATGTGGGGCGGCGTGTGGACACGTGATGTGAGCTACAGCACCCTGCTGGCCCTGGCGCTCATTGAACCGGAGGTGGCCCGCATCAGCCTGATGCATAAGGTGAAAAGGGGGAGGATCATCCAGGATACCGGTTCGGGCGGCGCCTGGCCCGTATCGTCCGATCGCCTGACCTGGGCCCTGGCAGCCTGGGAGATTTATAAATACACCGGCGACCGGAGCTGGCTGGAAACAGCTTACCCGATCATCCGCAACAGTCTCGACGACGACGAAAAGACCCTCCCGGACCCGCTTACGGGTATGAATCACGGCGAATCGTCCTTCCTCGACTGGCGGGAACAGACCTATCCTAAATGGATGAACAATGCGGATATTTTCGATTCCGAAAACCTGGGAACGAATGCCGTGCACTACAGGGCCAACCTGATCTGCGCCGAAATGGCTGCCCTGCTGGGCGAGGATGGCAGCAAATACCTTGAGCGGGCCGCCGGTATACAAAAAGGAATGAACGACTACCTGTGGCAGGAGGATAAAGGCTGGTACGGGCAATACCTGTACGGGAGGACCTATCCGCTGCTCTCGCCCCGCTCCGAGGCCCTGGGAGAGGCGCTGACCGTACTTTTCGGCGTGGCCGGACCGGAAAGGGCGGAAAAAGTGCTCAGCCATTCACCGGTAACGGCTTTCGGTATCACCTGCATCTATCCGCAGAACCCCGGTATCCCTCCCTATCACAATAATGCCATCTGGCCCTTCGTACAGGCTTACTGGAATCTGGCCGCGGCAAAAACCGGCAATGAGGAGGCCCTGGTGCACGGCCTGGCCGCCATTTACCGGGCCGGGGCGCTCTTTCTCAGTAATTATGAGAACTTTGTGGCGGAAACCGGCGATTATGTCGGGACAGAAATCAACTCCGACCGCATGCTCTGGAGTATGTCGGGGAACATGGCCATGGTACTCAGGGTTTTCTGCGGGATGGAGTTTGAAACACAGGGCATCACCTTCAGGCCCGTCATCCCGGAGGTTTACGGAGGAAGCCACCATCTTTCCTCTTTCAGGTACCGGGGGATGATGCTCGATATCCGGGTCGATGGCTTCGGGAAAACGATCCGGCACTTCAGCATCGACGGGAAAGAGTATGACACAGCGTTTTTACCTGACAGTCTAACAGGCAGTCACACAATTCATATCCTCATGGATAACCGTAATTTTGACGGTGCAGGCATTAACCTGGTGGAAAACCGTTTCAGTCCGGCCAATCCCCAGCCACGATCGGAGGGAGCAAGACTGGTCTGGGATCCGGTGCCGGGTTCTGTGCTCAATAAGGTGTACCGGAATGGCCGGCTTGTAATGGAAGGCTCAGAAAATGAGTATATTAATTCCGAGGAAGGTTTTTCTGAATACATGGTGCTGGCAGCCGACAGCAATGGACTGGGATCCTTTGCCGGTGAGCCGCTCAGGTTTGGCACCGGGGAAGGCAGGCAGGTGCTTCAGATGGAGGATTTTGCCCCGGCATCGCGCTTCGCGGCATCGGGTTTTTCAGGAAAGGGATTTATAAGGATCAGCCCGGAGGAAAATACGCTGTTGAAGCTTCCGCTTACCGTCGCTGAAGAAGGACTGTACTGTCTCACTTTCCGCTATGCCAACGGTACCGGACCCTGGAACACCGATAACAACTGTGCCATACGAACTCTCGGCATCAACGGCAAAGACGAAGGCGTGGTGATCTTTCCCCAGCGGGGCACCGGCGAATGGTCGGACTGGGGTTATTCCAACTGCCGTATCATCCGTCTGCACAAAGGAAACAACCTGCTCACACTTTCCTTCAGGGAGTGGAACATCAATATGGACGGGGAGATCAATGAAGCACTGATCGACTGCCTGGAACTGGAAAAATTATAATCCGGGCCTACTCCGCCAGGTGGATCACCGGACTCACCCTCACCTCATCGTCAGTCTCAAGCCTGAGCAGGTACAGGCCGGGCGACAGGGCCGCACCTTGTGAAGATCCGGGCCTGAATAACGAGGTGTGGCCTCCTCCGCTCATCATCATATCACTGAGCAACCCTACAGTCCTGCCGGCTGTATCTTCCAGGCTGATCCTTACCCTCCCCGGCGAAGGAAGCCGGTAACTGATGTTTAATTCTCCACCGAACGGATTGGGCCAGATACGAAGTTCGGGAAATGCCGTTTCCGACTGACGGTAGGTGTAGTCCTTTTCGGTGAAACTGCCGGACATAAACGGATTGCAGCCGTTTTTTGCCAGGAGGTACCAGGCGGCACAGGATACAAAGCCTGCGGAAGTATCTGCCCATTCGTACCCGCCTGCGTGGTTCAGGGTATAAGGGACGGTGCGGGTGAGGGTGGTGCCGACGGTCTCTTCGATAAGCAGTTTATCCATCTGGTTGGCGTAGAAATAGCCGCGCTGCACATCGCCGAAAGCCTGGAAGGCACAGGAAATGTGGCCGGTGCCATCGTTCCAGAAATTATTGACCTCAATGTCGGGATTGCTGAACATGCCCATCACCTCCTCCCCGTTCACGTTGAGGATCTTCCGGTAGCGGAAATCATATTCCGGGATATTGAGCAGGGGAGGGTAGGACGGATCGGTAGCCCCGAAAGCCAGTACCCGCCAGGTATACAGGTCGAGCGGCAGGCTGCTGCGCCCGCTGAGCTCACTGTCGACCCAGGTTTTGATTTTATTCGCCAGGTAGTCGTCGCCACAGAGCTTCATAACCACATAACAGTCGATGTTCCCTTCGTGATGCCCGCTTGTTTCATGCAGGTAACTGTCGCCCTTTCGCCAGCCGCTCTGAATATAGCCGCCACTTACTGCCGGTTTGTAATAAGCGATGAACAGGTCGTATATCAGGGTAATAAGGTAGTCGTATCGGTCGGAAGAGAAAGCGGCTTCATAATTTTTTGCCGCGATGAGCAGCCAGGCCATATCCCCGATCCAGCGGTCGGCACTGCCGCCGTCGCGACCGGTCGACAGGATAAACTGCTGGTAAAAACCACGTGCCTCCCCATTGTAAAAGAAGTTTTGTTTTTTGAGGTCAGTGTTGGCACTGTCGGTTGCACTCTGATAGAAATCCAGGATCCTCTCCGCTCTTTCCCTTTCCCCGCTTACAATGAAGGCCAGGGCGCCGAGTGAGTTGTTGAAGGTCTGGGCCTCCGTGCCACCCTTTAAAGAGGGAAGGAGCTGGCCGGCGGGTGAAGATTCGTCCTGGAGGACTTTCAGGTATTCCAGCACAAGCGGATCGGGAGGGGTGAGCGCTTCATCGCGGCGCTGAAGAAAACCGGTGCCCGGAAGCAGGGCATTGGGGTCGATCGTGGAAAGGAAGGTGGTGGGAAGTCCCGCTTTTCCAATCCCGGTCTCATCGAGGATCACCGCACCGCTTCCCTCTGCCGTTCCCGACAGGGCCACGGAAAATTTCGACGGTGTTCCGAACGACGTGTTCCCGCCCCACCAGTATTCTGTATTATCCAGGTAGATACAGATATGCGTCCATCCGTTATAATAATTGCTCAGGGCTTTTTTGATTCCGAAGACAGAGCCGTCACTGTCGGTGAACTTCAGCTCCAGGTAATTCAGATCGGTGGCGGAATAGATGAAAAATACGATGGGATCAGCCGTGCTGTAGGCCCCCAGGCTCTTTTCGAGGTTCACCCATCCTCCGCCAGAGGGAAAAGTATAGCTGAGGGAGATTCCGTCGCCGTTGAGTCCGCTGTAGTTATCGGCATTGCCAGAGGCACCGCTGCCTGCAGAGAAACCCCACAGGCTGTGATCATCCCAGCTTCCTCCCGACAGGTAGTGTGCCGTGTCGGAACTCACACCCTGACCTTGCAGGAGAGAAAATGGCAAAGCCACCAGGATAAACAGTGCTGTTATTTTGTTTTTCATTTCCGGAAGTTTTGTTCGGTAAGTAAAATTAATCAGAATATTGGTTTTTAATATTTTATCAAGGATTTTCTGCTGTTTGCCGGTCATTGCCGAAGTCTTTCCGGACAGGGACTGTAAGGAACCGGAAAAGCGGTTTATATCCCCGCTTTCATGTTGATAACTTATCGGGTATAATAAAGAGGAAAAATAACCATTTTACGGGCTTTTTTACTATCTTTGAGCGTAACATTCGGGGTTTGAAAAGTGATTTGTAAGTTATTATATTTCAGTAATTTAACTTTTGTATTTTTAAATGATTTACCTCCTTCCCGGCCGGGTTCATATCCGGATAAGGGATTAAAAACCTGGCGGGGTAATTTTTTTTCATAAAACCATACACTGAATTGTTAAAGAAAAGCAGGATTTCATGCTTTTTTAGCCATTAATATGATTGAATATGAGCAACGAGGAACTGAAGAATTTAAATGAGCAGGCGAAAGCGCAGGGCGGATATTCTGCCGACAGTATACAGGTACTTGAAGGGCTTGAGGCCGTAAGGAAACGTCCGGCCATGTACATTGGCGACATCAGCGTGAAAGGTCTGCATCACCTGGTATACGAGGTGGTTGATAACTCCATTGATGAGGCGCTTGCCGGTCATTGCAAAAATATTTACGTAGAGATTAACGAGGATAATTCCATACGCGTTATCGACGACGGAAGGGGCATCCCTGTTGATTTTCATGAGAAGGAGAAAAAATCGGCCCTTGAGGTGGTTATGACGGTGTTGCATGCCGGTGGTAAGTTTGACAAGGATTCCTATAAGGTTTCCGGAGGTTTGCACGGGGTGGGGGTCTCCTGCGTGAATGCCCTCTCCACAAAACTGGTTGCCGAGGTGCACCGCAACGGAAAGGTCTACCGTCAGGAATATTCGAAAGGGAAACCCGTATCTCCGGTTGAGGAAGCGGGGACCACCGAGAAAACCGGTACGATCATTACATTTTTACCCGACGATACCATTTTTACCGTCACCGAGTACAATTATGAGATCCTGAGCTCACGGCTTCGTGAACTGGCCTTTCTGAACAAGGGTATTCATTTGTATATCACGGATAAGCGTGAACTGGATGAAAACGGGAACGGAAACGGAAACGGGAACGGCCATTCGGCCGATTCTGCCGGAGAAAAATATGTGTCCGAGCATTTCTATTCCGATGAAGGCCTCAAGGAGTTTGTCGGATTTCTGGATGCCAACAGGGAAAAACTCATCGATGAAATCATTTATATCGATACGGTTCGCAGTGACGTACCGGTGGAGATTGCCCTGCAGTACAATACTTCCTTCTCGGAAAATGTACATTCCTATGTGAATAATATCAATACCATCGAAGGTGGAACGCATCTTTCGGGTTTTCGCCGCGGTCTTACCCGCACCCTGAAAACCTATGCGGAGAAATCGGGGATGCTGACCAAGCTTAAGTTCGATATCAACGGCGACGATTTCCGCGAAGGTCTTACCGCGATCATCTCGGTTAAAGTGGCCGAGCCGCAGTTCGAAGGTCAGACCAAGACCAAGCTCGGAAACTCCGATATTATGGGTGTGGTCGATACCGCTGTCAGCGCTGAACTGGCCAACTACCTCGAAGAACATCCCAAGGATGCAAGGGCCATCGTGTCAAAGGTGATCCTTGCTGCACAGGCACGCCATGCCGCACGCAAGGCCCGTGAACTGGTCCAGCGTAAAAACGTGCTCTCCGGTGCCGGTCTGCCGGGTAAACTGGCCGACTGCTCGGAAAAGGATCCCGCACTCACCGAGATCTACCTGGTTGAGGGAGATTCGGCAGGTGGTACAGCCAAACAGGGCCGGGACCGGAATTTTCAGGCCATTATGCCCCTGCGCGGTAAGATCCTGAATGTGGAAAAAGCCATGGCCCACAAGATCTTCGAAAATGAAGAGATCAAAAATATCTTTACTGCCCTCGGTGTCCGCATCGGAACCGAAGAAGACAGCAAGGCCCTGAACCTGGAAGGACTGAGGTACCATAAGATCATTATCATGACCGATGCCGACGTCGATGGTTCACATATCGCCACACTGATCATGACCTTCTTTTTCAGGTACATGAACGACCTGATCATGAAAGGACACCTGTATATCGCCACCCCGCCGCTCTACCTGGTCAAAAAAGGCAAAAGCGAAAAGTATTGCTGGACAGAAGAACAGCGTGAAGCTTTCGTTGAGGAACTGGGACGGGGTAAGGACGGTTCGGTTCATATCCAGCGCTACAAAGGTCTTGGTGAAATGAACGCCGAACAGCTGTGGGACACCACCATGAATCCCGAGAACAGGACGCTCCGGCAGGTGACGATAGAAAGCGCTGCGGAAGCCGACAGGATCTTTTCCATGCTCATGGGTGATGAGGTGCCACCAAGACGGGAATTCATCGAGAAACACGCCAAATACGCCAAAATCGACGCATAGGGCCGGGTGGGGTGTAAGGATAGATGAGAGGATTGAGGGTTTAAGGGTGCTTTGCTGTGCTCCTTTGTCCGGGAAGGCAAAGAAGGCGCAAAGGAATAACGCTAAGGCGCTAAGACTCAAAGGCGCGAAACATCCCACATAAGGCAAACTTCCCCGTCTCGCATTTCGCGTTTCGTGTCTCCCGTCTCTCGTTTCGTGTCTCCCGTCTCCCGTCTCGTAAAAAAGACACAAAGGATTATCGCTAAGGCGCTAAGGCGCAAAGGCTCAAAGTATTGCACCTTAGTTAAACTCCCCCGTCACTCATCACTCGTCACTCATCACTCGTCACTCACCCCGCGTCTCGCGTCTCGCGTCTCGCGTCTCGCGTCTCGCGTCTCGCGTCCCGCGTCCCGCTTCCCGCTTCCCCCGTAACCCGTAACCCGTAACCCGTAACCCGTAACCCGCCACTCCCCACTCCTCACCCCTCCCTCCCTCACCCCTCCGAACCCCCTCCCACAGTTGAGCGTCCCTCTCCACTTTCTTCCTCCTCCCATCCCATTATGATCCTTTTTTTCTTATATTCGCTCAGTAGAACACTTTACCATGCCAGATTATTCAGATCCAAACCGGATTGAGCTTCGCAGCCAGGAAGTGGGCGATATTCTCGGCCGTGTGCCGGGCTGGGTTACCCGCAACGGGACCCTGTTGTTTACCCTGGTCATTGGACTGCTGATTCTCGGCGCCTGGTTTTTTCGCTATCCCGATGTGAGAAAGGCCACGGTGGTGATCACCTCGGTCAACCCACCGGTTTCACTTGAAGCCAGGACCTCCGGTAAGATTATTGCCCTGCTTGTCACTGATAACCAGGTTGTCAGGGAAGGGGAGGTGCTCGCTGTGCTGGAAAATCCTGCCGATTTTGTGAGTATGATCGACCTGAAGTACCAGCTGAAAGCGATGGCTGAAAACCCGGACACCCTGTTTTCCCTGAGCAGTTTCGAACATTCGGCACTGGGTCCGGTACAACCATTTTATGCTGCTTACCGGAAAAGCTACCGCGATCTGCTGGCCTTTATCGACCTGGATTACCATAACCAGAAGATCACCTCGGTACGGAATGAGGTTCAGAAACAAAAAAACTATACGGGTTCACTGGAGATCCAGCGTAGTACCCTCAATGAGGAATACCAGCTTGCCCGGCGGCAGTTCCTGCGCGACTCGGCACTGTTCCAGCAGAAGGTGGTATCGGCCTCGGTGCTTGAGACCTCCAGATCGACTATGCTGAACAGTAAGAACAATCTTCAGGAAGTGCTGACCCGCAAAGCGGAAAATGATATTACCCTTTCCAGGCTGGAAGCCCAGGTACAGGAACTCGAACTGAAAAAGCAGGAGGAGCTGGAACGACTGAAAATCCTTACGGAAGAGTCACTAAACCGCCTTAAAGCCTCCCTGGGGGAATGGGAACAGACCTATATGCTGGTGAGTCCGGTGAAAGGGACCATTTCCTTTAACAGCTACTGGAGTGAGAACCAGAATGTCAGACAGGGTGAGACGGTTATGACCGTGGTCCCTGATGAGGCCGGCACTATCATCGGAAAAGTCAAGCTGCCGGTAAGGGGCGCCGGTGAGGTTCACGAGGGACAGCAGGTGAATATCCGCTTCGAAAACTATCCCTATCTGAAATACGGAATGGTGGAGGGCGTCGTACAGAACGTGTCGAAAGTGCCTGACGATAATAACTATACGGTGGAGATTTCGCTGCCTGAAGGGCTTAAAACCTTTTATGGGATTGATATTGCCTTCAGTCAGAATATGCAGGGGGAAGCCGAGATCATGACCGATAATATGCGGCTGCTTCAACGGATCTTCAATCCGGTGCGGAATATGGTCGCCCGCCAGCAAAGGATCAAATCCTGAACCCTCATTCGTCCCGGATACCGGCCGGGCAGCCTTGAATGCCGGATGCAGAACACCGCTCCTGTATAAATGGCCCGGTAACAAAATAAAATATATATATTTCCGTTGCATTTGCGGGGGGATTGCCGGGTGTTGTGCCTCAGCTCCGGTGCCGGTCAAGGCCTGGCAACCACGAAATTTTAACTGAACAAACAAATGGCCCTGAAAAGAACCTATATTTTTTCAACCTCATTACTGCTTCTGCTTGTTGCAGCCTTTATCATTGTAAGATATTTTTATCTCCGGTCTTCGGGAACGGGGGAAATTGAGACCTCCGTTGTCACCTTCGGAAACGTGATTGATGCCCTTCCGGCTGAAGGCGTCGTTGAACCCGAGAGCGAAGTGCTCCTCCTGTCTCCGTCATCCTCCATTATCAAGCGTATCGATAATGAGGTGGGCAGTCATGTCGACGCCGGACAGTCGATCATCATCCTCGATCCGGCACCCATCCGGGAAACCGTCGACCGGCTGAAGGACCAGCTGGAAATGAAGGAAAACAACCTGAAGAAAACCCGGCTGAATGCCCGCAGTACGCGAGTCGATCTCGACTATAACGTAGAGGTGAAAAAACTGAGGATTGCCTCGCTGAAATCCCAGCTTGCCGACGAGGAGCAGTTGCTGGAAGTAGGGGGGATCTCCCCGGCCAGGATGGAGCAGACCCGGCAGGAACTTACCCTGGCCGAAAAGGACCTGGATATGATCGTGGAGAAGAATTCAATCCGGCTTAAACAGCTGGAAGCCGAGGAGGAAGGGCTGGCCATGGAAATTGCCATTCAGAACAAGGAACTGGCGGCACAGGAAGAATTGCTGAGCCGGATGGTTGTGCGGGCGCCATCCTCGGGTATTATCCTGAATATCAACGGGAACGTAGGGGAGAAAGTGGAGCGCGACCGTCTCCTGGTACGGATGTCGGATCTGAGTAATTTCAAGATCACGGCCCGGATCGAGGAAAAATACTCGGAAATCATAAAAACAGGCCGGCCGGTGGTCGTAAGGATTGAGGATGTGGACCTGCAGGGCAAGGTAGGCACGGTGAGCCCGGTGATCAGTAACAAAAGGGTGGAGTTTGATGTATTCCTTGACCAGAGCAGTCACTGGAAACTGAGACCGAACCTCTCGGTGGAGGTGCTGGTGATCCGCGAACAGGCCGACAGTGTGCTGTGCATCAAACAGGGACCTGCCATCGCCAGGAACCAGGATCAGGCCGTCTATGTGGTTGATGGCAACCTGGCCAGGCGCACCATGGTTCGGACAGGCATGGCGGGAGGCGGGAAAGTAGCCATCCTCAGCGGATTGAAAGAAGGCGACGTGGTGATCACTTCGGATATCGCCGCCTATAGGAACAAGGAACAGTTTGAGATCCATTAACAACATGGTAATGAGAAGAATATTACTGCTGGTCGGACTGGCCACCTTTGCCATGCAGCCCCTTTTCTCGGGACAGGCCGATACCCTCTCGCTCAGTCTGAGAAACGTGGTCGACCTGGCTATCAACCAGTCATCTTCCGTTAAATACGAGCAAAACCAGAACGTGAACTATTACTGGCGCTGGAAGAATTTTCAGGCCAGCTTCAGGCCCCAGCTGACGCTTACCGGCAACCTGCCTGACTTTGCTCAGACCACCAATCCCATTACCCAGCCCGATGGGTCGATCGAGTTCAAACAGATCTCCCAGATGAAGATGAACACGAACCTGTCGCTCAGTCAGACCATTCCCATGCTGGGAACCTATATCTATGCAGCCACCTCCCTTTACAGGGTGCAGGATTTTTATAACCAGAGCATCAGTTTCTCGGGTAGTCCGGTATACATCGGTTTTTACCAGCCGATTTTTGCTGTAAACTACATGAAATGGAGCATGAGGACCGAGCCGCTTCTTTATGAGGAGGCGCAGAAGGATTTCATCCAGTCGGTGGAAGAGATAGCCTACAATGCCACCAGCCGCTTCTTCCGATACCTCCAGATCCAGACCAATTACACCCTGGCCGAGAATAACCTTCGCAACAGCCAGGATAACCTGAAGATTGCCGAGATCAAAAAGGAGCTGGGCAACATTTCCGAAAATGATTTTTCAAGGATCAAGCTGTCTGTCTATACCGCACAGAAGGCGCTGAATTCGGCCCGTATCAACCTGAAGAACGCCGATTTTGAGCTGAAATCCTACATCGGCCTTGACCAGGACCAGGTCATTCGGCTGATCATCCCACTGGATATGATGCTCTTTTCGGTGGACCCGGAAAAAGCCCTGGCTGAAGCCCTGGAAAACCGCAAGGAGAATCCGCGCTTCGAACGAAGACTGATCGAAGCCGAACGCGACCTCACCATAGCCAAACGGAACAATGGTTTGAGCGCCAGCCTGAACGTCAGCTACGGCCTTGCAAACAGCTCCGAAGAGATCCTTGGGGTGTATGATCATCCCGAACAACAGAAGCAGGTAAAGCTGTCGATGAGTGTTCCCATTATGGACTGGGGCCGCTCCGCCTCTCAGGTCAAGCTGGCCGAATCGAAGAAGGAACTGACGGTCTATGATGTGGAAAAGGAAAAAGCCGATTTTGAGCGCGAGGTAGTGGTGCAGGTGGAGCAGTTCAACCTGATCAAGACCCAGATTGAAACCGCCTATGAAGCCGATAAAGTGGCCGAGAACGGATACTTAATTTCGCTAAAACGCTTTCAGAACGGTGAGATCAGCATAACCGACCTGAATATCTCCCTCTCGGAGCGTGAAGCTGCCAAGCGTGATTATATCTCGTCTTTGGAAAATTACTGGAAGTCGTACTACATGGTCAGGATCCTGACCCTTTATGATTTCGAAATGCAGAATAAAATCTACTATAATAACCCGATGCTCCGCACCGATGACTGATGGTGCGGAACATGGGATTATCATCCATCCTTAACGGATGTACTGGTTCACAAGGGCTTCGTAAAGCTCCTGCTTACCGCTGATCTGCGCCGGTTTACCGTTTTTGATTGCAAGTTCGCGCAGCATTTCAAGTGTGAGTTCACCTTTTTCAAATCGTGCGCCGTCACCCGAGTCAAAGGAAGCATAACGTTCTTTGACCATTTTCAGGTACGGTGATTTCTCAAGCAGGTTCACGGAGATCTCAAAAGCCCTGGCAAAGGCATCCATTCCTGCGATATGGGCAATGAACAGATCCTCGGCGTCGGTGGAGTTTCTCCTGACCTTGGCATCAAAATTAATTCCTCCCGAAGTGAATCCGCCGGCCCTGATGATCACCAGCATCGATTCCACAAGTTCGTACAGGTTGATCGGGAACTGGTCGGTATCCCAGCCATTCTGATAATCGCCCCGGTTGGCATCAATGGAACCAAAGAAGCCATTGTCGGCGGCTACCTGCAGCTCGTGCTGGAAGGTATGGCCGGCCAGCGTGGCATGGTTCACTTCGATATTCAGTTTAAAATCCTTGTCGAGTCCGTACTGCCTGAGGAAACCGATAACTGTGGCCGAATCGAAATCGTACTGATGCTTGGTCGGCTCCATCGGTTTGGGTTCGATCAGGAAGGGCCCCTTAAAGCCGTTCTTCCGTGCATAGTCTTTGGCTGCGTGCAGGAAGGTGGCCAGGTGATCCAATTCCCGCTTCATCTGAGTATTTAGCAGCGACATATAACCTTCACGGCCTCCCCAGAATACATAATTCTGCCCGCCAAGGGCGATGGTCGCATCCAGGGCGTTCTTTACCTGGGTGGCAACCCAGGGCAGGACGTTGAAATCAGGGTTGGTGGCAGCCCCGTTCATATAACGCGGGTTGGAGAAGACATTGGCCGTTCCCCAGAGCAGTTTGACGCCTGAAGCCGACTGCTTCTGCTTTGCATAGTCGACCATGGCCTGCATCCGCTTCTCGTATTCTGCGACCGAATCACCTTCCTTAACGAGGTCGGTGTCGTGGAAACAATAGAAGGGGGCTCCGATCTTGGTAATGAATTCGAAAGCCGCATCCATCTTGGCTTTCCCTTTCTGCAGTTCATCTTTTCCTTCGTCCCACGGGAAATTCCTGGTGCCGGGGCCAAAAGGATCTTCACCTGTGCCGCAGAGAGTATGCCAGTAAGCGATGGCAAAGCGCATGTGCTCTTTCATGCTTTTACCGGCAATGATCCTGTTCTCATCGTAATATTTGAATGCAAGCGGATTATCCGAATCCCGCCCTTCAAACCTGATCTTCCCGATCCCGGGGAAGAAACTTTTTTCTCCTGTTAAGTAATCCATCGTCAGTTAGTTATTATTTATTTAAACATTTTTGCAAGATTTCATTCCATGTATAATAGACCGTCTGGATCCGCTCCTTGTTCGCGAAATCCGGTTCGATCTGTTCCAGCCTGTTCAGGCTCCCGAAAGCATCGCTGAAAGAGCTGTAAATACCGGATCCGATCCCGGCTCCCTTTGCAGCACCCACCGATCCGTCGGTATCGTAAAGCTCAATCGTGGCCCCTGTCAGGGTTGCCAGGGTCTCCCTGAATACCGGACTCAGGAACATATTGGCATTTCCGGCCCTGATAACTGCCGGATGGATGCCTATCTCCTTCATGATCTGCATTCCGTAATGGAAGGCAAAGACAATACCCTCCTGTGCTGCGCGGATCAGGTGCCCTTCCCCGTGAATATTGAAATTCAGGTTATGAATGGATGCCCCAGTCGAAGCATTTCCAAGCATTCTTTCCGCACCGTTTCCGAAGGGAAGCATGATCAGCCCTTCGGCACCGGCCGGGATATCCCTCGCCATATCATTCAGCCTCATATAGTTCAGATCCCTGCTCGAAAGGTGTTTTTTCAGCCAGGAATACTGGATCCCCGTACCGTTAATGCAAAGCAGCACGCCAAGACGGTTGAACTCGGCGCTGTGGTTCACATGGGCAAAGGTGTTCACCCTGCTCTGCGGATCATATTTGATCTCATCGCTCACCCCGTAAACCACGCCCGAAGTACCGGCAGTGGCGGCAATCTCACCGGGATTAAGTACATTCAGCGAGAAGGCATTATTGGGCTGGTCTCCGGCCCTGTAAGCTACCACCGTTCCCGGCAACAGTCCCAGTTCCTCGGCGGCTTCAGCGGTCAGCTGGCCCTGATCCGAAAAGGTCGGGACAATATCGGGTATCATCGATTCGGGAATGCCGTAATGCTTCAGAAGAAAAGATGCCAGGCTGTTTTCGCGGAAGTCCCAGAAAATCCCTTCCGACATGCCCGACACCGTGGTGGTGATCTCGCCGGTCATTTTCATGGCGATATAGTCGCCGGGAAGCATTATTTTATAGGCCTTTTCGAAGATCTCCGGCTCATTTTCCCTCACCCAGCGAAGCTTTGAAGCAGTGAAGTTGCCAGGCGAGTTCAGCAGGCAGGAAAGACAATGTTCTGCCCCCAGTTCATTGAATGCCCGGTCGCCGATCTCCACCGCCCGGCTGTCACACCAGATAATCGAAGGCCGCAGCAACTCCCGGTTCCGGTCCACCATCACCAGTCCGTGCATCTGATAGGCAATCCCGATGGCCTTGATCTCCGGAGCGTTCACCTCGGCATTCTGGATCACCTCGCTGGTGGCCAGTTTCAGGTTCGACCACCACTGCTCGGGGTCCTGTTCGGCCCACCCGTTCCTCAGCGCACTGATCTTCATCTCCGTCCTCGGGTAGAAAGCCGATGCTACACATTTTCCGGTTTGCGCCTCTATCAGGCTGGCCTTTACCGATGAACTACCAATGTCGTAACCCAGTAAATACATAATTCTTTGTTATTATCAGAAAGCAAATTCATTGAGATCAGTCTGCATTTTTTTCCACTTCTCCCTGTTGATCTTGTAATAATAGGCCGGTTTGTGGGCGACGCCTTTTTGCTTAATATTCAGTTGTTTAAGATATTCCGACTTGAGTACTTTCTTACGGAAATTACGGTTGTCGAGCCCGCTGCCCAGGATCTTCTCATATAATGCCTGTAATTGCCGTATGGTGAACCGTGCCGGGAGCAGTTCCAGTACCACGGGCATGAAACGGATCTCCTTGCGGATGGCCTGCAGGCCGTAGCGGATGATCTCGTTATGATCAAAAGCCAGATCACCGATCGAGGAAACATCTTCCCAGCGGGCCCGGTTTTGCGTAACCAGCTCCCGCTTGCTCTTGTCGATCCGGATCAGGGAATAATAGGCTGTCGTAACAACGCGACGGATCTCCATCCCCGTGGTTTCGCGCAGCCAGTTGATATCAACGGCATCGGAAATCCGCTCGGGTGAGCCGAAAACGCCGAATTGCTGCAGGAACAGTTCCTTCAGTCCGGTAAGCTCCTCGAGGATACGTACCGCAGCCTGGTCAAGGTCCTCCTGGTCGGTGATGAAGTTACCCGGCAACTTCAGGTCTGTCATCAGCTCTCCGTTCCCATTGGCGCGGTCCCTCTCAATGAGGAGCACCTTTAGTTTGGAACGGTCGAATCCGAAAATGACACAGTCGACCGAAATGTGCGGGTTAATCTGCTGAACAGCCATCATAAGTGTAGCAAGTTAAGAAGGAAAAAAGAAATATTCAAACTTAGCGTATAAAATACGCTAAGTATTTCTGAAAAATGTTTATATAATTTTGATTGATAAAATGATAAGCCTCGAAGAAAAACACCGTTTTTTTACCTGGCGGGCAGGCTCACGGTGAAGGTGCTGCCTTTGCCGGGGGTACTGGTTACTTCAATCTTACCCCCGTTTTTCCGGGTGAATTCATGACAGAGAATAAGGCCAAGTCCCGTTCCGGTCTCTCCCTCGGTGCCGGCTGTGCTCTCCACCTGCTCGAGGCTGAAAAGCGACTTGACCTTCCTGGGCTGGATCCCGATACCGGAATCGATCACGGAGATCTCCACAAATTTACCGGCAGGAACCGTGGTGCAAATTACATTCCCACCGTTGCTTGAGAATTTGATGGCATTGGCGATCAGGTTCCTGAAAACTGTTTCGATCATGTTTTTATCGGCCTTCACCTTGAGCCCTTTCATGGCCATATTCTGTATGCTAATTCCCTTTTGTTCAGCCGGATATTTCTGCACGGAAATGATTTCATCGAGCAGGGCGCTGATCTCCACCTGCTCCGGGTTGAAACTGATGCGGTTGGTCTGTGAACGCGCCCACTGCAGCAGGTTCTCGAGCAACTGGTAAGCCGATTTGGAGGATTCGCCGATCAGGTCGACGAATTCGGCAATGCGCTCGTTTTCCAGCTCACCCAGCTTCCTTTTGATAAGGTCGGTGAATCCGATGATCGAGTGGAAGGGGTTTTTCAGATCATGGGCAATGATGGAGAAGAACTTATCCTTGGTAGCATTCAGCAGCGTCAGCTCGTCGCGCTGACTCTCGATCTCTTTCTTCTGCTGGTTGATCTTTATCTCGGCCTGCTTCAGCTCCGTGATATTGGAATCGATCAGGATCAGGTATTCGATATCGCCTTCGGGAGAGAAGATGGGGGAGATATTCGTAAGGAACCACAGTTCATTCCCCCGGCGGTCCTTTGAACTTGAACTGTAGGTGTAGGGCTTGCCTGTAATGTAGATCTGGTTCAGAATGACTGATATGTTCGGATTGGAGGAATTGTCACGCAGGTTGGAACCGTTTTTCCTGATGTATTCTTCGAGGGGATAACCGTACAGGTCAATGAAACCCTGGTTGACCCACTGGAAATTCCCGTTTCCATCCATGATCACCACAATATTCTCCGTACGGCTGGCCACCAGCGACAGTTTTTCCAGTTCCTTGTTCACCTCAATAAGGTTTTCTTTCTGGGCATTGAGCTCTTCGGCCAGTTGCTGGATCTCCTCCTGCCGTTCTTCGAGTATGGCATTGGTCTCTCCGAGATAGCGCGCCTGCTCGATCAGTTTTTCCTCCACCTTCTTCTGTTCGGTGATATCCCGGCCGATACCCACCAGTCCGACCAGGTTCCCCTCCTCATCAATAACGGGGATTTTGGTAGTGGATATGATCTTTTCATTCCCTTCGGGATCCAGACCTGCCTCTTCCTTGTTGATGATGGGAAGCCCGGTCTTCATCATTTCCTGCTCATCATCAAAATATTTCTGAGCCAGGGAGCGCTGGTAAAAGTCGAAATCAGTTTTCCCAACCAGGTCATCGGGATTCCGGGTACCCATCACCGAGGCAACATAGCGGTTTCCGATGATAAAACGGCTTTCCTTGTCCTTGATATAAATCCGGTCGGGCATGCTGTTTACCAGGGTGTTGAAGAGTTTCCGCTCGTCGTGAAAGGATTTCTCCATCTCTCTCCTGATCCGCTTCACCTTTTTAAACTGCAGGTAAAGAATCAGTAAAAGAAGGAGAATTGTCGTGAATACCGCGATATGGAAGATTGTGAGGGATCCCTGACTTACCAGCAAAATAAGTCCTTTGCCTGATACGGCAGAGCAGGCTGGCGTGGCTGTCGGAAACTGTATCATCCCTCTGTACCGGGTTGTTCCAAACGATTAATTTCGTTTTTTTTCGGACACTAAGATAGTGTTTTTATGCAATTAACAGGATGGGTAAAGGATATAAAAAAAGTTCACTGCCTCTCAGGAGGCAATGAACTTCTAAATAGGTGTAAAGCCTTAAAGGTCCGTGATCTTTTTAAATTTCGGCACCAGGATTTTCATCACCGTCCAGGCAATCAGGTAGGCAATCGCACAGAAGGCAAATACGATCGTATAGGCCACATACATCTTTTCCTGTACAATCGGCGTCTGAATAGCCTTCAACTGCTCAAAAAGAGCCGGGTCAACCGAGGTGAGCCTGTTTACGACCTCCGGAGCGAGATTGCTGAGCTCCACATGGCTCAGATCAATCAGATCGCCATGTTTATTTGTCAGCGTGAGTGCTGTGATCTGATCCAGGTAGCCCCCAAGGTTCTGTGCCCGGGCGGCAACCCAGCTGTCGGAGATACCTGCCGCCCTGAAAAAATCGAACAGCCAGCCGGCTGATTTCGTAATCAGGATCCCGCCCAGACCACCTGCCATCCCGCCGATACCGGTCACAGAAGCCACAGCTTTTTTCGGGAACATATCCGAAACCGTGGTGAAAATATTGGCCGACCAGGCCTGATGGGCCGAAGCTCCGATGCCAATGAAGATGACCGGGATCCAGAAGGAAATATGTCCGAGCGGCTGGGCCAGAAGCACCAGCAACGGGATAAATGCAATGGTGAGCATGGCACGCAGCCGTGCAGAATAGGGTTCAATCCCTTTGTTTATAAAATACATGGGGAACCAGCCTCCCCCGATACTGCCGATCATGGTCATGGAATACAGCACGGCCAGGGGCAGGGTGACCTGGGTGCCTGTCATGCCGTACTGCGCCTTCAGGAAGGAGGGAAGCCAGAACAGGAAGAACCACCAGACCCCGTCGGTCATGAACTTTCCGAAACTGAAGGACCAGGTCTGCTTGTATTTAAGTAACTGGAGCCAGTTTACCTTGCGTCCGTCGTCTACGTGTACTTCTTCAACTGCCTCATCGGCGGCATGGTCGCTGAGGATATAATCGTGTTCAGGCTTTTTCAGGTGTTTGCTCCTGCTGGGAATTTCATACAGCAGGAACCAGAAGATGATCCAGAGCAGACCTATCCCCCCGATAATCAAAAAGGCGGCTTTCCAGCCCCAGTGATCGGCAATCCAGGGCACAGTGATCGGTGCAAGGATGGCGCCCACATTGGAGCCCGAATTAAAGATCCCTGTGGCCAGTGCTCTTTCCTTCTTGGGGAACCATTCTGCTGTGGTCTTGATCGCAGCAGGGAAGTTTCCCGATTCACCGAAGCCCAGGATTCCGCGGGCTACCATGAAACCGCCTGTTCCTTTGGCCAGGGCGTGGGCCATTGCGCCCAGCGACCAGATGATCAGCGACCAGGCATATCCCAGCTTGGTACCGAGCCAGTCGATGAGCCGTCCGGCAAAAAGCATCGACAGGGCATAGACAAACTGGAACACCGAAACGATATTCGCATAGTCGCTGTCGCTCCAGTTGAACTGAACTTCCAGCCTGTCCTTTAAGAGGCTGAGCACCTGGCGGTCGAGATAGTTTACCGTGGTGGCGAAAAAAACAAGCGCGCAGATGGTCCAGCGGTACCGGCCGATCTTTTCGTTGACTGTTTTTAATGTGTCTTTCATCAGTAGTTGGTTTTTAAACGGTCAAGGCCTCACTGCTGCGATGACCGAGAGGGTTAATCTGACCTTTTCGGTAAGGCCGGCAAAATCTTTTCGGGAAAGAAGTTCACTGGTGATGAGTTTTGATCCCATCCCCACGCAGTGCACCCCTGCATCGAACCAGGCTTTGAGATTCGACTCCTCCGGCGAGACACCGCCGGTAGGCATAATGCTTGTCCACGGGCAGGGCCCCTTGATGTTTTTGACAAACGATGGTCCGCCGACAGAATCCCCCGGGAACATCTTGACGATTTCGGCTCCCAGTTCTTCGGCACGGGAAATCTCGCTCAGGGAGCCACAACCGGGTGCCCAGAGGATCTTTCGCCGGTTGCAGGTACGGGCCATTTCTTCGTTCAGCAGGGGAGACACGATAAAATTGGAACCCAGCTGGATGTATAGCGCCGCTGTTGCCGCATCGACCACCGAACCGGTACCGAGGATCAGATCCGGAAGCTCAGCTGCCACCCATCTGCTCAGCACAGCAAACACCTCGTGGGCAAAATCGCCCCGGTTCGTGAATTCAAAAACCCGGATACCACCGTCGTAACAGGCTTTTATCACGGCTTTGCACTCTTCTGCATCGGGGGAGTAGAATACCGGCACCAACCCGGTTTCCTTCATCTTTATGCTGACTTCAATTCTTGAGAACTTTGCCATGGTCGTTACAGGTATCTTATTAATACAATCGATTGCACGTTCGTAAAAATAACACTTTTTTTGAAGCTGCAAGCCTCAATTGCAGATTGGTTTGCAGAAAAAAAAGGGAATTCAGTAACGCCCCTCCGCACCAGCGATCGGACACCACTGCCGTTCCGGTTGGGCCTGATTACTGAGTTCCCTTTGGGTGAGCCTCATCTACTGCTTTATCAGTTAATGAAGCCGATTTTTTTCAGGTATTCGTAACTTTTGGTAACGCTTTCAACCGGAGGCAGGGAATAACGCTCCACCTCAACAACGAAGTACTGTACACCGGCAGTGGCAGCCAGATCGAAAGCGGGCTGGAAATCCATTTTTCCGCTTTCTCCCAGTTCCATTTCATCCTTGATGTGATAGGAACCGAAGCGTCCGGGGTACTTTTCAAGATATTCCACGGTATTGGCACCGCCTTCCATGATCCAGTACAGGTCGAGCTGGAACATAACCTTCTCCGGATCGGTGTTTTGCAGAAGGTAATCGTAGATCACCGTTCCCTGCAGGCTGTCGAACTCATGGTTATGGTTGTGATAGCCAAAACGGATGCCCGCATCGTTGCATTTCTGACCGACCATGTTGAAGTATTCGCAGTAGCGCTGTAATCCTTCCAGCGATTCGTATCCCACGTTATCCATGAAAGGCTGGACAATGTATTTTACCCCGGCCTTTTTATGAGCGGCAATACATACATCCCACCATTCCATTACACTGTCCCAGTTCAGGGAATCGGGAACGGCCTGGCCGCAATGTGATCCGAGGAACTGCATTCCGTTGCTTTCCACCAGGTTACGGAAAGCTTCCGGTTCCATGTTGTAGAATTTCCCGTCGGCGTATCCGGCAGCTTCCACAAAATTGTAACCGATTTTTCCGATGAGGCGGATCGTGGAGTCGGGATTGGCATGCATGTCATCCCTGACTGAATATAACTGGAGACCCAGGCCGTTAACCGGGCCCTCTTTCTTTTCGCATCCGCTGAATAAGGTTGTTGCTGTCATGGCGAATAAAAGGATCAGGCTTTTCCTGACCGGCGATTTTTTCAGGTTTATCATTGTTTTAGGTATTGGTTTATGAATTGTAATTATAAGAACTTTTGTCAATAATTGGCAAATCCCCTGTAATTATTCTTCATCACTTAAACGGATCGGTGCAGAAAGGAGTGCTGCCTCATTTTTCAGTTCCCTTTCGATCATGGACGGATCGCTCCATTCCGGGTTCTCTCTTTCCCAGAAGGAATAAAAGCGGAAGCTCACCGGGTTCGTGTTGGTGATCTTCAGCCTCACAAAATAGGTCTCCGTTATTCCTTCACCTGTACCAGGAGTTTCTCCGAAATTCACGAGGTCGCTGTTGCTGACCATCAGCGCCATACCGAGCAGGGTGGAATCTTCGGCCTGGTGATCGAGCGTGTAAAAAGCCGTAAAATCGCTGTTAAGTAATACGGTATGCAATTCATGGCTTTTCTTGTTGACGATCCCGGTAACCAGTAATACCGGCTTTTCACAGTTTTTAACCGTAACCGTGCTTTCGTAACAGTATTTGCCTGCTTCTATGGTGATCAGCTGACTGGCATCGAGCGAATCGCTGCCCATCTTCCATCCCGTGAAATCGAAGCGCAAAGCCGATCTTACAGGCCCTTCATATACGTTTTCAAAAGTACTGCGGCCGTTATCGCCCAGCCGGTAAATCGAATCATTCAGGTCAAAGGCCAGCGAACCGGCGCCAAGGCTTTTGTCTACCTTGAGAATGTCCATTCCCCACCAGCTGAGTTCATGATAGCCCGGAAAGCCCTCGATCCCGACACTGTCAAGTACCATCTCAGCAGTGGTTTTTCCAAAGATATCCATTCCGTTTCGCAGATCAAGGTAATTCCTGAAGCCGACATGATCGTTTTCCCAGGCAGGCCCTTCCATCTGAAACAGCTCCGCCGTCTTTGTGTTGATGGCATGATTCAGTCTCATTGCCTTTGAGATCTCGGTATTATTGTTTTTCCTGTCACCAAGGCGGATATTGGTCCGGACTGGTACTTCCGGCACTGCCGACGGAGAAATGAAACGCAGGCTCACTTCCCTGGCCTCCAGCGAATCATAATCGGCCAGGATAAACAACTCATCCCATTTTCCGTCTCCGTTCAGGTCATTGGCCTGACTGACCAGCTTCTGATCGGTGCGCGAACTTACATACGGGATTTTATTTTCAGGGATGCGCATCCAGCCGGCAACCGTTTCCCGGGGGAGGGTGATCCCGGCATCGGTCCTGCTGACAGGTAGCGGGTTGTTCAGGCTGAACGAATGGTTCCGCGAGGTGCAGGACCACAGCATCAGTGCAATCAGTGTAAGCAGGCTTATTCTCATGTTTTCAGGTCTGTTAAAAGGTTCCGCATTAATCAGGCTGCCCGGGATTGGCGAGGATAGCAGCCTGATTATGACAAATATAGCTTATTTTTCGTTTGATGGCTTCCCGATAGTGGCCAAAATTCCACCGTCGACATATAAAACAATCCCGTTCACAAAATCGGAGGCCCGTGAGGACAGGAATATGGCGGCACCGGCAAGGTCGGATGGCTCACCCCAGCGGCCGGCCGGTGTGCGGTGGATAATGAAGTCGTTAAAGGGATGGCCATCGACACGGATGGGTTCGGTCTGGGCTGTGGCAAAATACCCCGGACCGATTCCGTTGGCCTGGATATTGAATTTTGCCCATTCGGTCGCCATACTGCGGGTGAGCATCTTCAGCCCGCCCTTTGCCGAGGCGTAGGCCGATACGGTGTCCCTGCCCAGTTCGCTCATCATGGAACACATATTAATGATTTTTCCATGGCCCCGGCGGATCATACCCGGTGCAACGGCTTTGGCCATGATGAACGGACCGGTAAGGTCGACATCCAGCACCTGCCTGAACTCTTCGGCCTTCATTTCAATGATGGGGATCCGCTTGATTATACCGGCATTATTGACAAGAATGTCGATGGGACCGACCTCCTCTTCAATCAACGGGATCATTTCATCCACCTTCTTTTCGTCCGTCACATTAAAAACATAGGTATGGATGTCAATGCCCTTTGCCTTGTAGTCCTTTTTTGCCTGTTCCAGCTTTTCGGGAAAGATATCATTGACAATGATGGTGGCTCCGGCTTCTGCCAGTCCGACGGCTATGGCCATGCCAAGCCCGTGGGTTGCACCGGTCACCAGGGCCCTTTTTCCGGTAAGATCGAATAATGAAGTCGACATGTTTGTGTTTTTTATTGGTTTTACTTCAGTTCGCGTGGTTTACGGATGTCCATATCCCCGTAATCGAGGTTTTCTCCGGCCATCCCCCAGATAAAGGTGTAATTACTTGTGCCGGCTGCCGAATGTATCGACCAGGGAGGAGAGATCACCGCTTCCTCGTTGTGCAGCCAGATATGCCGGGTCTCGTCGGGTTCACCCATAAAATGGCATACCGACTGGTTTTCAGGGACATTGAAATAAAAATAGGCTTCCATTCTGCGGCTGTGGACGTGGGCCGGCATCGTGTTCCATACACTGCCCGGCTTGAGTTCGGTCATGCCCATCTGAAGCTGACAGGTCTGCACCACACTGTTGATCAGAAGTTTATTAATCCTTCGGGCATTCGCTTCTTCAGGAGTGCCAAGGTCGACCACCTCGGCATCGGCCAGGGTGATAAGCCGGGAAGGATAGGGGTGGTGTGCGGGGGCTGAATTCAGGTAAAAGCGGGCAGGTTTCGAGGGATCCTCACTGATGAACAGGATCTTCCGGGTTCCCATTCCGGCGTAAAGCGCTTCTTTATGAGCGACCTGGTAGGACTGCTCGTCCAGCACGACCCGGCCCGTACCCCCGACGTTGATGATGCCGAGTTCCCTTCGGTCGCAGAAGTGCTGCGATTTCAGCGGGTCAATGCTGATCAGCTCAAGCGGTTCATGCATGGGAACGGCGCCCCCAACGATAAACCGGTCGAAGAAGGAATATACAAGATTGATCTCCCCGGGTAGCAGGATCCCCTGCACGAGGTATTCATCGCGGAGCCGCCTGGTGTCGTAGTGCCTGGCATCGGCAGGATGAGAGGCATAGCGGTAAGAATAATTTATAGCCATAACTGTATGTTTTATTTATTGTTTTTTTACTGAGCTTCCCCTGCAGATCAGGTCCGGTTCCAGGATCACCTGCCTGATTTCCTCTTCCTCTCCGTTTTCGTCCAGGAAGAGTCGGGCAACGGTTCTTCCCATCTCCAGACTGTGCTGATCAACCGAGCTAAGACCCGGATCGATGAATTCGGTAAACGGTTCATTGGCAAAGCCGGTAACGGCCAGGTCGTCGGGGATCTTCCATCCTCTTTCCCTGGCTTCCAGCATAATCCCGAGTGCCGCATAGTCGCCTGCGCAAACAACGGCTTCAGGGGGCTTATTCCATTTCGAAAAAGATCTGAAGGCTTCACGGCCCGAATCCACGAGCAGGCGCCCTTCAAGGACCCATCCCGGTTCCACTTCTGTGCCGCGGGCCTTCATGGCATCGAGGTAGCCCTGGCGGCGGTCGTGATATATGTTCAGTCCGGCAGGCCCGGTCATGCAGATAATTCTCCGGTAGCCCTGGGAGAGCAGGTGGTCGGTGGCCATGAAAGCGCCCTTGTGGTCGTTGATGGTCACGGTGCTCACCGGGAGCCGGGCCGTGATCCTGTCGAAGAGGATGAGCCGCACATTTTTGCGAAGTACCTGTTCCAGGTGATCGAAATCATTGGTGCCCGAAGAAACCGACATCAGAATGCCGTTGACGCGGGCGTTGATCAGCGTGTTGACTGCCGCCTCTTCCTGTGCGGCATCTTCGCCGGTCTGGCAGATCATCAGGTTGTAGCCGGCACCCGCTAAGACTTCTTCGATCCCGCCGATCACATTGGAAAAGAAATGTCGGTTGATACGGGGAACGATCACCCCGATGGTATTTCCTTTTCCTTTGCGCAGGGAGGAGGCCATCACATTGGGCTGGTAGGCGTATTTTTCCGCCAGTTCCCTTACGGCGGTGCGGGTGGCCTTGCTTATCCGCGGGTGGCCGCTGAGTGCCCTGGATACCGTGGATGCTGAAATATTCAGTTCCTTCGCGATATCATGAATGGTGATATGTGATTTTTTCATAATTTCATTGCTCCACAAACTTAGAAAAAAACAATCGATTGCACAAGTCTGTGGCATGAATTCTCCTCGGTCTGTTTCAATCCACCGCATTTACTTCCTTTCCCTGATTCCGGGCTTTCAACCTCTTGCTTATTCCTTCTTTTTTATTAATTTGCATGAACCTAAACCCTTTCCGATGAAACGCACCTCACTTCTTCTCCACCTGGTTTTTATCCTGATTGTTCTCGTGGAACTTACCGGCAGGATCGTTGATCTTCCCGTTCCGGAGTACGCGGTTAAGCCGCTGATCATGATATGGATAAGTCTGTATTTTATTCTGTACGGCAGAAATGTCCGAAACCGGATTACCGCGCTTACAGCCTTTTTCTTTTCCTGGCTGGGAGACATCTTGCTGATGTTCAGCGACAAAAATGAACTGTTCTTTTTTGCCGGGGTCGGCGGATTCTTTGTATCGCAGGTTTTTTATATCCTCACCTTTATGTCGTCCGGAGAGAAAGGGGAAAAGGGCTTTATTGCCGTTAAACCGTTCTGGGCGCTTCCTTTTGTTCTTTATCTCGGGGGGATATTTTTCCTGTTGTATCCGGGTCTGGACGGGATCATGATCCCGATTGTACTGGCCTATGCCCTTTCCCTGATCGGGATGTCACTGGCGGCACTGAACAGGAAAACCCGCAGCAGCAGGATGGGCTTTATCCTGGTATTTGTCGGCTCCCTTTTCTTTGTTTCATCCGACAGCATGCTCGCGGTCAACAAGTTCCTCAGCGAACTGCCGCTTTCGGGTTTTCTGGTAATGTCAACCTATATTATTGCCCAGTACCTGATCATGAGGGGACTGCTGGAGGATAAAGAGTCCTGATTCCCGGTACCCTGAGCCGGCTCAGCTCCGTTTAAAGTATGGAAGGGAGTTCCGCAATGCAGAAATAGCCGAAAAAGAGGGCGGCCAGGATCAATCCGGCTCCAATGAGCCAGCCTGGTCGCAGCATACGGCCGATTTCAGGGCGGAAGAACCGGGGCATTACAAAATACAGCCCGGTAAAGACCACCAGGGCCTGCAGCGGGGTCAGTAGCAAGCCTTCGAAGACCGCAGCGAATTTAACCAGTGCAACTGGCTTGTATCCAAGAGTATAGATGATGGTCATGCTTGCGAGTGACAGCAGGATCAGCAGGAACCTGAACCTCGTTTTACCGCTGAACTTTTTTTCTGCCATGGGAAAGGTGATCCGGATGGTATCCGACAGCAGGCGCGGCCAGCCGGCCAGTTGACCGATCTGGGTGGAAATAAGCGCCGCCGATCCTCCCAGGAGGAACAGAAAGCCTCCGAACTCGCCCCAGCGGCTGCTGAAAAGACTGGAGAGCTGGATGGCTACTTCGGGTCCGTCGGGAACGATCTGTGCCGGATTCAGAATACCTGCCCCTGCAATAAGGAACCCGGCGGTGGCGACGATCCCGATGATCATGGCCAGGGTGGCATCCACCGTCACCATACGGGTCCAGCCCCTGATCATCCCGGCTTCTTTTTCCCCAACGGCAGCGAGTCGCACACGGTCGGCACTTTTGCCGAAACTGTCCTTCTCCGCCATTCCATAGCCGGCACCAATAACCCAGTAGGAATACCAGACCTGACTCGCAAATCCCCCTGCACCCCAGCCCAGGAGCGGAAGGATCTCTTTCCATGGATTGCCTGCCAGGCCTTTATCGACAGCCCAGCCGGAAGGTTCGGGGTAATGGGGGATCAGACTGCCTGCAAAGGATCCGGCACCGGGGATCGCATGGATGGCCACGTACAGGACCCCTGCGATCACAATGGCAACCAGGATGCTCATCGTCAGTTTCAGCCAGCGGAATTCGCCCCGCCAGGAAATGACAAAGGCAAGAACGGTAACCAGCCAGCCTGCGAGGTAGGGCTTGAGGGGAAGGATCCTGCTCAGAAAAGCACCGGCGGCCGAGGCAACGGAACCGATCGAAACTGCGGCTGCGGCAAGCTGGGCCACCATGATCAGCCACACTGCCCAGTTTCGGGGTCCGGGCATCCGGGCAAACAGGTCGATCATGCCTTCTCCGGTCGTTACGGTATAGCGGGCCCCTGCCATTCCGATCCAGTATTTGAGGAAAATGCCGCAGATAACTGCCCAGAGCACCGAAACACCAAAAATGGCGCCGGTCCGTGTGGCTATAATGACCTCACCCGAACCGATATATTCGGAGACCCAGATCAGCGACGGGCCAACCAGCAGCAAGAGGGCCAGGCCGCGGGGAGGGGCTTTCAGACTGAATGTGCCCCCGTCCCGGCTGCCCGTATCTTTTTTGTCTTTTTCCCCGGCTGCCATCAGAAGCGCAGGTTTATCCTGATCCCCGGACCTATAAACTTCCAGTTGTCAAATCCGACAAAAATGCCGGCATCCACCATATACAGGAATAGACTGTTCATGCTGTAGCCCAGCTCGATATGATGGTTGATCCCGGGTGTCCGGAGATAGTTTGCCTGGAGGGATTCGGTCCACACCTTGTCGCTCAGAAATGGCAGGAACTTCAGGGCAAGATAGGCCGTTTCAAAACGGAAATGCCCTTCAAAATACCAGTCGGAAGTGGCAGCGGTGTACGGATCGAGCAACATGAAGGCATTGGTAAAGTCCTGCATGTCAACCGGAAGCATCACGCTTTTAAAATGTTTGTAATCGGAGAAATGGAGGCTGTTTTTCGATACGAAAATACCGTATTCTGCCGACCAGTTGATGTGCGAGAGGAGGCCTGTTTCTGCCCTTTGCCTTATCCCGGCTGCCAGAAAGTTAAAGTCTGCCCAGCCACTACTGCCCAGAGGGATCGCGTTGCGGTAGTTCAGGTAAAAGGTCGGCCAGCCGGTTTCCAGCATCTCCTTGCGGTTGTTCCTGATCTCGTAGTAGTAGCCGGGTGTGTATTCAAGGAAAATATTCAGTCCGAAAAGGTCTGAACGGGCAAGGACAGGATCGTTTTCCGCCAGACTTCCGGGCAGGTTGAAATCGTAATCCCTGCTGTTCCTGAAAAAGAAGGAGAATTCGTTGGTGTTCGACAGCGGATTACGACGGGCCAGGTCGGCATAGAAATCCAGCACAAGGCCGTTGAAAAGGTCGATCCTGTTCTGGAAATTTATATCAAGAAACTCATAGTATTTTACTGGATTCATCCGGAGGAACAGGGAATAGATCATGTTCGTCCCTGCAGGCATACCGCTGGTCCCGTTGAAATCCTGAGAATTGTATTTCAGGTTCAGGGAGATCTTTCCCCGGCGGAGTGGTGCATAGAGGATATTGTTGTTCCAGGTGATCATCGGGGCCTTCCGGTTAAAGGCATAACCGGCCATCAGGTGCGACCGGAATACATGGACGGTATCCATTTTCCAGTTTATCCGGAGTTCCTGCCGGTAGTTCCATCCGTCCACCGTGTTGAAACCCAGATAAGACGGATTGACCAGACCTCCCCAGGTAAAGCTTGCCAGGCGGGTCCTGTTTTTGTAGGTCTTTCCAAGGATCACTCCCCTCAGTGCCCCGGGTTTACCACTCTTACTTCCGGCACCCACGCCGATGGTAAGCTGGTTCTGACCGGTCAGGGGCTGCCTCTGCGGCCTGATCCCCGCAATGGAATCCCGGCTTTTAAGCGTGGTGAGCTCGGCGGGGGTCAGCGGTACGGGCCTGATGGCATTCCAGTAAACCGAATCATTTTTCACGGCATTTCTTTCCACGATGAAATTGGTGCCCGAGACCTCCAGGGAAGCACCTGTGCCATTGGACTCATCGGCCTGCTTCTCCATCAGCTTGGTGAGCTTGGCCATATCCCTGTTGTTCAGGTCATCTTTAGCCAGCAGTTCATTGATCTGGGTCTCTTCTTTCGTCGGCTGTTTTTCAGGTTCCTTAGCCGCCGTCTGAACCGGCTTTTTCTGCGGTTCAAAATAGGATTTGGGCAGGTTGGCGTTCAGAATGACATCGGAATATTTCAGCGAGGAGACATAGGTGACCGAGGCTTCAACACCCACCATATCGATACTTGCCACGATCTTATGATTAACCGGCAGCCAGGCATCCATCATCACATTGGCATAGAGCTGGCGGAGACTGATCGTTCCGGCAATGGTCTCGACACTGAGATCGGTGGTATGAAGGCACCACAGGTCCTCCACCACGTAAATCGTGCCTTCCCACATCTGCTGGCTCTTTCTTTTCGGCGTCACACGGATCTTGTCGATCATGAGGATGCCTTCGAGATAAGAACCTTCGAAGGTGAAGTTGTAGTGGAAAAAGGCATTTCGTGCCAGCGGAGAGATCACTCCCTGCACCTCGGGCTGGTACAGGCTGGCGTTGATGTAGTTCATCGGGTTGACATTGTCCGTATAGCCTGGAATGGTGTTCTGTGAGGCCACGATCTTCATGTCGTATTTGTCCGGTGCAATGAATGTCACCTCGTTAAGCGACTCGAGCATGTATACTTTATCCTCCTGCAGCGGCACATCATTGATGGCGATCTTTTTTGAAAGGGCACGGGGGATATTATCAAACAAAGCCGTTCCTTTTATGTAGATCTCTGCATTATAGCTCTTTATGACATTCAGATGATAGGAAGCCAGGCCGATAACCTTCCGCATCACGGCATAGGCAGGATCCTCGCCTGATGCCACGACCCTGACCTCGGGGATCATATAGGTCTGGGGCGGAAGCACAATCTTCAGGTCGGTCATGCCTTCTCCGACATTAATAGTTTTTTGTACTTCGGTATAGCCCAGGCTGCGGAAGAAAATGGTGTACGAGCCCGGGGGAAGGGGGAGGGAGAAGTCCCCGTTCGCATTGCTGGTTGTACCCCTGGTCAGCTCCCTGATAAATATGGAGGCATAGGCCACCGGATCGCCTTCTATATCCACAACAGAACCTTTGATCCCCTGTGAATAAAGGGGGAAGGAAAGGCTCAGAACAATAACAGACAGTAAAATGAAGAGGCTGGGCTTGCTACAGGTTTTCATCATCTTTTTGCGATTTTCCGGCAATGAACCTGTAAATATAAGCCAATATTTTTTATGTCCTGACTGGCAGGGGATCCACTTCCACTGAAGCCTGATCTCTACGGCAGATCCGCATCATACCGGCAACCATCATTCCTCTTCATCACTCCTCACCCGTAACCCGTAACCCGTAACCCGTAACCCGTAACCCGCAACCCGTAACCCGTAACCCGTAACCCGTAACCCGTAACCCGCAACCCGTAACCCGCAACCCGTAACCCGTAACCCGTAACAAAAAAAGACACAAAAGTTTAACACAAAGGCGCTAAGACTCAAAGGCTCAAAGTATTGCATAGAAGGTAAACTACCCCATCACGCAACACTCGTCACTCGTCACTCATCACTCCTCACTACTCACCCGTAACCCGTAACCCGTAACCCGTAACCCGTAACCCGTAACCCGTAACCCGCAACCCGTAACCCGTAACCCGTAACCCGTCCCGGGTTTCCTAAAGCTATGCTTTATCAGAAACCCGAGGATCCTCGAAAAACTACCAAATAAAAATTTGTTGTTTTTCGGGATAACCCGTAACCCGTAACTCAAAACCCAAAATACTTCTTTGCGTTGTAGTAACTGATATCCTTTACCATTCGGCCCACCATGTCCACATCGTTCGGAAGTTCGCCGTTTTCAATGTCGGTGCCGAGAAGGTTGCAGAGGATCCTTCTGAAATATTCATGCCGGGGGTAGGAGAGGAAGCTTCGCGAGTCGGTGAGCATGCCCACGAAACGACTCAGTAATCCAAGTGACGACAGGGCATTGAGCTGGGCCGTCATACCAAACTTCTGATCCAGGAACCACCAGCCGCTACCGAACTGCATCTTGCCGGGGATGACACCGTCGCTGAAATTGTAGATCATGGTCATTAACAGCTCGTTATCCCTGGGATTAAGATTGTAGACTATGGTTTTGGCCAGTTGATCGCTGCTGTCGAGCCGGTCGAACAGGGCCGACATGGCGCGGGCCATTTCAAAGTCGCCGATGGAATCATAGCCCTTGTCGGGCCCGAGTGTGTTGAAACGCCGCCTGTTGTTATTGCGGATCGCTCCGACATGGAACTGTTGCACCCAGCCCCTGCTGTGATCCAGGAGGGCAAATTCGTAAAGCATTACCGATTTGAACTTCAGGATCTCGATCGCATCCAGCGCTTTACCCGAACGGATTTTGGCAAAGATCTTTTTTGCCTCTTCATCCGTACAGGGTTCGGCATAGAACTGTTCCATTCCATGGTCCGACAGCCGGCATCCGTTCTCGTGGAAGAAATCGTGTCGCTTTTTCAGGGCTGAAAAAAGATCCGAATAGGAACTGATGCTCATTCCTGCCGCTCCCTCAAGTTTGTTGATATAGGCATTAAAGGCAACCGGATCCTCCACTGCCATGGCCTTATCGGGTCGCCAGGCCGGGAGCACCCGGATTTCAAAACCATCTTCCCTGATTTTTTTGTGATGCTGCAGATCGTCGGTCGGATCATCTGTAGTACAGACCGTTTCGACATTCATTTTGCGCAGCAGGTTCCTGACCGAAAACTCGGGTTGCTGAAGCATTTCGGTGGTTTTGTAATAAATCTGTTCCGCATTGTTGCCATGGAGCAGCTCACTTACCCCGAAATAGCGCTTCAGTTCAAGATGGGTCCAGTGGTAGAGCGGGTTTCGCAGGGTGTAAGGCACGGTTTCGGCCCATTTTACAAATTTATCCCTGTCGCTGGCATCCCCGGTGCAGTAACGTTCATCCACGCCGTTGGCCCTCATCGCCCTCCATTTGTAATGATCACCGGCCAGCCAGACTTCTGAAATATTCCGGAAATTCCGGTCAGCTGCAATCTCATCGGGCGGAAGGTGACAGTGATAATCGATAATCGGAAGTTCTTCCGAATACCGGTGATACAACTCCTTCGCCGCATCCGAATGCAGCATGAAATCGTCGTCGATAAATGCTTTCATATCAGTATTATTTTGACTTTAGAATTCTAAATCCCCTTCAACAACCCGTAACTATTAACATTTTACATTTTACACTTTGCATTTTACACTTTGCATTTTGCATTTTTCACTTTGCATTTTTCACTTTGCATTTTTCACTTTGCATTTTGCATTCTCAACTCCTCCCCCACAACCTCAATATATGCCTCTCATATATATTTTCCGTCACCTGCCGGCCCACGATCTCCTTGTTCTTCGTGATCATATCCCTGTAGCTGTCGCCCAGTTCGCTGGCAACTTTATAGCCTACGTGAATAAGCTGCCGGAAATTCAGGTTGTAGTCGGGATGACCCGGAATATGCCGCAGGGTATTGGCGAATTTTTCCGCGTTCCAGCCTGCAACTTCCTTTGCTGACGGTAGTTTTGCCGGATCAATATCTATCACTGTGGCATAGGGTGCACATAATTCCTTTTCCCTTTCGAGGGCCTTTATGTAAATCTCTTTGGCCATTTCAAGTGCCTCACCACCGGCCATCGCCAGTCCGATCACTTCTTCCAGCCAGGTGGTGCCGGCCGTTTTGACATGGATCCCTTTGTCGTGCCTGCGGATCAGTTCTCCCATCACGGGATAGATGCTGAACTTGTCGCTGCCCGAATGTACGCTCAGCTTCAGATTTTCGGGCAGACTGAAATGTTTGATGGCAAAGTCAATGACCAGCAGGTCTTCTTCAAATTCCGTGGCAAACAGATCACGGTTTCCGACATAATCCACTCCCTTGTTAAACCTCCCGGTAAATTTGGGGGCAATGGTCTGTACCGGAACACCGTGATGATCGAGCATCATCAGGATAAAAAATAATTCCACCGGGCTCTGGGCCTCATCCACCTCGTCCATGGACACTTCCGGGATAAATGTGTCACTGCCCTTTACACCGGCAATATAATTGTAAATCCTGGCCGCTTCCATAACGGCATAAAGGAATTTTCCGGCAATCTTTTCAACAAGTTCAGTGCTGATGGTAAAGGGTCTGGGTAACCCGGGTATAAACAATTCCCCCCGGTATTTTACCATTTCGTTCACCATCTTCTTCAGATCGTCTTTCGGCGCAGGCTTACCTATATAATCCGCAACATCAATGGTGAAAAAGTCGGAATGGGGAATGAATCCGTCTACATTCGACATGTTGATATGATCGGCATCCACGTAATAGGAGCCTTTCCAGTTCATGTTCCTGACTGCACGGTCGGCTTCCTCCCGGGTTTGCTGAGGAAGGGTATGAACGATCAGATGTTCCCTGTTCGATTTGTTCCAGACAGGAACAAAAGGTATGCCAGCCTCATTGGCCTGGATAATGGCTTTCAGCTGCGCTTCCCCTTCAAGGGTGAACCGGTCGCCGATGCCGAAGGAGTATTTTTCCAGTTTCATAATATATGGTATAAATTATAATTGAATATTGGATATGAGATATGAGATGTAGGATGAGGGATATTAAATATGAGAGCTGAGCTTTGAAGCATAGTGTCCGTGGTATATTAATCCGTATTTGCTTATTTTTTTGCAGATGCATTTTAAGGCAAAAAGCATGAAACCATTAAAGTATTTTTATGTAAGACAACCGGAAGCCTGTAATTATTAAGCTCCTTATTA
>JBMOLL010000112.1:0-4919 GCA_049325415.1 Bacteroidota bacterium | reverse complement strand
GCTACTTTACCTTTAAGCATGTTCATGTTATTTCAGTATTGATTTTACGACTGCAAATAAATATAAAAAATTCGATATATCAGCAATTAGGATTTAATGAGCTGATAAATAGATTAATACGTCTAAATTGCTTTCGGGTATTTTATCGACCGTCCGAGTTCGGTACAGATCTCACCCGCTTTTCCCTGGAGAAAGAGATGGGTAACGGAATGGGTAAAGGTCGTTCTTTGCGGATTGATTTCGATAATCCGGGCACCGTTGTTCCGGGCCATTTTGGGCAAAGCGCCTGCCGGGTAAACTTCACCGGTGGAGCCGATCACAAGCAATACATCGGCTCTGAGGGCTTCTTCCATAGCTCTCACGGAGGCATCTTCAGGAATAGCCTCCCCAAAAAAAACAAAATCGGGTTTCAGAATCGTTTGATCATTCGGGCACCGGGGATCACTGGTAGTAATATCAAATTCACTGCTCTCAAATTTCTTCCCGCAATGTGTACAACGGAGGTAGAAAGAATTCCCGTGATATTCGATGACGCCTGTGCTTCCTGCTTTCTGATGCAGGTTATCGATATTCTGAGTGATCAATGCCTTGAGAAGTCCGGTTTTCTGCAGCTGTGCCAGGAAGTAGTGGGCGGGATTGGGTTCAACGGAGCGGAAATGTTCATAGAAGATTTCCCGGATAACTTTCCAGGACCGTTCCGGAAACAGACTAAAATATTCTATATCCAGAACTTCCGGATCATATTTATTCCAGATCCCGTTTTCTCCCCTGAAGGGTGGAACGCCGCTTTCGACAGATATTCCGGCCCCGGTAAAGGCCAGCAGATGCCGGGCATTCGAAATCAGCTCCGCTGCCTCCGTTATCGCACTGCCTGAAGGGCTGGCATTCATTCCGGGATTATTTCAGAAGTTTAGCAATTCTGCTGCCTATTTCGGCAGGTGAAACAGCTACCTCAATGCCACATTCCTCCATGATCTTCATTTTTGCAGCAGCCGTATCGGCCTTCCCACCGATTATAGCCCCGGCATGACCCATTCTTCTCCCCTTGGGTGCGGTCTGGCCGGCAATAAAGCCAACTACAGGTTTTGTCCCGTTTTTGCGGATCCATTCTGCAGCATCGGATTCCATACTGCCGCCGATTTCCCCGATCATAATGATGCCTTTCGTCTGTTCGTCGTCCATGAAAAGTTGGATGGCATCGAGCGTGGTGGTCCCGATAATCGGATCTCCCCCGATCCCGATGCAGGTCGACTGGCCGAGTCCGGTTTTTGTAACCTGGTCGACTGCCTCGTAGGTCAGGGTCCCTGAACGGGAGACAATCCCCACCACCCCTTTCATATGAATAAAACCGGGCATAATTCCCACCTTGGCTTCACCGGGCGTAATAATACCGGGACAGTTCGGGCCAATAAGACGGCAGTTTTTGCCGGAAAGATAATTTTTCACCGTCACCATATCCGAAGTAGGTATACCTTCAGTAATACAGACAATGAGGCTGATTCCGGCGTCGGCCGCTTCCATAATGGCATCTGCGGCAAAGGGAGGCGGTACAAAGATCACGCTGGTATCTGCTCCGGCATCTTTCACTGCTTCAGCTACCGTATCAAATACAGGCCGGTCGAGATGCCTTTGTCCGCCTTTACCGGGCGTAACACCACCTACCAGTGTTGTTCCGTAGTCGATCATCTGCTGGGCATGGAAAGTGCCTTCTGCACCGGTAAAGCCCTGTACAATCACACGCGATTTTTTGTTAAGGAGTACACTCATACTTTCAGCTATGACGTTTATTAATTGCTTTCAAATGTAACCAAGATGAAGTATAAAACAAAATTATCATGTTTACCATAAACAGGAAGTCTCAGGAGTGGTTTAAAAACTGCTGTACAACCTGTGTGATTTCCTGTTCTTTCCTGTTTCCCGTATTCAACAATTTGAGTAATTTTCAACAATGGAACAGATCCTTTACATCGGAATATCCCAGACCTTTTTTGCGGCGCTTTTTATTGCAACCCGTAAGCCCAGGCTCCTTGCCAATCAGTTACTTGCGGCATGGCTTTTCCTGATCAGTCTGGAAATGATCATGTTCCTGATCAATGATACCTTGATTGAACTCTATCCCATCAAGGTGATCCCGTTTACCTATGGTCCCCTGCTCTTTCTCTACAGCCGTTTTCTTACAAAGGAAAACCCCAGGTTCAGGGCAAGGCATCTGTACCATTTTATCCCCTTTCTCTGTTTTTTCATCTTTTCCATTATTTTTCACAACAAACCGGTAATGGACGGCACCAGGGGATTTTTCAGGGAGGACGGTTTTATCAGCTTCCGGATCGTGTACAGCGTCGCCTTCTTCATTTCCATTACCGGATACAGCATCGGAACATATGTAGTGATCCACCAGCATCAGAAAACCATTCAGTCCTTTCTCAGCTACCGTTCGGGAAGGGTAACATTGCAGTGGCTGATCGTTCTTTCGGTTATTTTCTACCTGGGATACGTGCTTATGTTTATTTTCGGCGGGATCGATCTCCTGGTAGGTTTTATGCCTTTTGATCCCTACGAGATCTCGTTTATCGGACTGATACTGTTTGCATTTATTTACGGTTTTTTTGGCTATGAACAACCTTCCATTTTCCGTGAGATAGTCAGGGACGAACAGATCAGCATTCCTCCGGCCCAGGATGAGGGGAAAAAATACACCCGGTCAGGGCTGAAGCGCAAGGATGCAGAAAAATACCGGAACATGATCCTCACTTATATGGAAAAGGAAAAGCCCTATCTTGACAGGGAGATGACCATTCATGATATGTCAAGGGATCTCAAGATTCCGCGGCATTTTATCACCGAGGTTATTAATGAACACATGGGCAAGAATTTTTACACCCTGATCAACGAATACCGGGTGCAGGAAGTGCAGCGCAGAATGGTAGATCCCGCCTACAGGAACTTTACAATCCTGGCCATTGCATTTGATTCTGGTTTTAATTCAAAATCGGCCTTTAATACCATATTTAAGAATCTCTGTGGCAAAACTCCAAGTGAGTATAAGGACGAACTGGGATCCGGAAACCCGTTAAACGAAAATCCTGCAGACTGATTTTACCCATCAAGGATTTCAGTAAGCATTATCATCAGGTCGGGGCCTCTGCCCGAATCCCCAATAATATTGCTTTTATTCACAAATACTGCCTCAGTTCCGAATTCCGCCCTGTTCACGGCGTATGGTTTTCTCAAACAGGTTTGGGCAATGATTGCCGAAAACTTTACGGATGGATCCCTGGTAAATGCATAAAGCCATTATATAATAAAATCATGTTAAAATTGTTAAAATAATATTCAGATATTATAATAATAGATTTTCCATCCTTACATTTTGTTGAATTTATCATTGGAAGTACCATCCGCCCGGACAGGACGTCCTTTCGGTTCAGAACAGGTGCGAACCGCTTTGTCAGGGCGACCGGAAGGTGGCCAGCGTATTCCTTTGCATAAAAAAAAGATGTTCAGCAGACGATTGGTGCTTATTCCCCTGGTATTTTTTAGCCTGTCACTTTATTCACAAAGTTTACTTGACACCCGGCCCGATATAACGGAGCCAGTCGGTAATTCCGGTGTCAGCTGGAGCCTTGGAGGTTACAGCCGGGCGGTGAGTTTTGTATCGTTCGGGGAGGATTTCAAGGATCCCTATTTGCAGAGTATCTATGCCGAAACATCGGTACAGCTGACTGGAAAGGCAGGGAAATTTGCTGCTTCCTATGCCGAAGTGCGCCTGCGTGGTGGCTGGGAATGGGAAAAAGAGTTCACGCAGTGGGATCTGAGAGAAGCCTACGTGGATCTTTACCTCGGTATGTTTGATTTCAGAGCGGGAAAACAGATCATCAAATGGGGCAAAGGTACCTTTTATAATCCGGAAGGCTGGCTCACTCCCCTTGATCCTACAGTGCGTTCGCCGGAAGAGGATGATATGAGGATGGGGAACTGGGCCCTCAAGGGCAGTTTCCATCCCTGGCGCCCAATAAATATTTCTGCGATCTGGCTGCCGGTATACCGTCCTTCCAGGTTACTTACCAGCCTGATCGCCATTCCGGAGGAAGTTTCCTTTGGCACGGCCGATTATCCGGGAGTAAAGCTGGAATCCTCTTCCTATGCTGTTAAGGCTGATTTTCGTACCCGGCTGATGGATTTCTCTGCCGGCTGGTATGAGGGATATCATCACTGGCCCGGGCTCGCCTTTGATTCGTTGTTTATTTCACAGCAGACCTATTTGCCAAGCGGTGCCGAAATTACAGAGCGGGCCTATAAGATCCGTGCTGCCGGAGCCGACCTGGCCATACCGGCAGGCAGCTGGGTAATCCGTGCCGAGGGGGCCTATATGGAGGGTAAAGATGATCCGCAGCCCGGCTGGGTGCCCTTCCCGGAACTGAGTTATACGGGCGAGATCGAAAGAACGGGTGAAGTATTTACTTTTCTGGCGGGTTACTATGGAAAATGGATCCCCGATTTCACAGAACCTTCCGGCGATCCGACCCTGCTTGCAGGAGGCGATCTGCTGTCGCTTCTTGGCAGTTTGCCTCAGCCCCTCAGCTATGAGTCGGTGAGCGGGGCGATTTCAGAGCAGATCACTCTGTTTAATCGCTTATATAATTACCAGATGAAGGAGTTTTACCACCGGGCCTTCATTGCCCTTCGTTTTGATCTTTTTCACGGTGTTTTAAAAGCCGATCTTCCATTCATTATGGATTTTACCACGGAAGAATATGTACTGCGCCCTGCCGTTGAGCTTGTCCCCTACGACGGGATCTCACTAAAGGCAGGATACAGCCTGTATGATGGTCCGGAGAATTCGCTCTATTCTCTGATCGGCCAGAAACTCAGCGGGCCCTGGTTGTCGCTTAAAGTGTCGTTTTAACTGTTTAATACTG
>JBMOLL010000111.1:0-41814 GCA_049325415.1 Bacteroidota bacterium | reverse complement strand
CGGAACAGGCAGCAGCACCAGCACGAACGGCACAATAAACGCCGGCACCGGCAGCACGACAGCCACAGGCAGTAACGTAACCACAGCAGGTACCACCGCAGGTAAGACCACTGGAACCACGACGGGCACCACCGGAAGTTCGACCACCGGAACAGGCAGCAGCACCGGCACAACCGGCACTACAAACGCCGGCACCGGCAGCACGACAGCCACAGGCGGTAACGGAACCACTGCGGGAACTACTACCGGCAGCACTACCGGAACCACGACGGGCACTACCGGAAGTACGACCACCGGCACCGGCAGCACTACCAAGACCGGTGGTACAGCATCTGGTGCAGCCGATCAGCGTGCAACCGTCAGCGGTGTGGTGAGGGAAGCTGAATCTCAGAAACCGGTACAGGGTGTGGATGTGCAGTTGTTTGAAGGAGACGATATGGTGGGTCAGAAAATGACCGGTAATGACGGAGCCTATTCCTTCGATGTGAAATCGGGTCATCAGTACGATCTTTATGCCACCCGTACCGGATATTTCCAGGGCAGGGCAGAGCTGGGCAGCGTGACGGCCGGGTCAGGTCAGGGCAACATTGCCAATGTTTCGCTTGAACCCGTGGTGGCCAATAAGGACATTGAACTGAAAAACATCCTCTTTGATTTCGGCAAATCCGGTCTCCGGAATGAATCCAAGCGCGAACTTGATCAGCTGGCGGTATTCCTGAAGGCCAATCCTGACCTTACAATAGAGTTGAATGCCCATACGGATACGAGGGGCGATTATTATCCGAACCTCCTGCTGTCCTACAAAAGGGCAGAAGCTACGCGCGATTACCTGGTCATGAGGGGTATTGATGAAGGCCGGATTTACAGCAATGGTTTTGGTGAGACCTTCCCGCTGGTTAAGAATGCGGTGACGGATACGGATCATGAAAAGAACCGCAGGGTAGAATTCCGAATTATCGACAAGGCTGATGTGGCGCGGGGGGAAATTCACAGTCAGACCGGCTTCTCCGTCCTTGCTGGAAATCCCTATTCAAAAGCCAGGCCTATACCTGAAGCAGAACCATTGCCCGACGGATTAAATTTCAGGATCGATCTGGGCAGTTACAACAGGGAGGTTTCCAATGATGCATTCAGCGGTGCATTCCCGGTAGTGAAGGAATGGGATCCACAGGAAAAGGTTTACCATTATTATGCAGGTCTTTTCAATTCGATTGATGAAGCAGAGGATGCACTGAAGGTCATAAAGACAGAAGTGCCCGATGCATCTGGTCTGAAAGGCTATTTCAATAATAATGAGATATCGGAGGATGAGCTGAAAATGATCAGACAGGCGTCCGGTGAGCAGGTTGATGAGGATGAACCAAAACCGGTACTGCAGAGTGACTATCCCGTTTTCTCCATACAGATCGGAGCCTTTACAAAGAACCTGAATCAGTCTGTTGTGGCCGATTACCGTCGTACTGCCGGATCCTATGGTCTTTACATCAACAAGCTGAACGGTTACACTATCTACTCGATCGGCCTGTTTGATGACCCGGATCGTGCATCGGCAGTCAGGGAAGAACTCATCAGGAAGGGAATATCGGAAAAGGCATTTCTGATTGCCTGGTACAGGGGACAGCGGATAACTGCCACGGAAGCAATAAAGATGACAGAGAAAAAGAAGCCCTGATAAAAAAGAGCAATACCATAAAAACTAAAAAAATGAAAGTCTATCGAATTTTACTTTGGTTAATGCTGGCATCGGCCACACCGGTCGTCAGCGCACAATGCCAGTCGGATGAATTCCTGGATAACTGTGCATCCAAACTGGAATCCTTCACCTTTATCAAAGCATTTAATGTCGAACTGAAAAAGGGTGCGAAAGAAGAATTCTCCTACGTATTCTCTAAGGGATCAAGCTATATTATTATTGTTTGCGACCAGAACATCAGCGGTCAGAAAATGGTGGTCAATCTCTACGACAGGAACCATACTCTGATAGCCAGCAGCTACAACAGTAAGACCAAAACGCACTATCCCGATATCCTTTATCCCTGTTCCGCTACCGGGGTATATTACCTGGATGCCTCGATAGAGGGCGACAAGGATGGCTGCGGAGTGACCATCCTTGGATTTATGAAGACGGAATAGTATTAAACACCTTAAAACAGATGATAATGAAACCTTTAGTCATAATTGGAGTTTTTCTGAGCTTCCTGTTCTGGGGATGCAGAAGTAATAGCAGTGATACCGGGAAAATCGATATGAATCAGTTGCTGGATGAAAACGGAGCTGGCGACAATCTTTCCATATCCGAAGAATCACTGTATGCCATAATTGAATCCTTTCCTTCACCGCTTGAGATAGCTTCGCTCATCAAGGAATCGGGAGTGGTTTTCAACGAGGGCCTGCTGAGCAGTACCGGGAATGCGGATAAATATACCACCGACCAGGAGCGTGCTCTTGCCATGGGGATCTACACCGGGAACCTGGGGTATATCAATGTCTATGAGAAATCTTACCTGGCTTTGAAATACCTGGGTACCATTAAGGGACTTGCCGACGAACTGAATGTTGGTCAGTTCTTTGATTTTGAAACGATCGGAAGGCTTTCATCCAACAGCGACAAGATCGATTCCCTGATCTATCTGTCGACCCTCAATTTTGAAAAGATGGACCGCTACCTGCGAAGCCAGAAAAGGAGCAACCTCAGTGTGTTGCTGGTAACCGGGACATGGATAGAAAGCCTGTTCCTGGCCACACAGGTCGTAAGTGCAAAGCCCAACGAAACCCTTGTTGAGCGGATCGCCGAACAGAAAATGATCCTTGACCAGGTGATGGTGATCCTTTCGGTTTACCAGAATGAGGAACTTTTCGGTGCTCTCATCACCAACCTGAATGAGCTCAAGAAGGAGTTCGACCAGGTGACCATTACCTATAATTATGCCGAACCGACAACCAAAGAAGTGAACGGCAGACTGGTCATTGTGGATAACAGCACAACGGAAGTGAATATTACCGATGCGCAGGTGAAGAGCATCACCGCCGCCATCGGACAGATACGTGAAAAGATCGTTAACAACGCACTCAACTGATCGTCAGGAGTCGTTAAAGATTGTTGTTTAGGGGGGAGGTGCCCCGGTGTCCAGAGCGCAGAATTCTCCTGAAAGGGAGCAGGCGCAGGTGGGCCCGGGGCACCAATTTTTAAGGATACTTCGTTCTCCGGCAGGAAAAAACCAGGTGGTAAAACACAGGTACTTACACGGGTAAATCCACCTGCTTTTATTACGTGTATTTACTGGTTAAAACCGGGTATTCCAATCCATTTTTCAAGTATTAGCACTGTTTTTTCTCCTTTTGCACCGCCATACATTTGACTTATAATAAAAACGGTATCAGGAAACCGGAAAAACTGAAGGCAGCGCTTCCAAAGTTTCAGGATAACACCGGGAGGTCTAAAAAAGGAGCAAGAGTATGAAATTCATTGCGTATAAACTGAGTACCAAGAACAGTATTATTCTTTCGCTGTTTGTACTTCTGAACATCGCCGGCATCATCTATGTGCTGACTGCTCTTAACTCGGCTGTCATTTACCAGCAGCTCTCCCGTTTTATCCCCGTGCTTGTGGTCTGGATCGTGCTGATCGTGCTGATCCGCCACTATTTAAAAACCCATATCGAGAAACCCATCGAGATCCTGTCGGATGTTTCGGCAGCGGCTTCACTCGGAGATCTTTCCAAAAGAACCAATTACAGGAACAGCGATGAGATCGGGCAGATTGCCTCGGCTATCGATAAAATCGTCGAAAACCAGCTCAAGCTGGCCGACTTTGCAGAAAAACTCGGAGACGGAAACTTTGAAGTGGAGTATTCCATTTTAAGCGAACAGGATAAGCTGGGAACTTCGGTAACGGGGATGCGTGACAAACTGCAGAAGATCGCTCTTGAAGATATAAGCAGGAACTGGGCTTCCCAGGGGCTTACGCAGTTCAGCGAACTTACCCGTGAAGAATCGGACGACCTCTCACTGCTCTGCGACAGGTTCCTGTCGACACTTGTAAAATATATTGGTGCCAACCAGGGGATGATATTTCTTCTTGTCAGGGATGAGAAGGGGGAAGAGTCGCTTCATCTTGAATCGGCTTATGCGTGGGACAAGAAGAAATACATTTCCCGCACCATAGCTATAGGGGAAGGAATGATCGGACAGGCCGCCATCGAAAAGGATATTATTTACCTGACCGACGTACCCGATAACTTTATTACGATCACTTCCGGACTGGGCGACGCCAATCCGCGGTGCATTCTCATTACTCCGCTGATGTTCAATAATGAACTCTACGGAATTCTCGAACTGGCTTCATTCCGGGATCTGAAGAACTTTGAAATCGAGTTTGTCCAGAAACTGGCTGAGATCCTGGCATCTACCATTTCCCGGACAAGGACCAATGAACAGACTCAGAAACTGCTGAGGGATTCCCAGAAACTCACCGAAGAGCTTCGCACCCAGGAGGAGGAGATGCGCCAGAACATTGAGGAAATGAATGCCACCCAGGAAGAAATGCAGCAACGTGAGGTGGAGCGTATCGGGATCTTCACAGCTATAAACAATACCCTGGCTACGGTGGAATTCAATATGGAGGGAAAGATTATCAATGCCAACGATAAGTTCCTCCAGATGATGAATTACTCCCTTTATGAAATCGAGGATAAAACCGACCGTATGTTTGCCGATCTGACCAATGAGCCGATCGAGACCTATAACGATTTCTGGAAGCAGCTCAGGATGGGAAAACCGCAGCGGGGCGATTTTAAAAGGATCACGAAAGAGGGGAGGGAAATCTGGATCAACGCATCCTACACCCCTGCACTCGACAAGGATCATATTCCCTATAAGGTCATTGAGCTGGCCCAGGACATTACGGAAAAGAAAAAGGCGGAACTGGAAACCCAGCGCCAGGCTGAAGAACTCCGGGTACAGGGCGAACAGCTGAAGAATTATACCAATGAACTGGAAGATATCAAGAAGAACCTCAGTGAAAAACTCAATGAAGCCAGCATGGGCCTGTTGAGGAAGATCAAGGATATTGAAGCTGAAAAGGCAAAGAATATAGCTGTGCTCGAAGGCTGTGTCGACGGGGTGATCAGTTTCAACCAGGATGGCATTATCGAGTATTTCAATAAATCGGCCGAGGAAATCTGGGGTGTACAGCGCCAGGATGTTCTTGGCAAGCCTATTACGAGTGTTATCCCGCTTAAACTGGAAGCATCGGAAAACAATCTTCTGGCCTATTTCTCCAATAACGGGGAGGCGAAGGAGGTAGGTGTGCGCACCGAGGTCACCTGGACGGATTCACAGAACAAGGAATTTGATCTGCTGATGACCCTCACCAGGGCCCGGGTGGAGAATAATACAACCCTGACCATTTTTGCCCAGCAGATCTCCATTGATCTTTTCTGAAAGAAAACCAACTAATCCCGAAAACCAAAAAGATGAAAGGCGAAAAGAAGAAAAAGCTGAACAAGAAGGAACTGGTCGACACTTTCTTCAGTATCGACGGGAGGATTTCCGAACTGCATGAACATTCATCCGAGGTCTTCCTGCAGCTGAACGGTTATCTCAAGGATTATTATGAAAAGATCAGGATCATTTCCGATAACTCATCGAAGATCTTTGATGCCATCGTCGGCGACGAACAGAATAACCTGATCAACGAACTGGATAACCTCTATACCGGGATCAGGGATTACCGTGTACTGGCCGAATCGGAGAACCGCAAGGGCGTGGCTAACCTGAATGAAGTTGGTAATGTGATCAGCTACCTCCTGATGGATGTCAGGAATCTGAACCAGAACCTGATCACCCTCAAGTACCTGATCACCAATTACCGGCTGGTTACCAGCTATGAAGACAGCGATCTGACGGAGAAAAGCAATATACAGCAGTGGTATGAGATCACGGAGAAGATTCTTCCCTGGATAGCTACGGCTATTAATGAGATCGATCAGCTCAAACTGGTGCTCTCCGGCCTGTTGGCCGCCGGACGGACTGATAACCACGATTCTTCCAAGAATATCGTGGATTTGTCGGATGATATCCGCTCCATCTACCGTACCTTCCTGGATAAGAACCACCAGTCGGAACAATACCTTCCGATGCTGAAGGAAAAGTCGGTTCATTCATCCGACAGCATCGGGAACATTATCACCCATCTGCAGTACCACGACATTATCCGGCAGAAAATCGAGCATATCCAGCAATCGCATCTCAAGATCATCAACCTGTTAAAGGATGCCGCTCCCAGCCAGACTGCCGATCAGAATGAGGAAGACGCCGATCATATCGCCGACATTGTTGCCCTTCAGGCAGAACAGCTGATCCTGGTCAGCAAGGAGTATCAGAATGCGCTCAAGGTGATCACCCACAACTTCAGGTCCATTGCAGATGATACCAATACCATATCACGGATATCCACCGAGTTTTCTTCCGATGAAAGAAACCGTGAGATCACGCTGCTGAACCGGATCAAGGAGAAACTCGACCAGGGCATAGTCATGCTGGATTCCAATAAGATCACCCTGGTGAATTCCGATCTGCTGCTCGTCAGCGATGTCATCAAGCGGATCAGGACCATTCTGAAGGATAAGGTTGCGGGTCCGATGGTACACCTGGAGAAGGAAAAGCTCCTGAAGACGGGCAAAGACCTGGCGTTAAAAGGCGAAAACCCGAAGGTTCTGGGGATTATCTACCTGATTTACAATCTTGCTGAAGACCTTTTGGTTAACCGGAAAGATGTGGTGACCCGGCTGGGCGAACTCTGTAATCTGAATGAAAAGCTGAAGGAGCCACTGAGTGATATTGGCCTGGGCAGCATATCGGAGCAGGAACAGATCAGGCTCATGGTGAAGATCACCCAGATCCTCGACCAGTTGGATGTGGAGAGTGCAAGACTTGATAATGTGCTTAAACAGAACAACTCACTGAATGAGGATGTGCTGAGTAAGATTGAAGGCGCCATCAACAAGGTGGATTATTACGACCTTTTTGAAAAGGTGATCAATGAAGTGATTGTAAAACTCAACGATGTGGATTCGAGGCTCAGGACCGGCGAACAGCGCAAAGACAGCAAGGAAGCCAAGGAAAGCCTGAAAGAGATCGAGTCGTTCTATACCGTGGCCAGTGAAAGACTGATCCACAACAAATACCTCGGCGAAGAGGGTGCGGAACCCGGTGCCAGGGAAGAAGAATCCGATGATTTAGAATTGTTTTAATCTCCTATTATGAGCAAACAAGCATTCACCCTGAAACTTAAAAACGACCGGAAATCCGGTGAGCAGGAGCTGTTAATCGAAGGTGACCTGGGAACAGGAAGTGCCGAGGCTCTGAAGAATAAACTGCAGTCCGCAGAATACGGTTCTTCCGTAGTCATCCGGCTCAGGAAGATTGAGTCCTTTGACCTTTCAACGGTCCAGATCCTCTATTCCGTATTGAAAACCCTGTCCCTGAAAGGGATCAATGCACGGATCGATGCCGATCTGTCCGAAAGGCATGAGAAGCTGATCAGCGCGAATGGCTTTAATGAAATAATCCGCAAACAGTAACAACTTAATATAAGAGAAATGGCTAAGAAAATTCTAATTGTCGATGATTCCGAAAGCATAAGGGAAGTAGTGAACTTCACCCTGCAAAAGGAAGGATTTGAAGTTCTTGTCGGCGTCGACGGCCTGGATGCCCAGAAATTCCTGAATGGTGACAAAATTGACCTGATCATCACCGACCTGCATATGCCGGTGATGGATGGTATCGATTTCATCAAGGCTGTCAGGGCCAACGATAGCTATAAAATGATCCCCATCCTTTTTCTGACCACTGAATCGCAGAATGAGAAAAAGATGGAAGCCAAGGAAGCCGGTGCTACCGGCTGGATCATCAAACCTTTCGTTCCTGCCAAACTGATCGCTGCTATTCAGAAAGTAATGGTATGATGACTGCTTCAGCCAACATATTGCGTCAGAAATTCCTGGAAGATTCCCGGCGGACCATCTCCCAGGCCAGGGTCCTGACCATGCTCCTCGATAAGGGCAGGCCGGAGGACCTCTGTCTGGAAGAACTTCTGATGCTTTTGAGAGGGCTGAGGTACAGCAGTATGATGTTTGATCTGGAATTGATTTCCGGACTCGCTGTAAGAATGGAAGATCTGCTGGTCCTCATCAGGAAAAACGGCCTGACCCGTGAACCGGAAAGTGCCTGGCTGATCCAGGAATGCCTGGAGCATGCCGAAAAACTGGTGGAAAGGTCGGAGGACCTGACAGTCAGGGAAAGGAACATGCACACCCGTATCCTTTCTCGTCTAGACCAGTTCCTGAACAGGGCCAGGTGGCAAGCCGCCCGCAAAGATGTGCCTGTAAGGCCTGGCTTTGGATTTAATCCGGCCGAGGAGGCCCTTGTCCAGCAGGCCTATAATCACCTGATCCCGGTGTATATCGGTCAGGCCAGATAATTGAATTTTTAATCAAGAACCATATGGAACAGTTCAAACAAAAATTTATTGAAGAGGCTGAAGACCTGATTCAGGACCTTGAGAGAACATCGCTCGAATTAGGCTCCGACCCCAACAATAAAGAACATATAGAGGTAATATTCAGGGCAATGCACTCGCTGAAAGGAGGCAGTTCCATGTTCGGGTTCGACATGATCGATGCCTTTACCCATCAGCTGGAAACGGCTTACGATATGGTCCGGTCGGGCCGGTTGCAGATCAGCGAACAGCTCCTTGATCTTACCTTCAAATCGATTGATCACATCAAGATTCTGCTGGCCAATGACGATCACCTCGATGAGGCGGTTCTGAAGAATCATGAATCGTTACTGAAGGAGATTTCTGCCATCGTTGCCGGCAAGCCTGCTCCGGTATCCCCTGAAATTAAAACCGGGGTACAGGAGAATCAGCCAGTTGTGGCCGGGGAGAAAAAGACCTTTTATATCCAGTTCATACCCAAACCCGGTATTTTCCGGAACGGGACCAACCCCATGCTCATAGTCGACGAACTCGTCGGACTGGGAACAGCTAAGGTATATGCCTTTACTTCCGAAATTCCCGAGCTGGAGAAACTGGATCCCCTTGCCTGTTATACCCACTGGGTTGTTTTGCTGAGTACCGGCGAAACCATCGAAACAGTCAGGGATGTATTCATCTTTGTTGATCTGGATTGTGAACTGGTTATACGTGAAATCGGAACTGGTGAACTTCTTGGGAACGAAGAGCTTATTAACCGCATTGATCATGATTTCAGGGAAGGCAGTAAACTGGAACCGGAATATATCGAAAAGACTGTTGCTGATGTACTGGCCCCGAAAACCACGGCAGGCACCAGGACCAGCGCAGCCGATCTGCAGAATAAGCTCAGGGAACAGAGCATTTCCAGCATCCGCGTAGCTTCCGATAAACTGGACGAACTGATCAACCTTGTCAGTGAACTGGTTACCCGGCAGGCCAGCCTTACCCTGGTTTCGGAAAAGATCAACAATAAGGAGTTACTGAATATTGCAGAGGATATTGAAAAGATCAGCCGGAGACTTAGAGACAATACCTTCGGAATCAGGCTTATACCTGTAGACAGCATGGTAACGCGGTTCCAGCGCCTGGTGAGGGAATTGTCGCAGGAATTGAAGAAGGAGATCATCTTCCAGGCTGAGGGAACGGACACAGAGCTTGATAAGTCGATTATCGAAGGACTGATCGATCCGCTTATGCACATTATCAGGAACAGTATTGATCACGGGATCGAGACTCCGGATGTAAGGGTGAAAAACGGAAAGGCGGCAAAAGGGAAGATTGTTCTCAGGGCCTATTACTCCGGGGCGAATGTTTATATCCAGGTCACCGACGACGGCAAAGGGATCGATAAGGACAAGATTTACCGGCATGCCCGAAAAACAGGACTCATCTCTGAAGATGCCGAGCTCTCGGAAAAGGAAATCCTCGACCTGATCTTCCTTCCGGGCTTCTCCACCGCCGAACATGTTACCAAGGTATCCGGCCGTGGCGTGGGGATGGATGTGGTTAAGCGGAAAATCATGGAACTTCGCGGGGAGGTGAATATTCAGACCAAACTGAATGAAGGGACGACCATGACGATCAAGCTTCCTCTTACCCTTTCGATCATTGAAGGACTACTTGTAAGAATAGATGATGCCTTTTATGTCATCCCTCTTACCTCGGTGAACAAATGTTTTGATTTCAGGCACGAGGAACTTGTGAACACGGTCAACAACCTCATCTATATCAACGACGGACATATCCCCTTTGCCTACCTGAGAAAGGAATTCGGAGTGAAAACACCTCCGCCGCAGCAGGAGCAGCTGGTGGTGGTCGAATACGAGGATACCCGTTTCGGTCTGGCCGTGGATGAGGTGGTCGGAGAATACCAGGCTGTTCTGAAATCGCTGGGAAAATTGTTCCGGAACCAGGATGCCATATCCGGTGCGACGATCCTCGGCGACGGTACGGTAGCCCTGGTCATGGATACGGCACGGATCATCAGTCAGTATACCTACCAGGCATAAATATAAATGCTGATCATTATAAAATCAAATAAACCAATACGATATGAGTGCGGAAATGTTTAAAATCCAGACCTACCTTTCCTTCAAAATGAGTGAGGAGGTATTTGCCATCAATGTTTCCAAGGTGATGAACATCCTGGAGATGCAACACATCACCAGGGTACCTAAAACCCTTCCTTACATGAAAGGGGTGATTAATCTGAGGGGAACAGTATTGCCGGTGGTCGACCTGCGGGTGAAATTCGGACTGCCCGAAAAGGAATTCACGGTCGATACCAGCATTATTGTTCTGAATATTGAGAAAGAGGGCGATCCGCTGATGCTGGGGATCCTGGTCGATTCGGTCCGCGAAGTCCTTGAATTCAAGGATGAGGATATTGCTCCCTCGCCGACCATCGGAACGAAATATAACTCTGGTTTCATCCAGGGGATGTACCGGATTGATGACAGGTTCATTATGATCCTGGATATCGACAAGGTGTTTTCCGTGGACGATATTCTCGAGGTGAAGGATTATATGACACACACAACAGTTTAATTACAAAAAATTAATAATAACAGCTATGAAACGATTTCAGGATCTAAATACGGGGACAAAGATGATTATTGCACTTAGCTTAGCTATTGCCGTACTTCTGACTGCCTTTGGATTTTATACGATTCGTAATGAGAAGAATATGATCATTGAGGATTCAGATACCCGCCTCTTTGAACAGGTCAGTGACCTGATCAATCTGATCGATATTCAGATCAAAGAGAATCAGAAAAAAGTGAACTCTTTCGGGGACATGTCCTATCAGCTTTTGCAGAATAATGGTGCGTTGCGGATTGATAATACCCGCAACCAGAATATTATTGTCACAAACCAGGAATCGGGCATGACCGACAGGATCAACCTGCCGACAATGCTACAAGCTAACATCGCATTATACGGCAATCCGGATTTTGTTGACCAGATTGGCAGCAAGACCGGCGGAACCAATACTATTTTCCAGCGCTTTGCCGACGGTTATCTGCGGATAGCCACCAATATCAAGGACAGTACCGGACAAAGGGCTATTAATACCTATATTCCTTCCAACTCTCCGGTAGCCCAGGCACTCGACAGGGGAGAGACCTTCAGGGGAAGGGCCAAGATCCTGGGTCAGTGGTACCTAACTTTTTACAAACCCTTAAAAGCTGGCGACCAGGTTTTAGGTGCCTATTATTTCGGGATCCCGGAGAAGGATCTGGCTGCACTCAAACCTATCTTCTTAAGTAAGAAATACTATGAAAATGGCTACCCCTATGCCGTGGACATTAATGGAGACTTTGTCATTCACCCCACCTCCGAAGGCTCAAACATTGCCAACGAAGACTTTTTCAAGCAGTTTAAAAATGCTGAAAGCGGCAAGATTAAATATGTATGGGATGGGCGGAACAAATACCAGCATTACAGATATTATGCTCCTGCTGAGTTGTACGTGGCCACTACCATATATGAGGATGACCTGCTGAAAGCTATTAATGAGGTCAGATTATCTGTAATTGTGGCAATTGTTATCGGTGTGGTCATAGCGTTGATAGTGGGAATGCTCCTGGGCCGTAACTTCCAGAGCGTAATACGTAAGCTTCTGGGCCAGATAAAAACGCTTACCGATGCAGCCATTGACGGGCAGTTAGCAAAAAGAGCCGATCCGATGGATACCGGCCAGGAATTCCGTGGCATCATCGTTGGTATAAACAGTACGCTCGATGCACTGATCAGTCCGTTGAAGATGGCCGCCGATTATATCTCGAGGATTTCGGTCGGGGATATGCCCGATAGGATTACCGAGCATTACAGTGGCGATTTCAATATCATCAAGAATAATATGAACTCGCTCATCGATGCACTGAACGAGATTATTGACAAGGCTACCCTTATGGCGAACGGAGATCTGACGGTAGATCTGAAGAAACGTTCGGACGGGGACGAACTGATGCAGTCGCTCAATGATATGGTGAAAGCCATGGCCAATATCATTGCCGAATTCCAGACAGCCGCCAATAACATCTCCGCATCCAGTCAGCAGATGAGTTCCACTTCACAGCAGATGAGCCAGGGGGCCACCGAACAGGCCTCTTCGGCCGAGGAAGTGTCCTCCTCTATGGAAGAGATGGCTGCAAACATCCAGCAGAATACCGATAACGCCCAGCAAACCGAGAAGATTGCGATTACGGCATCCGATGGCATCAATACGGTCCAGATGGCTTCGACAAAAACAATGGAGTATATGCAGGAAATTGCCGATAAGGTTTCTATTATCGGCGAGATCTCCCGGCAGACAAACATCCTGGCGCTGAACGCCGCAGTAGAGGCAGCCAGGGCAGGGGAACACGGCAAGGGCTTTGCCGTGGTGGCAGCTGAGGTAAGGAAACTTGCAGAAAGAAGCCAGGTTTCGGCACTTGAAATTGATGATCTCACCAAAAACAGCGTAAAGGCGACCGACGAGGCGACCAAACTGCTCACCGATCTGGCACCCGAGATCAACAAGACGGCCAGACTGGTACAGGAGATCGCAGCAGCAAGCCTTGAACAGAACAGCGGCGCAGAGCAGGTGAACAGTGCCATTCAGCAGTTGAACCAGGTGACCCAGCAAAATGCTGCAGCCTCGGAGGAAATGGCGACCAGTTCTGAAGAGTTGGCCGGACAGGCTCAGCAGTTGCTGGATATGATCTCGTATTTCAAGCTGGAGAAGGAGGAGAAAAAGCCCGGTATGAGTACCGGACAAAAAAAATCCGAAGCTTCGAGATATTCACAGATGACCGAAGCGAGCACAAAAAAACCGGTTTCAAAATCATCGGCAACTTATACCCAGCAAAAGAACAAAGGCGTGACCATTCATATGGAAAGTGACAAGCTCGACAGCAGTTACGAAAAGTTCTGAGTGAAACTCTGAAAACAGGAACCGGTTCGATCAGTGTGGACCGGACCGGTTCCCGGTTTTCTGTCCAGAAAAAGGGACTATAATAAAAGAAAACTGTATTTGCGACTGAATAATAAACTAGCGCGTGATTCTATACGCCTGAAAGTCAGCAGGCTGGAACAGTTTTAATTGACGTGTTTAAACTTAATTACTTATCATCAATGAAAAAGATTTACTACCTGTCAATCCTTCTATTCGCTGCCCTGCCACTGGATGCACAGTTTGTACTGTCAGGTGAGCTCAGGCCCAAAACGGAGTACCGGGATGGTTACAAGACCCTTCTCGAAGGCGATCAGAAACCGGCTCTGATCACAGCACAGCGAAGCCGGCTGAATTTCAGCTATACCGGTGACAAAATTGCGACAAAGGTCTCGGTTCAGGACGTCAGGACCTGGGGTGAAGGGGCAAGCAAGTCCGATATCTCCAACCTGAACCTTTTTGAAGCCTGGGCTGAAGTGTTCTTCACTGATGCATTGTCCCTGAGACTCGGACGCCAGGTGCTTTCCTATGATCAGAACCGGTTTCTTGGTACCGCTAACTGGAATGATGTGGGGGCCTCACATGATCTGGCTCAACTGATTTATAATAAGAATTTCGGGCTTCAGCTCGGTCTTGCCTACAACAACGACAAATCGAAAAATTACGAAAGCAATTATCCAGTTGCCAATTATAAAACTCTTGCCTTTCTGAGGGCTGAGAAGGATCTGGGTTCGTTGTTCAACCTATCTGTGATTTCCATTGCCGATGGCTATCAGCTTGAAGATGATCCTACTGTGGTCTACCAGCAGCTGACCACCGGACTGAACCTGAACATGAGCAATGATTCGATTCGTTCATCCTTATATGGAAGTTTATACTACCAGGGTGGTACTTACAAAGACGGCACTCCGGTAAGTGCCTGGTTCGCATCGCTGAACTACGGCTACAAATTTTCAGGAAAGACAAGTATGCTCCTGGCCGGTGAATATTTCTCCGGTGATGATGCCTATAACGATAACGGGGTGAAGAATTCCTTTACCAACCTCTATGGCAACGGTCACCTCTACTATGGTTATATGGATTATTTCTCTACCATCGACAAGGACACGGAAAACGGCGGTCTGATGGATCTTTATGCACGCCTGAATTACAAATTCAGCAAAAAGACCAGCAGTGAACTTACCTGCCATTACTTTTCACTGGCCAACAATATTGTGGATACCCTGTCCACCCCTGGAGTGAACCAGCCGGCACCAAAATACCTGGGTACTGAAATTGACCTTGTGCTCAAATACAAAATGACCTCCAGCCTGGAGATCCAGGGCGGGTATTCAGCCATGCTGGCAACCCCGACCATGGAAATCCTGAAGGGAGGAGATCATTCCAGGTATCAACAGTGGCTTTGGGTTATGCTGACCTTCAAACCGGAATTTATCAATACAAAGAAGTAATAATACTAATATATCATTGTCATGGCTAGTATAAACAACATTAAGATCGGCAGAAGACTGACTATCGTTTTTGTCCTGATCATTGTCCTTTTCACCGGTGCAACCGGTTACACCCTGATTAAAAACTCGGTGGTAAAACATCACATCGAGGAGATTTATAAGGTCAACCTTTTAAGTATCGACTACCTCATTGAGGCCGACAGGGATGCCTACCAGTCAAACCTGGCATTGGCACAGGCCCTGCAAAGTGTGATCAATTCGGATAAAAAGAAACTTGATGAGGCTTTTGCAGCCGTCTGGGAAAATTTCGACCAGATCGGAACCCGGTATAAGAACTTTGAATTAGCCTTTGGGATAGAAGGCAAGCCGGAATTTACCGAAAAGAACACTCTTTTCCACCAGCACAAGGATGAATTGAAGGCTGAGACGGAGTCGGTGATTAACAGCATTATAAGCGGGAACACCGATATTGCAGAGAAAACTTATTATTCCACTTACATGACCACCTTTGAGAATATGAGGTCGATCATGAATGAGTTTACAGAACTCGGACTGATGAATGCAGAGAAGTTCTACAACGAGAGCAAGAGCCTGAATCAGAGGATCCTGGTCAACTCCCTTGTGTTGAACATATTTACAATGATCATGATCATTTTTGCTGCCATTGTTCTGACCCGTAGCATTGTCAGGCCGCTGTCGCATGCCGTGATAAGGATCAAGGAAGTAGCCGAAGGTGATCTCACTGGCCAGGTTGTTAGCAAAGGGAAAGATGAGGTGGCTGAACTGTTGAAAGCTGTTGGCGATATGTCGGGAAAACTGAAGTCGATTATCCGGGGCATTATTGAAAGTTCGGAGAGTCTTTCGGATGCCAGTTCCCAGTTCAGCAACAGTTCACAGCAGATGAGTCAGGGTGCGACGGAACAGGCTTCCTCTGCCGAGCAGGTCTCTTCCTCGATGGAGCAGATGGCTGCGAATATCATGCAGAATACGGAAAATGCACAGCAAACCGAAAAGATCGCCCTGAATGCCGTTGCCGGTATTGAAAAAATGTCGGAAGGTGCAAGTCAGACCCTTAAAGACATGATGGATATTGCCGATAAGGTATCCATTATTGGAGAGATTGCCCGCCAGACCAATATCCTGGCCCTGAACGCAGCCGTTGAGGCTGCACGTGCGGGTGAGCATGGAAAAGGTTTTGCAGTTGTGGCTGCTGAAGTACGGAAGCTTGCTGAAAGAAGCCAGGCTTCTGCCATAGAGATCGATGCACTCACCAAAACAAGTGTGAGGAATACCGAAGATGCTGCGAAAATGATGGGAGTCATTGTACCCGACATCGCCAAAACAGCCAAGCTGGTCCAGGAGATTGCTGCAGCCAGTATCGAGCAGAACAGCGGAGCCGACCAGGTAAATACCGCTATTCAGCAGTTGAACCAGGTTACACAGCAGAACGCGGCTGCATCGGAAGAAATGGCCACCAGTTCTGAAGAGCTTTCGGCTCATGCCGCTCAGCTGATGGATATGGTCTCCTATTTCAATATTGGCCAGGCTGATACAACCCGGAAGAGCAAGACGCAGAAAACAGAGGTTAAGGCCTCTGCAGCAAAGACAGAGCCGGTCAGGAAGGCCACTTCCTATAAGGATGAGACTCCGAGAGGGGTAAAGATCAACATGGGAAAAGACCAGATTGACCTGGATTATGAAAAATTCTGATATCCTGCAGTTGCCATGATGCCGAATAACAGATTATGGATGAGCGGATGAACCTGCCTGGCTGCCGCACAATGATACAGAGCAGTGTGAGAATGAGGCGAAGTGCGGAACCGGCAGGTAATCCGGTCTCCTGAATACCAGCAACGGCAAAAGGCCTGAAAAGGAGCCGGGCAAAAAAGGATAGATATACAATTTCATTAAAAGTAAAGAAAATGATTGAGCTTACCGATGAGATGCTGATTGTGGAACTTCGGCGAAGAATGATGGATAACAAACGCTCGCTCGACGAACTGAAGCATCTGACCAACGAGCTGAAAATTGTAAATAAAAAGCTGGAAGAGTCAGAAGCTCTTAAGACGCATTTTATTTCCAATGTTACGAACGAGATTATCAATCCCTTCACTTCCATCCTGGGCCTATCCAAAGCAATCCTTTCAGTCGACAAGGAGAACTGGAAAAAGGTCCTTACGATGGTGGCGCTGATACACAGCGAGGCCTTTGAACTCGATTTTCAGCTGAGGAATATCTTTGCAGCTGCAAAAATCGAGGCCGGAGAAGTCTTCCCGGAAATCGGACGTGTGGAGTTGCACACGCTCATCGGATCGCTGATCGAGTCCTTTGCCATCGAATCAAAGAAAAAGAAAGTACGCTTCGAGTTTCAGTTTGATATACAGAGCGATGAAGATCCCTTCTATTTTAAGACGGATCCGGAAAAACTCAAACTGATCGTATCCAACCTGCTCGGCAATGCCATGAAATACAGTCATGCCGATTCAAGGGTGATAGTCAGGGTATGGCTTCAGGAGAACGAACTGATGGTTTCGGTGCAGGATTTCGGGATCGGTGTTTCCGCAGAACATCAGCGGCTGATCTTCGACCGCTTCAGCAGGGTTGATTCCGGCATCTCTTCCGTAAACAGGGGACATGGCCTGGGCCTTTCAATCAATAAGGCGCTGCTTGACATCCTCAATGGGGAGATTTCCCTCACCAGCGAGCTGGGCAAAGGGGCTGTTTTCACCATCCGGATCCCGGAAGCCATGGAAGATCCCTTTCTTACGGCAACGGATGATAATGAACTGTTCTTTGATGATAAACAGGTATTCTAAGCGATTTATATGTCGACGCCCAATCAACATTTCCTGTATCCCGCGGCACTGTTTGCCAGTAACCAGTATTACGTGGTAAGTACCATCCTGGGTTCCTGTGTGGCTGTCTGTTTTTACGATACCCGGCTCAGGATCGGTGGAATTAACCACTATATGCTTCCGTTCTGGAACGGACAGGGGCTTGCTTCGCCCAAATACGGGAACATTGCCATTCATAAACTGCTGGAAAAAATGCAGTCACTTGGCAGTAACAAAAAGGACCTGAGAGCTAAAGTTTTCGGTGGGGCCAATATCTTCGAATCAAACCTCGAACAGTTCAGGATAGGGGAAAGGAACATCATTATAGCAAATGAGACTCTAACCGAGCTTCAGATTCCGGTGGTTAGCCAGAGTACCGGAGGCAACCTGGGCAGAAAGATCATGTTCGATAATTCCACCGGCGAAGTAAGGCAGAAAATTATCGAAAAGGTCACCTTACAATGCATGAATATCACCTGAACAACGTAAAATGAAACATCAAAAACCGGAAGTTATGCAGCTATATAGTTTTTTAAAAGTAATGGACTATCTGAAAAGGATAGCCGACAACGGCAGTATACCTGAGGGATACAAGAAACTGGAAACCCTTCTGTCAGAGGGTAGCCGTAAGGGAAGCGAAATTGTGCCGGAACAACTTGCTGAGGCAAGAGACCAGCTGATCATGGCTTTACAGGAATTTGATCCCGAGGATCTGGGCTACCTGGGAACAAAGATGATCTCCGCCATCGACGGGTCTTCCGTCGTCGGTTCAAAAGCTGTCGCTTTTCTGAGGGGGATCGGAAGCGAAGAATTGAACTACAAGACTCTTCATGCTGAGATCAGCCGGAAGAGCAAGGCCCTGGGGAAATTAACCGGTACGGCATCTTCCTTCTATTCTGTATTCCAGGATTTCATCCAGTTCCGCACGGCAGCTGTAGAAGAAGAAGTATCATCCGGTGTCCTGCTCAATCTTTATTTTGAAAAAGATGTCAGCATCCATGATATCCAGGATGTGGTCAAATATACCCGCTTGTGGGATGAGATACTTCAGAGTTTTACTGGACTGACGGGCAGTGAATTAAGAGAGATACAATCCTGTTCTATTAATGAAAAATCGGCCCTTCTGGGGATCAGGTTGGATAAAAAATCCATGGACCTGCTGATGGAGGGTACCGAAGGGGTCCTTGAGCTGATGGAACAGATCATCAAGGTGAAAAAGATCAAGGAAGAGCTTGCTATGCTGAACCTGCAGACCGATTATGGTGAGAAACTCGACAGGGAGATCGAACAGCTTGTCGACAGTGAAGCCCGGACCATCGCTGCAAGTCTGATGGACAGATCTGAAAATACCGGCCTGGCGCATGAAGAGGCGATGAAGCAAGAACTGATTATTGCCCTGAAGAAAATCTTCAGTTTTATTGAAAAAGGCGGGAAACTGGAATTTGATCTCCTGGATAATACAGCAAAGAACAGGGCACTGAACAAACTGCTGCTGGAAATATACGACAGGATAAGCCTTGTGGGGAATGAGCTTCCGGCAGATGCGGAATAAACCATTCGGCAGACGGTGATGCCGGTCCGTATTTTTACGCATACAGGCAGGTAAGAATACCTGTCGGATTTGGAGTAAAGGGCCCTGCAGATTCAGGTGTTTTCCTGTTTCCGGGAAGCATTGACAGGGCTAAATTTGAAAGACCGCTCTGATTCCAGCCAGGAAGAAAGCCTGAAGGGTCACGCCCCGGAGGGAGGGGCAGAGGGCAGGAGAAAGGATCAGAAAGCGGCAGAAAATGCAGCAATGCGAAGTGACTATCGTAGTTAAAATGTTTCACTTGTATGAATACACAGTCAGCCACCTGGGAAACCAACGAATATTACAGGGTACAGATGACAACGGCGGAATTTGATCAGCTCAGTCATTTCATCTATAATGAACTGGGGATCAAAATGCCTGACGTAAAAAGGATCATGTTACAGAGCCGCCTTCAGAAAAGACTGTCGGAGCTCAAGATGCGTTCCTTTAAGGAGTATATCGAATTTGTATTCAGCAAAGAAGGCCGCAATGATGAACTTATCACCATGATTGACCTCGTTACTACCAATAAAACGGATTTCTTCCGCGAATCTTCCCACTTTGATTTTATGACGGAAACGGCTTTGCCGGAAATCCTTTCGTCAAGGACAGCCACCGGCCCCGTAAAGATCTGGAGTGCTGGATGCTCCAGCGGAGAAGAACCCTATACCATTGCCATTGCTGTCGAGGAGTATATCCGGAACAACCGGCGCTTTGATTATGAGATTTTTGCGACTGACCTGTCGACAAGGATCCTGGAACGGGCCACTACGGCAGTGTATTCCGAAGACCGGATTGCAGGTTTGAGCTACGACCTGAAGAAAAGGTACTTTCTGAAAAGCAGGGATCCAAAGAATCATACGGTGCGTGTGGCCCCCGAGATCAGGTCACGGGTTTCCTTTCAGCGCCTGAACTTCATGGATGCCCAGTACCCGGTAGACAATAATTTCGATATTGTCTTTTGCAGGAATGTGCTGATCTATTTCGATCGCGATACCCAGCAGGATGTGATCACCAAGCTGGCTTCCCGGCTGAAAAATGACGGCTTTTTCTTTCTCGGTCATTCCGAATCAATTACCAATATGAATGTGCCTCTGCGCCAGGTGAAACCAACCATCTTTCGCAGAATTTGACGAACCGGACTGCCGGTATTTTGTACCCATTAATTGCTGCATATGAATTTAGTACATCTCCTTAAGGTTCTCAACTTTCTGAAACAGATAGCCGACGACGGTATCATTCTCAAGAAGTACCGTGAACTGGAGGCTCTGTTGAAAAGTGCAGAGGAAACTACAGACAGGGAACTCGTTAACCGGATATACCATACCCGTGAGCAGCTCCGGCTGCTTCTTAACGAAACAAATCCCGACGGTCTGGAATATAATGCCTACCTGTTGCTGAATAAGATCGACCGCTTCGGCACCCTCGGGAAGATCGGTGCCGACTACCTCCAGGAGACTGCTGCCGAAGATGTTAATTATACTCAGTTTTACAGGAACATGAAAGAAAAGGCCGATGCCCTGGAACAGATCCTGCTCATGAGCAGTGATTTTACTCAGGTCTTCGAAAAAAACCTGCAGACCGAACTGATCGGGGAAAAGACCGATGCGGCACAGCTTCCGGTGCTTTACCTGTATTTTGAGAATCAGGTTAAGATCGGCCGGCTGAGCGATCTTGAACGATATAGCAGGATCTGGTCGGGCATCCTTGAAAGTTTCTCAACCCTTTCCGGCCTGGAAAAGCTGGAGGTGGAACTTTGTTCCATGAACGGGGAGGTTGTTGAGATGGGCATTCTCATTGATCACCGGACCATGGAAATAATTGTCAGGGGAGTGATGTCCATGCTGAACCTTTCGGGAATGGTGGTGAAAATGAGACAGATTGCCGAGGAACTGACCGGCATGCACCTCAAAAATGATTACCGGATGATGCTGGAAGATGAGGCAAAATATTATATCAACCAGGAAGCTGAGATCATTGCTTCCGATCTGATCACCCGTTATTCTGCTGCCGAACAGGCCGGCCGGGAAGATGTCCTGCCTGCATTGACGAGGTCGCTTAAACAGATTCTGAGCTTCATTGAGAAGGGCGGTCGTATGGAGTACCGCCGGCTCTCCGAAACTCTGAACAAAGATGAATTGAACCGCACTCTGAATGCCTCCTACCGGAGTTTTGAACTCCTGGAGGAAAAAAATGGAAAAGATAATCTCAGCGGAAAAGAGCTGAAAGCCCGGCTGATCAGTTCGCATCTGCCGGTCTGAAAAGCGACGGCGTTGCAGTTCAGACAAATTCAGATTAATTTTTTAAACAGCGTCGTATGGCAAAGAAAATAAAGGTGTTGATCGTTGATGACTCGGCAGTGGTCAGGAGAACCCTTTCCGAAATTTTCGGGTCAGACCCGGAACTGGAAGTCATGGATACTGCAGTTGATCCCTATTTCGCTGCCCAGAAAATACAGAGTGAGGTACCGGATGTCATTACGCTGGATATAGAAATGCCAAGGATGGACGGACTGACCTTTCTGAAGAAGATAATGAGCCAGCATCCCATTCCGGTCGTGATTATCTCCAGCCTTACCGAAGAAGGAACGAAAACCGCACTCAGGGCAATTGAGTACGGTGCTGTGGAGATCATCACCAAACCTCAGCTGGGGACCAAAACTTTCTTTGAAGAGTCCAGGATACGACTCTGTGATGTGGTGAAAGCAGCAGCAAAGGCACGGATCGCCCGGAAACCAATGCCTGCCCCGACTATGGAAGTCAAGCCGAAATTGTCGGCCGATGCCGTTCTGGCAAAAGTGACGTCCCATTCCATGATCAAGACTACCGATATAGTGGTGGCTGTTGGAGCCTCGACAGGCGGAACAGAAGCCCTTTCGGTCTTTCTTCAGGCTCTCCCTTCCGACTCCCACGGCATAGTCATTGTACAGCACATGCCCGAAATGTTTACCAAGTCATTTGCAAACCGCCTGAATGAGTTGTGCAGGATAACCGTCAAAGAGGCTGAAAACGGCGACTCCGTGCTCCGGGGAAGGGCCCTTATTGCACCGGGGAACAAGCATATGCTTCTTCGACGAAGTGGCGCGAGATATTACGTTGAAGTGATTGAAGGTCCGCTGGTAAACCGGCACCGGCCATCGGTGGATGTGCTTTTCAGGTCAACGGCCCAGTATGCCGGGGCCAATGCAGTGGGGATTATTATGACAGGTATGGGCGATGATGGGGCAAAAGGAATGCTGGAGATGAAGGAAGCAGGTGCCAGAACCGTTGCCCAGGATGAGAATTCCTGCGTGGTTTTCGGGATGCCGAAGGAGGCCATCAAACTCAATGCCGTTGATCAGGTACTACCGCTGGAAAAGATCGCCCCGTTCGTAATTTCTTATCACTGAAAAACTTCCTGTCACTGCTTATTTTTCTTCATTTTGCCGGCATCTCAACCATGCCGGTTCTCTGTTTTTTACAGTGGGTATATTCACCTGTCTGCTCAGGTAAAAACACCTGTTTATCAATGAGTGTTACCATGGCTTTATTCAGGTGTTTCTCTGTTTCCAGGCTGGCCCTGTCTCTTTAAATTTGGTACATGGTAATAAGTGTTTGCGATTATCCGGATAACCAGTGAATGATGGGCTTTGGCTTCGAGACAGATATTGATCGCTATGAATTTTCGGAGTTGCTTTCAGCCGTGATAGCAGCCACCGGAGTTGACCTGAGCAATTACGCGAAGCCCTCACTGCTCAGAAGGATTGTTCGCTTTGCGGAAATTAAGGGGATCAGTGAAATAGCGGAACTGATTTACCGGGTGAGGTATGAATCGGGATTTGCCGCCTTATTCATCAACGAGATCACTGTAAGTGTGACCGAGATGTTCCGGAATCCCGGGTTCTGGGTGGCTTTAAAAGAAAAGGTCCTGCCCGTGCTGGCAGAGAAAAGGGTGATCAGTGTCTGGCATGCCGGATGCTCGATGGGTGAAGAAGCCTATTCCATGGCCATCATGCTGGAGGAAGCAGGTTTGCTGGAGAAAAGCCGCATTTATGCGACAGACATCAATATCCAGGCGCTTGAGACGGGCCGGTCGGGGACCTACAGTCTGAAAAACCAGGAGGTCAACAGTACGAATTACATTCAGGCTGGCGGAAGGGCAGCTTTAGCAGATAATTACAGGGTCTCCGGTAACAAAGTCAGGTTCTCAGAAGCACTGCGTTCACGGATCGAGTTTAAAAGGCACGACCTCTCATCGGAAAATCCCTTCGGGATCTTCGACCTGGTCATTTGCCGTAATGTGTTCATTTATTTTAACCTGGACCTGCAGGAAAAAGTGCTTGACCTGTTTGTCCAGAGTATGGAAAAGGGATCTTTCCTCGGAGTGGGGTCAAAAGAATCCATACGCTGGTGCAGGGGTGCCCGGTATTTTGAAATCACCGACCTGGAGGAAAATCTGTTTCAGAAAAAATATTGAAAAAAGGGAAGTCCGAAAATAAATAAGCTATGTGGTTCATCAGCAGAAAAAAACAGGAAAAAGTTACAGAGCCTGGAGCCAGTCCGGCATCCGGAGCCGCTGCCGAAAAGGCCGCCCTTTATCCTGCTTCAGATTTCATGGAAAGGCTCGGAGAACCCGGAACCGGGAGGGAGGATTTTGCCCGTAAGGCACTGTCCCTGATAGCCCGCGAAAAAGAAATTCTGCAGGGAGTTTTCCTCATTGCAGAGGACAGGAAAGATAGCCAGGTACTGACTTTTCTTGCAGGATATGCCTGTAACAAACCGGCTTCAGAGCAGGGGGAGTTTCTCTGGGGAGAAGGACTTCCCGGCGAAGTGGCCAGAAACGGGAAGCTGCTGAACCTGAAGGAAGTACCTCAGGGATATGTGACGATCCGGACGGGACTCGGGGAAGCATCCCCACGATCCCTCCTCCTGTTCCCGTTATTACTCGACAAAAAAGTGAGCGGCGTAATAGAACTGGCCTCGTTCAATGAATTTACACCCGATGATGAGTCATATTTCAATACCATATCTCCCTTGATTGCAGCCACCCTTAAAAAGCTGGCGCCGGCTGCAGCCGCAAAAACCAAAAAAGTTGAGCACAAATAGGAAAATATGGATCACCGGGCTGGTTACAGCCCTGTTTGCTCTGGCCGGTTGGCTGGGTGAAATGCTCATTCTCTTCTTTTCCGCGTTTTCGGCCGGCTACCCGGCAGGAAGGGAGGGACTAAGGGTGTTGCACCAGGCTCATCCGGAATTTTATCTCCTTGCCGTGATCCCTGTCCTCACGGCCATTGCCGGATATTTTGCCATTTCCTTCCTGCTCAGGAAGGTCGATGAATATAAACAGCGGATTGAAACACACCGAAAAACCCTGGATAACACTATTTCCTTTGCCCGAAAAATTGAGAAGGGCGACCTGGGCTCCAGCTATAACCGGGTGAACGGTGAGTTTGAACTGGCCGAGGCCCTGGAGAATATGCGCGCCGGTCTGCTGAAGTACAACCGGGAAGATATGGAGAGGAACCTTATCGCGGGTTTTGTCGGAGATATAAATAAGATCCTGAGATCTGCCAATGAAGTGGATCATCTGGGTGATGCCATAATTGCCTTTCTTGTCGACCGGCTGGATCATGTGGTTCAGGGGGCATTCTATGTGGTCAGTGAAGAAGATGGCAAAAAACCGGTCATCAGGCTAACTTCCACCTATGCCTATAACCGGAAAAAACACCTTAAGGCACGCTTTGAGTTTGCCGAAGGCCTGATCGGGCAGGCCGCCATTGAAAAGGATATCATTCACCGGACGGAGATCCCCGACGATTATGTGACGGTTACTTCCGGGATTCTGGGCGACAAAAAGCCCCGGAGCATCATCATTGTTCCGCTCATCGCCAACGATATGGTCCACGGTGTGATCGAACTGGCTGGACTTCAGCGCTTCTCCCCTTTGCATATCAGGATCCTTGGTGAGATCAGCGAGATCGTAGCACGGACCATCAATAACGTGATGGTCGGTGAGCAGACCCGCATGCTGCTTTCCAGGTCGGAAAAAATGAGCGTTGAACTGGTCGAGCAGAAAAGCCAGCTGATACAGAATGCCAAGGACATGGAGATTGCCCAGGAAGAACTGAAAAAAGCCAATACCAAGCTCCAGGAACAGGTTAGGGAGGTGCATAACAGCAATAAAAAAACACATGCACTGCTCGAAAACTCACTGGAAGTCATCTTTATCATTAACAGTGAGGGGGTAATCAGTTATGTGAGCCCTTCGGTTCGCTCGGTGCTGGGATACTTCCCCGAAGAAATCATCGGAAAAAAGGAAACCGAGAACATTCACCCGCTGGATTCCAACCTTTTTATTCAGTTCATCAGGGATATCGTTTCCTTCCCCGAAAGGAACCACCGTATCCAGTACAGGTACTTTACCCGCGACGGGGAGATCCTCTGGCTGGAGGCCATTGGCAAGAATTCCGATAACGAGGTCATCCGCGGCGTTGTGATTAACTCGAGGGACATCTCCGAACAGCGCCTGGCAGCACGTGAACAGCGGATTCGTGCGAAGATGCAGGCCCTCTCGGAAAACAGTCTTGATCTCATCCTGAGGATCGATATCTTCAGCCGCTGCACCTATGTCAACCCGGTCATTGAAAGCCTGACGGGAATGAAGATCGGGGAGATCATCAACAAACCGATCATGAATATTGCCATGGATGAGTCGGTCATCTCAGCTTGGAAAACCATGCTTAATGATGTAGCTACCAGCAAGGAGAAAAGGATCGATGAAGTGGCGTTCCGGATCGGGCAGGAGCAGCAGTATATGCAGATCAGTGCCATACCCGAGTTCTTCGAAAACGGTGAGGTGGAATCGGTACTCTTTGTCTGTCATGATATTACAGAAGCAAAGCTTCGTGAAGATCTGATCCGCAAAAAGAACAAGAGCATCAGCGACAGTATAAACTACGCCTACAATATTCAGAACGCCCTGATGCCTACGCAGAAGACCCTTCAGGCCATCATCCCCAATTCCTTCATGTTCTTCAAACCCAAGGATATTGTCAGCGGTGATTACCCGTGGATCTACCAGGACGACCAGATTGTCTATATCGGGGTCATGGACTGCACCGGCCATGGTGTGCCCGGTGCGCTGATGTCGATTATCGGTTATTTCCTTCAGAACGAGATTATTCACGGGAACAGAACCGACAATGCCGGGGAGATCCTGGATAAGATGCATACCAATGTTGTATCCAGTCTGCGCCAGGATGATCCGGGAAGCAAGATCAACGACGGGATGGATGCCGCCTTCTGCAAGATCGACCTGAAGAACAGGGTACTCAACTTTGCCGGAGCCCACCGGCCGCTTTATTATCATAGCAAGAAGGAATTCAGGGAGATCAGGGGAGACCGTTTCCCGGTGGGAAGCACCCAGTACGGCAATCGTAAGAACTTTAACAACCATACCATTGAAATCGCTCCGGGCGATGCCTTCTACCTCATGACCGACGGTTTTGCCGATCAGATCGGGGGAGAAACCGGGAAGATGAAATTCATGAGCGGAAATGTCAACTTGCTGATCCAGGAGAACAGCTCGCTCAGCATCTTCCAGATGGGAAATCTTTTCCGGAGCACCTTTGAAACATGGAAAGGAGCAGCCGAACAGGTTGACGATATATTGATCATAGGATTTAAATTTTAACCAGACTGACTATGAAGGAAGAAACTCCAAAAGAACTGCTCTATGTCAGCAGGATCAGAAAGGGCCTGATCGACAATAAGATCATGCTCACTTACAAGGGGGAGATCTCCCAGGACATTATGCTCGGGCTGCTTGAACTGACCGAAAAGAAACTGGATGCCAATCACACGGATATGTCGGTGAAGTCCAAGATCTTCAACGTGATGGTTGGTTGCCTGCAGAACATTATCTATCACAGCGAAAAAGACTCATTGTCCAAATCCAGTATGTTCATGATCTGCTATGTCGACAAGGGCTATGCGATCTACAGCGGAAATGCTGTGAAGAAGGACAAGGTCGGCATATTCAGGTCTAAACTGATGACAATCAATAACATGAGTGTTCAGGAACTGACCGATTTTTACAAAAGCTGGATCACTACAAGGGAATTGTCTAATAAAAACAGTGTGGGTCTCGGCCTGATCGATATTGCCAGGAAGACCGGAAACGGGCTGGAATTTGACTTTGAGCCGCTGAACGATCAGTACAGCTATTTCTCCCTGAAAACAATGGTAAAACTCACCTAATAAGAAACAGGCTATGGAAAATAATGCCATTAACTTGACAGCCAGTCCGACCTCGCTGAGCAATTACTTCCAGTTTTCAAGGCTACTGGAGAGTATTGAGGTGAATATGGTTTACGGAGGGGAATTCTCCCAGGCTCTGATAAAGACCCTGCTTGCCTTCACAGAACGGAAGTTTAACGAAGAGCAAATGGAAGATACCATCAAAAGGAAGATCTTCAACATTATGGTGGAGATGCTTCAGAATATCAGCAAGAATGCCCTGGATAACGAACAGGAACTCAATGAGTATTCCCCGGTCTTCATGATGGGAGAAACGGGAAAGTACCACTTTCTCGTTTCCAGCAATAAAATCGGGAATGCCAGCATCCCGCTGCTGAAGGGGCGTCTCGACCAGGTGAACAGCCTCGATGGTGAAGGGCTTAAGAAACTCTACAAAGAGGTACGGATGAGCGGGACATTTTCCAACGTCGGCGGGGCCGGTATAGGAGTGATCGACATGGCCCGGAAATCGGAGAATAAGCTGGAATACGAGTTTGTTCCGATCGACGACCAGTCATCAATGTTCTCCCTTATGATCAGGGTTTCAAAACCAGAATGATCAGAAATAGACGAAAATAAAGGTTAAACTATAAATATATTAGTCAAATGATTAAAGATCTGAATATTACAGGTACTGAAGACACCCCGGCAATTCATTATGACCGCCAGAAAAATGTCTTTGAGATTTCAGGGAGATCCCTTCCTGAAGATGTGGTTACTTTTTATAAACCGGTGATCGACTGGCTTGATGACCTGGAAAAGGAACCGATCAGTGATCTGGAATTCGTGTTTAAGCTGGATTATTTCAATACGGCCTCATCCAAGCTGATCCTGGATATCCTGCTGAAAGTCAATGACATCTTCACAGAAGGTACAGCCATGAAAGTGAAATGGATGTTCCTGCAGATGGACCGGGATCTCGAAGAAGCAGGGGAGGAGTACTCCGAACTCATAGAGATGCCCTTCGAACTCGTGGCTTATTGAGCAGCTGATTCCGGTTGCCAGGTCGGCCCATGCCGGCAGCAGCTTCCGGATTCAGCAGATTATAGATATATAATCGATTGAATATTTGTCTCTAATGTAATAAAGTCTGCAATGAGCGAAGAAATATTAAAGGCATTAATGCAGCTTTTCGCCATCATCTCCAAACAGGATGAAGGGACCACCGAAAACCAGAGGGAATATGTAAAGTCATTTCTGTCCTCCCAGTTGAACAAGGAGAAGGTAAATGAATACCTTCAGTATTACGATGAACAATCGGGCAGCAATGAAAGTGAGAATGCCGACGGGTCCCAGATCAGGAGCGGAAAACTGACCTCCATGAAGGACTCGGTACGAACTTTGTCCATCTGCAGGAAAATCAATAAAACCCTTTCCCAGAAGCAGAAAGTCATTGTACTGGTCAGGATCTTCGAACTGCTCAAGGCAGAGCAACTCTATACCGAACAGCGTATGGGGATCATCGAGACGATTGCCACGGTTTTTAACATCATAGCAGAGGAACTTGATCTGATCAGCCGGTTCAGCCGGTTCGATACTTTTGAAGAGATGCTCTCGGAAGATATCCTGGTCATCGAAAACAAGACAGAGGATCATCCTGAGGGAGCCGGCAAGCCCAAGTTTCTTTTCACCAGCGGACTCGACGACCGTATTTACATCCTGAGGATCAAGAGTGTGGACATGTATTTTGTTAAATACAAAGGGTATAACGAGATCACGCTGAACGGGATGTCGTTCAACCTGAACAACATCTATCTCTTTCCGCAGGGAAGTACCATTCGTCTGCCCCAGGGAACCATTTATTACAGCGATGTGATTTCCCGCTTCCTGAAGGATGAGAATGTCAAACATATTTCCTTCCGCGTTGATAAAGTCTCCTATACCTTCCCGAATGGCACGCCCGCACTTCATGATATTCAGATTGAGGAGGAGTTTGGCCTGATCGGGATCATGGGAGCGAGCGGATCGGGGAAGACCACCCTGCTCAATATCCTGTCGGGGATCGAAAAACCCACGATCGGTTCGGTGACCATTAACGGTACCGATGTCCATAAGCAGCCGGAGAAGGCCAAGGGGATGATTGGATATATTGCCCAGGATGATTTTCTTTTTGAGGACCTGACGGTTTTCGAAAACCTTTATTACAACGCAAGACTTTGCTTCCGGGATCTTTCCGATGAAGAGATCAGGGAAAAGGTGAAGACCACACTGAACGATCTCGGACTATATGAAATCAGGGATATTAAGGTGGGTAGTCCGCTGAATAAAAAGATCAGCGGCGGGCAGCGCAAGCGGCTGAACATTGCACTGGAGCTGATCAGGGAACCGTCGGTGCTCTTTGTCGATGAGCCTACTTCGGGCCTGTCTTCCAAGGACTCGGAAAACGTGATGGACCTCCTGAAAGAGCTCTCTCTGAATATGAAACTTATATTCGTGGTCATCCATCAGCCCTCGTCCGATATCTTCAAGATGTTCGACAAGCTGTTCATGCTCGACACCGGGGGCTATCCCATTTATTATGGCAATCCCATTCAGGCCCTGATCTATTTCAAAACAGCTTCCAATCAGATCAATGCTGATGTCGGGGAATGCAACTCCTGCGGAAATGTAAATCCTGAACTGCTTTTCAATATTATTGAGGCCAAGGAGGTCGACGATTTCGGGCGCTTTACCCATAACAGGATTAAAACTCCCCTGGAGTGGAATGAGTCTTTTCGCTCAGGTTTTAAAGCCCCGGAAGTAAGCCGGATCAGCGAACCCCTTTCGGCAGTACTCCGGATACCGTCGTGGTTCAGGCAACTCGGGATCTTTATCACCCGCGATGTTCTTTCAAAAATCGGCAACCTGCAATACATGGTGATCAACCTGCTGGAAGCACCCCTGCTTGCGGTGATCCTGACGGTGATTATCCGCTATGCTTCGGGCGAGGACGGAAGCTATATCTTCAAGGATAACGACAACATTGCACCTTATATCTTCATGAGCATTGTGATTGCCCTTTTCGTGGGGTTGTCGGTAAGTGCCGAGGAGATCTTCCGCGACCGCAAGATCCTGAAAAGAGAGTCGTTCCTGAATCTGAGCCGGTCGAGTTACCTCTTTTCCAAGATCGTGATCCTTTTTGTCCTTTCGGCAGTCCAGACCGTCACTTTCGTCCTGCTCGGAAACTCGATCCTCGGGATTCACGGTATGTTCCTTTCTTACTGGATCGTTCTGTTCTCGGTGTCGTTTTATTCCAATATCCTGGGACTGAATATTTCCTCTGCCTTCAATTCAGCGGTAGCGATTTATATACTGATACCGCTGCTCGTAATTCCGCAAATGGCCCTTGGTGGCGCCATGTTCAGTTTCGATAAGCTGAATAAGGCGATCGGCGGCGGTTATACGAAAACTCCCCTGATCGCTGATATGATGGCTTCCCGCTGGGCCTATGAGGCTATTGCTGTGAGCCAGTTCAGGGATAATCCTTATGAAAAGTACTTCTATGAAATGGACAAGATCGAAAGCATGTCCAGCTATAAACAGTCAAGGCTTATACCTGAACTGGAGAATATCGTCAGGGAATCGGAAGATCTGCTGAAGAATAATAAAGGGGAAGGCTGCTCCGAGCTGTCGGGCAATCTCGCCCTGCTTCGCAACGAACTGGCCATGGAAAGCCGCCAGTTTCCCGATCTGCCGGCGGTTAATCCCGTTGCCCTTACCGAGGAAAACTTCAACAGTGAGGTTGCCGGGCTGGTCTACACCTATCTGGATGACCTGAATGCCAAATATGTACAGGTCTTCAATATTATTAACCGGAAAAAGAGTGAGCAGGTCAGGGCGATGCAGGAGGCGCTGGGCAAGGATGGATATGTTAAGCTTTACCGGGATAACTATAACGATTTTCTTGCCAGCCTGCTGAAAAAGACCAATATCCCTACCCGGATCATCAGGGAAGGCGACCGGTTTACACAGGTGATGGATCCGGTTTTCCTCGATCCGGAGAACAAGGGCGGAATTTCCTTCAGGGTTGGATTTTACTCACCGGTAAAATACTTCTTTGGTATCAGAATGGATACGCTGTGGTTTAATATCATGGTAATCTGGGCTTTTTCGCTGTTGTTTTACATTACCCTTTATTACGATCTTCTCGGGCGCCTGCTCAGGAAGTTCGAAAAAAGGTAAGTGCGTTGTTAACAAAGAAAAACAAACAATGGGAACCCGATATAAAATAGTACTCGTTGACGACCACATCCTGTTCCGCGACGGACTGAAATACATCCTGGAACAGAATGAGGAGGTGGAAATCATCGCTGAAGCCTCTGATGGCCTGGAATTCCTTAAAATTATAGGAGGATTGGAACCCGACGTGGTGCTGATGGATATTTCAATGCCAAAGCTGAACGGAATAGAAGCAACGGAGAGGGCGATCATGGAATATCCCGATCTGAGGATCATCGGACTTTCAATGTTCGGCGATGAGCATTATTACATGAGCATGCTTCAGGCAGGCGCACGCGGCTTTATCCTGAAGGAATCGGGCTATGATGAACTGATCATGGCCATCAGAAAAGTGATGAACGGAGATAATTTCTTCTCGAACAAGATCCTTACCAGCCTAATCAAATCCCACGCGATGCAAAACCATCCCCCACAGAAAAGGGAGGAGGAAGTCAGGCTTTCGAAAAGGGAACTGGAAGTGCTCAGGCTGATCTGCGAGGGATATTCCAATAAGGAAATTGCGGAGAAGATCAATATCAGTCAGCGCACCATTGAAGGCAACAGGTCGAGCCTTCTGAGCAAAACCGGCACCAAGGATTCCCTGAACCTGGCTCTTTATGCTCTGAAGCACAATCTGCTGGAATAGGCCGGATGGCAGGGCGGAAAAATCTAATGGGGGAGGAGCCGGGAGAAGGCGTTCTCCCCCTTTTTTTTCGTCATGCCCTGATCGGAAAAATACGCTCGTGAACTCAGTATTTATACCTGTAAAAATCGGGTGATCGGCTGGTGTTTTTAAGTATTGTTACTGTTTATATCCATCCGGCGAGTTCCTATTTTTATTCTAAATTATCAGCAAGGGATGAGCAGGATTCTTGTAATCGACGAGAACGTGAAGAACGCTGAAAGGATCAGCCTTTTCTTACAAAGAGAAGGCCATGAGGTCCACACGGATTACAACGGCCAGGATGGATGGAAAGAAGTGGTCGGCTGGGTTCCTGAGCTTCTGATTACAGAGATATCCCTGCCCGGAATGGATGGTTTTGAACTGATTGCCAGGGTGCGGGATAATTACCCGGACATAAAGATCATCATTATGTCGTCGAGGGTGGTTATTAATGCCTTCGAATACCTGAAAGTCGCCAAATCCTTCGGGATTGAGTTCTCCATCCTGAAACCATTCAGGGATGAGTATCTCAGGTTGATAATTAACCGGATTATCAGTTCTGAAAGACACAGCACAGTGCAAACTGAACAGGCTGGGAACTGGAGGAGATCCGGGCTGAAAATGTAAACTAAAGGAGATTCCGGATATGGAAAGAGATTACTGGCATGACAACAAGGCCCTGATGCGTCTGGAAAACCTGCCATTCGGTGGAGAGCTTTTGCCCTCCATTTTCAACAGTTTTCCTCATTCTGTGGAGATTTTTGATAAAAACGGGGAATGTATTTATTCGAATTGCCGTTTCCGTTCTGCAGGTAAAAAGAAGCAATCCGGTGAACCCTATAATCTGAAAAGCGATGTCAGGATCACACGATCGGAGATTTATCCCGTGATAAAAAGGGCCTATGAAGGTGCCACTACCATTTTCAGGAGCAAGCAGAGCTATTTAACCCTGTTCCCCTTTTACAGGCCGGATACACTTTACGATATAACGATCTTCCCGATCATCGACGATATCAGGTCGATCTCCATGGTAGCCCTGATCCATTGCGCTGTGGTTGAGAACGGGGGAGCACAGGCTGACAGGCAGGCACAGGATGACAGTGAACGGAAAGATTTTATTACAGCGTTCCTGAGCAATATATCCCATGAATTCCGCACCCCTTTAAGCTGGGTAATGGGCTATTCAGAACTGATCTCGCAGGAGGATGATCCGGCAAAGATCAGGGAACATAACAAACTGATCAGCAAGGGCGGAAACCTGCTTCTCTCCCTGGTCGACAACCTCATTGAGACCTCCACTGCCTATAAGGAAAGCCTGCGTTCGACGGTATCCACGTTTAGTATCAACAAACTGCTGATTGAAATTTCGGGACTTATCGGCAATGAGATCAGTATGATGGGCCGGCCCATAGAAGTAAGGTTGAATAATCAGATCATGCTGAGTAATGCCATGATCGAGACCGACCGGAGCAAGCTTCAGCAGATCCTGCTCAACCTGCTGCATAACGCCGTCAAGTTTACCAGTGAAGGGTATATCGAGATCGGGGTGCAGAGCCTTGACGAGGATAAACTCCAGTTTTATGTAAGCGATACAGGCATTGGCATTGAAAAGTCGCGGCAGGATTTCATCTTCAATATCTATTCCTCGCGTCCTACCTACGAAAATATGAATGAATACGGCCATGGCCTCGGTCTTGGCCTGATGGTATCGAGGGATTTTGTGGAAAAACTGGGCGGAAGGATCTGGGTTGATTCCGAACCCGGTAACGGATCCACCTTCACCTTTACCATCATGGCAAGGGTGATCTGCGACCAGGTTGAGGAGTGAACCTGACCCGGCTTATCTTTTGCCTGTCTTTTTTATTTGTGCCTACTCGATCCTTGCCACGGGGTACCTGCGGTAGGTCTTTTCACTGTATGGCGAGTGTTCATAAATGTAAGTGAGTTGCTGTCGCGGATTCGACGCAAAAAGGGAATCGCTTTGCTGCTTATCCCTGAATTCCCGGGCCAGTTCCGGGTCATCCAGGAGCAGCCGTTCTGCGGTTTCTTCAAAGATATAGGAGGAGAAGTATTCCTTTCTGGATAAGACCGCATCGAAGAAGTTCCAGCTGAAAAACGAATCATAGGCTTCCGGTTCAAGTGTCTGAACAATGTATTCAGCAGCAGGCTGTTGCACCTGAATCACCAGGTCGCCTTTGTAAAACTGCAAGTGCGATGACACACTTTTCACACGGGTATCGTAATGCCAGTAATGACCATTATAAGGGGCGGTACTCGTTGATTCACTGTCGATATAGTACACTGTGACTGGCAGAAGTGTATCACGATCAAGTTCGGTCATCTTTACCCCGTTCAGCCGAAGCCGGTCAATCACCTCATCCCAGCCCCGGGGGATCACATAGGCCCGGGGCGCTTCCACGGTCTTTACAGGCAGGTAGTAATTGTAATAGGGGATGTATTTCTCCCAGGTGCTGCTCCTGTCGTAGTACAAACGCGGGGCTCCCGTGACAGCACTGGTCCTGTGCCGGGCTTCATATCCCCTGAAAAACAGGCTGTCGTACCGGCTTGTGTCGGCTGCCCATTCAATGACAAAGCTACGTTTGGCGGTTCTGGCCTTTTCCGACTCCTTTCTTACTGCCTCAAGTTCAGCGGAATGGCTTCCGGTAAAGATGAGTGAAGAACGTAAAAAATACCACGTTGCCAGAACCCTGTCGCGGTATGGCTTGAACATATGCGTTTCGGTGGTGAAGGCAAAAGTGTTGAACAGGGCGGCATATCCTGAGGTATACCTCGGATAATCCATAAAGCCTTCGATGCCCTGTTCAGGCGATTCGGAGAAATTTGCCACGTAGGGGATCATCTCATAGGGTGTCTTTTTCATTTCCGAATAGAGCCAGGGGAGCAGCTTTTCCTGTTGAAAACTACTCATGGCTGCTTCCATTTTCTGGGGCTGGGAGGCAATCAGGGTCAGACAATATGGGTAGTCGGCCCCGTCGGAGGTATGGGTGTCGATAAACAGATCAGGCTTCCAGGCCTGCAGCAGCCTGACCATTGATCGGGCATTGTCGGAATCCAGTTTGATAAAATCCCTGTTCAGATCAAGATTGCAGGCATTCGCCCTGAAACCGTGTTCCTCGGGTCCGTTCTGGTTTGCACGGTTGAATGGGCTCCTGTTCAGTGCACCGCCGACATTGAAGACCGGTACGATGCAGATGACGGTTTCCTTGAGCCACCGGGCAGCATCCTCCCGGCCGGAGAGGAGATCGTCGGCGAATTTCAGGCTGGCATCGATCCCACACGACTCGCCGGGATGGATCCCGTTATTGATAAAGAGGATCCTCTTCCCGGCCTTCCGGGCCTCTTCGGGAGTGAAAAGGCGGTCTTTGGAGATAATAAACAGGTGGAGCGGTTTCCCGGCATCGGTTGTGCCGGCTTCAATAAGCCGGGCTTCCTTGTATCTGCTGTCAAGCCAGGTATACATTCCGATCACTTCTTCCCAGGTGGGGGTCTGGTTTTCTTCGTAGTGCAGGCTCACCTGTGCGCGCGAAATCCCGGGAATGCTAATGAGGATTAGGACGGTCAAAGTCCTGATTATATTCTTCATAGAGTTTGGCCAGTTGGTTAAAGTAGTTGATCAGGATCCTTCCGTTCTGTTCCGGGTTGCAGTGCCGGGCAAAGTCGGCAGGGGGGATTTTCTTTTCAATACTCAGTTGGCGGATCAGGTTGATGACCCCGATATGGCCGGATATGGCTGTACGCGGATTGGGATCGGACAGGATTTGCTGATTGTATTTATCGTAAAAGGATATTACTTCGCTGTACTGCTGCCGGTGCTGATTGAGGAGGGCAGGACAGGTGAAACAGATCTTTGCCAGTGTGGCGTAGCGGGACGAAAGATTGGCCAGTACCTCGATCCCCAGTTTCTCCAGTGGCATGTCGCGATGCAGGTATATTTCTGCGTAGCGGTAGATCCCGTTAGTGCCCATGGCATCCAGGTCGTCGGCCAGCGAAAGGATGGTGGCTACTGAGGGTTTGTCCTCTACGGGGATCTCCGGAAAAATATGCTCTCCCTTCCTGTCATGGATTTCGATGGCTTCTGCAATTTCGTCCATCAGCCGGGGAGGGGTTGAGCCCCTGCCGGTAATGTAAGCCTCAAACATTTCCCTGCTGATACGCCCATGCTCCCTGTCCATGGTGCGGATCATGCCGAGATCATGGAACATGCAGGCCATGAGGACTCCTTCGGCCAGGTCCTGATCAATGGTGTTGTTAAAGACAGAAATATGGATCAGAATTTCTCTGCCTGTCTTCCAGACCCGCCAGTGGTGCAGGTGATCGTGCGAAGGGAGGAATACCCGGCCGAATTCCTCCCTGATGTAGTTCTTCAGATCAGGGAGCCATCTCCTTTCAACTTCTTCAATGCGTTCTTCGAGTTCCTTTCCCTGCATATTTCTTTATTCGATAACCGACAGTTTGATCATGTTGGTTTTTCCTTTTTCCAGGATCGGAATGCTTCCTACATGTACCACCAGGTCTCCTTTCCGGATCAGGTTCCTGCTCAGAAGAAATTCGTTGGTATAACTGATGTAATCGTCAACCGAGAAGCATTCAGTAAAATAGAAGGACCGCACCCCCCAGACCAGCGAAAGATGCCGGATCAGGGCGGGGTTCATTGTAAAGGCAAAGATCGGTGCCTTGGGACGGTAGGAGCTGATCCTGAAGGCGGTGTAACCTGAATGGGTGAGGGAAATGATCGCTGAAGCACCGGCCTGTTCAGCCATGATGGCGGCATTGTAGCATACCGAATCGGCCAGGAAGGTGGGCCTGTGCTCCATGGGCGGATGATTAAGATAGTAGCGGTAGCCCTTTGCCTCGGTGAAATCTATGATTCGCTGCATGTTACGTATCGTCAGGTCGGGAAATTTCCCCACCGAGGTTTCCCCGCTGAGCATCAGTGTATCGGCCCCGTCAAGCACTGCATTGGCCACATCGGTGGCTTCCGCCCGGGTGGGGGTGGGGTTTTCGATCATCGATTCCATCATCTGGGTGGCAATGATCACGGGCTTCGATTTGTTGATGCACTTGCTGACAATGCTTTTCTGGATCAGGGGCACCTGGTCGAAGTCGACTTCCACACCCAGGTCACCCCTGGCAACCATAATGGCATCGGCAGCATCAATGATATTGTCGATATCGTCGAGTGCTTCCGGCTTTTCAATCTTGGCCACAACAAGCACCTGTTTCCCGCTTTCTTCGATCATTTTTTTCAGACCCGTAACATCTTCCACGTTCCGTACAAAAGACAGGGCCAGCCAGTCGACATCGTGATCTATGGCAAACCGGGCATCATCCACATCCTTTTCTGTCATACTCGGCAGAGAGACTCTTGTATGGGGCAGGTTCACTCCTTTTTTGGAGGACAGGATACCTCCGTTGATCACTTTAGTGCGTACGCGGTCCTTTCCGTTGGTTTCCATAACCTCGAGCTGGATCTTGCCGTCGTCCACCAGGATGATCTCTCCCTTTTTTACATCCGTAGGCAGGCGGTGATAGCTCATATAGGCTCTCTCACTGTTTCCTGTGCAGGGCTCGGCAACCAGGTCGAAGGTCTGTCCTTCCACGAGTTCTGCACCTCCGTCCTGCATCAGGCCGATACGGAGCTTCGGGCCCTGCAGGTCGGCCATAATAGCAACATTGCTGTTCAGTTCCCTGTTGAGATCCAGGATCAGTTCAATTGTTTTGAGGTGGTCCTCATGACTGCCATGTGAGAAATTCAGGCGGCATACATCAACTCCTTCTTCGAATAGACGGGTGAGAACCTTCCTGTTGGAGGAAGCCGGGCCGAGCGTGGCAATAACCTTGGTGTGAGATCGTTCGTGTCGCATATTCAATGAATTAACAATGAACTAATGTAATGGTTTTTTCAATAGCATGAATGAACAGCTTACGATAAGATTTGCCCTGTTGTTTTCCTCTTCGCTCACAGGTATTTCAGATCATGCAGGTCTTAAGGGGAAGTCATCCGGGTTGCCCAAAAATAAACAAAAATCGCCGGGGAAACGTTAAAAACCCCGGCGATCTGCTACCAACTTACCAACACTGATTAGCCTCAACTAATCTGTCATGAAATCATTATTTGCTCTTTAAGAGTATTTCATCAATCATCTGCCTGAACATCTGTTTGGTCTCTTCCTGTGTGCGGGCAATACCCGAGCTCATGGTCGGTCGTCCTTCTTTCGGACAGAAAAGGAAGGCAGGTATGCCCTGGATCTGGAAAACAGAAGCCAGTTCGCGTTCGGTTTCCGTATTCACCTTGTAGATATTGATCCTTCCTTTATATTCAGCTGCCAGTTCCTCCAGTACAGGAGCTGCCTGACGGCATGGTCCGCACCAGTCGGCGTAAAAATCAACCAGGCAGGGAAGATCTCCTTCAAATTTCCACTCGGTGGGATTGGCTTCGTAATTCATGACCCTTGCAAGAAAATCCTCTTTCGTCAGATAGATCGGTTTTCCGGTGGCCTCAGCTCCGGTATTCACCGTTGCCTCACTGCTGGCAGGATCGTTTTCGGTTTTTGTGTTTCCGCTGTTGTTGCATGAGATTAGCAACGCTGCTGAAACAAGCAAAAGTGCTTTATAAATCTTCATGATTCATGTTTTAATTGACATTCAGTACTTCTGAAATAGCCTGTTTAAAGGTTTCCTTCGGAAGGGCACCCATCGCCATCTGGGGCTGGCCATCGCGGGGGATGAACAGGAGGGAGGGGATACTCTGGATTCCGAATACGGAAGCAAGTTCCCTTTCATTTTCGGTATTTACCTTGAAGATATCCAGTTTGTCGCCATATTCTTCCTTCAGTTCCTCGAGAATCGGGGCCACCATTTTGCAGGGCATACACCAGTCGGCATAAAAATCGATGATGGCAGGACGCTCTCCTTCAAACTTCCATTCTCTGGAAGCTTCATAGTTGAATACCTTCGACTTGAATGTTTCTTTTGTTAAATGTTCGAGTTTCATTGTTCCTTACTTTTTATTGTTGCTTGATTCGGTTTTTTCTCACTTCAACCTTTTTCATCCGGTTGATGATGCAAAAATAGAACCCCACAACAGGGTGGTCTGTGACTAAGGTCACAAAGCAGGGAAAAATGAAGGTAAAAAACGGGAAATCAGACTAACGCAATGAAATACAATATATTATGAAATTGAAAAAATCATCGGAAAAATAAGATGTTCCTCACTTTACTCATTTCCTCCGAATTCCATGGCTTCATTGAGGAAGGTGACAAAGGGCACCGTGAGAATGAAATCGTCGGCCATGGCCCTGGCCAGGTCGGTCCGGTGAAGATCATCGTCGGCCAGGTCCCGGGTTAGGATGAAATGCCTGTTTACCAGGAGGTCCATTGCAGGGTGATCCTTCGGGAAACCTTTCGGACCGGTTTTAAGCCGGTCCTTCTCGTAAAAACTGAAGTGCCCGGAAAGTTTTTTTCCGGCCAGGATGGTGCGGATGCGGGCTGTATCAAAGGCGATTTCCTGCCTGATGGCATACAGCTGATCCTTATCGGGCATGAAACTGCCAGCAGCCAGGAATGAATCGCCCGGTGCAATCTGGAAATAATAACCCGAGTGGAGCGACTTTCGTCCTCCCCTAGCAAGGAAAGCTCCAAAATGGGTTTTATAGGGAGTTTTGTCCTGGGAGAAACGTATATCCTTATAAATCCTGAAGATGGCATCTTTGGGATCCAGGCCATCGAGGCGCAGATCAGCCTTTTTCAGCAAGGTAAGGACCTCACCGGTGAGGGTCGTAAATTCTGCCAGCGCCACCTGGTACCTGTCCTTATTCGCATGGAACCATTCCCGGTTGTTATTGATTTTAAGATCTGCAAGAAATTCAAGGATGTTTTTCATTGTATTTGTTTTTTCATCAGCTTCCAACCTGTTGCAGTTTCATCGACATGGCCTCCTTTTCGGCCGCGGGGATCGGGGCCGTGAGTCCTTTCATATATAACTGGCGTGCTTCCTTCAGCATGCCTTCCTGCTCGTAGATACTGCCGAGCAGGAGATAGGCAGGACCATATTCGGGTACGCTTTTTATGAGTTCCCTCAGCGTCCCCGATGCTTCTGTCGTTTTTCCCATGCTGTTGAGATAGAAAGCCAGGGTGTAGATGTATTTGGGTTCATCGGGAGCATAAAATACGGCTTTTCGTATCCAGCTGACGGCTTCCTGCAGGGAACGGTCGGAAATGATCACCGCCAGGTTGTAGGCTGCGGGAGCCGAACTGCCGTTTATATCCAGGACTTTGCGGAATTCGGATTCGGCAAAGGCCGATTGCTGGTTCTCCAGGTAAACGAGGGCCAGATTCCAGTGGGCCGATTCATTGTCGGGACCGATCTCAATGGCCCGCCGCAGCATCATAATTGCCATCTGCAGATTGCCTCCCCTGGCATAGGCATTTCCGGCGCTGATCATGGCCTCAATAGCCAGCGGATCAATCGCAATTGCGCTTTCATAGGCCTTCAGCGCCGAATTGTACTTCCCGGTCTGGAAGAACAGGTCGCCAAGGCGCTTGTAGGCCTGCCAGTCGTCGGGACGGGCAAGCAGAAAGGCCGTATACTGACTGATCAGCGAATCGCGGCCCTCGGCCTGTTCATTGGTGAGCAGGGTGTCCGGTACCTGGAGCAGGGCCGCAATGGCTGAGATCCTTACGATCCGGTAATCATCCGAAAGGGCGGCATAAAATGCCTCGGTCCTGAAGGCATCCGGATAGCCACCCAGTAAATCGATGGCAGCCGACCGCACCAGCGGAGAACTGTGTCCGAGCGACTCTTCTGCAATCCTGAGCAGGGCGCTGTCTTTTACTCCGTCCAGTTCCCTGATCAGACTGGTCGTATAAACCGTTTCATTCGGATTTTCAGTAAGAAACGCGGCGATGGTTTTCTTTTTATTTCTTCCCGGCAGCCCGACATTTTTCAACAGGAGCTCCTTTTTCACCCAGGACGATTCGTAATCTGTTTTATACCAATATTTTACGCGATTTTCGGCCCACCAGGCCGATTTTGTGGTATGACAGGTGTTGCAGGCGTTTTCATACCCGGCTTTCAGGGTCATGGAGGGCATGGGTGGCAACATCGAATGATTGGTGTATTTCCTTCCTCCGTTGCTTATGGATGGCATATGACAACTGATACAAAGACTTCCTGTGCTGTCGGCCGCGTGGAAAGTGTGCACGGAAGGATTTTCCACCTTGCTGCTGTGGCACGGGAGGCAGGAATTATTCGGGTTGCCGGAAAAACGGAAGGATCCCCCGGCATCATGACAGTGCAGGCAGTCCATCTGTCCGCTGTGAACACA
>JBMOLL010000110.1:0-5089 GCA_049325415.1 Bacteroidota bacterium | reverse complement strand
TGACCTCTCCCGTTATCTCTCCCAGGATCATCACGGCTTCCCGGATATCCTGGGCCAGCAGGTCGGACGGAAGTCTTGAATCGATCCCTTCCACGACACGGGTCAGACAGGTGGAGGCCGCGGTCAGTGCGTGAAAATGACGGATATTGGTGATGATCACATCCTGGTGCCTGACCGGCCCGAGATTCACTGCCCGGAGAAGCTGGCCGGTAAGTTCTCCCATGTTTTCACCCCTGGCTGCCGAAATGCTGACGATGGCAACCTTTTCAGGTAAATCAAGTGCGGTAATAGTTTTTTGCAGGTCATCTGCCCTTATCCTGTCCAGCTTGTTGAGCACCAGGATCAGGGGTTTTTCATCAAGCCCGGGCTGTAAGCTGATTTCCTTCAATGCGGTGCTGATCTTTTCCGGCTCATCACCGGCTTCAGCCATCAGCAGCACCACCGAAGCCTGTGCGATCTTACGGTAGGTCCTTTCTATCCCAAGGCTTTCAACGGTATCGGCTGTGTCACGGATACCGGCTGTATCAATGAACCGGAAGAGTACACCCTCAATAATAATGGTGTCTTCAATGCTGTCCCTCGTGGTTCCCGCAATCTCTGAAACAATGGCCCTGTCTTCGTTCAGCAGGGCATTCAGCAGGGTGGATTTGCCTACATTGGGAGGTCCGACGATAGCAACCGGTACGCCGTTCTTGATGGCATTTCCGGCTTTGAAACTGGCGGCCAGCCTGTCGACCAGCTGACGGGCCTCTTCGGCAAGTTTAAGCAGAGCCTGGCGGTCGGCAAACTCCACATCCTCCTCGCTGAAGTCGAGCTCCAGCTCAATCATCGAACTGAAATGAAGCATGCGCTCACGCAACTGGCTGATCTCCTTCGAAAAACCTCCCCTCAGCTGATTCATGGCCACCCGGTGTGCCCCCTCGGTCTCACTGGCAATCAGATCGGCAACGGCCTCTGCCTGACTGAGATCCATTCGGCCGTTCAGAAAAGCACGCTGGGTAAACTCACCCGGCCGGGCCGGGACTGCACCCCGCCCAATCAGCAGACCCATGATCTTCTGTTCGATATATACGGACCCGTGACAGGAAATTTCAGCCGAATCCTCCCCTGTGTAGGAGTGTGGCTCCCGGAACAACGACAGCATGACCTCATCAATGGTCTCATCTCCATCCATGATGTATCCATAATGCAGGGAGTGACCTTTTTTCTCCTGCCATGATGCATTATCCCTGGCAGGCCTGAATAACTCCGAAACCAGCCGGAGGGAATCCTTCCCGCTAATTCTGATCAGGGACAGGGCACCCCGCCCAGGAGTAGCCACTGCACAGATGATGGTATGAAATGAATGCTCGGTCATCGTGGCAAAAATAAGCATTTCCTTCATACCGCCGACCCGGCTGGCATGCTCACCGCTCCTTCGCCCCGGAACCGATATAGTTTATTTTTACTTCAAGGGTGGTAGTATCTCCCCTGATTTCAAAGGAACATAGATCAAAGCCCGGTGCCCTGAGACGTATAACTGCCGGGTTATTACAAAAGCCCCAGCCCTCTCTCGGAATCCCGCAGAAATAATCCATTTCTCCGTTATCATTCTCGTCATCCAGAACTGAAAGGGCGTAGCGCCCGGGTAACAGGGTATCGGTAAGAAAACGCATGGCCTGCCCGCTCATGATGTTTTTATTCAGTTTGAAACTGAATGACGGTTCATAGGGCCATTCCTCAGTTGTCCTGTATACCGCAACGGAAACAGTGCCGTCTGTATTCCTGATATTATGTAACAGGACCTCCAGAACACATTTCTGCCCCTTTGCAGGTAGACAGGTGCTCAGAAAAAGCAGGAGCAGGATCCCGCTAGTTCTTTTCAAGCCAGGTAACGGTGAAATACTGCTCATCGGTCTCTGCCTGTTGAATTTTATCCATTTTCATTTCCGATTTCCGCCCGTTCTTCAGGTTGGTGGCCAGCATATCGGTCACCATATACTTCCCTTTTACCTTATCCAGCAACTGGTAACCCAGTGTTTTTATCGTTTTAAAGAGCTCTCCGTCAAAGTTATAATATTCTGTCATCATAGGCACATAATCTGACTTGCTGATAAACAGCACCGACTTCGAATACCCGTATTCATCCTTCAGGGCGGAATTTACCGGTACGGCCTCGATTTTCCAGCACTCCTTTTCATCCATCTTCTCAGATCCCAGAAGCTTATAGGTAAAATCCTTTACAGAAGGGGCCGTCATATCTGAGTTGGAAAACTCCGATCCCATAAAACTCTTGCTCTTTTCACTGCTCACGATCCGGCGGGTCTGGCGGAGTGCGGGCAGGTAGATCCACAGATCATCGCTTTTCTCCTTATAATCAAAAATAAGGATACCCGTACCACTGACCTCCGGAGGCGATGTGAACTTGATCACCCTTTTCTCACTGCCGTCGGCGTAGGACCTGGAGGCCATGGTACTCTGCCTGATCCTCTCATTGCCCCTGGCATCACTGATCAGCAGGGTCGAGTAGGCCTCAAACGACTGTACTTTCATCACCTCACGGCTTTTGTTCACGATTTCTTCAGGGCTCTGTGCCCTCACAACGATGGCACTGCAAAGGAGCAGGACCGGTATTACATATTTTACTTTCATAGCGGATGTATTTCAGTGGTTTGATCTATGTTGTAATATTATTTTAACTACTCTATCTTTTTTATACCGTATGTTTACGTAATCCCGACAAGCTGCGAAATACGGGTGCTTGCACCGTATATCAGGCAGACACTTAGCTTAAACCGCATCTTTAATCTCACTCAGGACATAATCGCTATCGTCTTTGCTCTTCCGTTCCAGAAATCCGATCCGGAACCGGATTATCAGGGAGGGAATGATCAGCAGGGCCCCTGCCAGGCAACTGAAAATGGTCACCACCACCAGGATCCCAAAAAAACGGATCGGGGTAAAGGAGGATACCACCAGCACCACGAAACCTACTATCACTGATAGAGCATTGAAAATAATCCCTCTGCCGGTTGTCGACAGGGCGGTAACAACAGCTGTTTCCCGGTCGGGACTTTTCCTGCGTTCCTCGATATACCTCCAGAAAAAGTGTATCGTGTAATCAATGCCCACACCGATCATCAGGGAGGAAAGCAGGGCCGTGGCCACATCCAGATGGATCCCGGTGAGCCCCATGATCCCGAATAACAGGAGAATAGAGGTGACCAGCGGGATGCTGCCCATCAGGCCGGCCATGACCGAACGAAAGATCAGGGCTACCAGGATGAAAATGACCACCAGGGCTATTCCCAGCGAATAAAACTGACCTTTTACCACCTTGGTAGCCAGCTGGGATGTCACAAAGGCATAGCCTCCGATGGCCTCGACATGCTCATCCCCGGCGGTTATCCTGCGGATCGTTTTAATGATGTTGTTCACCTTCCTGTTGTTTACATCCTTGATCCTTACGATCATATGTGCATGGGTGTAAGTGAAGTCGATGAGCTGCTCCAGTTCGGCCGGATCCCCGTTCATGGAATACAGCATCATATACTGGGCAACGGCTTCACGGGTGGGCGGGATCTCGTTGTAAAGGGGCGAACCGGGGTCGTTAAGTGCCTTGCTGATCTCTTTGACGATGCCCGGGAAACCGATGACCAGGTCGATATCGCTTAGCTGCTTAAGCTGGTTTTCATAATCTTCCATCTTCCTGAGGATCTCCGGATCCATCATATCCCCGCCGAACATGACCGAAATATTCTGAGATCCGCCGTATTTTTGATCGATCAGTTTTGAGGCTATCCTTACCTGGTGCTTCTCCGGGAAGAAATTGATCTCGTTGGAATCAACGCGGAGGAAAACCATGCCGGTTGAAACTACAAGAGTAATGATCAGGGAATAAAGGAGGATCTTCCGGTTATTCCTTACCACAAAATCGCCAAAACGGTGGAGGATTCCGGATTCACCCTCTTGCTGATGCCGGAATATGGCCAGGGGCTTCGAACGTTTCATTGTCGACAGGATCGCCGGCATGAGGATCAGGCTGAACAGGAGCGAAAAAACAATCCCAATGCCTGCAATCAGCGCCATTTGCCGTGCCGGGATCATCGTGTGTGCCAGCAAACCCGAAATACCGGCAATGGTGGTAACGCCGGCAAGAACCACCGGAACCCAGAGCTTTCTGACAATGATCCGGGCCAGCGTGGCCATATCCCCCTTAACTCCGGCTGCATTCAGTTCCTGGTATTTTGCAAAAATGTGGATGCCGTAATCATTCGCCACGGCTATAAGCATCACCGGCACCAGGAGGGTCACGATATAGAATTTCCAGCCGATCAGCGGGATAAAGGATACTGCCAGCAAGGTGGATAAGATCACCACCAGGAAGGGGAGGAGCACTCCGCCCCATTCCCTGAAAACGGCAATAAGAAAAATCGTCATAAATAACAGGGCAAAGGGGACCAGGATCAGCGCATCCCTTTTTATATCCCTGCTCATTTCCTCCCTGATATAGGGCAAGCCGCCGTATAACACCTGTTCATCTCCGGGATGCGCTTCCAGAATTTTGCCGGTTTCCTCAAAGAAAAGTCCTTCATCGCAACCTTTTTCAAGGGTAATGATGATAGCCGAAGATGTAAAATCATCGGCGACAACTACTTTATAAATCAGATCATTGTTGCGGATTTCCTCCCGTAACCGGTCTCTTTCAACACCGGTGTGCGGAATCTCCCCGATGGCAGGCTCAACATACATTACCCCGTCTTCACCGTAAATGTGATTTGAACCGAATAATGAAGTGGTGCGGGTCACACTGCCCAGCCGGCCCAGTTCCTTTTCGATATCTCTGATGCGTTCCAGGGTAGATGCTTTCAATACATCGTCGCTTACAAAAAGCATCATCATGATATCCTGATTACCGAACATCTCTTCAATCCTGTCGGTGTTGACCATCGACTCCATCGTTCCAGGGAAATAGTTCTTAAGGTCCGCATCGATTTCTAGATTCTTCAGATTAATGGAAAACAACAGGGTACCGGCAATGGATATAACAATGATCCACCATCTGTATTTAATGACTTTATCCAGCATATTTTCAGTATTAAACAGTTAA
>JBMOLL010000109.1:0-42039 GCA_049325415.1 Bacteroidota bacterium | reverse complement strand
CGCTTATCTGAGCGCTATTACCTGGCCCGATATTCCTGAAATGTACAAGGGACTCTATGGCTGGATGGGTGACACTATCCCCAGCTTTAACCGTTCGAGCTACGACTATAAGGTTGTTCTTCCTGCAGGCGTGGATAAGCTTCCCGCACTCGTTGCCAAGAATGAAGACGATAATGCCAGGGTTGAAGTAACCAGGGCCATCAGCCTTACCGGTAACGCAGCACAGAGAACCACAACCTTCACTTCCTATGCTGAGAACGATACTACCATCCTGACCTACAAAGTCCTGATGGAAAAGAAAAAGGATCCTCAGCCCTGGGCAGGTGAGCCTTTCTTTTCGCAGATTATCTGGCAGGAACAGTGGGCGAATGCCTTCATGGAAATCGTTAACCCCGGAACCGCAGCTATTGACCTGAGTAATTACATGCTGTTCTTCGGTTATAATGATAACCCGGCAAGTGCCATCGGTTCTCTCTCTGCAGCCGGTGACTATAACAACCGCTACGGAAAATACATCCCAGGCTATAAGTGGCAGACACAGGCTGAATGGGAAGTGAAACCTGCTATTGCTGTTCAGGATCTGAACGTGAACCCGATTGTTCAGTCCGGCGATGTATTTGTAATCGGTGATATCCGCAGTACTGGTACTTCTTATGGCTACTACGGTGCCGGTAACTGGCCCGCAGAAAATGCCTGCGATATCGACTTCGGTCACAACCCGTGGGGAGAAACCGTTAATAACTGGACTGCTCTGCAGCAGTGGAACGGTGTTCACTACTACCTTTTCAAAATAGTCGGTGACTCCATTAAGGAAGGTCTGAAACCTGCTACCGATCCCAACGACTTCGAACTAATTGACACCTGGGGTGGCGTAGGTACAGGTCAGCCGACCATTGGCGGATTGCTTCTGCAGCAGATCAATGGCTATGTCAGGAAGCCGCAGTACTACAGTGGTAAAACCGGTTTGGGTGAATCATGGGGTACCGATGCAGCTACCAGTGAGTGGGTAATGACCGACCGTGCTTACTACAACTCCATCGGTGTTTACTGGCCGGCCGACATCCTGCGCGTTGCCGACGGTCTTGGTTCACACTTCATGTATGACGTTACCGTTGGTAAATCTACCGTTGCTTCTGTACTGTACAAGGTATCCGAAGGCTATACCATGGACGAAACCATTCTTGGTGCTGCCACCGGCGTAACGGTTGAGGATTTCCTCGCCAATATCTATAAGGAGCAGGAAAACCAGACCCTGATCGTTAAACACGACGGCACCGAGATTACCGGTACAACCGTTCTGGCAAATGGCGACTCTCTCCTGGTTATTTCAGCTGACGGTTCGAATATGTCAAGGTACTTCATTGAAGTAACCGATGGCGGTTCACTGAGCAAAGACGCTGTGCTGACCTCGACGACCTATACCGTTAATGTCACCGGCGCAACCGGAACGGTAAGTAACTTCGATTACGGAACAACACTGAAAGCTGTAGTTGCCGGTGTTACCGTTCCTGCAGGAGCCAATATGACCGTTGTTGATGAGAACGATGCTTATATTGCTCTGACCAAGCTCAGCTTCGATACCACCTATGTGGATGTACTCGCTTCCGATAAAATGTACTTTGAAGTAGTGGCTGAAGATGGTGCAACAAAGATCCTTTATCAACTTGTTCCGAACGCTACCTCCAGTGATGCATTTGTTATCTCCGACGTATTTACGGTTGATCAGGAAACCTCATTGATAAGTTCTGTACCGAGAGGTATCACTGTTCCTGCTTTCCTTTCCAACCTGACACCTGCTACAGGTGCCTCCATGGTTCTGAAGGATAAGGCCGACTATGACCGTAATGAGGGTGTGGTAGTGCTGGATGACAAACTTGTCGTTACTTCACAGGATGGAACAACAACCAAGCTTTACTATCTTGAACTTCAGGATGTTACCGGCTGGCTGGCCTATGTATTATCCTCTGTTTATGATGTAAACCAGTCTGGAATGCTGATCTCCGGAGAAGGAATTAACAATACCATCACGGTATCGACCTTCACAGGTAATCTCACTCCTGCTGCCGCTGCCACCATGGAAGTTCAGGATGCTCTTGGTGCTGCCAAGACAAGCACCCAGAAACTTGTGGAGAACGATGTTCTGCAGGTTACCTCGGGTAACGGCCTGAATGTGGTTTACTACGACATTGATGTTATCATGATCTCCGTTAAGGATCACATGGGCAACGGCATCTCTGTCTACCCGAACCCGACATCCGGACTTGTAAATGTTGCAGGTCTTGAAGCCGGAAACCATATTAAGGTTTACAATTCCGTCGGAGTTCTTGTCAACGAATATGTTGCAGGTTCTTCAGTGGAAGAAATCTCTATGAGCAACGAAAGATCCGGTCTCTACTTCATCATTGTCAGCGATGACAACAATGTTAAGGGGACTTACAAAGTGATCCTTCAGTAATAGCACATTTTAAGAGTAAGAGCCTGTAGCAATACAGGCTCTTATTTTTTAAGGCAGTTACCATTGGGCTTTCCCGACCTTTAAATACCAGGCCTGCTTTTCAGGTTCGGTAAAAGCATGGAGTACTGTCAAATTAAAATATGGATATTTATACCAATGTCAATGAAAACAAGAATCGCGATTAGTTTACTGAGCTTCATTCTCCTTTCACTTACTGTTTCAATCAATGCACAGCCGGTAAAAGAGCACGGTACACTTTCAGTCTCAGGCACCTTTCTGACCAATCAGCAGTATACTGAACGGAGTAAGTTTTGGCTGGCACTGCTTCTGGCCCAGGTACTACACCCGGGGTACGGTCGATTGGCTTGTCAGTGACTGGAAGATCAGTGTATTAAGGGCTGCCATGGGAGTGGAGCCCGATAAAGGGTATATGAAAGATCCGGAATGGTCGGTGGGGGTGATCGAAGAAGTCGTTGACGCAGCCATTGCCAATGGAATATATGTTATTATCGATTTTCACAGTCACGGTTTGCACCTGGAGGCTGCCAAGCAGTTCTTTGCTGAGATGGCTCAGAAATACGGTGCGTATCCGAATGTGATCTATGAGATCTATAATGAACCGGTATTCCAGTCATGGCAGGAAGTGAAGGCGTATTCTATTGAGGTTATTGATGTGATCCGCCAGTACGATCCCGACAACGTCATCCTGGTCGGAAGTCCGCACTGGGACCAGGACATACACCTGGTAGCCGATGATCCGATTACCGGGTACTCCAATCTGATGTATACCGTACATTTTTATGCCGACTCACATGGCCAGGAATTACGGGACAGGAGCAATTATGCGCTTAAGAAGGGGATTCCGGTATTTGTTGCTGAATCGGCCGGTATGTCTGCCAACGGCGATGGCCCGATTAATTACAAATCGTGGCAGGAATGGATCGACTGGATGCAGGCAAATAAGATCAGCAATGTTACCTGGTCGGTTTCCGATAAGAATGAAACCTGCTCAATGCTCTATCCCACTGCGTCGACAGAGGGTAACTGGAAGGATTCGGATTTGAAGGAATCGGGATTAAAAACCAGGGAGATGATCAGAAAACTGAATTCCGGAAAATAGTTATTCGAAGAATAAGCGTTTGTTTTTCCGGTGCCCGGTATGACCGCAAATCTGTCATACCGGGTTTTTTATGCCGCCAGTCTTTACCGAGGTGCGAAAATACGAAGGGTGGCCCTTTAAAGTGACCACCCTCCGGAAATATAAGCAAGGTGAGTAAAATACTTTGTTATGTTGGTTGATGCTTAATCGAAATAATGGATATACCAGTTATCTTCGTTCAGCAGGTAGTTGTAGATAGCATCCCTTTTAGCTTCGGGGAATTTGGCAGCAACGGTTTTCGCAAGGAAAGAAGGATCATTTCGTCTTTTGGCAATCCTCATCAGATCGTAAAAACGTTCTCCTTCATAGGCCAGTTCGCGTGCCTTTTCATCCAGAACCAGCTCTTCGAGGTAGGCCTGTTTTGCAGGAAAATCGCCTGAAAGATCAATATAGCCTGTGATCTCATTGGTAAATGGATCGTGAACATAGTTAATATTACCTACAGTGAGAGCATCATCACCACTTCCGAGACCAACCCGACCTCTGATCCCGATTTCCTCACGGGTGGCATCAAGGGTATAATTGCTGCCGTCATTTAAAATACCGAGGGCTTTGTCTGTTTCCGTCCTGACGATCCCATTTATCATGGTTGCCCAGTAAGTGTATATCTCGGCCATGTATAACTGAATTCCTGCAGCACGGTAAAGAATATAGTTGGCATCGTGGTCATATCTTTCCTTTCCTATGGAATATTTAAAGACTACAGTATCAACTCCTTCCATGATCGCTCTTGAGTTACGATCGTCGCCTTTAGCCCGGAGCATAAACATGTTTTCATATTCCATTCCACTGAGAGGCATACCGTTCTTTACATAGAGGTAAGAGGCACCGTAGCCACGGTAAAAATCAGTCGGAATACCTTCAAAGGTCATTTCGGCATCAGCTGGTTTTGCAGGAGCAGTAAACTCCTGGTATCTCCATACGGTTTCCCATTTAAAAATAGCGGGGTAGGAAGGTTTCAGCATATAGTTATTGGGTGTCCAGGGCTCGAAGAAGTACTGGAAATCGTTTTGCTGGAAATTGGCCCTGTTGAACCAGATCGTAAAAATATGTTCCCTGTTGTCGATGTTGGAGAAAATATCGGTCCAGGCGCCGTTGGCAAAGGAATCATCGATATGGTACCGGTAGTTTTCAGAAGTGTTGGTCATAATAGCGAGAAAATGATCGGCAGCCTTGACAAGATCGCCCTGGGTCAGGTACATCTGACCGAGAAGGGCATGCATTGCCCAGGGATTCCAGATCGTTACTTCCCAGGAAGCGTCGTTGTTATCAATGTAATGATTAACTCCAACCGCTTTAACTTCATTTTCGAGCTGGTTGGTAAACACATCAATTACCAGGTCGAGGTCGTAGTAATGTTTTTCCAGTGCGATGGGCTCGTTGAAGGTGGTATCGTTATAATAGCCATCTTTGGAAAAACTGATATACACACTGTCGATATAGGTTCCCGGTGATTCCACATAGGCCTCGATCTCTTCAATGGTCGTCAGCGATTCGTGGATAAAGGGCACTTTGCCATAGATCCTGACCGCGTTGAAATATGCCCATGCCCTCATACACATGGCTTCACCGTATAGCCGGTCATAATTAGTGACCGGGCTGGCAGGGTCCAGAACTTCGGGATGTTCTTTCTGAAGGATCTTGATGAAATTGTTGGATGCGGAGATCAGTTTGAATATTCCAACCGGAGAGACATATTTATTCTCTTTCGATGGATTGAAGTTGTAGATCTCCACCATATCCGCATCTGCATTGGCGGTAATATCCAGCAGATCTGCCCTCAGTTCACCAAGCATGAAAAGTTGTTCCACCAGGTCCTGCTGCAGGGCATATAAGCCCATTTCAACCGCACGGTATTCGTACCAGTCTTTATAAAGCTGGTCTTCGGTAATAGCAATTTCCTGCTCCGGGTTAAGAAACTTCTCGCAGCCGTTAAAAAGTGGCAGGCTGATCAGTACCGAAAGCAGCAGACCGATATTTATTGATTTCCGTATCATAGTCGTATTATATATCTTCATTAGAGTCCGAATTTAATCCCGGCAATAAACTGCCTGGGCTGTGGGGTCAAACCATAATCAATTCCCTGGTCGACCTGTGAATAGGAATAGGCAAATTCCGGATCATAACCAAGGTAGTTACTGAAGGTCAGAATGTTATTGACCGAAACATAGAACAATGCACTACGGAAGGCCCCAAACTGTTTGGGCAGGTTATAGCTCAGGGTTATGTTCTTAATGCGGAGATAGGATCCGTCTTCGATCCACCTGGAGGAGAAACTTGAATTACCGATCGGATCATTATATAGCGCCCGTGGCACATCCGTCACCTGTCCTTCGTACTGCCACCTGTTCAGCACATGACTGCTCTGGTTCTCCAAACCGGTCATGCTTTCATTTCTGTAACGTACATAATTGAACAGCTCATTTCCGTAAACAGCCTGAATGGTTGCACTGAGCGACAGGTTTTTGTAGATCAGGGTATTGGTAAATCCCCCGAAATAATCGGGCAGGGGAGAGCCGATCACGGTTTTGTCATAATCATTGATCACATTATCGGGAATGCCGTCAGGTCCAGATATGTCCCTGAACCTGGCGTCGCCGGCTCCAAAAGGAACACCCTTCTCATTGATCAGGTTGGCAGTTGTGGCTTCTTCGGTAGTCGAGAATACCCCGTCGTAAATAAAGCCATAGAAACTGTTGGCCGGGTATCCGGGCATATTAACCCGTTCACCTCCAAGAATGGGATATACAAATTTATCCCCTTTGATTTCGGTTATCTCGTTATTAAACGAAGAGATGAAAAGGTTAACATCCCATTTGAAAGCATAGGCATCCACAATCCTGGCCATGGTATTAAGTTCCCATCCGTTATTCTTCAGATTGCCGCCGTTTTCCACCAGGTAGTTATAGCCCAGGTAGGCATAAACTGGCGTATTGATAATCATGTCTTCCGTATTGGAGATAAAATAGTCGAAGGTAAGGCTGAACCTGTTCCCTAACAGCGCAATATCAACTCCGGCATTGATCTGGTTCACAGTCTCATAAGTGAGTTTATCGTTGGGTATCACCGCAGGGTAAAGCCCCACCGTTTCCCTGAATTTCACTGCCTGATAATAATTCGTGGATGCGGATTCCCCGATATCATCGTTACCGGTCCGGCCTGCAGAGACCCGCAGCTTCAGGTCCTCAATCCAGGATACATTTTTCAGGAATGCTTCTTCAGAAACCCTCCATGCAAATCCTCCCGAGTAAAAGAGTCCAAAAGGAACACCGCCCAGATTCAAGGTATGGAGGGCACTGTCGCCCACTCTGGAAGATCCGTCGAGTGAAACACTGGCTTGAAAAAGGTACCTGTCTTTTAGACTGTAATTTATATTCTCGTAAAAACTAAGCCAGTTCCATGCACGGTTAGCTCCGCCGATCTCGCGCAGGTTATTCTGCCCGTCCGCCAGGGTGCGATACTGGTCGTTTTCGTGGGCATTTTTGGTTAAGCCCCAGTCGAACTGGTATTTATTGGCGAGCAGGAAAAGACCTGTTGAGGAAGAGATCTTACTCTTCGGGCTGACTTCTTTAGTAAAGTTCAGGTAGGTATTGTTAAACAGCGAAGTCAGGTCGTTATTGGTAGCTTTGGCAACGTTGATGGCCACGTTGTCGTAATAGTCTTCCATCCCGATGTTCGGCATAAAGATTTTTTCTTTCAGTACATCGTAATTGAAGCTGAACTTGCTGTTCACATTGAAATAATCACTGATACGACCTTCAACTCCCATGCTGGCTGTGAAGTTATAGTTGTCGTTGTCTGCCGTATAGTTCTCGATAACAGCGAGAGGATTACTCACTCCGATTTCATCGACATCGGACAAGGTGGTCAGTTCCTTGCCGTCTGCGTCATATTGATATGGATACAGCATAGGTGATTTGGCCAGAGCAGTCAGGATCGGGCTGGTTTCTTTGACAGCTGCCGACTCTTTCAGGCTTGCCGAGTTATAGTTCAGAGATACTCCTGCGTTCATTTTCAACCAGGTAAAGATATTCAGCAGACTTACGAAACGAAGGTTATAACCCTGATAGCCTGTCGATTTGATGATGCCTTTGGCATCGTTGTAGCCGAAAGAAAGACCATAGCGGGCAATTTCGTCACCACCTTTAACCTTCAGATTCATATTATAGAACATGGCATTATTAAAGATCAGTTGTTGCCAGTTGGTATTATGCTGATAATCAATATAGCGTTCATCATCCTCTTCCATAAAAAGGGTCGGGATGGCTTCCCTGATCACTTCTTCATCAATGCCGGTGGAGAAAAGCACTTCATTCATAAGCGTCTTGTGCTGACTCGCATCCAACTGCGGTATGAGGTTTGAAGGTGCCAGTGAATAACCGGTCCGGAGATCCAGGTCAATTGTGGTTTGAGTCACACTGGGGTCCAGGGTTTCGATAAAAACAATACCGTTGGAACCTTTTGAGCCGTATACGGAAGAAATGGCGGGGTCTTTGACAACTGTCATCCTCGAAACATCAAAGGGATTGATGCTCAGCAGTGAGTTATACGCATAGCCTTCCAGGTTTGAGTTAAAGAGCCCGTGGGAAATTACGGGAATCCCATCGACGATGTAGAGGGGAAGGTTACTGGCAAACATGGAGTTGACCCCTCTCTGGGTGGTCATGGCTCCGCTTCCGGGTTCACCTGAACGTTTTATAACAAACATACCGGTCACCCGACCCTGCAGGTGCTGGTCAACACTCATGGAAGGAGTAAACAGCATGTCATCCACACTGATATCGGAATTGGCAAATACAATATTTCTGCGACTTACAGGCCGGGCTAAAAATGACAGTTGGTCATTTCCCGAAGGCAGATCAAGAGGGGTGAGGTAGATCTTAAGGAAATTCTTGTTGTTCAGGAAGATTCTTTTTTTCTTATATCCCGAGGCGGGAGCGACCATCACCCATACTTCCCCTGAAACGGTTTTCAGGATGAATTCACCCGAATCGCCTGATATGGATGGTAGCATCGCTGAACCTTCTATACTAATGGCCACGTTGGGCACCGGTTTTCCTGCTGTCGACAGGACTACCCCGGAAACGGTCAGGGTATCCTGGGCAGAGGAATAGATCATCCCTGTAAACAGGATTGTCAAGAGAATCAGTCCCTTTTTCATATAATGTTTTACTAAGAGGTTCTGCATCTGTTAGCTTTATTATTTAGTTGTCGTAGGGTATAAAGTCAATATAGTCAATGGATAGACCGTTCGTGGAGACATTGGCAGGTCCCTTGTATTCAAACCTGATCCTGGCCGTACCATATTCTGCAGTATTGTTCAGCCAGCAGTCCCAGCGGTTAAAAGCTTTTGTGGGTTTATAGATCTTTGTTCCGGTTACACTGACAAAATACGGATCGAGAAAATAATTATACCAGTTCATGGTAGCCGCCAATTCATCATTCAGATAGACTTCATACAATCCACCCACATACATATTTGTTCTGACCACCATCAGGTATTTTCTGGGGAACAGGTTCGGTACCTTGAATTCCACAGAATAGGCACCCGAATAGTTTTTCGTGAACAGCACCCTGAGAATCGAATCATTGGAGGCAATATCGATATACTCCCTGTAAGGAACAAAAGCTACATCCGCAAGTACCTCAACCCCTTCACGCCAGGTGTAGGCATTTACCCCGTTTTCACGAAGCAGAGATTCCCCTTCCAGCCTGTAGGTACCATTGAGCAGGGTGTCGGGTACGTGAAAGTTGTAATAGTTATAGGCATAGCCATTACTGCAGATGGTCTTTTCAATAGGCGTGTAATCGATAGCCACGCTGTCGCCAAGGATATTCTTTAGTTTGAGGGTGTCAAGTCTGGCCGGTTTAATAAAAGCTTCCGGTTCCAGCATGTTTTCAAAGACACTTCTTTCGAGCAGATAGGGAATCAGTATCTCATGCTGCCATTCCATGGGAATGTCGCTGTGATCGGTATAAACGCCATTCATCACACTGGCCATTTCATCCAAAGCTGCATTGTAATCCTCTTCTTTGGGGAAAACAATTGTTGCCGTATTGTTTCTGAATTCTTCCGAAACCGGGAAATACTCCAACTCAAATAGATTGTAGGTGATGGTCACCGAATCGTAGATCGTATTGCCATGCTCATCAAAACCAATGGGGATGCTGAGCTCCTTATCGAGAACAATGGAGTCCTGACTGTCAATATAGCTTTTCAGAACAGGGTTGTTCAATGCAATGTATTCATAGAGGTTCGGCTTTGGTTCCGCCACCTGACCTATAATGAAATACTTGCCGTTGGTATACAGCGGGCTTTCAAAATCAATCAGCACATCGTCGAAATATAGTTCACTGCCTGTGTTATTGAAAAGAGCGAACTTCTCCGCCAGGGTCTGTACCTTTCTTTTCCCGGAGATATTCCTCGACTGCACGAAATGCAGTGAAAACTCGTAATTCAGCAATGACCGCGATAGAGTATCTGAGGTGAGGAATGCGGCGAATGCATCATTATCGGGAATAAACAGCGAATAAATATTGTCCTTCAGGAATAAAGTATCGTATTTATACTGTTTAACAAACTGTACAAAAGTGGAGAGGTTTTCATCCTGTTGAATGGCGTCCCAGACGTTCATATCCACTGTTTCCGGAACATCATTGTAATACTGTTCCCATTTCTTATCACAGCTGATACATACGAGAAGGAGTAAAAATCCTGTTATGGCTAACCTGTATCTCATTTTTCCTCAATTAAATTTCAAATTGTATATAATCCCAGCGGAAAGTACCGGGGATCAGTGTGCTGATCTCAATGGTGTGTTCCTCGTATTTGAGGAAATCAATATCGCCCAGTTCAACAGGGGCATAAGAGTCTGAAGTGGTTCCGGTGGTAGAGAAGTCGACAGTACCCATGCTTTTCCCGTCGATCTTGACCTCCACCACGGCATTTGTTGATGAAAGTCCTTCAGCTTTGATGTTTACAGTGTATTTACCCTGGACAATTTTCGGAATGGTGTAGGTCACAACAAAATCACCTTCCAGATAGATATAATCCTGACCCCAGGCCGGGTATTCTTCATCGGCTTCCTCCACAAAGACAAGGTCGGTTCCGGAAATGGTGATGTATTTGAGTGCAGAAGTGTCTTCCACCAGGTACTCACCAGGTTCCATACGGAAGGTGGCAAAGAGCGGTTCTTCATAGAATTCGTAGGTCTGGGTAGCTCTAGAAGGTTTCTGAGGCCTCAGGATCTGGTCGATGAAATGAATCGATCCGCTCTGGGTCAGTACGTTACTGGCATCGTAGTAGAATCCGATGAAATCGATAATGGTGGTGTCGGTTCCATTGACAATTGTATCAAATAATTCCTTACCCCGATTGATCTTAATATCGATCCCCAGACCGTTGATGTTAACAGGAACCTCTGAAAATGTACTGTAATTGGTGGCATCGCCAACATAGTCATCCAGAAAGCGGTTATCAGTCAGAAAATGATATGCCGTAAAGTTGTAGAGCGGGTTGGAAGGTGAGGTATAGTCGGTTTCCCCGGGACTGATCAATTCGGCAAGGTCGTCGAAATCATAAATCTTTCTTCTGTTATAGACCGAGTCGGCTTCCATCAACAGAGTGAAGGGTAGCTGATCCTCAGTTTCAAGACGGGTATTGATATCTGCCAGAAGGTCAAGTCCGGTAGCATCAAGAGCCGATTTGAAAATCGAGTACTCCGGATTTATCTCGATCCATCCATAAGTGGTAAGCGTTACGGGAGTCAGCACTTCGCTGATCAGGTGAATGTACCCGTTATTCACTTCGATATTGGGATTGATAACAGGTGCTAGATTATTGATCTTATAGTAAGAAGTATCGGTTTCAATAACGAAACTTACAGTAAGAATGTCCTGCGATAGAGTATATTCCGGTAAAGCGCCAAAAGGGAAATCATCGGCATTAATACTGGAGTTCACCACATGATAACGTGCGAGAATGGATACGTATTCCAGGTCGTTCAGCAGGTCTTCCAGGGAGGAGAACTGATCATTCCCCGCGATAAACCGCTGCACGGCTTCGTTATCTGGAAGAAAGACGGTATAGCCCGTGCCGTCGGGATTGTAGGCACTGAGGGTCTTGTCAATCCCCGCTTTTTCCAGGATGGCCAGGAAGTCGGAATACAGACTGTCGTTTTCCACGATATAATCATAGACACTGAAGGGGATCATATCTTCAAAGTCCGGTTTGGGATGTTCCGTCTCCGGGCAGCCATAGAACAAGGGCAGCACAAGGATCAGGCTAAGTATATTGAGTATCCTCTTCATGATTTTAGAAGTTATAATATGGGTTCTGAACAAGATTTTTGTTTCTCTCAATCTCCGACTTGTATATCGGCATATACCAGCCTAAAGAGTTGGTCAGTTTGGTGGCCAGGATTCTTTTCTGGGTGGACGGAACATTGGTAATGATGATGTCGATCAGTTTGGTCTTACGGGCATAATCGTTACGCCTTCCCATTCTTAACAGGTCGAACCAGCGTTTTCCCTCGAAAGCCAGTTCACGGGCCCTTTCTTCGAGGATCTTGTCTTCATAGTCATTCGGGTTATTGGCGATGGTAAGAGGAGCCATCGACCTTTCAGAGCGCAGACCGTTCATAATTGCCAGTGCTTCGGGATAGCGTTCAAGCATGGCCAGAGCTTCAGCTTTCATCAGCATGACGTCGGAAAGGCGGTAAACGATCCAGTTGGCACTGTTTTGTTCTGTACCGGTGCGGGTTGTCAGATTATCACTGGCCCGTCCAACGTATTTCCAGATAATGTAATCATTCTCTGCATATTTTTTAATGGAGGCGCCTTCTCCCCGTACCGTTTCCAGGGTCGATTCCTTGGCATATTCTTTAGCAAAAAGCTCAAGGGCAGTCTGGCTCGGATCATAGTTATAGGCATAACGCTGGGTCAGTCCGTAAAGACTGTTGGCCTGGTTGAGGGCATCATTGAACTGGAATTCGAATATGCTCTCCAGGGAGTTCCCGGGATAGAAAATCTCGAACCAGGTACCCGGGGTCATAATCTCATAATCGGGATTAGCTTCGATCCTGGCCACATAGGTCAGCACTGCATTGTAATCAAACTGCCAGAGGGCGATATCAGCCATAAGGGCATCGATAGCGGCCTTGGTGGCACGGCCTTTATTCTCCGCAAGTGTCTGATAGCCATCAACCGTGGCATACTTCCTGTAGTCTTCCAGATCGGTCAGGACGTTCTGCAGGATTTCATCCCCATCTGTTTTTACCGGATAAACATCGGCATCATCCGATTCGGTGGGTTCCGTGATGTACGGCACATCCTTATAAATTCTGACCAGGTAAAAATAAGCCAGGCTACGGAGGAAATAAGCCTCCGACAGGAAACCCTGCATCTGGTAATCGGTAAAAGTGTCGTCGATATCCTGTACAAGCGGGGCATTCTTGATCACCTCGTTGCAGTAGTTGATCACTTTGTAGAAGGTAGCCCAGTCGCAGAGGTAATTATCCGGGTAGATATTCCCTTCCATGACCCTTTTCTCTGAGGAGCCCAGGTTCACGTCGTACTTGATCATATCGGCCCTCATTTCACCCAGCTGAAAAAGGCGTTCATCCATGGAGGCAAAGGTTTCGTAAGCACCCATAACCACAGCCCTGACATCCTCCTTGGTCTGCCAGAATTCTTCACGTGTAAGTCCCTGAGGAGGGAGGAGCTCCATCCAGTCATTGCATGAAAAAGCAAAGGTCATGCTTAGCAGGGTGATCGCTGTAAGGAATTTTATTTTCATTTCACTTCAGTTTTTTATTATTAGAAACCAACGGCCACACTCAGGGTGAAAATCTTTGGTGGAGGCGTGTTGGCATAGTCTACCCCGATCCAGAACGGATTGCTTGCATCCTGTCCTACCTCGGGATCCTGACCTGAATAATTGGTGAAAGTCAGCAGTTTACGAGCGCTGAGTGCAAAATCAAGAGACCTGACATGAATTTTATTGCAGATTTCTTTGGGCAAGCGGTAACCTACCTTTAAATTGATCAGACGGAGATAGTCTCCTGCCTCAACATACCTGTCGGAACCAAGGTTGTTAGCCGGGTGGTTATAATAGGCTCTCGGAAGGATACCCGGTTCGTCCTGTCCCTGGGTACGCCATCTGCTCAGTACAGCTTTACTCTGGTTGTTCTTGTCGTTCATCCCTTCCGTTTCAATGGCAATATGGTTGATGATATCAAAACCCAGCCTGTAATGGAAGGCCATCGAAAAGTCGAAGTTCTTGTAATTCACTGTGGTACCGAAACCGCCGATGAAATCGGGGTTGGAATCACCGATCCAGTCCACATCGTTCAGGTCGATTTTCCCGTCGTGGTTGATGTCTTCATATTTGGCATCTCCGCCCCTGAAGGTATAGGTACCCATGTAGGTCATGGGAATGGGATTCCCTTCACTGTCGTATAGGAGATTGCCATCGGCATCCCGCGCAAGGGCATCCTCATCACTGGCATAAACTCCAAGGTAGTGAAAGCCGAAGAAGGAACCGATCGGTTCGCCCTCGATAACCCTCAGCGGATATTCGCCGTTACCGATCGAAGTCGACTGTTCCGTATTGAAGTTATCCGGGAGCGATTTGAAGGAATTAACGTTTTGCGAGGTATTGAAGTTGACCGACCAGCGAAGAAATTCTCCCTGGATAATCTTGTATTCCACCATCAACTCCCAGCCTTTGTTTGTAAGTTCGCCACCGTTCAGGAATTTGAACTGGGAGAAACCCGATGAAGTGGGGATATCATAATCTTCGAATAACAGATCGGAAGTAAGTTTGCTGTAAACATCTCCCTCAATATAAAGTCTGTAGTCGAAGAGGTTCAGTTCGAGCCCAATGTCAAGTGAACTGATCGACTCCCATTTGAGGTTGTTCAGTGCCACCTGGATGGGAGCAATGGATGGATAGGTCATGTAGTTTCCGTTACCGGTGGAGGAATAAGTGGCAAAACGGGCATAGGCCGATCCGGGCTGACGACCCGAAACCCCGTAACTGATACGGAGCATGCTCTCATCAAGTGCATTGAAATTGGCCAGGAATTCTTCCTTGGAGAACCGCCATCCAAAGGAGAGTCCGTAGAATTTACCCCAGCGGTTGTTCGCTCCGAAAGAGGAGTGGGCATCCGCACGGAGGATGGTCTGGAGCATATACCTGTCCTTATACTTATAGTTGACGTTGGCCAGGGCACCCAGTTCCCTCGTTTCCCCCGATCCGGTTCCGATCCAGTTGATTTGCGCATTGATGGCGGGGTCCTGGATGTTTGTGCTCGGTGTCTTGTTGCTCTGGATATTCATCCATTCGTATTGCGACTGGTTGGTGATCCATGTGAGTGCACCCGAGAGAACATGGTCTTCGCTTTTAAAGGGAGAGTCGAAGGCCAGCTGTGTCTCGGTCCGGATGGATGAACTGATATTATTGCTTTCCTCTGCCTTGTTCACCGTCCAGGCCAGCCAGTCGGTTCCCAGGGCATTGTAGGGAAGGAAGTTGTTTGATTTGGATCCCTCATACTGGAAGGATACGGTTTCCCTGAAAATCAGCCAGTCGTTCAGGTTGTAACGGAGCCGGAAGGTATTCGAAAGGTCGTTCGACAGCCGGTCGTCTTTCCCGAGGTTGGCCACAGCTACCGGGTTATAATAGGAGGCGCCACTTCCCTGATAGCTGTTGATGGGGGTGAAGTATTCACCGGTCGGATTTCCTTCTGCATCATATTCCCAGATGCTCATATTCGGCGCTTTGATATAGGCCATCTGCCGGATATTCCTGTTATCCAGGGTGAGGTTTCCGTCCGTTTTGTTGTTGGTGTAACTGAACTGTACGGTAAAGAGCATTTTACGGGACAGGTAGTAATCGAGGTTGATCCTGGTTGAGAAGCGTTTGGAATTGGTATTGATCGTTGTACCGCCTTCATTGATATAACTGAAGGAGGTAAAATACCTGGTCTTATCGCCACCACCGGCAATTTTGAAATAGTGGTCGTGGGTCATGCTGTTCTGGGTAATGGCACCCAGCCAGTCGGTATTTGCCGAATAGTTATAGAAATCGGCATAGTCCTTATCATAGGCAATTTCGGAAGGGATATCAAAAACTCCGTAAGCATTGTGCCATTCTTCAAGCTGAAGCATGATGTATTCGTCACCGTTCAGCATGGGAATGGCAGGAGGCTGAAAGTTCACACTGTTCTTATACTGGTAATCGAACTGTACCTTTCCCAGTTTACCTGAATAGGTTTCAATGAGAAGAACACCATCGGCACCTCTTGAACCATATACGGCGGTGGAAGCCGCGTCCTTCAGGATCTCAATGGATTTGATATCCTGTACGGGGATGTTCAGCAGGTTCCCGATATCTTCGGAGTTGGCCGATCCCAGGTTCAGATCGTCGTACCCGCTCGGGTTATCCTGCGGAATACCGTCGATCACGATCAGGGGCTTGTTGTTTCCCATAGAGCTCAGACCGCGGATAACCAGCTGGGAGCCTGATCCCGGGTCGCCCGAAGCACTGATGATATCCAGACCGCTGATCCTGCCCTGGAGTGCATCCGTGGCAGACAGTACGCCGGAGTTCTGCATCTCAATCAGGTCGACCTTGACCGTCGAGGAGGCAATATCCCTCGAGTCAATATTGGTCAGGCTGTGATTCGATTTGGCCACAGTAGTAATGGTCACCTCTTCCAGCTCTACATTGGTCGGCTCCAGTTCGATGATCTGAGTCTTTGTCGGATCCGGGGTGATCTCCTTGGAGTTATAGCCTATAACGCTGATTTTTAACACATTTGACAGGTCTTTCATTTCCAGGACAAAATCCCCGTTCACATTGGATATGGTCCCGTTAATGATTCGGTTGTCACTGTCATATTCAATGACATTCGCACCGATAACAGCACTTTTGTCGTTCTTGTCAAGAATCCTTCCCCTGATGATCTTATTCTGTGCAAGGGCGACATTGACCGTAAGAAAAGCCAGAGCGACAGTGAGTATGGTTTTGTATCTTTTCATTGTATTGGATACCTTCGGGTTATTCATATAGGGTTGGTTAAGCTTATTCCGTGTCTAAAAGATCATAAATTAATACCTGGTTCATCTGATGTACCACCCCGTTGTTTACGGTGTTCAGGAAGGTGTCATCTGTTTCGCCAAGGATCCGCCCAAGCAGGATATTGGTGTTGGAGGATTCTTCAAAGAAGGTGTATTCCGAGCCGTTTTTAGCCCTGAACCCTATCCTGTCAACTCCGGTCTCAATATAGATTTTAGTGTAGACAGTGGTAAACTCGGTAGATTTCTCATCCACCCTGAGGGTTTCATAGTATCCTGAGCTTGCATTTCCGTCGGTGAAGATGATGGCACCCTGGACAAAATGGAACAGGAGGAACTGTTTCAACTCGGCTGTTGTGAGCGTGTCAACCTGGTAATCAATCAAGGCCTGCTCAGAAGGAATGAACACGGTATAGTTTTCATTGGCCGATACGAAATTGTAAAGCAGATTGGTCGCAAGTCCTGCATTCTTCAGTAACTGCTGGAAATACGGATAATAGGTGGAGATTACCTGGAACATATCGGAGGCGGAGAAAGTGAACCAGTCTTCGATATCATAGGTTATCCCATTATCTGCTTCAGTACTGATCTGGGTGGGTATGATATCTACAAGCGACTGTCCCTGATACCCGGTAGTAGTGGGAGCTGTACCTGAAAATACACCGGTTTCGTTATTGACAACAATGTAGTTTCCGGCCAGGTTCTTGATGAATTCCTTACGGGCGATCCTCCTGGGATTATCAAGTGCAATATGATTCAGGAGAAGGGTACGAAGATCGTTGGTATTAAGTCCAAATCTGCGCGGAGCCGAACCGGCTTCACCGATCTGATAGAGGAAGAACCTTTCATCGATCGGGTCATAAAGCAGGGAGGAGTCGGCGGAGGTGTTGGCATCCGATTCCACAAAAAACATATAGTTCTTGTTTTCTCTTTTAAGGGCAGGTAAAAGTCCCGCATTTTCAATGGCATACATAACCTTTGAATAACCTTTCCTCAGGTATACCGGGCCGGCTACACTCTTAAACACCCTTGGAACTATGGCTGCAGTAGTTCCGATAAAGGAACAGTTGCTTCCGAACTGTTTCTGGATGAAATCATTTTCATCCAGCACCACACGGTCTTTTTCACCATTGTAATACCCGTTTCTGAAATCGGTCGGGAAGATCGGATAATCAGCCATGTAGGTGTTGGCAATGATCCTTTTTATATTCAGCGGAGTCGCTTCAAGCGATCCCCATTTCCCCGAACCCACCAGGTATTCATTTTCAAAAGCGGTGAAAGCATCATCGGTTGGAGCAACAAGTCCATGGTGGTACCTGATGGATACATCGGCAGGCAAACCGAAGGTTCCGGCAGGCGGTGTTGTTTTTTCATTGGTAATCTCAAAAGTGAGATCCGGATAAGTCAGATCGAACAGGGAATCCACGGCCAGCCCCTGGTCGGCTCCCGGCTGGTTAAAGGTCTTGTCTTCGTTATAACTGAAGACAGGAAAACGATTGATCAGATCCAGGAAACGGGTGTAGGTGTAGTTTCCTGATCCCTTTTCAAGGATTTCATAGGCATTTGGGAGCGGATCAATGACTTTGTCGATGTTATAGACAAATCCGTTTTCAGCAAAAACTTCATCGCCGATGATTTTTGCTCCTGCAAAGTAAAGATCGCTGCTGTTTTCTATACTGCGATCGAAATAGAAGGAATAATCATTCGGAGAAAGGTCGTAGATATCGAAATAATCTTTGAAAAAGATCGGTACAAATTTTCGGGAATCCCTAGCGACCCTCCGGTGCAGGTCGGTCAAGGTTGAGTCGACGATTTTGACCCGGTCTTTTGAACCCGGAGCCACCCCGTAAAACCTGTCCTTTTCCAATAAAAGTGTTTCCCTTTTAAAACCTCTGGGTTTGTTGTTATTGATGTCGAGTGTATCGATCCAACCGTAAACATCCAGGGTCTGGAGCTGGATTTTGCTCCAGGGATTCTGGACAATATGATACTTGACCAGTTCGGTCAGAATGCCGATAGGGATGTCCTCTACGGTCGTAAAGGACGGATTGGCATCGAGATATTCCTGAAAGGCAGTATTGTTCGGGGCAAAGACCGTATAGCTACCCGAACGGTCGAGAATGGTATCATAGCCCGTCAACTGCAGGCAATGGGCAAAGATTGACAGGTCCTCCTGGTCCTGAATCTGGGTAAAGACTTTACCGGCAAGCCATTCCGGACGATCATATTTGCTTTCCTTTTCGTTACAGCCCGAAAACAAAGCTGCGACGAGTAAAAATAGAACCGAAATTTTTAAGCTCTTCATATTTATTCTGTGTCTGTTTCAAATTATGTGACCGTTAACTTTTTTCCGGCCTATATAGTATGACTAATATTTCAAGGATCAGGTTTCTTCTGTACCTGATTTTTATTTGTTAAATCTACGGTATCATAAAAAGAACTTCATTATTTCTTTTTCTGCTCACTGAGTATCAGCATCACGGCATCGTGGCCCCGGATTTCTTTTTTCAGTGCTTTCTTCGTTTGGCCGGTCATCTGACGGTCCCAAACCGAGTAATATTCAAAAGTTGTGGAAGAGAAATCAACATCCAGACCGGAAAAAAGGTCTTTTAGATGATTTGATTTCCAGTCGAAAACAAGTTGACGGTCGGCAATGCTCCTGTTCAGGAAGCAAATGGCGACACGAGATCCTGAAAGCGGTTTTATCCAGGTTTCAAGGCTGTCGGTCCGGCTGTGAAGATAGGCCTGGATCCCGAGTGGATCCTGATTAATGGAAATGGCCCCTGGATTGGTGAGGATCATTTTTGTTTCTTCACTCATATTCCTAAGGTCATTGCCAGCGATAAGTGGAGCTGCCAGCATGCACCACATACTGAAATGGGCGCGGTCCTCGCCTTCGCTCATACCGTTTCCTACTTCCATCATATCTGGGTCGTTCCAGTGGCCGGGACCGGCATATTCACGCAGCCCTTCCTGCATATCGAGAATCTGCATCACACCCCATGATTGCCAGGAACCGTGGTCGTATATGCAGTCAAAGCAGGGATAGATATCGCCTGTTGTACGCCACAGATGGCCAATTTCTTCCGCCCAGGTCCAGGGTTTGGAGGTACCCCACTCACAGATACTGAAGATAACCGGTCGTTTTGCAGCATAAAGAGCATCGCGCATGGTAAGGTAAGCTCCCTGAGCGCGGAGCTCGTCGGTATAGCACCAGTCATACTTCAGGTAATCTACTCCCCATGAAGCATAGGTGAGGGCGTCCTGGTATTCGTGACCACGGCTGCCGGGTTTCCCTCCGCAGGTTTTCCATCCGGCATCCGAATAAATACCGAATTTCAATCCGCGGGCATGGATATAATCCGAGAGGGCTTTCATTCCAGAAGGGAAGCGGTCGGGGTCGGGATGGATAAATCCCAGGCTGTCGCGCTGCCCGTGCCAGCAATCATCTATATTGATATACTGGTAGCCTGCTTCGCTCATTCCGCTTTCCACCATGGCATCAGCAATTTCCATGATCAGTTTTTCGTTAACATTGCAGCCAAACTGGTTCCAGCTGTTCCATCCCATGGGGGGAGTGGGGGCCAGACCGCTGAATTTCTGGCCGGATACCTCAAGGGCCAGAATAACTATCAGTATCAGAATAAGTGTTTTTTTCATGCGCTGGTTTTCAGGTTTGCTTGCTTGTTCGTTTGATAATTTCCATACAGGCTCTGCTGTTATGATAGGGGCATTTCCAGAATCCGGCTTTTTCGTCGGTAAGACAGGGATTCCCATCTTTATTAACTTTCCAGAACCACTCACCCAGGGTATGGTCTATGATATACTGGTTTGTGAAATTCCAGCTCAGTACTGCCTCGTGGGCAAAACGGGCATCACCCGATACTTCATAAGCATTATAATACCCGACAATGGCTTCCGCCTGGTGCCACCAGTGACGGTCAGTGTCGATTTCTCCCCGTGAGGGGAAGGCCTCGTTAATCAGACCATGCTGATGATCAAGTGCATTGAGACTCACCCTGGCAATGTTCACCGACAGGGGTTTCACCAGTTCGATCAGGGCATCGTTTCCCAGGATCTCGGCGCCCTCCAGCATGAGCCATGAGGTTTCGATATCATGACCATATGAGATCAGATCAGATTTCAGATTCCAGTCGTCATCGAAAAACATGTTCACATGATAACTCCGGGTATCCAGGAATTTTTCGGCGAAAAGCAGCAATACGTTTTGCAATGCGTCGGCCAGTTTCCTGTCTTTCCATACCCGGTACAGATTCGCGTAAGCTTCCAGGATATGGAGATGGGTGTTCATCGTCTTGCTCTCGTTGGCATCTTTTTTACTGAGTCGGAGGTCCTGCAGGGGCTTCCATGTTCTGCCGAGCGCTTCAAGGTATCCGTTCTTCTCCCGGTCGAAGCTTTTTTCTTCAATCAGATGGAAGAGATTTTTGGCGATATCAAGAGCTTCCCGGTCGGAGGTGGCCATGTGGTATTCCGTCATGGCGTAGATCACAAAGGCCAGGGCATAGATCTGTTTGCGGCTGTTCCTGGGTTTTCCGCTGTAATCAAGCTCCCAGTATACGCCACCATATTCCCGGTCGATAAAATGCTCTCTGATATAAGAAAACGCCCGTTCAGCCATCTCAAGATACCTGTTATCACGATACAGGATGTAGGCAGCGGAAAAAGTCCATAAAATCCGGGCATTTAAAACTGCCCCCTTGGGAGCATGTTCCTCAACGGTATTATCGCTGTTGATATGTCCGGCAAAACCTCCGTATTTCTGGTCGGGGCTATGGGAAATCCAGTATTCAAGGATATTTTCCTTCAGCTCCCTTTCCATTTCAAAGGCCATATTTACTATGTCTTTTTCAGCCTGCATGTTTATCTTTTCAACAGCTCATTATATTTTTTTATGAGTCCAATGGTTGATGAGTCGGAAGGGAAAACAGAATTCAGGCCCTGTTCTTCCTGGGGCGGATCACCTCCAAAAGGATCGCCGGGTTTCCAGTAGATCTGTCCCTCAATCGGGTTGGTAAAACCTCCGAAAGTCCAGAAATTGCAGCCAGCCAGATAGCCTGAACTTTTTACACTGGCAGCGATTGCCGAGAAAATATGATCGTAGTAGCGGTCGCGGTAACTAACCGGCGTACCGGGTTTGAAACTTTCAAAATCCCTCGCAAGTCCGAATTCTTCAATAACCATGGGCTTGTCAAGCTTTTCAGCAACTTTCAAATGATCCTCGATATAGCGGTCGACCTTCTCCAATGCTGCCGGAAAGGTGTTTTCAGGATCGTTGGCATCATACCAGCGCCAGTTTTTGAGCCAGATATGAATGGTCAGATAGTCGATCTCGGGGAGGGCATGGATCTCCTCAAAGAGCTCCATGGAACCTGAACAACCCTGTGTTCCTTCATTCCCGGTGGTGATCAGGTGATGCTTATCCAGTTTACGGATAAGAGCCGCACTTTCCCTGATCCATTTTCTGAACGGATCAAAATTATCATCCGCCATCGGACGGGGTTCATTGGCGAGCTCCCAGGCCATGATTGTCGGATCGTCGCGATAGGCGAGCCCGTTGATGCGGTTGGTCCGCATGACGATCGATTCGATAAAGCGGTTCAGCTGGCTGACACAGGAATCACATGAATAGAACTGCTTCTGGTATGCGAAGAAATCTGCCCAGGTAAAACCTTCCACGTTGGGATTGGCATAGTCTCCATAACCGTTCCAGTTCACGTATTGTGCCATTCCTCCCGACCATTCCCAGTTGTTGGTCAGAAAAAGTATGGCGTGCATATCTCTTTTTTTCAGTTCATTCAGGAAATAATCCAGACCCTCTAAAAGTGCAGGACTGTATACGCCCGGAGCCTTCACAAGGGTAGGGGTTACCCGGAAGGGAGAAAGATCCGGTCCTTCAGCTCCAACCATGACGCGCAGGTTATCGATACCATTTACTTTCAGGAAATCCAGTTCTTCGGCAAGCCGTGCTCGGTCACCGCCCAGGGTATCGGCTGCCAGGCTTGCCCCGTACCAATAGTTTGTTCCGATATAGTTATAGGGCTTCCCGTCCTTGATGAACTGCTTTCCGGAGACAGTAATGAACGAAGATTCCGTTTTTGCTTCGGAGCAGCCTGAAAGAATCAGTACAACAGGCAGAAGGAAGAGGAAGGCAGTGAGTTTTCTCATGTACAGTTTATCTTATATAATAAGGAGTTCGCAGGCTTGCTTTCAGTCTTTTTTATTATCGGCGGCACTGTAAAAACTTCTGTTATCATTCAGGAATCCGGTGAGGGAGTCAGCTGCAAATACGATGAAATCGTCGGCACTCTGTTGGCCGGGATAGGGTGCGTAAAAATGATCAGGACGTCCGTTCCTCCATAGAAGCATCCAGGAAGCACGTTGTGTGCTTTCATTAGTTTTCAGCACAGGCAGGACGACCCCGGTAAACCAGTTTGGATCTGTAATCCTTTCCAGGCCGGTTTCCGATATGGTGAAGATTTTGGAACGGGCTGAAGAAAGGGAATCAAGGGTTTCCAGCATCCTTACAGTCAGATAGGAATTCTCTTTGTTTTTCAGTCCCCTGTAATCGTCAAAGCCAAGGATGTCCACATATTCATCCCCTGGATAATACCGGAGATACTCGTCGACCGAAGTAAAGACATCGGTGGAAAAAGCATATATAATATGGTGGAGGTTTTTGGTATCCCTGAGATATTCCACAGTAAACCTGTAAAGCCTCTTATATTCTTCCGGTGTGCAGGAAGCAGCGCCCCACCAGAACCATCCGCCGTTCATCTCGTGAAAGGGCCTGAATACTATGGGAACAGGAGTGCCGTCGTCGTTTGTAAGGGAAGCAAAGAAACCGGCAACCAGGTCGAGCTGTTGCAGATAGGCCTCGTGCTTTTTGCCACCGGGAAGTATATCCATGATGGATGGGGTAATATCCCAGCTGTTCCCGCCGGTTGAGAGGTTATCCATATGCCAGCTGTAGGTGTTGATTCCTCCTTTCTGATAGGCTTTAACCGCCCAGACTTTCATAGAGGCAAATGGAACCGAATCAATGTTGTAGTCCGTACCGATCTTTCCCAGATCCCAGCCGAAAACAGCCGGGAACTGGCCACAGACATCATTGATGTCCGACCTGAACTCATCGCCCTTCCAGCCAATGCCATAGGCAAGGTCGTCCTGATGGCCGATCAGAACGGATTTTCCGGCCAGTGCATGCAGATTCTGATAAAGATTAACGGTTTCCTCTGTGGCTGAAGGATCATTGGGAAGTATAGTGCCGGTTTTTTCCTGATCTTTTGAAGTACAGGAAAAGAATACAAGCAACAACAGGAAAGGCAGAAAACGGATGGATGCCCTTTTCATCTTGTCAGTGGTTAGTTTTAGTTCTTTTAGAGCTTGGTTAGCCGATGGTAAAACTAAAAAGAACTCCCTGAGGCGAGATATAAAATTGTTCCAAATCCATAAAAAATTGTATCAGCGCATAAAATAATGTCTGAACCTGTTTCGTTGCCTGGATCAGGCGTCTTTTGAAAATCAGTTGATTAAAAGATCAGTTTTTGGATTTCCTTACTTTTTTGGCAAAATCAGTGGGGGAAATGTGGAACTGTTCCTTAAAGCAGATGGAAAAATAGGACGGGAAATTAAAGCCAACTTTATAACAGACTTCCGATACGGAAACATTGCCTTCGGAGAGCAAGCGTGCCGCTTCATTCAAACGGATAACCCGGATAAATTCGGTGGGGGATTTATCGGTGATCAGTTTGATCTTCCGGTAGAATTGAGCGCGGCTGACCCCCATTTCATTGCAGATCATGTTAATATTTAGCTGAGGATCATCAATTTTCTGCAGCACCATCTCAGTAAATTCCCTGAGATAGGGGTCGTTCTGGGGGAGATCCATGGATTCCTCGGAATCGGTCTTGCCGGAATACTTGGCTTTCAGAACGTTCCTTGATTCCAGCAGTTTCTCGATCCTGGCTGTCAGGTGTTCCATTTCAAAAGGCTTGTAAATATAGGCATCGGCGCCATGCCTGATCCCTGCTATATGCTGTTCCATGGTCGTCCGGGCGGTAAGCAGGATCACAGGTATATGGTTCGTGATAAAATTCTCCTTGATCCGGGAGCATAGTTCCAGACCATCCATCTCATCCATCAGCACATCGCTGATTACCAGGTCGGGCTGCTTGTCGAGGGCTTTCTTCAGCCCGTCTTTACCGTTTCCTGCATGGAGGATGTTGTAGGCGGAAGCTAACTCATTGATCAGGTACTTGCGGAGATCCAGATCATCTTCTACGATCAGCAGGGTGTGTTTCTTCTCGGGAGAGTTACTTACAATAATGGAAGATTCATCGGACGAAGAAACAGGTTTACGGTGAACATACAGTTCGGTTTTGCTGCTGTCCTTCTCTGCTTTTTCTCCTGGCAGGAAAACCGATTCATCAATGGGGAGGAGGAGGGAGATCTCGGTTCCCCTTCCCGATTCCGACTGGATCCTGATCAGACCGTGATGCTGCTGAATCAGGCTTTTCGTCAGAAAAAGGCCAATCCCATAGCCCTGTTGCTGCATGGTCATCTGATCCTGTACCTGGTAAAAACGCTCGAAGATCCTGTCAAGGTTCTCTCTGCTGATCCCGATACCGCTGTCAATCACACTGATTTTGACATATTCAGATCCTTCCTCCGTTGCCATGTCGGCCGTCAGTGCTATCTCACCGTTTGCCCGGGTGTATTTGAATGCATTGGATAGCAGGTTGTAAACCATTTTTTCCAGTTTCTCCTTGTCGAACCAGCATTCAAACGTATCAAACTCGGTGAGGAAACGGAAATCAATACTTTTTTCCTCGGCCAGCTCATTAAAAGTGGCATGGATGTCGCGGATAAATGCAATGATGTCGGCTTTTTCAACCTTCAGGCTCACTTTACCGGTCTCGGATTTTCTGAAATCCATCAACTGATCGATCAGTCGCAGCAGGCGGTCCGTGTTTCTAAGGATCAGGTCAAGGGATTCCTTGTATTTCCGGTAAAGTACCTTGTCACTGATCATTTTATTCACCGGTCCGACAATCAGAGTTAGGGGAGTTCTGAATTCATGTGAAATATTGGTAAAGAACTGCAGCTTGGCCTGGTTGATCTCCTCCGCCTTGTTCCTTTCCAGCCGTTCAATACGGATCTGATTCAGCAGGTTCATCCTCTTCAGCGCAAAATTCCAGATCAGAAGAACCAGTGCAATGATTATCAGTATGTAGATCATATATGCCCACCAGGTCTTATAAAAAGGAGGTTTGATGATCAGTACGAGTTGCCGGACCTTCGACTCATCCCATTCATTCAGGATATTCGAAGCCTTTACTTTAAAAATATAGGTCCCTGCGTCAAGGTTGGTATAGGTAATGGTTCGCTGACTGTAATCGAGAGGCCGCCAATCGGCATCGAAGCCTTCGAGCTTTGTTTTATAAAGGTTTTTTTCGGGGTAGAAATAATCGAGGGCCGAGATCGTAAAGGAAATCAGTTTATCCTTTTCCCTGATCACGATTGTATCGGTCCTGTAAATGGGTTTGTTCAGGATCACATGCCTGTCATATTCTTTCCCGATCTCCACACGCTGATCGTAAATATGGAAATCGGTGATCAGCGGATAGGGAATGGTAAAATGCTGCTCTGTGCTGTCGGGAAAAAAACTGACCATTCCGTTGATGTTCCCGAAAAACATTTCGCCCGTCCTGGCTTTATAAGAGGAATTTCTGAAGAATTCATTGCTCTGGAGACCGTCTGCAACGAAATAATTGTGCGTTTCAAGCGATTCGGGATTAAAGTTGCAGATGCCCCGGTTCGTACTTACCCATAATTCACCGTTCCCGTCTTCCTGGATCCCGTAAATAATATTCCCGGGAAGTCCGTTTTCAGTATTATATACCTCAAAAATTCCTTTGTCGGGAATGAACCGGTGCAGGCCGTTACGCGTTCCGATCCACATTTCTTTCCGGGACGATTCTTTCAGACAGTAGATCACATTGTTTGTGATCCCGAAACGGGTTTCAGGACCGGCCAGGAAATTGGTGAAATAATTACGTATCGGATCATAAATGCTGAGCCCCCAGAAAGTGCCAATCCAGATACGCCCTTCATAGTCTTCTTCCAGGGCATTGATCCAGTTGTTTACCAGGTAAGTTCCCTGGATTGTATCGTTGACCGTGAAATTCTCAAAACCATCTTTTTCAGGAAGATACCGGTTGAGCCCTCCTCCGTTGGTTCCTACCCAGACGGTGCCCTGCTGATCCTGAAAGATTGTCGTCACAAAGTTGTTGCTCAGGGCATAGGGCGCATCACTGTTTTCATATGAGCGGCTTTTACCTGTGCCCGGGTTGTATACAGTGAGCCCTTCAAGGTAACTGCCTATCCACAGGTTCCCTTCATGGTCAAACACAAGGTCCATCACCACCTTGTAAGCGGGCAGGTTTCCCTTTTTCTCATAGAGATAATGGTTCAGCTTGCCCGTCCTCCTGTCATAATAGTTCAAGCCACCGCCATCGGTACCGATCCATAAATTGTTCCGGTTATCCATTGCAAAAGTGGTGACGATGTTGCTGCCCCTGTCAGAACCCCTTTCGTAAAGCAGGGTACTGGTAAAAATCGACCTCCTGTTCGGAAGGAAATTCAACCCGCCCTGGTAGGATACAATCCACAGGTTACCGTCCTTATCTTCAAAAATGGTACGTGTATTACGATTCAGCAGTCCGTAATCGTTCACGTTGAAATTCTGAATGATACGGCAGTTATCGGGACTGTCATCATAATAATAAAGTCCGTTCCCGATCGACGAGATCCAGGTCCTACCTTTTGAATCCTTTAATATCCCGTTTATTTCTTTCGGCTTTACCAGCGGACCCAGACCATTATATAGAATGAGTTCCGAAAGTTTCAGGCCAGCCCTGTCAAGCTGGTAAATCCCTTCTGCCCTTGTGCCGATGAGCAGCCGGCCTGTTTCCGGCTCGGCAATGGTCAGTACGGAATTGATCCCTGTGCGTTCCGGGTAGAGCTGCCTTAAATTGAAATTCATAAAGGTTCCGTTAACGGTGTCCATCCGGTCAAAGCCGCTTAACTCCGTTCCAATCCAGAGAAAACCTTCATTGTCGAGATAAAGGGTGAGCAGGTAATTGCTGCTGATCGAACCTTTCCCCTTCTTCATATATATGGTATAGTCGTCCTTTTTCCGGTCGTAGGCGATAAGCCCGTCACCGGAGGTGGCCAGCCAGAGAATCCCGTTTTTATCTTCAAGAATATCGAGAATGGGTTTGTCGTATCTGTTTTTGGTTTTTTCTATAAAGGAGATATGCGTAAAGTCGTCGCTGTCTTCATTGTACCTGAAAAGGCCCTGGAAAGTGGCAATCCAGAGTGTTCCGTCACGGTCGAGGCAAAGGCTGAACACTTCATCGCTGTAGAGTGAATTGCTTTTGCTGTCGCCGCTGTAATAGGTTTTGAAGGTATATCCATCAAACCTGTTCAGCCCGTTTTCGGTTCCGATCCAGATAAACCCGTTCCGGTCCTGAGCGACGTAGTTGATGTTGCTGTTGGACAATCCGTTATCGAGGGTCAGGTGACGGAACAGAATGTCCTGCTCCATACCGGAGACCAGCTGCGCCGACAGGAGCAGCAAGGAAAACAGATATTTTAGCCTGTAGCTCAACCTGAAGTGATCGGTGTATGCAAAAATATTGATTTTATTGGAGAACCTTATTCCTTATCCATTTTTAAAAAGGAGTTTATCCAGGGCTGCTTCAGCCGGCGCAAGGAGTGTTATAGTTTTCAACAGGGCTTTTATTTTACCGTCAATTATTAATATCTTGTTCAGCCTTAATAACTGAACAACTTAATTACTATGACAAAACAACTGTTTGCGTGGCTCCTGCTCGCCATGCTGATCATTCCTGCCTGCCAGGAAAAATCCTGGGAAAAAACAGGTAACGGGGTACTTGTTCACCTCACCGGTCAAAGCACCGACAGCGCCAGTGTCCTGCGGCTAATTGTGGAGACGGATCGTATTATAAGGGTATCGGCCTTTCCCGGGAACAGCCTGCCTTCCGATTCGAGCCTGGTTTCAGTGCTTTCTCCCTCAAAAGTGAAATGGGAGGTGAAAAGTACGGATAACGGACTTGTACTTTCAACGGAAAAAATGAGTGTTTCAGTCGACCTGCCATCGGGGAGGCTGGAATTTAAGGATGCTGACGGCAAAAGCCTGCTGGCCGAGCCGGAAACCGGGGGGCGTCGCTTTACCCGCTCCTCAGATCCGGCCTTCCTGGGTATACAACAGGTCTTTGAAACCGGTGCTGACGAAGGATTATACGGCCTGGGACAGCATCAGAACGGGGAAATGAACCTTAAGGGGAAGGACATCGACCTGTTCCAGCACAACATTGTTGCTGTGAACCCGTTTCTTGTTTCTTCAAAGAACTACGGGATCCTCTGGGATAATTACTCCATTACGCGCTTTGGTGATGAAAGGGATTACCTGCCCCTGTCGGAATTCAGGTTGTTTAAGCCCGACGGTAAGGAAGGTGCGCTGCAGGCAGCGTACTATAATGATCTGAAGGACAGTAAACCAGCTTTTATAAAAGACGAGAACGCGTTGAATATCAAATTCCTGGATGATCTTAAAAGCCTTCCTCCGGCATTCAGGATGGGCCAGGGTAAAGTGGTATGGGAAGGATATTTTGAACCTTCGCATAGCGGTGAACACCGCTTCAGGGTGTACTCTTCGGGTTATCTGAAGATGTGGATCAATGACGAACTCGTGCACGAGAACTGGCGTCAGGGCTGGAACCCATGGACAGCCAAGCATTCTCTTGATCTGAAAGAGGGTGAGCGCTATCCGATCCGGATCGAATGGATACCCGGTTCCGGACAGGCCTTTGCCGATATCACCTGGAATGCAACACTTCCTGAACCCGAAAGGGACCGGATCAGGTTTAGCTCCGAAGCCGGCAGGATGCTCGATTACTATTTTGTATGCGGGAATTCCATGGATGAGGTCATCTCGGGCTACCGCACGATTACCGGCAAAGCCACCATGTTGCCCCGGTGGGCGATGGGTTTATGGCAAAGCCGCGAACGCTACAAGACCCAGGACGAATTACTTGGCGTGGTAAAAGAATTCAGGAACAGGAGGATCCCCCTGGATAACATCGTTCTCGACTGGTTTTACTGGCCGGAAGATAAGTGGGGTGATCATGATTTTGATCCGAAGCGCTTTCCTGACCCCGCTGCAATGCTCAGTGAACTGCACAACGATCTGCATGCTCAACTGATGATTTCGGTCTGGCCAAAATTCTATGAAGGAACAGTGAATTTTGAGAAGCTCAATGAACATGGCTGGATTTATCCTGAAACGGTTAAAAACAGGCAGGATGACTGGGTAGGCTATGTATCCTCTTTCTATGATGCATTCAGTCCGGGTGCCCGGCTGCTTTACTGGCAGGGCATAAAGGAAAAGCTCCTGCCCCTGGGGATAGACGGCTGGTGGATGGATGCCACAGAGCCCGATATCCTCTCAAACTCCTCCCTCGAACAAAGAAAGAAACAGATGAGCCCCGTCCACGGCGGCACACCTTCCAGCCTGTTTAATGCCTATTCCCTGGTCCATACCGGCGGGGTCTACGCCGGTTTGCGTGAGGATGATCCGGAACGTCGCGTATTTATTCTGATACGAAGTGCTTTTTCCGGCCAGCAGCGCTACGCCGCAGCAACATGGAGCGGTGATGTGGCGTCGAGATGGGACGACCTGCAGGCTCAGATACCGGCAGGTCTCAACTTCAGTATGGCAGGGATCCCTTTCTGGACTACCGACATCGGTGGTTTTGCCGTTGAACCGCGTTATGAACACCCGAACAGCACCGATCTTGCCGAGTGGCGCGAACTGATGACCCGCTGGTTCCAGTTTGGTGCTTTTTCACCGCTTTTCAGGGTTCACGGTCAGTTTCCTTACAGGGAAATGTTCAATGTCGCACCGGAAGATCACCCTGCTTACCAGTCGATGTTGTTTTACGACGTCCTGAGATACAGGATGTTACCATATATCTACTCCCTGAGCGGTCTGACCTGGCTGGAGGATTACACACCCATGAGGGCCCTGGTTATGGATTTTGCAGGCGACCGGGTCTGCATGGACATAAGGGACCAGTATATGTACGGTCCGGCACTGATGGTTGCACCGGTATATGTCTATGGCGCCAGAGAAAGAAAAGTCCATCTTCCCGCAGGAACGGGATGGTACGATCTGAATGCGGGAACCCTCCTGGACGGAGGTCAGGATCTTGTTTGTTCTGCACCCTATGAACGGATCCCCCTGTTCGCTCCCCAGGGATCCATTTTATTGCTTGGCCCTGAACTGCAGTACGCTTCGGAAAAACCTGCGGATCCCATCCATATCCTTGTTTTTACGGGTAAAGATGCCCGTTTCACCCTGTATGAGGATGAGGGAATAAATTATAATTATGAGCATGGTGCGTATGCAACAATCCCAGTCATTTATAATGAGAATGAAGGCCTACTGAAGATCGGACCCCGGGAAGGAGAGTTTCCCGGAATGCTCAGGGAAAGGACCTTTTTGGTAAGCTTTATCGGCCCGGATAGCAAATTCATCCTGGGCAGCGATCTGCCGGATTTCACAACGGTGGAGTATACCGGAGTGGAACTTTCGTTGAAACGATAATCCTGATACAAAACAAGATAAAATGAAAACCATGCTAAAATTCAGGATAAGCAGCCGTCTGCTTCTTATGTCAGCGGCTTTCATGCTGCTTGTGGCCTGCGGAAATAAGCAGGCTGCCCGGATGATCGAAGATTTCAATACGGGCTGGAAATTCACCCTTTCCGATTCCCTGCTCGAGGCCTCAGCGCCCGGATTTGATGATCAGAACTGGCGGCTGATCAACCTTCCGCATGACTGGAGCATTGAAGGGCCATTTTCCAGCGAAAACCCGGCAACACCGGGTGGCGGGGCTCTGCCGGGGGGCATAGGCTGGTACCGGAAAACCTTTAAAATGTCGGACGATAGCCGGGGAAAGCTGGTCTTTACCGAATTCGACGGGGTATACCAGAACAGCGAGGTATGGATTAACGGTCATTATCTCGGTTTCAGGCCCAATGGTTACATTTCCTTTGCCTATCAGCTCAATCCGTATATACATTTCGGCGATACGCTGAATACCATAGCGGTGAGGGTGGATAACTCCAGGCAGCCGAATTCAAGATGGTATTCCGGATCGGGGATCTACAGGGATGTGCGGCTGCTTATCACCGACTCGCTCCATCTGTCACGCGGAGGTATCTTCGTACGAACTGAGAATGTTTCGGAAAAGGAAGCCCTGGTAAGGATATCGGTTAATGTAAGGAATGAAAAGAAGCAGGGAATGCCCTGTACGGTGGAAAGCCGGCTTATTGACAGTGAGGGTTTCGAAGTAGGGACCAAATCGTCCGACAATGAGATACTGGGAGGTGCGACCGGCGATTTTGAACAGGAAATTAAAGTGGAGAACCCTTCTCTCTGGTCTGATAAAAATCCGGTCCTCTACCGCCTGGTCACCTCGGTCTATTCGGAGGGCAGGCTTGTGGATGAACTTATTACTCCTTTTGGCATCCGCTATTACAGCTTTGATCCGGAAAAGGACTTTATTCTGAATGGTGAACCAGTAAAAATCAAAGGGGTATGCGAGCACCATGATCTCGGTGCGCTCGGCGCCGCCGCTTACCGGAGAGCCATAGAGAGGAAACTGGAGATCCTGAAGGAGATGGGTTGTAATGCTATACGCACCGCTCATAACCCGCCTTCTCCGCTGCTGCTCGATCTGTGCGATGAAATGGGTTTTCTGGTCATGGACGAAACCTTCGACATGTGGAAAAAGGGCAAGACCACTTACGATTATCATCTGTACTGGGATGAGTGGCATGAACGTGACCTGAGCGATCATATACTCCGGGACCGGAATCACCCCAGCGTGATCATCTGGAGCATCGGTAACGAGATCCTGGAACAATGGGATCCCTCGGGAACCCCCATGGCCATTGAACTTGCTGCTATTGTCAGAAATATTGATCCGACCCGGCCAATAACCTCAGCCTGTAATTTTGTTGAACCATCGAACTTCATCCTCGGCTCCGGAGCCCTCGATCTGATGGGCTTCAACTATTACGAGGAAACCTATAAGGATTTTCCTTCAAAGTTTCCAGGTCAGTGTCTCATCGGATCGGAGACCACTTCCGCTCTTCAGACCCGCGGATCTTATGATATGCCCTCCGACAGTATCAGGAAATGGCCGGTGGCTTGGTACCTGCCATTTAATGAAGGGAATCCCGATAATACCTGCTCTGCGTACGATAACTGCCGGGCCCCATGGGGAGCAACGCATGAGGAAAACCTACTGGCGGCAAAGGCCTTTGACTTTGTTTCGGGGATCTTTGTATGGACCGGCTTTGACTATCTCGGAGAGCCAACACCCTATGGCTGGCCTTCCCGAAGCAGCTATTTCGGCATTATCGATCTGGCCGGATTTCCGAAGGATGCCTACTACCTTTATCAAAGCGAATGGACCGATAAGCCGGTCCTGCACCTTTTCCCGCACTGGAACTGGACTGAAGGTGATATGGTGGATGTCTGGGCCTATACCGGTTGCGATGAGGTAGAACTTTTCCTAAATGGTACTTCGCTGGGCAGGAAGAACAGATCCGAGGGGTCGCTGCATATGCAGTGGAGAGTGCCCTATGAGCCTGGAACACTGAAGGCAGTGGGAGTGACGGATGGCGATACGCTGGTTTCCGTCATTGAAACAACGGGTGAACCTGTCAGGATTGTCCTGAATGCCGACAGGTCCACACTGAAAGCCGACGGTTACGATCTTTCCTATGTGACGATCACCGTGGTGGACGGGAATGGCCGTCCGGTTCCCGTGGCAGATGATCTGATTGAGCTTTCGCTCACGGGCCCCGGGACTATTGCAGCAGTTGATAACGGTCTGCAGACCGGGCATGAACCCTTTGCCTCCCACACCATCAAGCTGTGGAAAGGGAAGGCGCTGGCAATTATCCGCACGACGGATCAGCCGGGCCGCATCCGGCTTAATGCCGGTTCCGGTACACTGGAAGCTGCCGGGATCTACCTGTCGGCGGTGCAGTAAGGCCAAGGTAACCTCGAAAATAAAAAGGGATGCGGCAGTTTGCTGCATCCCTTTTTCATGGCATTCAGGCTGATCAGAACCGGAAGCTCTCCGGTGGGCCAAGATAGGATTCCGGAAGTGTCGGAGGTCCGGCAAGGACAATCTTCTGAAGGACCACACCGGGGTCCACCAACCAGAACCGTACGGTATGTATGCCTGGTTTGTCGAGGTGATGTTTGGTCCATTGGATATTGATATTCGCAGCCACCCACTTCTCCCAGAGCTGGAGTGACTCATTATCAAGTATATTTGCAATCTGCGGTTCCTCTTCATCCAGTGAAATCGCGTACCGCAATTTCCCGCTTTGAAGGATGTCAAGGGTGGGAGAGAGGTAGCAGGCAATCCCTATAGTACCGGTATCGGCAATGTATACGGAATACTCAAGACAGGGTGAATGGTTTCCGGGTGTTTCCACCGCATGGTCCATAGGCAGGGTGATCATCCCCGAAAGGGTTCTGCCGAGATTAGGAATCTCACACCATTCAATGTCGGGCGAGTTATTTGCCCGGCTGAAGTGGGCAGCTTCCATGGAAACATAGCCGCCGGCTTCCATAAATACCCCGCTTTCCGGGCTGATCTCCATCACGCGATTATTGGCAGTAAGGCTCACACTGACGGTTGTTCCCCTATCCGATGTCAGATCAATGGTGCATTCCTGAAGTCCGTCGGGGCAACGGTCCCAGTCGGCAGTAAGCTCCAGACGTTCCTGCTGGTCCACCTTGCCCGAGTAGCCGCTGATCTTCAGCCAGCCGGGAACGGTTCCGACGGTATAGCTGAAAGGCTGAAGCCCGCGGTTGAATACATCAATAAAGGTCTTTTCCTGACCATATTTTTGAAGCAATGGCAGAATTGGCTTCTCCGGCATACCGGGCCAGGTATCTGAATATCCTTCCACAGCGATCCCCATTCCGCCTTCCTGCGGCACAGCGATCCTCCTGACTTCAGGCATACTGTTCTGCTCGGGTTGCTGCCAGTAGGTATAGCCAATGTGTGTCTGAGACATCATATGATTCCATTTCCCTCCTCCCAGTCCGTGATATTGCCCGGTCAGCTCTGCGTCCCTGGCATAAAGACTTTCGGCTTTCAGGGCAAGATCATTGGCGATGGCACGGCCCTGACCGGCATAAAGCCTGTTCAGTGCAGTGGCATAATACAGTTCATAAAGATTGGAGCAGGCCTGTACCGGAAAAAGTACCAGCTGGAAAAAGGCATCTTTTTGTTCGTCGGGGATTTGCCCGGCTATTCGTCCGGCTTTTTCCGCCAGTTGTCTGTATTCATCCGTTACCCGCCGGGCTTCCCTGAAATGAAATACGCTGTAGGTATCGGCATCCAGTAACTCCGGCTTTCTCCTCGAATTGTATTTTGTATAAAGGGACAGGATTTCTGCAATTTCGCTTTCATATTCCGGACCGAACTGCTCACGGGCCCATTTACGATAATAATCGGGCAACATGGAGGCATCAATGGCGGAAGGGTCCCAGGCCAGTTCAAGAAAAAACTGGATGGGCAGTTCCATGGGCTTAATATCACCTACATTCACTACCCAGATCCGGTCCACTCCCAGGGCATAGGCCCGGCTCATTTGCTCCCATGTTCTTTCGATCTGGTTTGTATTCAGCCATTTGTAATTCCTCGGGCCGCCAACATAGTCGAAATGGTAATATACACCGAATCCTCCCTTCCTGTTCCGGTCTTCCGTCACCGGAAGCTTCCGTATATTTCCCCAGTTATCATCACAAAGGAGCAGGGTCACATCTTCAGGGACCCTCATTCCCTTATCGTAATAATCCTGAACTTCTTTATACAGGGCCCAAACCTGGGGTACTTCTTCAATCTTTTTGCCGGTCGTATTCACGATGATCTCCCGCTGATCCTTTACAATGGTTTCAAGGAGCTCAATGGCCGTACCTTCTGTCATGGGTTCATCTCCGTCGCCCCGCATTCCGATGGTTAGGATACTTTCGTTGCTTCCCATCCTTTCCACTCCCTTTGTCCAGAAACCGCTCAGGACTTCTTTATTCTTACTGTAGTTCCAGGGGCCGTTCCCATAGCGGCGCCACTCGTCGTGCGCCCTCATAAGGGGTTCATGATGCGAGGTGCCGATTACCACCCCGTATTCGTCGGCAAGAACGGGATTCATTGGATCATCGTCATAAAAGGCTCTTCCCCACATGGCAGGCCAGAGGAAATTTCCTTTCATCCGAAGAATAAGTTCAAATACGTGGCTGTAGAATTCGTGGTTGAAACCTCCGAATTTTTCTTCAGCCCAACCCGCCAGTGCAGGCGCCTCGTCATTGATGAAAATCCCCCGGTACTTCACGGCCGGTTCACCGATCAGGTCTTTCTCCCTGGTAACTCCGAGCTGTTCCTTTCGCTGCACCGGCACATCGGCCCACCAGTACCAGGGCGATACACCAGCTTTTTCACTCAGGTCGTAGATCCCGAAGATGGTCCCTCGTTTATCACTGCCGGCTATGACCAGCGCCCTGTCGATCCCCGGGAAGGGATTATTCACCACCAGTTTAAGCGATGATTCCCATTTACCTTCAAGGGACGACAGATCAATCCTTTTCTCTGCCTGCAGGCGCTCAAGCATCGGACTTTTTCCCAGTGTACCGATAAGAATGATTTCATTTGCAACCGGAAGGGTGTCATAAAAAATGCCCGGTAAATGACCTGTCACTTTCCCGAGATCTTCAGCCAGATCGCCGGCAGCCCTTATCACACCTTTGAAATCCTCCCCGGAAATCACCAGGGGGGCAGTGCCTGAACGGGTGGCAATCCGGAACAGCGACTGCGACAGGTCTTCACTCAGATATTCGCCATTCCTGTCCTTCCTTTCACAGGCCGGAAGCAGGATCACCAGCAGGGCCAGTAGAATGCCGGCTGTTTTCACTGTTGGAGTTTTCATAGTGTTCGTTTTTATACTTCTGCACCGGCAAGAGCCGGCTTACTTAGTCTCTCGCCGTTTTTATCACCGAATAAAAGGCTTTTTTGGGCTTGTTGTCCCGGTCAAAAAGTACAGGATAATCTTTTCTTCCCCTGATCGGCCAGTAATTCAGCCAGCTTTGCCGGTCGTTGATTGCCCAGAAGGTAACCCGGCCAATCACTTCCGAATGTTTTACGAAAACCCGGAAAAGCTCTGCATAACGGTCGGCAAGAACCGTTTGCATCGAGTCGGGGAAGGCCTCGGCATAGGGATCGAGTTCTTTTTTCAGGTCGTAATTAACAGAGATATCGGCTCCCATGTACTGGTTGGGCCTGGGAAGCACGGTAATGTCCATTTCGGTGATCATCACCTGCACCCCGAGTGCAGCAAAAGCCTCGATACTTTTTTCCATTTCAGCAGGATCGGGATAGTTCAGCAGGTAATGGCCCTGCATACCGATGCCGTCGACATGGATGCCCTGTTCCTGCAGGCTCCTGATCAGTCTGACTGCCTCATTACGCTTATTCTCGTTGGGCAGGGAGTAATCGTTATAGATCAGCACGGCATCCGGATCAGCTTCATGGGCGTACTCGAAAGCCTTCGCAACATAATCTTCACCGATGATCTGGTACCAGAGTGACTTGCGCATTCCACCGGCATCGTCGATGGCTTCATTCACCACATCCCAGCTGTTTATACGTCCCTTGTAGCGTCCGACGACCGTCTGGATATGGTCCTTCATCCTGGCCAGGAGGGTGTCCCTGTTCACCAGGTCGCCTTTCTCATCCCGGAAAACCCAGGCAGGGGTCTGGCTGTGCCATACCAGCACATGACCTACGATGTACATGCCATGTTCCTCTCCGAATTCAACATAGCGGTCGGCGGCATCAAAACTGTATTTACCGGGTTGGGGATGGATCTTTTCCCATTTCAGGGAATTTTCTTCCGTGATCGAATTGAACTGCTGGTCAAGGAGCTTTACGGAAGCCGTATCAAAGCCCCGTGTGTGCGATCCGTTAACGGCAGCGCCTATAAGGAACTTATCTGCGAAGGCCTCCTTCAGTGTAAGGTCCTTTTTCCCTCCGCAGGAAGTGATCAGTATTGCTCCAAGAAATAAGCCTGGAACAATCAGCCTGCTTTTTAAAGTCATGATGGTTTTCATTTGGTCTGGTTTAGTTGGTTTTGCTTATTCAGGATTTATATCTTTCCGGGTCACCTGCACGACGGTTCAGGGTCTATGCCTGCCCGGTTTTGTTTCGCCGCAATGCAAGTTCACTTTCAATCTGTACCTCTTTACTTTTATTTATTTCATAGAACAGAAGTAATACACAGGCCAGCAGGAACGGAATGGCAGCATATACACTGATCAGCATTTTAGCTCCGGCAGCGACCGATTCGGGCTGTGTAATGATTTGTCCTGCAGCCACATCCCCTTTGTTGATGTAACCATAAAGTCCAAGGATCCAGGCCACCAGGGCCTGGCCGATCGACAACCCGGCTTTCAGGCCGACCATCATGGCAGAAAAAATGATGGCCGTCGCACGACGGTTATTCTTCCATTCGGAGTAGTCGGCCACATCGGCAACCATGGCCCAGAGAACAGGGATGGTTATGCCATAAAAGAAACCATGCAGGATCTGGGAGGCAAACATCAGCAGGACGCTTTTTGCCGGGAAAAAATAAAACGCCAGAATAAAAATGGTGGAAAGGAATAAACCGGTGCGGTAAACATCCCTTTTTCCGTATTTATCTGCCAGCCTTTTGGAGAGGCCAATACCCACGAGCATCAGAATGATCCCTCCCGCATTGAAGATCCCGAAACCGGCAGAGGGAACATCTTCAAAGAAATTCAGTCCGATTCTTGTAAGGAAACCGGTGATGGGACTTATGACGCTTTCAAGTGCTGCGAGGTCGACATAGTTTTCAAAGTAAAATACGTAGGAACCACCCTTCATCGACAGGGTAATAAACACCAGGATGGTGACGCAGAGGATGATGATCCAGGGTCGGTTTTTCGAAAGGTCGGACAGGTCCTCTTTCAGCGACGATTTTTGTTCCACCGGGGGCGCGATCCGTTCCCTGGTCGTAAAGAAGGTAATCAGCAGAAGAACCGTCCCGATGATCGCCAGCCAGGTCATCACGATCTCAATACCCGCTGCCTGGTCGCCATGTCCGGCATAGCGGATGATGGGAAGCATGAATACCTGTACAAAAAACTGTGCAAACATCACCGCAACAAAGCGAATGGAGGAGATACTGTTCCGGTCGGCCATATTACCGGTGAGCACACCGCTGAGAGCTGCATAAGGCAGGTTATTCGAAGCGTACATCAGCAGGAGCAGGGTATAGGTGACTGCTGCATAAATGACCTTGCCCTTATAGGAAAAATCCGGGGTGGTAAAGGCCAGCAGAGCAATTACTCCAAGGGGGATGGCTGTAAAAAGTACCCAGGGCCTGAATTTGCCCCACCTGGAATTGGTTCTGTCGGCAAGCACACCGATAACAGGGTTAAACACAAAAGCAGCAATCAGTCCGACAACCAGCATGACCAGCGAGGCATCATTATTCTTCAGGCCGTATATCTCGGTATAGAAAAACGCCAGGTAGGTCATCAGGGTTTGAAAGACCAGATTGGCAGCCAGGTCTCCCAGGCTGTAACCGATCTTTTCAATAATACCGATTTTCTGAATGGAAGGGTGGAGTGGTTTTGTATTCATTTTTGTAGCATGATAGTGAGTTAAATATGGTTGTCAGTAGTTTTTACTAGTTCTTTTGCATGGTCTTCCCCGATAAGCTGAGACCTCAGGCTTGAGGCCCGGATCAGCAGGTGGTGGGGCAGGATAAGCTCCCCATCCTTCCCATCGATCTTCCCGAAGATCAGATCAAAGAGTTTTCCGGCCGCAGCTTCCCCGATCTCCGCTCCTAAATATTCCACGGTGGTAAGATTGGGTTCAACTACCTGGCTTACAGGATCATTATTGAATCCAACCACAGCAATATCTCCGGGAATGGAATAGCCCTGCTGTTTTAGCCGTAGGATGAGATCCACGGCACAGGAATCCCTGGAGGCAAATATCCCGTCGGGTTTCAGTATCCCGGATCTTATAAGTCGGACAATGGAACTTGTGTCTGTATTTCTCAGATTATCAGTATGTAGGTATTCCTTTTTAAAGGGGATGCCTGCTTCTTCCAGTGCTTTTTTATATCCCCCGAAACGCTCCCTGTAAACCGACGATTGCAACTTACCACCGATATGCAGGATATCCCTGCAACCCTGATCAGTCAGATGTTTTGTGGCTTCATACCCGGCTTTGAAATTGTCAATTCTCACCGAACTGCAGCTGCATTGTGTTTCGGTCCGGTCAAAGAAGACCAGGGGGATCTCCTTTTCCCTGATCAGGTGGAGATGGTCCAGATTTTCCGTTTCAGCGGCCAGGGAGATCAGCATTCCGTCGACACGGCTGTTATACATGGTCCTGACACAGGCGCTTTCTTTCTCGGACGACTCGTCCGACTGGTTGATGATCAGGTTATACCCATGCAGATTGGCCACTTTCTCCATCCCGGAGATCACTTTCGACATAAAATAGCTGTCGAGGCGCGGAACGACCACTCCGATGGTGTTGCTCCGCTTCATCCTCAGGTTGCTGGCAAAGGTGTTTTGCTGGTAGCCCAGTTCCAGGGCGGTCCTGCTGATCTTTTTCCGGGTAGCCTCATTGATCAGCGGATGATTCCTCAATCCGCGGCTCACAGTGGAAGGAGAAAGGTTCAGGGCCTTTGCAATATCGTATATGGTAACTTCTTTTTTCAGTTTGCCCGGGAATTATTGGGTGGATACCTGCTGATACGGAACCATTAAAGATACTATTTCAATAATTAATTGCAATCGGTTGCAATTAATTTTTCTACATTTGATCAGCAGCGCTATCTTTATGTTTCATTGAAAATTCATGTATATGAAAGGGTGTAAAATATTCCGGTGTCGGCTTTTGCAGGTTTTCCTTCTTTCCCTGATGATTTCCTTTACAGCCTGCCAGTCCGAAGACCCGATGGATGAAGGCCTGGTACTTCATCAAAACGGCTATCTGAGCAAGCGCGGTCTCGATGTATTTGTTTTTAATAACTGGTATAACGGTTATTTCAGCGATTCGAAAATGAGCGGGATCGAACTGATCCACCACGGGATCAGAACCGTGACAAACGGGGATGTCAGACTGGAACCTACTCCGGAACAATGGGACGCCATTCCTGAATTCGGCGGAAGGCTTATCGATACCCTTAACCTGAACATTACCGCAAAGCTTTCCTATCCGGTATATCATTTTACCTATTCCATTGAAGTTAAGCCCCTGGATGAAGGCTTCTCCATCAGTGTGATCCTCGATGATCCGCTGCCGGCTGAACTCGCCGGTAAAGCCGGTTTTAATCTTGAATTCCTGCCCTCTGCCTATATGAACAGGACCTACCTGGCCGACAGTTCATCGGGTGTTTTTCCGGTTTATCCGGGCGGACCTGTCGGCTCAAGCGCCGACGGTCTGAATCCTCTTCCGCTTGCCCAAGGAAAACGACTTGTCTTTGCTCCGGATGATCCCGAACGGATGATCACAGTGGAGTCGGACGACCTGCTCAGTCTCTACGATGGAAGGAATGCGGCGCAGAATGGCTGGTTCGTGCTGAGGAGCCTGATCCCGGAGAATAAAACCGGCGAGGTGCTTTCCTGGAAAGTGATTCCGGAGACCATTGCCGGGTGGGTCAGGAAGCCGGTCATCGGCCATTCCCAGGCAGGTTATACTCCAGGAGAAATGAAAAGAGCTGTCATTGAAAGGGATCCCAACGATAAATCCATGAAATGGGCAGAGCTTTACCGGATCGACAATAGCGGAAAAGCAGTCAGCGTTCTTGAGGAAAGACCTGAGCCCTGGGGCTCATACCTGCGCTATACTTACTTTATTTTTGATTTTTCCTCCATTAGCAGGGAAGGTATCTATTTTATTCAATATGGAAATGTTAAAAGTCAGCCCTTCCTGATCTCCCGAGATATCTACAAACATGCCTGGGAACCCACGCTCGATCAGTTCATCCCGGTTCAGATGGACCATATGTTCGTAAACGAGGCCTACCGCGTCTGGCATGGCGCAGCCCACCTCGACGATGCCCGGCAGGCGCCCCCGGGACATGTGCACTTCGACCTCTTTGCCCAGGGTCC
>JBMOLL010000108.1:0-42612 GCA_049325415.1 Bacteroidota bacterium | reverse complement strand
CCTCACTTCTCCCTCCTCACTTCTCCCTCCTCACTTCTCCCTCCTCACTTAACTAATCTTCCCCCAGTCCACCGGCGCCCTCCCGCTCTTCTTCACATGTTGCCGGAAGATATAATTCTCCTCCCGGGCCAGCTCCGGGTCGTTGTCGAGGATCTTTTCCGCGAAGCGCCTTGCCAGCTCGAGGATCTGCGTATCGCGTCCCAGGTGGGCAATTTTCAGATTAAAGGGGATGCCGCTCTGCTGGGTGCCTTCGATGTCGCCCGGACCGCGCAGCCGCAGGTCCTCCTCGGCGATCTCGAACCCGTCGTTGGTCCGCACCATGGTCTCGATACGTTTCCGGGCCTCATCCGACAGTTTATAACCGGTCATCAGGAGGCAGTACGACTGCTCGCCGCCCCGTCCGACCCGCCCCCTGAGCTGGTGCAGTTGCGACAGGCCGAAACGTTCGGCACTTTCGATCACCATGATCGTGGCATTCGGGACATCCACGCCCACTTCGATCACTGTGGTGGCGATCATGATCTGGGCCCTCCCGGCAATGAAGTGTCCCATGGCGATCTCCTTCTCCTCCGCCTTCATACGGCCATGTACCACGCTCACGAAATACTTCGGCGGGGGAAAGGCGCGGGAAATGCTTTCCAGCCCGTCCTCAAGGTCCTTGAAGTCCATTTTCTCCGACTCCTTAATCAGAGGGTACACAATGTAGACCTGGCGCCCGGCGGCGATCTGTTTCTCCAGGAAGCCAAAGACTTCCAGACGCTTCGAGTCGAAAGCATGACGGGTGATGATGGGTTTGCGCCCCGGCGGTAGTTCATCGATAACGGTCACGTCGAGGTCGCCGTACAGGGTCATGGCCAGGGTACGGGGGATGGGCGTAGCCGTCATCACAAGGATGTGCGGCAGCACCTCGCTCTTCTGCCACAGCTTGGCGCGCTGTGCCACTCCGAAGCGGTGCTGCTCGTCGATCACCACCATCCCCAGGTTGGAAAACTGCACCACATCCTCCAGCAGGGCGTGGGTACCGATCAGGATCTTCAGGGAACCGTCTGTCAGTCCGGCATGGATACGGGTCCGCTCTGCTTTTTTCGTGGAGCCCGTCAGCAGCCCGACCTTCAGTTCCATGCTGCCCAGCAGGCGGGTAATGCTCTGGAAATGCTGCGAGGCCAGGATCTCCGTGGGGGCCATGATACAGGCCTGGAAACCGTTGTCGATGGCGATCAGCATCGACATCAGGGCCACCAGCGTCTTCCCGCTGCCCACATCCCCCTGAAGCAGCCTGTTCATCTGCCGGCCCGAACCGGTATCCTTCCTGATCTCCTTTACCGCCCTCTTCTGTGCCGCGGTGAGTTCAAAAGGAAGATGTTCGGTGAAAAAAGTATGAAATTGTTCGCCCACCCGCGAGAAAACCACGCCTTTAAATTTCGTGGTCCGCTGGTAGCGGCTCTGCAGGATGTTCAACTGGATATAAAACAGTTCCTCGAACTTCAGCCGGAGCGATGCTTTCTGATAGTCGGCCGGAGTGTCGGGGAAATGGATCAGCCGCAGGGCCGTATCGAGGTTGACAAAATTGTTCTGCTTCAGCAACCAGGCGGGCAGGGTCTCTTCGAAGCGTGAGGGCAGGAGGGAGATGAGGGTCGAGATCAGCTTGCTCACAGCTTTGGATGTGAGGTAGTTGTCTTTCATTTTCTCCGAAGTCACATACATCGCCTGCAGTTCGGAACGGTTTGGACTCAGTTTCGCCGGATCCTCCATTTCGGGATGGACGATATTGATCTTTCCCTTGTACTGCGTGGGCTTGCCGAAGATAATCAGCTCTTTGTCGGGAGGAAAGGTCTCCGGTATCCACTTTGCCCCTTTGAACCAGACCAGTTCAATCATTCCCTGCCCGTCGGTGAATCCGGCCGTCAGCCGCTTACCGGCTCCTTTTCCCACCGAGGCATAGCCGGTGATCTTTCCGCGGATCTGGATATAGGGCAGGTCGGTATTGATCTCGCTGATGGAGTAAAAACGGCTCCGGTCGACATATTTGTAGGGGAAATAAAAAAGCAGGTCCTCGAATGTTTGTATATTTATTTCCTTTCGCAGCACTTCGGCCCGTTTGGGACCGACTCCCGGAAGAAACTGGATATCCTGGCTCAGGAATTGCTGCATTTGCTTTATTTTTATCGGCTGATGAGGGTAAAATTAACATTTTAGCCAGAGGGAGATGAAACTCTTTCCCATTTTTTTCCGCTTTATCCGCCATCTGCTGCACGCACGCAGCAGGTACGGACATGGTATTCATTCCCCTTTCCTGTTCGCTTTTGTCAGCGAAGTTACCGGGAACGCGGGCAAAAGGGCCTTACCGGCAGGGGTGGGGGAGATGATCAGGCGGGTCAGGAAGGATCGTACCCTCCTGGAAACACCGCCCATCGGGGCCGGATCAAAGGTGAGTGCTAAACCTTTCCGTCAGGTCGGACAAATGGCGCGGAAAAGTTCGGTCGGACCGCGTTGGGGAGCCCTGCTCTACCGGCTGGTGGCGTTCTATAAACCCTCGGCTGTGGTGGAGCTGGGAACCGGTCTGGGGATCAGTACGGCCTGCCTGGCTGCCGGAGGAACGATGCCCCTTGTCACCGTTGAGGCAAACAGCGGGAAATGTGCCTATGCGGAAAAACTGATGCAGGAACTGGGCTTTGCGCATGTGAAGGTGATCCGGGGCACTTTTGGCGATATGCTGCCGGAACTTGTAGCGGCTGCCGGGGAAAAAACCCTGTATTACATCGACGGGAACCACACCCGGGAAGCCACGCTGCAGTACGCCGGTATGATCCTTGAAAAGAGTCCGGGGGAGAAGATCCTGGTCCTCGACGATATCAACTGGTCGGAAGGGATGAATGAGGCCTGGACGATCCTGAAAAACGATCCGGCTGTCACGGTTTCGGTCGATTTGTTTCAAATGGGTCTGCTGATCGTCAGGGACGGGATGCAAAAAGCCGCCGTGAACCTGTTTTTTTAACATTCGGGGTATTTTTTGGCGTATAATCACTACATTCGTAACTATTAAATTCGTTCAGATGGATAAAATTATCAGCCTGCAGAATATTGTCAAGGATTATTATATCGGGACCATCGTTGTTCATGCACTGCGCTCCGTGACCATTGAGATCGCCAGGAATGAATATGTCGCTATTATGGGTCCCTCCGGTTCGGGGAAATCCACCCTGATGAACGTGATCGGTTGCCTTGATACCGCCACGGCAGGCAGCTACGTTCTCAACGGAACCGATGTCAGCAAGATGGACGACAACCATCTGGCGGAGATCCGGAACAAGGAGATCGGATTTGTTTTCCAGACCTTTAACCTTCTTCCGCGATATACCGCCCTGGAGAATGTAATGCTTCCCATGGTTTATGCCGGAGTGCCGAAGCAGGTCAGGATGGAGCGCGCAAAAGCATCGCTGGAGAAAGTGGGACTGGGAGACAGGATGGATCATAAGCCGAATGAACTGTCGGGCGGACAAAGGCAGCGTGTTGCCGTGGCCAGGGCCCTGGTGAACGACCCGTCCATTATCCTTGCCGATGAACCCACCGGTAACCTCGACTCCAAGACCTCTGTCGACATCATGAAGCTCTTCGACGATATCCATTCGATGGGCAATACCATCATCCTTGTTACCCACGAGGAATCCATTGCCCGTCATGCACACCGGATCATCCGCCTCTTCGACGGGGAAGTGGAAAGGGATGAGCGGAACCAGGATTACCATAAGGGCTGAATCAGCTTTTTTTCAGGGAGCCCGAACAATTTACCCTTCAGAAGAGTTATGCAGAGGGTAAGGGTTATATGCCGTGAAAGGGTATGAGGGGTTCCGATCCTGTAAAGCAGAAATTTGTGTCCCCTGCGTACCGGCACTCGTGGCCTGAATATCCTGACATCACCACATGCAAAATGTCATGGCAACCTTGAATCCTTCTGTTTCTGACTGGTTCCTTCACAGGCCCGTTTTTCTGATTATAATCTGAAACCGCATGAGTAAAAAATCCAATATCTACACAAAAGGGGGCGACAGGGGGGAAACCTCCCTGCTCGGTGGCAAGCGCGTGCCCAAGTACCATATCCGCATTGAAGCCTACGGTACTGTCGATGAGCTGATGGCGCACACAGCCCTGCTCCGGGATATGAGTGCCGATGCACCGGAGGAGGTCCGGGCCGAACTGCTGGTGATCCTCGATGTCCTTATGCGGGCCGCCTCCCTGCTTGCAGCCGACTGCGACGACTGCAGGGACAGGCTGCCGGTGATCACGGAAGAACAGGTGGGCTACCTTGAAAAGGCTATTGACAGGATGGATGAACAGCTCGAACCCCTTACTTCTTTCATCCTTCCGGGAGGTCACCCCGTGGTCTCCCAGGCACATGTGGCGCGCACCGTTTGCCGGAGAGCCGAAAGGGCCATCCTTCGACTCGCTGCTGAAGAGGAAGTGGAGGAGATTCTACTCCGCTTTTTTAATCGTTTGTCTGATTATTATTTCGTGTTATCCAGGGAGTTAGCACATATTTTTAAAGTTAAGCAGATTCCGTGGTAAGAGGGCTTGCAAAATTGAATATTTTTAATATATTTGCGCCTCTTAATAAGGACACCTATTGTTTAACTTTAAAAGGCTTTGTCAATGTACTGGACACTTGAACTTGCTTCTAAACTTGAAGATGCACCATGGCCGGCAACCAAAGAGGAGCTGATTGATTTCGCCATCAGATCGGGTGCTCCCCTCGAGGTGATCGAGAATTTACAGGAGATCGAAGACGAAGGAGACGTATATGAGAGCATAGAAGATATTTGGCCCGATTATCCAAGTAAAGACGATTTCTTCTTTAACGAAGACGAATACTGAAAATCCGGAGGGTGCTGCAACAGCACCTTTTTTTTTATAGCTTCTGCAGAAACTCTGGAATCCTCGAAAAACTACCCGATTGAAAATTTGTCATTTTTCGGGATAACCCGTAACCCGTAACCCGTAACCCGTCTCGTAAAAAAAGACACAAAGGTTTAACACTAAGGCTCAAAGACTCAAAGGCGCAAAATATCGGATTAACGTTCCTCCCCCGCGTCTCGCGTCTCCCGTCTCCTTCCTCCCTCCTCACAAAATACCTTTGTGCAGCTTCGTGTCCTGGTGCCTTAGTGGCAAGAAAGACGCAAAAGGTAAACGCAAAGTCGCAAAGACTCAAAGGCGCGAAGCATCGCACAAAAGATAAGCTCCCCGTCACTCGTCACTTCTCACTCACAACCCGTAACCCGTAACCCGTTCCACCCGCCGAAGCCCTTTGGCGAAGGCGGGTAACCCGTCTCCCAACCTCACTCCTCCAACGCCTCAATCCTCCTCCTCAATTCCTCAATCAGCGCCTTCTGCGCATCCAGCTCCTGCTGCAGGGCCATTTTCTCGGCCTGCTGCTGTTTAACGGCCTCGATCAGCACAGGGATCAGACCATCGTAATTCACGGCTTTGTAGCCTTCCGGACCATCCTTGACCAGTTCTGGGAAGACCTTCTCTACATCCTGGGCCAGAACACCGATGCTGCTTTTCTCACTGCCCTGTCCCGCTTTGCTCTGGTCCCAGTCAAAGCTCACGCCGCTGAGCTGTTCCAGCTTGCCCAGGGGATCGTCAAGGGGCCGGATGTTGGTCTTGAGGTTTTTGTCTGAGCCCGACCATGTTCCTGATGAAGTATACGAAGATCCGATGACATAAAGGGCGTATACTTCTGTCTGGTCGGAAGGTGTGTCAACGATAAGCCCGTACCCGGAAACATAGGGGTAATTGATCCCCACGTTCCCTTCGATTCTGAGTCCGGGGTAGCTGAAGTCACCATACATCAGGTAGGTGCTGCTGTTATTGGCCAGGTAAAACTTGTTGGTACTGCTGGATGAGGCGGCACTTCCGGCCGAATAGCCGATAAATACGTTCCCCGAACCGGTCGTCACAGCCCTTCCTGCCCGGTAGCCGACAAAGGTGTTGTTGGTTCCGGTGGTGGCCGAATACCCGGCCTGGGCTCCCAGGAAGGTACTGCTCGCATAGCTCGAAGCAATGGTATAGTTGGAAGAGGCCGAACCGGCATCATCGCCCAGTACCACGTTCGAGTTCCCGGAGTTCGTGTAACCGGCCCTGTTCCCCAGGTAAACGTTGTAGCTTCCTGCAGTGTTGACCGAGTTGGCTTCGATCCCGATCACCACGTTCTGCAATCCGCTTTCATTGTCGGCTCCGGCAAAGGTCCCGATATAGGCGTTGTCGCCCCCTGTGGTATTGGCATAACCTGCTTCACGTCCGATAAAGACGTTCCGGGCACCCGCAGAACCGCTGCTGCCGTTATTATTGTATCCGGCCTTATTTCCGATAAAGACGTTCGACCAGCCTTCAACGGCATTGTAACCGGCGTTGTCGCCTATGATCACACTGTTGTTCCCATTGTACCTGTAACCTGCCTGGTAGCCCTGGATCACATTGTTGTACCCCGAGCCGCTGTAACCTGCCTTGTAACCCAGCAGTACATTATTATATCCGGTACCGGTCATACCGGCCTGGTACCCGATCGTCACGTTCTGATCACCCCCGGTATTGCCGCTGCCCGCCTGGTAACCCATGTATACGTTATAATTGGCCGAGGTCGACGACATCCCGGCCTGGTAACCGAAGAACTGGTTGTGCAGGCCCGTGAGGCTGATCCCCGCGGAATGCCCGATCAGGTAATTTGTAAGTTCCAGCGACATGAGCTGGCTGGACCCCTTCCCGCTGTTGTAGCCTCCGACAGCAAAACCGCCCTTGGGCCCTTTCGCTGCCTCATTGAAGTAAACACGTGTACTGTCTTTCGTCACGCGCAGGAACTCCTGACCGGGACCCTTGGTGGCGCTGTTGTATCCGCCCACGGCAAAGCCGCTCTTCGTACCCTTGGCCCCATCATCGACATAAACCCATACCCCGTCGTTGTATACCGAGAACAGGGGCTGACCGGAGGAGTTCCGCACTTCGAACAACGGCTCAGGAGTCAGCGGATCAATGCCCTGAACCGCCAGCATGGCATTGTCGGGCCTGCTAGTTCCGACACCAACATTGTACATTGTGGCAATGGTGTCCGCCTTTCGGGCCCAGCCGATCGAGGAAGCCACCTCGCTGGCCAGGTTTACCGAGGTGGGAGTGGGGTCGTTGCTCAGACTGAGGATCCCGTTGACAAAGATCAGGTCCTGGATCTCGTTGGTCGGGCTGGCATCGGCATCATTGACCAGGTCCGACAGGCTGACACTGTTTCCCTCCGATATGCTCAGGGTGGTGCCGGTAAAGGTCAGTTGCTGGTCCTCCCGTGCGGCCAGAGCATAGGGAACGGCATGCAGCTCGGTGCTTCCCATATCGAAAGCCTGATCGCCTTCTTCTACGATCATCCCCATGTAAAAACGATCTGTTCCCCAGGGAATATCTCCTGCGCTGCCGTATGTTCCCCCGGTGGGAGTGGCAGCGGCATCGCAGATCACCATGTTGAATAAGCCGAGGTCGTTCGTGGTGACAAACTGGGTCTCCTGCCATACCAGTTCCCCCTCGGGAGTTCCGGTATGGATCGAGATATGGATCACCAGGTTCATCCCCCTGAGGATATTACCCTGGGCATCCCTGGCAACTGCCTGGTAGGAAAATCCTGTGCTCTGGGCGGAGAGCACACCTGTCTGCAGGATCATCAGAACGATTGCAGACAATACTCGGAGAAAAAGTTTTCTTTTCATTTGACTTGGTTTTGGTCCGGAAAGCTTTGATACAAGTTAGGCATTCATTTCGACATGCGCGATACATTCACCTGAAACGACTGGTGCTTTGGTCTCTTTCTGCCTGTTCCCTGTAGTTTATACCCGGTTTGTGCCCCTGCGGTTGCATTCGTAATGCAATAACTGACAGGCGGAAAGTGAAATATTGATGAATATTTTAATACCTTACATGGATAAATGAATTGACAAGATGAAAAAGTTTGTCCTTATGGCCCTTCTGCTGGCAGCCTTTTATTCCTGCGGGGAGAAATGCCCGGGGGACGAATGTACGGAGGGGAGGGTAGTGGGTTACCTGAAATGTGTTGACTGCAGCAGCACCGACAGCCTGCTGTTCGGACTGTTTCTGCTCACCGGAAACAGCGATTCGTTGCTGAGCTTTGATTTTCCAACAGGGCTTATTATGGTTGACACGGCCGGCCTGGGTATCGGAGCCGACTTCCTTGACGGGGGAGAAAGTACATTTTCCTATCGCCTGGCCGACAGCAGTGAGACAAGGTGTTTCTCCTGTCCGCCGGCGCTGATGAATGTCCCGACCTTTCCAACTCATGGTTTTATCCAGGTCGTGATCACTTCCATTGCCGAATAATATAGGCTTTCAGGACTCTATTCCCAGCGGTACACATCGAGGCTGTCGACCGGGCGCCAGCTGTCCATCCATTTGAAATCGGGCAGACGGGTTTCTGTTTCCGGGAAGAGCTTCAGGGGGTAGAAGGTGCCCGAAGGTTTCTCCAGCCAGTTCACCCTGCTCAGTTTATTGTCTTTCAGGTAAATAATCATGTCGGAGCACTCGGTCTTCATGCCACCGATCACTTCTCCCTGGTCGACCGTGTAATAGATCGTCTGCCCGTTCCCGTTTACGTCGATCTTCACCAGTTTGTTTTTCACAAAGTGCCCTGTCATGGTCTTCCCCCTGATCTGGTTGAAACGTACCGTATCGACCTGTGAAACCATCATGGCCACCCCCAGCAGGCGCATCTCCTGCAGTTCCTGGTTTCGCGTAATGATCTCTATTTTACTGGCTGTCAGCTGGTTTTCGTCCGACCAGAGTACCGGTGTGCCAATAAAATGAAAGGTGCTGTCGTGTTCGATATACACCAGTGAATCGCACATGCCCTGCAGGTCCTTCCTGTAGATCTTGACCTTGTAATAAGCACGCAGCAGACGGGAATCATCCGTAAGCTCCGGATCGGGGTTGAGGGAGGAGATCAGGGTGTCGGCATGAACAAAAAGAGAGTCGCCCTTATCGATCTGGATCATCAGGGCGCTGTCGGTCAGCATGGCATACTCGCTTTCTTCGAAGTATTCCCCGAAATTTCCCCTCAGGATCACCTGTTGCACCGTATCGGTCAGTTCCACGTGATGCCGGGCCCGGCCGTAGCCTTTGTCCCTTTCGTAATACAGGCTGTCACCTTTCAGGATCCGCTCATCGGTCTTCAGCAGTGCCCTCCGGTTCACGAGAGAAACATCGTTGCGGGTGTCGTACCATCCGCCTTCACAATAAATGTAATTATCCTCGCCGATAATTTCAGTCGGGCCATAGAAATAGGCAATTTCGGTATCGGTGTCGTAACGCAGGGTGTCGGAATAGATATGGTAATCCGGATTGACGATCACCACGCTGTCTTTGAAATAGAAGACCTTGTCTTTGGTGTAATAGGTCCCCTTCAGGCTCGTGAGGGTATTGTCGCCGTTGGTGATCTCCCCTCCGCCCAGGTAATAGGCCATGTCCTTGTCGCGGTCGTAATCAATATAGGTGGTGGTCAGCACGGTTTCCTTATCGATAAGTTTCACATGGTCCCTGATCCGGGCAAACCGCGTATTGCCGTTATAGTTCAGCCGGTCGCCGTAGAGGAAGAGCGTGTCGCCCTGCTCGATACGTACCCTGCTGTAGGCTTCCACGGAGTAGCTGGCCGGGTAAAAGTAGGCTGAGTCGCAGTACATCAACGACCCTTCGTGACGGAGCTGTACATTACCGATCAGTTTACGCGCATCGTCCCCCAGGGCCTTGTCGAAAGCGGTGATGTCGGCGTTAAGGATCTCGATCTTCCGTGTTTTTTGTCCCCAAAGGTTACCCTCCGGTATCAGGAATACCGGCAGGAGGATGAGGATCCACCGCCATGAATGGCTGCCGGGGCAAAGGGTCATTTTGATGCGTTCAGTTCGCTCTGAATGTTTTCGCAGGTGTTGAAAGCCGGGTCAATCTTCAGATAGGTGGTCCGGAGCTTTTTCAGGTACCACTGATGCAGGATGTCCTGCTGTTTTTTCTCCAGCGCCAGGTTCTGCAGCAACAGGTAATCGGTTTTCAGGTCGGCCGGGTGTGGTTCGATCCTGTTCTGCAGCCTGATGATCTTGTAACAGGGCTTACCGCTCTCGTCGGTTGTTTCATAGGGTTCCGAAAGGTCACCTACATTCATGTTCCGGATCACATAGTAATCCTTGACGTCCAGCTGATCAAGTTCGAAAAGCGCCGAATTGGTCCGGGGGTTCACCACCAGTCCGCCGTTAACACTGGTGTTCTTATCCTCCGAGTAGTATTTGGCGGCCAGGTCGAAGGTCATCGAGTCGTTCAGGATCACGGTGCGGAGGCTGTCGAGCTTGCTGAGGGCCTTTTGCCGGGCGTTCACATCGGCTTTGGGCTTCATGAGGATATGGCGGGTATTCACACGGTCGTTCCTGCGGGCAATACATTGTATAATATGGAAACCAAATTCCGATTCCACGATCTTGGAGACCTGGCCTTCTTTCAGCCCCCAGGCAGCGGTGGCATAGGCGGGGTCGAGTTCTCCGCGCGCCATGAAGCCGATCTCGCCTCCCTTGGGCGCAGAGCCGGGATCCTCGGAATAGAGGATCGCCAGGGTGGCGAAATTCTCCCCGTCCATCACCCTTTTCCGGAGTTCCAGCAGTTTTTCCCTCACGGCAAACATGGCTTCCTCGCTGTACGGGGGATAGGCCACGATCTGGGAGATCTCTACCTGGGTATTGATCTGCGGAATGCTGTCGACCGGGATCTTCTTGAAATAGGCTCTGACCTCGGAGGGGGTGATCCGGATGTCGCCCGTCAACTGCTGCTGCACCTGGTTGGTGATCATCTGTTCCCTGATGACATCCCTGAGATCGTCTTTGATCTCCAGCAACGATTTTCCGAAGTATTCCTCCATCTCCTGGTCGCTGGTGAACTGGCTGAGAAAATAATCGAGTCGTGAATCAAGCTGGATTTCCACCTGGCTCGGAGAGACTTCAATACTGTCGATCTTGGCCTGGTTCAGCATCAGCTTCTGTTCAATGAACATTTGCAGGATCTGGCAACGGGCATCTTCGGGCATCTTCATCCCCTGGGCTTTCATCTGCAGGTACTGCTGCTCGATATCCGACTGCAGGATATTAAAATCTCCCACCACCGCAACGACCCTGTCGATGATGAACTGGTCCTGGGCACTGACTGTAAGGGCCGGGGCTGCAAGGAGAAGCCCTGCAATCAAACTTTTTATCTTCATAATCAATATATTTCGAACTGGTTCTTGCTCAGGCCCTCATTATAGATTCGGGTTTCCAGGCTCTGAAAGAATTCTATTTTTCGCTTGTTTAACAATATGCTCCGGATATCGTCCTTCACCATCTCCAGCGGGGCAATCTCCCCCTCGCTCTTCATCTCGGAGACATGCAGGAAGTACCTGAAACTGGAGTCGCTCGTCTCTATGTTCTGGTTGTATTTCAGATAGCGGGCAGGCTGGTCGATCTTTAAAGGCATCTCCTCCTTCAGCCGGGAGAAATAGATCCATTTGTTGTTGAAATTGTCGTACTTATCCGCATAATTGATGCAGAATTTTTCCAGTCTCTCTGCATCGGCCGGGTCGGTGGAGCGCGACCAGCGCCGTACGTCGTCCACACCCGTGAGGTTCAGCGGAACCTTTACGAAGGTGGCTTTTACCACTTCCTGGTTGAGCATGAAGTTATTCGAATTATTTTCGTAATACGAATTGATCTCGCTCTCGCTGACAAGTGTATCCAGCTTCTGCTGGAGGAGTTTCTGCCTGTAGGAATAGATCAGGAGCGATTTACGATATTCCTCGATCTGTTTCTCAAAATCCATCTGTTCCTCCGACAGGGCCTGCTCGGCATAGTGCAACAGGAGCTGGTCTTTTACCCAGGTGTTGATGTACCGCTTGGCCAGGGTGATACTGTCCGATTCGCTCACATTTCGCGGGATCGCATCTTCCAGGTCACTGGCATACAGGTACAGGTCGAATACCCTCGCCACAGGCGTTTCGTCTTTTTTCCGGTTCAGCAGGCTGCACGACGTAGCGAGCAGCATGGCTGCTGTGAGGAGGGCAACAGACGGGGTGATCTTCATGGTCATTTATTTTACCTGCGAAAGCAGCTCTTTGTTAACCACAACTTTGTATTTCGACCGGAGTTCGGCGATCCACTGCTTTTCCAGGAAGTCCTGGTAATCGGAAGTCACCTGCCCGCGTGTCTCATTGAGTTCCTTAGGCATGGGCTTCAGGATCTTTTTCACGATCACGAAACTGCTCTGGTCCTCCGAAGCGCTGACGGCCCCGGTACCGGTTTTCATGCCGAGCTGATCCACAGCAGTATTGACCCCTTTTTCCACCTTGAGCTCCTTCACGGTCACACAGGCTATGCTGTCGGCACCGCAAACGGCTTTGCGCAGGGCTTTTTCATCCATCTTTCCCTTGCTCAGTTCCGGCGCGTATTTCAGAACAAGCTCCTTGTCGATGCTGTTGTCAAAGGTTACAATCAGTGCATCGGCACGCGTATCCCACATGTATTCCTTTTTATGTTTCCTGTAGTATTTCTCCAGACCGGTGGTATCACTGACAGCCTTCGACCATACCATTTTGTCCATCAGGTCGAAAAGCAGGATCCCGTCGTGGTATTCCTGAAGGATGTTCTTATACTCGGGATATTTCAGAGGCAGCTGTGTTTTCTCATAATCCATGATCTCCAGTTCGGTGAAGGAATTGTAGATCTCGTTCAGGAAGACATCGAAGGAATAGCCTGGTTTCCTTTTCACTTTACTGTCGATATATTCGTCGAAATCGGCGGTTGTAACCACTTTATTTCCAATGGAAAACAGAGGTTTGGCTGCGGCCAGGCTGGCAGCTTTATCCAGTTCGCGGGTGAAGATCGTGGTGTCGAGTGAAGCCAGGTAGGCCCTTTTGTTTTCCGGGTATTCGGTAAAATGATAGTCGTTTTTCAGTTTGGCCAGGTACAGGGCTGTATTGACCTGCATACGGTCGCCTCTGAAGGTCTTGGTTTCGAGCTCGGCGCGGGATTCTTCCATGCTGCCAACCGGTTTCCGGTCGATCAGCTTAACAATGTGCCAGCCGATCTGGGAGGGGAAGGGTTTGGTGATGTCGCCCGGGTTCTCCAGACTAAAAGCACCTTTCTCAAATGCGGGGATCATGCGTCCGGCACCGAACCAGGGCAGCTCACCGCCATTCGAAGCTGAATTCTGATCGTCGGAATTATTCCGGGCCAGTGTTCCGAAATCAACCCCTTTCTGGATGCTGTCGTAAACCGCAAAGGCTTTTTTCTCGGCCAGTGCTTTTTCTTCGGGGGTGGAGGCTTCGGGTGAAAGAATGAAGATGTGTGCCACCCTGATGGTACCCCGGGCCGGACGGATGTCGTGGACCTGCAGGATATGATAGCCGTAACGTGTTCTTACCGGCAGGGAAACGGCGCCTACAGGCGTTGTGTAAGCAGCGGTTTCAAAGGGATAAACCATGCTGAAAACGGTGAAATAGCCAAGATCGCCACCGTTGGATTTTGCAGAGGGGTCTTCAGATACTTCCCGGGCAACGGCATCGAAAGCTTCGCCGTTGAGGATCCGCTGCCTGATCTTCATGATCTTTTCGTACATCGCCAGTGTATCTTCCGGGGATGCTTTTTCATCCAGCCTTAATAATATATGGCTGGCATTGATTTCCTTCAGCGATCTTTCATATGCTTCCGTGAGAAGTTTGTTCTTTGTCTCATCGTCGGAGAGATAGGGTTTGGCAAGCTGATCGGCATATCCGTTGTATTCCTTCAGGAAGGATTTGGTGGTGTCCATGCCGCGTGCCTCGGCTTCCATTACCTTGAGCTTAAAATTAATGAACAGGTCAAGATACTCTTCCGGCGTCTGCTGGGTAAGCGAATTTTCGTTATTGTTCTTGTGGTAGATTCTTTCAAATTCACCCAGGGTGATATCCTTGTTGCCGATGGTCATCAGGACCGCCTCGTCCTGGGCTGAAAGATGCAGGCTGGAAGCCAGCAGGAATAGAAAAACAAGCTTTTTCATGATCAGGTTCATCACTTTAATTTTAGCTTTAACGGTTTACGAATTATCTTTATTTCACGACCAGATCCCGGACGCTGTCTGACTGAGGTTTCAAAAACAACGCTGCAGCAGATACTTTTCAGGATTTTGGCTAATTTTAAGCGTCGCCAAATTACAAAAAAAACGGTAAACAAGAGACCCTGTTTTACACCGGAAGGATGATTAGAGTGCTAAATAATGTTAAATAGCCCTTGGAAGATTACCGGCAGATACTGACCCGATTCTGGGGTTATTCCGCCTTCAGGCCTGTCCAGGAGGAAATCGTTGTCTCTGCAGGCAGCGGAAGGGATACCCTTGCCCTCCTGCCAACCGGCGGAGGGAAATCGGTCACCTTCCAGGTCCCTGCCCTGGCTAAAGAAGGCATCTGCCTGGTGGTAACGCCCCTGATCGCCCTGATGAAAGACCAGGTGGAAAACCTGCAGAAGCGGGGCATAAGGGCGCTGCTCATCCATTCGGGGATGTCGAGGGAGGAGATCGCCGTGACACTCGACAATGCCATCTTCGGAGATTTCAAGTTCCTCTATCTTTCCCCGGAAAGGATAGCCACCGACCTGTTCAGGGCCAAGGTGGTGGAAATGAACGTCAACCTGATCGCCGTCGATGAGGCACACTGCATCTCCCAGTGGGGCTACGATTTCAGGCCGGCTTACCTGGAGATCGCCGCGCTCCGGGAACTTCTGCCCGGGGTGCCTGTACTGGCACTTACCGCCACCGCCACGCCCGAGGTGGCCGAGGATATTATGGAACGGCTGGCCTTCAGGGATAAAAACCTGATCCGTAAAAGCTTCGAAAGAAAAAACCTCGTTTACGTTGTTAGAAAAACCGAGGATAAGGTAGGGGAGATGCTGCGGATCGCCGAACGGATCGCCGGGACGGGCGTCGTCTATGTCAGGAGCAGGAGAAAATGCCGCGAACTGGCCGATCAGCTCGTGCAGAACGGACATACTGCAGGGTATTATCATGCCGGACTGAGCTTCGATGAACGAAACCGCATGCAGGAAGACTGGCGGAAGGATCGCATACGTATCATGGTCTCTACCAATGCCTTTGGTATGGGGATCGATAAACCCGATGTACGCTTCGTGATCCATATCGATCTCCCCGATAATCCCGAATCGTATTTCCAGGAGGCGGGCAGGGCCGGACGCGACGAGAAGAAAGCCTGGGCCATCCTCCTTTACAGCCCCTCCGACGAACGGATCATCAACCAGCGGATCGAAGTCAGTTTCCCGGGCATTGCCCGTGTCAAAGAGGTCTATCATGCCCTTGGCAGTTTTCTCCAGGTGCCCTATGGAACGGGCAAGGGCATGTCCTACGATTTCATCCTTCCGGATTTCCTCCGGATCTACAAATTCAATGCAATGGTGGCCCACAGTTCTCTGGACGTGCTGGTCAGGGAAGGCTATATTGAGGTCAGCGATGAGATCAACAACCCTTCGCGGGTCCATTTTATCGTTTCACGGGACGATCTGTACAAATTCCAGGTGAAAAATGCGGCCTTCGACAGCTTTATCAAGCTGCTCCTGCGTTCCTATTCCGGGATGTTCTCCCAGTATGTGGCCATCGATGAGCAGGTGCTGGCCCGACGCTCCGGCCTCACCTTCGATGCCATCTACAAATACCTGCTTTCCCTTTCAAATCAGCAGATTATCAATTATATCCCCAGGAAAAAAAATCCGGTGGTGACCTATCTGGAAGAACGATTGCCCGAGGCTTCCCTGCATATCTCCCCCGAAAATTACCAGCTGAGAAAGGAACGGTTTATCAGGCGGCAGAACGAAATGCTTCGTTATGCCCAGTCGGAGAACCGTTGCCGGAGCCAGTTCCTGCTCGCCTATTTCGGTGAAAAAGAGGTCGCGCGCTGCGGGCAGTGCGATGTTTGCCTGCAAAGGAACGAGCTGGGGCTGAGCGAATACGAGTTCGACCTGGTCGTTGCTGCCGTGAAGAAGATCCTGGCCCGGGAACGTATGACCCTCCGGCAACTGGTTGAGGAAACCGGGATCCCGGGCGAGAAAAGTATCCGGGTGATCGAATGGCTCATCGATCATCACAAGCTGGTACGGGGGGAAGATCTGAAGCTGGAATGGAAACATTAGATCCTCTGTACAGCAGGCGCAGCGCCTTCCGCAGCGCATGAGCGGGGCCCGGAGGTGAATCGGCCGGGAGAAATGGCAGTTTAGTGATTGAAAACTATTATTTTTGCGGGATGAAAAGTGTTCAACAGGATGATCATTACGGGGTCTATCAGCCGGAGGTGCTGAGTTTTGTCAAGGCCGCCAATGACCTGGCCGGCTGGCTGGAGCAGCCGCCTGCCACAGGCCGGCAACTGGTTGGGGAAGCGCTTGTGCTGCTTTCCGAAGTCTACAGCCGGGTTCATAGCATTGCCCCGAGAGAGCCGGTTTATGAGGAAGGGATTGAACGGGAGGTGACCGAACAGGAATGGGCCGCCGTTTACCAGGGTATCGCCAGGGTACTCGGTCCGGCAAATGCCTATCTGCGCGTGGCCGGTGCCGGCGAGTACGACCGTTCCGACCTTGTGCCCCATACGGTTTCAGAAGACCTGGCCGATATTTACCAGGAGCTTCGCGATTTTATTGCCGTTTACAGCAGCGGATCTGAAGACCTCATGAACGATGCTCTCCTCCAGGTTACGGAAGCCTTCAGGGAGCATTGGGGAAAGAAACTGCTGCTGGCTCTGAGCGCCCTGCACGATGTGCTGGTTGCGGGCGATGATTTTATTCTGCCCGACGCGGATCAGGATATACAGGACCAAACACCGGACCGGCATGGCTTTTTCAGCCGGTTCCAGGATCAGGCGGGGGAGGATTACTGATGTATGCCAGCGAGATCAGCAAGGAAGAGATTGACCTTCTCACGGTAAAGCAGTTCGGGGGGAGGATCATCATGATCGATACCGAAGAGCTCTTCGAAGAGGAGATCACCCGGATCATGCAACACCGGGTCCTGGGTTTTGATACCGAAACAAAACCTTCATTCTCAAAGGGGAAAAATAACCAGGTCTCCCTTGTTCAACTGGCCACAGCGGATGAAGCCTGGCTGATCCGTCTGAACCGGACGGGCATCCCCGATAAACTTAAGGAGCTGTTCGAAGACGAAAATATTATCAAGATCGGTACGGGGCTCCAGGACGACCTGCGCCGGCTCCGCTCCCTGATCCGTTTTCAGGCCCGCGGCTTTCTTGAACTGCAACAGTATGCAGAGGCCTTCCATATCCAGTCGAAAAGCCTTAAAAAACTGGCAGCCATTGTCCTCGGGGTGAAGATCTCCAAGTCCCAGCAGATGTCGAACTGGGAAGCCCACGAGCTTTCTCCCGCCCAGCAGGTCTATGCCGCCACCGACGCCTGGGCCTGTTATGCCATATATTTTAAACTAAGGGATTCTGTTTTTTTGAAAAATGAGTGAAAGAGCCAGGGTAATTCTGAAATCCGGAAAAGACCAGTCGCTTCGGAGATATCACCCGTGGGTCTTCTCGGGTGCCATCAAAAAGATTCATGGTGTGGCCAGTGAAGGCGAACTGGTCGATGTGTATGACAACCAGGATGAATACCTGGCAACCGGTCATTACCAGCAGGGATCGATCACGGTGAGGGTGATACAGTTTGGCTCTCCCGTCATTGGTTCGGACTTCTGGAGAAAAAGACTGGAAGAAGCCTGGAAGCTCAGGGAGGCACATGGCCTGACCGGGACTGGCAATACCAGTGTTTTCCGCTGGATCAATGGCGAGGGTGACGGCCTTCCCGGTCTGATCGTGGATTTTTATAACGGGGTGGCCGTGGTGCAGATGCACGCCATCGGGATGTACCGGTCGCGTGAGGCGATCCTCGAAGCTATGAAAAGTGTGGCCGGCGATCGTCTGAAAGCCGTTTACGATAAGAGCGAAGGCACTCTGCCCCGCAAACCGGGCATCGAACCGGTCAATGGTTATCTATGGGGCACCGGTGCAGAAACCGGGGTTCTGGAAAACGGCCTGCATTTTGCCGTAAACTGGCAGGAAGGTCAGAAAACCGGTTTCTTCATCGACCAGAGGGAAAACCGGAAACTGCTGGCTGCCTATGCCAGGGATAAAGCGGTCCTCAACATGTTCTGCTACACGGGGGGATTCTCGGTTTACGCCCTGCAGGGAGGTGCGTCACTGGTGCACAGTGTCGACAGTTCGGCAAGGGCAATTGAACTGACCGACAAAAACGTCGGGCTGAACTTCCCCGGAACGGAACGGCACAGTTCCTTTGCCGCCGATGCTTTTCAGTTCCTGGAGGATATTAAGGACCGCTACGACCTGATCATTCTGGATCCGCCGGCATTTGCCAAACACCAGAACGCGCTCAAAAATGCTCTTCAGGGATATAAACGTCTGAATCAGAAAGCTTTTGAGCAGATTCGCCCTGGAGGGATCCTGTTCACCTTCAGTTGTTCACAGGCCGTGAGCCGGGAGAATTTCCGCAAATCGGTATTTGCGGCAGCAGCCAATGCCCGGCGGAATGTCAGGATCCTGCATCAGCTGTCACAGCCACCCGATCACCCGGTCAGTATCTTTCATCCTGAAGGGGAATACCTGAAAGGACTGGTGCTGGAGGTGAGTTGAAACCATTCACCGTATTTTCGCCGATACTTCAGGCGGCCTGTGTAACATTTCCTATTTTCGACCGTCATAAACCTGTAACCGGTAACGGAGTGTGTACGCTTTCTGGCAGGGCTTAATTCCTCCCGAAAACGTACTTCCGGTGGATTATCTGGTTTTTCTTACTTATTTTTGAATCATATACAAAAAACAAAACCATGAAAACTAAACTTGTACTTATCAGCGCAGTACTGGTGGCACTTTGTACCTCCTGCGTCATTGAAGGTTGGGATAATGCTGTTTCGGGAGATGGAAATGTGGTCACCGAGACAAGAGATATATCTGGCTTTACGGGTGTTCAGGCCAGCAGCGGTGTGGATGTGTTCCTCACCGAAGGGGATTTCAAGGTGGAGGTGGTCGCCGATGCGAACCTGCATGAGATCATCAGGACCGAGCTGGAAGGCGGAAGCCTGATCGTCAAGACGCGTCAGGGCATCAGGAACGCCACTTCCAAAAAGGTTTATGTTTCCCTTCCCGAGCTCAAGCGGCTAAGCATCAGCAGTGCCGGTGACTGCACGGGCGAAACACCCTTTCACTGCGAGAACCTGGAGATCAACGTCAGCAGTGCCGGTGATCTGGATCTGGAGGTTTATGCCAAAGAGATCGCTATTGATATCAGTTCGAGCGGCGATGTGAAACTGTCGGGCGAAACCGGGAATCTGCACGCCAATCTGAGCAGTGCCGGTGACCTGAGCGCTTTCGATCTGAAGGCTGAAACGGCTAAAGTCGTTGTTTCCAGTGCCGGTGATGCAAGGGTCTGTGCCTCCAGGGAACTTGATCTGTCGGCTTCCAGTGCCGGTAATATTTACTACACCGGTGATGCCCAGGTCGTTCGTACCCAGACCTCCAGCGCCGGGGATATCATCAGGAAATAGTTATCAGCGGGTAAAAACCCATTCGTCCTTCGCGGACAGGTCCGGGTTGAAAAGGTAGCCTTCCAGATCAAAGAGTTTGAGATGGGCCACCTTTTCAATCCGGTTTTCTATGATAAAGCGGCACATCAGTCCGCGCGCCCTCTTCGCATAAACAGTAACCATCCGGTAGCCTGTACCGTTTTCCTGCAGGAATTTCGGGGTAACGATCCGGCAGCCGAGCCGGCCGGCATCAGTTGCGGAATAGTATTCCTGCGATGCCAGGTTGACCAGTACCTGTTCCCCGCTCTGCCGCAGGCTTCTCCCCAGTGCTTCCGTGATCAGGGGCCTCCAGAATGCATAAAGGTCATGGCCGCTCCGGTTGGCTAGCCGGGCCTGCATTTCCAGACGGTAGGGCTGGATCAGGTCAAGCGGCCGAAGCACCCCATAAACTGCCGAAAGAACACGCAGGTGTTTCTGTGCGAAGAGCAGATTTTCTCTGTTAAACTTCCTGGCCGACAAGCCATTGTATACTTCTCCCGAATACGTGAGGAGCGCCCGCGAACCTTCACCGGCCCCCGGCCGGTCATTCCAGCGGGCCAGTTTTTCAATGGTTTCCAGGGTCAGTTTATGACTGGTCTGCATCAGCCGGGCAAGTTCTGCAGGTGTCAGTTGTTTCAGAAGCCCCGTGATATAGGCGGCTTCTGTTAAGAATTCCGGTTCGGTGGCAATATCGTTGGTTCCCGTGGGAACGGGTTTCATGGTTTTTGCGGGCGATAGGATCAGCAGCATGTTCCGTGTAAAAAAAATCCGGCCTGCGACCGGATCAGAAGGTGAAATATAAAGGTTTACCCGAGATAGCTTTTCAGGATCTTGCTCCGGGTGGTATGTTTAAGCCGTTTAATGGCTTTTTCCTTGATCTGCCTGACCCTTTCACGGGTGAGGTTGAATTCCTCCCCGATCTCTTCCAGGGTATGGGGATGCTTGCCGTTCAGGCCGAAGTACAGCCTGATGATGCTGGCTTCCCGGTAGGTCAGGGTGGAAAGTGCCCTTTCGATTTCCTTGCGCAGGGAATCGTTGAGCAGGCCACGGTCGGGACTCGGGGTGTCGGCATTAAGCAATACATCGTACATATTTCCGTCTTCCCCTTCCTGCAAGGGCGCATCCATGGATACATGCCTGCCGGAACTGCGGATAGCGTCTTTCACATCTTCGGGAGCGAGCTCAAGCGCCTGCGCAATTTCCATGATGGTGGGCTCCCGCTCAAATTTCTGTTCCAGTTCGGCAAAGGTTTTATTGATCTTGTTGATCGAGCCGATCTTGTTCAGCGGCAGCCTGACGATGCGTGCCTGTTCGGCAAGAGCCTGGAGGATCGACTGGCGGATCCACCATACGGCGTAGGAAATGAATTTGAATCCCCGGGTCTCATCAAAACGCTGTGCGGCTTTGATCAGCCCCAGGTTACCCTCGTTGATGAGGTCGGGCAGGCTGAGTCCCTGGTTCTGGTATTGCTTCGACACGGAAACCACAAAACGGAGATTGGCTTTGATCAGTTTTTCCATGGCTACGGTATCGCCTTTTCTGATGCGCCGCGCCAGCTCAACTTCTTCTTCCGCCGAAATGAGATCAACCTTACCAATTTCATGAAGGTACTTGTCAAGTGAGGGCGTCTCACGATTGGTAACCTGCTTGATGATTTTGAGTTGTCTCATAGGTGATAGGGGGGCTTAGCTGGTCCGTTATACGTAAAACTAATTAAAAAGGTTTCACATGCTACCTGTTTTACCGATTATTAACGTGTTTAAGAACAACTTTTTTTTACCCCGGTATTGGGCAGAATGTCCTAACTTGCCAATAAGATTCAGAGATACAATCTATTAATTACTTTCAGTCGCATATTCGGCGTAGTTCCTGGAACAGACCCGGAAGGCTTCCGGTTTTTTATTAATTCTTTATGAAAGATATATTTGGTAGTTCTGATTAAAAGATTTATACTTGCATCGATTTTCTATCGGAATACGTGTAAGTATCAATCTTACAAACTCCAAAGCACTTTTTTCCAATTGAATTAGAAAAATTTCCATTTAACATTTAGTATGTACGATATTATTGAACTTAACAAGAAGCTTCTCTCGGATCTTCGTGAGATTGCTAAAGAATTGAATGTCAAGAGGGTAGAATCCTTCCGTAAACAGGAACTGATCTATAAGATCCTCGATACCCAGGCTGTTGTGGTTTCTGAAGCCAAGGCAGCAAGAAAAGATACCGGGAAAGGACAGGAAAGGGACAAAACACAGCAGGGTGGCGCTCAGAATGAAAGGAGAAGAGGCCGGCCCAAGATGAAAAAAGAGCGGGGTCAGCAACGCAATGAACCCCAGGCCGCACCGGCCGAACAGCCAGCCGCTACGGCTGAAAGCAGGGAACCTGCAGCAAAAGCCGAGAATGAAGTAAAAACACAGGAAACTCCAAATCCTGTCAGGGAACAGCAGAGGCCCCAGCAGCATTATCAGAAACAGCATGATCAGCAGGGCTACCGGAACCAGCAGCAGCGCGAGCGGAACTATCCGCAGGACGACTATCGCAAGCACCAGCGTAATCCCCAGCAGAACCAGCAGCAGAACCAGCAGCAGAACCAGCAGCAGAATCAGCAGCAGAATCAGCCGCAGAATCAGCCGCAGAATCAGCCGCAAAACCAGCCGCAGTACCAGCCCCAGGGACAACAGGAGGGCAATGGTCAGAAACAGCGTTTCGAACAGCCACGCAAAGTGGATAAGTACGATTTTGAAGGACTGATTGTTAACACGGGTGTTCTTGAGATCATGCCCGATGGTTACGGATTCCTCCGTTCCTCGGATTACAATTACCTGAACTCTCCCGATGATATTTATGTTTCCCAGAGCCAGATCAAGCTTTTCGGTCTTAAAACGGGCGATACCGTAACCGGTACGATCCGTCCGCCGAAAGAAGGGGAGAAGTACTTCCCGCTGATCAAGGTTGATGAGATCAACGGCCGCAGCCCCGACTATATCAGGGACCGCGTTCCTTTTGATTACCTTACCCCGCTGTTCCCCGATCAGAAATTCAGTCTCGTTGGGAACGGGAACTACAACCTTTCCGTACGCGTCGTGGATATGTTCGCACCTATCGGAAAAGGTCAGCGCGGTCTGATTGTGGCCCAGCCGAAAACCGGTAAAACCGTCCTCCTTAAGGACATTGCCAACGCCATTGCCGCCAATCATCCCGAAGTGTACATGATCGTTCTGCTGATCGATGAGCGTCCGGAAGAAGTAACCGACATGGCCCGCAACGTCAATGCCGAGGTGATTTCCTCCACCTTCGATGAGCCGGCTGAAAGACACGTCCGCATTGCAAATATCGTTCTGGAGAAAGCCAAACGACTGGTCGAATGCGGTCACGATGTGGTCATCCTCCTCGATTCCATTACCCGCCTTGCCCGCGCCTACAACACCATTTCGCCGGCTTCCGGTAAGGTGCTTTCAGGAGGTGTGGATGCCAATGCACTGCACAAGCCCAAGCGTTTCTTCGGTGCTGCCCGTAACATCGAAAACGGCGGTTCACTCACCATCCTGGCCACGGCTCTTACCGAGACCGGCTCAAAAATGGACGATGTGATCTTCGAAGAATTCAAAGGCACCGGCAACATGGAACTTCAGCTCGACAGGAAACTCTCCAACAAACGGGTATTCCCGGCTGTGGACGTCAACCTCTCCAGCACACGTCGTGAGGACCTCCTGCTCGACAAGCCGATGCTTGATAAGATCTGGATCCTCCGTAATTTCCTCTCGGATATGAACTCCGTTGAAGCGATGGAATTCCTCCGCGACCGGATGAATAAAACAGGCTCCAATGAAGAATTCCTGATCTCCATGAACAGCCAGTAAGCTTAAAATAATACATCCTGAACCGCAGCAATACCAAACGGAGTTGCTGCGGTTTTTTTTCTCCCCTCCAACCTCCTTTTCTCTCTTATTTGTAATCATTTTATATTAGGAGGATATGATAACAATGACACCGAAATATTGTAATTTTGTTGGTCTGAATACCATTAAGCTAACCAATTGTAATTTAAATACTTAAAGTAATATAACAATGGCTAAGAGCAAGAATTATGTAACCTGTGATGGTAACTATGCTGCATCCCACATCGCCTATATGTTCAGCGAGGTGGCAGCTATCTATCCCATCACTCCCTCCTCGACTATGGCGGAGTATGTTGATGAATGGTCGGCCCACGGACGGAAGAATATTTTCGGTGAGACGGTTAAGGTCACTGAGATGCAGTCTGAAGGTGGTGCTGCCGGTGCGGTGCACGGCTCCCTGCAATCCGGAGCGCTGACCTCCACCTTTACGGCCTCGCAGGGGCTGTTGCTGATGATCCCCAATATGTACAAGATCTCCGGAGAACTTCTTCCCGGTGTTTTTCACGTATCAGCGAGGAGTCTTGCTGCACAGGCACTTTCCATTTTCGGTGACCACAGCGACGTGATGTCGGCCCGTCACACCGGGTTTGCCATGCTGGCCACCGGCAGCGTCCAGGAAATTATGGACATTGCTGCAGTAGCCCACCTGGCAGCTGTAAAATCAAGGATTCCATTCATGCACTTCTTCGACGGATTCCGTACATCTCATGAGATCCAGAAGGTTGAAGCTCCCACCACCGAGGAGATGGCTGAGCTGCTCGATCCGGAAGCCCTGCTGGCTTTCAGGAAAAATGCACTCAACCCCGAGCATCCGGTAACCCGCGGTACCGCACAGAACCCGGATATCTATTTCCAGGCCAGGGAAGCCGCCAACAAATTCTATGATGCCGTACCCGATGTGGTAGAGCATTACATGCAGGTGCTCAGCAAGAAGTGTGGCCGTGAATACCATCCCTTCACCTATTACGGTGCGCCCGATGCCGAAAACATCATCGTGGCCATGGGTTCGGTGACCGAAACCATCAAGGAAGTGATCGACCATATGGCTGAAAAAGGAGAAAAGGCCGGACTTATCAGCGTCCACCTTTACAGACCTTTCTCTGCTAAATATTTCTTCAACGTTCTTCCCAAATCGGTGAAACGGATTGCCGTTCTCGACCGCACGAAAGAACCGGGCGCCAATGGCGAACCGCTGTACCTTGACGTGAAGGATCTGCTTTACGGGTCGGCTTCCGCTCCGCTTGTAGTGGGTGGCCGTTACGGACTTTCTTCCAAGGATACCACACCTGCCATGATCATGTCGGTGTTTGATAACCTGAAGATGAAAGAGCCCCGGAACAGGTTTACCGTAGGTATTGTCGACGATGTGACCTTCAGTTCCCTTCCGCTTCTTCCGGAAATCTCCGTGGTGAAAAAAGGTACCTTTGAAGGTAAATTCTACGGTCTGGGTTCCGATGGTACCGTGGGAGCCAATAAGAACTCCATCAAGATCATCGGCGAAACCACTGATAAGTACTGCCAGGCATATTTTGCCTACGACTCCAAGAAGTCGGGCGGTATCACCACCTCACACCTTCGTTTCGGCGATGCTCCAATCAGGGCGCCTTACCTGGTCGGAACACCTGATTTCGTAGCCTGCCATGTGCCTTCCTATCTGACTAAATATGACATGCTGCGCGGGATCAAGAAAGGCGGTACCTTCCTCCTGAACTCCATCTGGGATGTTGAGGAAACAAAGAACCGCCTGCCGGTGAAGATCAAAAAAGTCCTGGCTGAGAAGGGTATCAAATTCTATATTATCAATGCAACGGCCATTGCCCAGGAAATTGGTCTGGGTAATCGCACCAATACTATTATGCAGTCGGCATTCTTTAAGATCGCCAACATCATTCCTTACGATCAGGCCGTTGATGAGATGAAGAAATTCATCGTCAAGAGCTTTGGCCGCAAGGGTGAAGAGATCGTGAAGATGAATTATGCCGCTGTTGACCGCGGAGGCGATGTGATCCAGGTTGAAATTCCTGCCGAATGGGCCAAACTGAGCGCTGAAAAGGAAAAAGACGAGCGCAATATCCCCGCTTTCATCAAGGAGGTGGTTGAACCGATCAACTTCCAGATGGGCGACGATCTGCCTGTAAGTGCCTTCGTCGGTCGTGAAGACGGTACCTTCCCCGCCGGTACTACCCAGTACGAAAAACGCGGGATCGCAGTGAACGTACCCGAATGGATCGCCGACAACTGTACCCAGTGCAACCAGTGTGCCTATGTTTGCCCCCATGCAGCCATCCGTCCCTTCCTCCTCGACGATAAGGAAATGGCCGGTGCTCCCGCAGGGATGCCCGTGATGGATGCTATAGGTAAGTCCTATGCCGGTTACAAATTCAAGATCCAGGTTTCGGTGCTCGACTGTACGGGTTGCGGCAACTGCGCCGACATCTGCCCGGCCAAAGTGAAAGCTCTCGAGATGAAACCGCTCGAAACGCAGTCGGTTGAAATCGAACGCTGGGACTATATCAATGAAAAAGTAAGCTACAAAGACAGCCTGGTTGATAAAAAACAGAATGTAAAGAACAGCCAGTTTGCCAAACCGCTCTTCGAATTCTCGGGTGCCTGCGCAGGTTGCGGCGAAACCCCGCATATCAAGCTGATCACCCAGCTTTACGGCGATCAGATGCTGGTTGCCAATGCCACCGGCTGCTCCTCCATCTATGGCGGATCCGCTCCTTCAACCCCGTATTGTGTAAACGATAAGGGACACGGTCCGGCCTGGGCCAACTCCCTCTTCGAAGACAATGCCGAGTATGGTTTCGGTCTGGCTACCGGTGTGAACAAAAACCGTGAAAGGATCGCCAACCTCATGAAAGCCGCCATGAACGAAGTGAATGCCGCTTCCAAAGAGGCTTTTGAAGAGTGGCTGACAGCCTTCGACAACACCGATGCTTCCAAAGTAGCTTCGGAGAAAGTGCTGGCTGCCATGAAGAATGAGAAACATGCTATTGCCAAAACCATTCAGGACATGGGCCAGTACCTCGTGAAGAAATCCGTATGGATCTTCGGTGGAGACGGCTGGGCCTACGATATCGGTTACGGCGGGCTCGACCATGTACTTGCCTCCGGTGAAGATGTCAACGTCCTGGTGATGGATACCGAGGTATACTCCAATACGGGTGGTCAGGCTTCCAAGTCAACCCCGATCGGAGCGGTGGCCAAATTTGCTGCATCCGGGAAGAAGATCAGGAAGAAAGACCTGGGAATGATGGCCATGACTTATGGTTATGTCTATGTGGCCCAGGTATCCATGGGTGCAAGCCAGTCGCAGTTCCTTAAGGCTGTTCGTGAGGCTGAAGCATACAAAGGACCTTCGCTGATTATTGCGTACTCCCCGTGTATCAACCACGGCCTCAAGGATATGGGTGCAACCCAGACCCAGGGTAAATTTGCCGTTGAGAGCGGGTACTGGCACCTGTACAGGTTCAATCCCGAACTGGAGAAAGAAGGGAAGAATCCCTTTGTGCTCGACAGTAAGGAGCCTCAGTGGGACCAGTTCCAGAGCTTCCTGAAATCGGAGGTACGTTATACCTCTTTGCAGAAAGCCTTCCCCGAGGAAGCCGGTACACTCTTTACCGCAGCCGAGGATAACGCCAAATGGCGCTATAACAGCTACGTCAGAATGGCGAGCATGGATTATTCCAAAGCTTAATAACAGTTAATTAAATGACTGAAAGGTCGCTCCTTACGGGGCGGCCTTTTTGCTTATGTTCTGCCGGAATGTGCTGAAGTCTGATTTTGCCACTGCTTTTCCCCTTTATCCATTTTTACTATCTTTGCGACCAAAATCAGATATTTTGGGAAGATACCTTGCAGTGGACTACGGAACAAAACGTTGCGGGATCGCAGTGACCGATCCTGCCGGCATGATAGCATCCCCGCTCACAACTGTTCCCACCCATACGCTTGTGGAATTCCTGACCGACTATTTCCGCAGAGAGAAGGTCGATCTGGTCGTTCTGGGATATCCCCGGAAAATGAACAATCAGGATTCGGAGTCGTTAATCTATATCCGGGAATTTGAGACACGATTCAGGAAGGTCTTTCCCGGGATGAGGCTTGAATGGATGGATGAGCGCTTCACCTCCGGCATTGCAATGAAAGCGATGGTTGAAGGGGGAATGAAGAAAAAGGACCGGCAGAAGAAGGAAAACCTCGACCGGATCAGTGCGGCCGTGATCTTACAGTCGTACCTCGAAATGGAAGCCATGCAGAAAAGCAGGAAGGAACAGGAATAATTGTAACAGGATAAAAAAAAGCACACATGATATTGCCGATTTATGTCTACGGAATGCCGGTACTGAGAAAGGTCGCCACGGAAATACCGAAGGATGATCCCACGCTGCCGGATTTTGTCCGGGATATGTTTGAGACCATGCTCGCCAGCGACGGTGTCGGGCTGGCTGCCCCGCAGGTGGGAAAATCCCTGCGTATGTTCGTGATCGACGCTGCGGAGATGGCCGAAGAAGAGGAAGATGAAAGCCTGCGGCAGTTCAGGAAAGCCTTTATCAACCCCGTGATTACCGAAGAATGGGGCGATCCGGAAGGCTTCCGCGAAGGCTGCATCAGTATTCCCTATATCCGGGAGGAAGTGATGCGCCCGCCAAATATCAGGATCGAATACTACGATGAGAACTGGGAGTTCCACCGCGAGGAATACGATGGGGTGAGGGCCAGGATCATCCAGCATGAATACGACCATCTGAACGGCAAACTGCTTATCGACCGCATCAATCCGCTGAGAAGGAAACTGCTGAAATCAAAACTGAATGCCATCTCCCGGGGAGAAGTGGACACGGATTACAGGATTATCTATCCGAAGAAATAAAAAAAAGAGGCTGTCCCTGCGAGACAGCCTCTTTTTTTTATAGTGCCCTGGTAAAGATCTCGTCCGATTTGAGCAAGAGCTCAATATACTGTGCCCGTTTGTAAACAAAGGGATCATTCACCGTTTTGGCTGAAAGTTTGCCCCTGAAGTCTCCGATACTGTTGTAGCCCTTGCGCTTCATCCAGTCTTCGGCTTCTTCGAGCATTTTGCTGATCTGTTTCAGTCCGTTGTGGTAAAAGGTGCTGACCGCCTGTACGGCATCGGCCCCCGCGAGCAGCAACTTAACCATATCTTTCCCGTCGTAAATCCCGTTAGCCCCGGCGATCGAACTTTTAATATTTCCGTAGAGCAGTCCGGTGTACCTTAACGAGAGGCGGTGATCATGCTGGGTGCTCAGGTTCCAGGGAGAACTGTGCTTCTCGGCTTCGATATCAATGTCGGGTTCGAAAAGCCTGTTGAAGAGAACGACCCCGTCGGCTCCCGCTTCCTCAAACCTTTTTACAGTACGGAGTATGTTGGTGTAGAAGGGGCTGATCTTCACACTGACCGGGATCTTTACAGCTGCCTTGACAGCCTTGAGGGCTTCGATCTGGCCCTTGATGATCTCCTCGCTGTCTTTGTTGAAATCCCTGGGAACAGAGAAAAAATTCAGTTCAAGTCCGTCAACACCCGTGGCAGCGATCTGCCTGGCATAATCAACCCAGGTCTCTTTATAGATGGCGTTTATACTGGCGATAACGGGGATGGAGAGCGCTTCCCTGACTTTTTTCAGGTTAAATAGATGTTCTTTGGGGCCACCATGTTCAATATTCGGGAACAGAGATACCATTTCAGCATTCCGCTCATTGTAGGCCTCAAGCTGGTCGTCGAGCTGGTAACTCTCCAGTTGCATCTGTTCCTCAAACAGGGAACGGTATACCACTGCAGCGACACCGGCATCCTCAGCCTTTTTCAGGTTTTCAATGTTGTTGACCAGGTTGCTGGCTCCGAGGATCAGGGGATTCTTCAGACTGATCCCCATGTACTTTGTTTCTAAGCTTGCCATAATGAAGGGTTTTAAATTCAGATTCTACTTATAAACCGCCAAGCCGGTAAAAAAGTTCACAGAAAAGTTAAAGAGCCGGCAGATATTTTTAACGATTATCACATTAACCCTAAAAACAATGTTCGATTTTGCCGGGGATATCCGACGTGTTCCCGTTTGCCGGGTGCTGATCCCCTGGCTTGCGGGGGTGCTGCTGGCCGGCGCGTTCCCGCAGCCGGGAGGGTGGCTGCTTTTCTCTGTCCTGGCCGGAACTATAGCCCTGCTCTGGGTCCTGGCGGAGCGGATCGTCGGCCATAGGCGGTATTCCTGGGCCCGTATCGCCTGGGTCCCTGCCATTACAGTTTTCCTCTTTACGGGTCTTGCCTTCGGCAGGTATAAGGGGGAGGGGGAAAACGCTGCCTGCCGCGATGGTGTGGCGCTTTCGGGAACCGTGCTAACCCCACCGGTCAGAAAAGCCTATGGCCTCCGTTTTGAGATCCGTGCCGATGCCGTTTTTACTCCCGACAGTGTTATTGCCACGAGGGAGCGCCTGACGGTCATGGTGGATTCGTCGCTCCGGATCTCTCCGGCTCCGGGAGAACGCTGGCTGTTACAGGGAACTCTTCGTCCGCTGAGTGCTGCTCCCAATCCGTCTTCCTTTGACTACCGGGCCTATATGGCGGGGAGGGGGATCACGAACAGCATGCAGTGCAGCCGCACCGATACAGCCATCCGGCTTAAGCCGGGCAGGAATAATCTGATGTCGCTTCCCCTGCGTGTGTCGGCCAGGTTCACGGAGCTGTGGGGCGGGGAAGGGAACGGGGATCTGGCGGTTCTTCGCGCGATAACGCTGGGCGACAAAGGAGCGCTTACCGAGGAACTACGGGACTCCTATTCCGGAGCCGGCGCATCGCATGTCCTGGCTGTTTCCGGTTTACATGTGGGAATGATCTGGTGGATCCTCGACAGGCTCCTGGCTTTCCGGGGGAAGCGTTTCATGGTGAGGCTGGGCCGTTCCCTGCTGATCACCGCTATACTGTGGTTCTATGCGGCCCTTACAGGTGGCGCATCCTCGGTCTGCCGTTCGGTGACAATGTTCAGCCTGGTGTCTTTAGCCGGAATCCTGTCGAGGCGCTCCTCGGTCATGAACACGATTCTCCTGTCGGCACTGATCCTGCTGCTGCTCTCTCCTTCACGATTCTTCGATACCGGATTCCGGCTTTCCTACCTGGCCGTATGCGGCATCGTGCTGCTTCAGCCGCGCCTGGCCGCATGGTGCCGAAGCCGCTACCGCTTCCTGAACAGGATCCTCGATCTGATCACCGTCAGCATAGCCGCCCAGGTATTTACCTTCCCCCTGACCCTGGCCCTGTTCCACCAGTTTCCTGTGGCCTTTATCCTTACCAACCTGGTGGTGATCCCTCTTGCCACCGTGATCGTCAGCCTTTTCGTCGTTACAGCGCCGCTGCTCCTGGCCGGCTGGCTAACCGGTCCGGTGACCGCCGTGCTGTGCTTCTTTGCAAGGCTGATGAACCGCTGGACCCTCTTAGTTTCCGGCCTGCCGGGCGCCGTGGCCGAAGGGATACCGTTCACGGGGGAGACGGCTGCTGTTGTGCTGGTCTGTGTACTGCTGTTCGCCGGCCTGCTGATCTACCGCAAGGCAGTATGGCTCATTCTGGGACTGGCGGGCTGTGCCGTGGGCCTTTTCTTCCTGACGACCCGGAAGCTGGAAGAGAGCCGCCGGTCGGAACTCCTGGTCTGCCAGTTCAGGGATGCCACGGTGCTGGTGGCTACCTGCGGGCTGAACAGCGAGAATGTGGTGCTTCCGGGAACATACTGCGATACGGCTGCTGTGCTCCGCTGGCTTGAACAGTATAAGATTGAACGACCGCGGGGTTGCACGAGCCGCACCCTTATCGGCCTGCAGGATTCCATAGGAGCGTCAACCGGTCCGGTGGCCATAAGAGCCGTGGCAGGTTCGGAGCTGATCCATGCCGGGGGTTTTCGCATCTATCGGGCAGGGAAAGGCTTTGCTCCTGACGATTCCACCCTTATCCGCACCTTTGACCCCGACCTGGTGCTTGTTACAGATCTGCCAGCTGCGAACCTGCCTGCCCTGCAACAGATCTTTATCGGTGTACCGCTGATTATCGACGGTTCGGCACCGCCCTGGATCAGCGTGCAGATGGATTCCCTGTACCCGGAGCTCTGGCAAACAAGGCAAAAAGGCGCATTTCTTTTGAACAGACCGGTATTTATACCGTGTTCAAATTGCGGGGAAGTCCATGACTGATGCGGGGGAGGAGCATATAGCCGGACAGGCGCTCAGCGGATGACCGGAAAAAATGCCGGAAAGCATGGGATTATTTGGAAGATAATAGCTTATTTTGCCGTTTAATTTGTTTTCTACATATGCGGATAATATTAGCCGGTGCGGGTGAGGTTGGAACACATCTCGCGAAGATGTTAAGCAATGAGGATCATGATCTTGTCGTTATCGACAACGATCCCGACAGGCTGAAAACAGTGGGGAGCACGCTTGACGTGATGACCCTGGAAGGAAATGCGAATTCAATCAGCCTGTTGCGGGAAGCCAAGATCCAGAAGGCTGATCTGTTTATTGCCGTGACCTATTCCGAAGATGTCAACATCAATTCAGCCATCCTGAGTAAGAAACTGGGAGCGCGCAAAACCATCGCAAGAATTGATAACCAGGAGTACCTGGTACCGGCCAACCGCGAGTTGTTTTCCAACCTGGGCGTGGATTACATGATCTACCCGGAAAAGATTGCTGCCAGGGAGATCGTGGGTCTACTCTCTCAGACAGGCAGTACGGAAGTGGTGGAATTCTCCGGCGGAAAGCTGCAGATGTACGTGATCAGACTGGACGAGCAGGCTCCGATCATCGATAAATCGCTCAAAGACCTGCATCCGAATCCCAGTAACATGGAATACCGGGCAGTGGCCATCACGCGTGACGGAAATACACTTATTCCCTCGGGCGAAGACAGGTTCCAGGTGGGCGACCTGGTTTACGTGATCAGCAGCCAGGCCGGGATGAAGGAACTGTTCAAATATTCGGGCAAGAAGCATTTCGAGGTCCGCAATATCATGATCCTCGGAGGCAGCCGTATCGGGATGCGAACCGCCAGGGACCTGGGAACACAGCATTATGTGAAACTGATCGAGATCGACAGGGGCAAGAGCTACAAACTCTCCAACATGCTGAATAATACCCTGGTGATCAACGGCGACGGAACAAACCTCGAACTGCTCAAACAGGAAGGGTTGGAAAAGATGGATGCCTTTATTGCCGTGACCGGGAATTCGGATACCAATATCCTCAGTTGCCTGCTTGCCAAGCATTTTGGCGTTAAAAGAACCATTGCCGAGGTGGAGAACATGGATTACATCCATCTGGCTGAAAATATCGGCGTCGATACCATTATTAATAAGAAACTGATCACTGCCAGCCGGATTTTCCGGTTTACAATGGCCGAGGAGGTGTCGACCATCAAATGTCTGACCGGAACCGATGCCGAGGTGATGGAATTTGTTGTGAAGCCGGATTCGAAAATTACCAGGGGATCTCTCCGGGAGATCGAATTCCCGAAAGAGGCCATTATCGGAGGAGTTATCAGGGGCAAGAACAGCTTTATTGCCAACGGCGACACGGTCATTAAGCCTTATGACCGGGTGGTGGTATTTGCGTTGCCGTCAGAAATTTATACCATAGGAAAACTATTCAACTGAACTGAATGCTGAACACCCGGTCGATCATCCGTATCCTGGGCCTCCTGCTGGTCATCGAGGGTGTATTTATGTGGCTTTCCATCCCGATTGCCCTGCTCTTCAGGGAAAACGACGCTCACCAGTTCCTTATTTCCGGAGCTGTCACTGCGGCTGTCGGACTGGCCGGCTACCTGCTGACGCGCCGGTCTAGAATGGAGGTAAGCAAGCGCGACGGCTATGTGATCGTTACCCTGGGCTGGATCCTCTTTTCTTTTTTTGGTACCCTGCCATTTTTACTGACAGCTTCCATACCTGATTTTACCGATGCATTTTTCGAGACCATGTCGGGCTTTACGACTACCGGAGCCTCCATACTGAATAATATTGAGGAATTATCGCACGGGGTGCTGTTCTGGAGGAGCATAACCCAGTGGCTCGGTGGTATGGGGATCATTGTGATGTCGCTCGCCATCCTGCCCGTTCTCGGCATCGGTGGTATGCAGCTTTTTGCCGCAGAGGTGCCCGGGCCTACGCCCGATAAACTGCATCCGCGCATCAAGGAAACCGCCAAACGACTGTGGTCGATCTACATCATCTTTACCGGTGCGGAGACCCTGATGCTCTGGGCCGGGGGGATGAGCCTGTTCGATGCGGTCTGTCATTCCTTTACCACCATGGCCACAGGCGGATATTCCACCAAACAGGCCAGCATAGCCTACTGGGATTCGCCATATATTCACTATGTGATCACGCTGTTCATGTTCCTGGCGGGAACGAACTTCACTCTTTCGTATTTCGGAATGCACCTGAAGTTCAAAAAGGTTATCGAGAATGAGGAATTCAGGTACTACCTGCTGTTTATTATTTCCTTCACCCTGGCTATTGCCCTGGGTATCTTCCTGACCTCGGAGGCCGGAGTGGAGAAATCGTTCAGGGATGCCCTGTTCCAGGTCGTCTCGATTATCACCACCACGGGCTTTGTGACGATCGATTACCTGAACTGGATCCCAGTGCTGGGCGTTCTGATCTTTATCCTGATGTTCTTCGGAGGATCAGCCGGTTCGACCGGTGGCGGGGTCAAGGTGATACGCATTGTCATTCTGATCAAGAACAGCACCCAGGAGCTGAAAAGGCTGATCCACCCGAATGCGGTGATCCCCATCCGGATCAACAAAGAGGCCATGCAGCCTGAAATCGTGAATAATGTACTGGCCTTTGTTGCTTTTTACGGCGTTACGGCAGTAGTCTCGATGATGATCATGTCGGCGCTGGGCTGTAACTTCGAAACCTCGGTCGGGGCGGTTGCCGCCACGCTCGGGAACATCGGTCCAGGTCTGGGCAACGTGGGTCCGGTTGATAATTTTGCCGGGATACATACCGCCGGAAAATGGTTCCTTTCCTTCCTGATGCTCATCGGAAGGCTGGAACTTTTCACAGTCCTGGTGCTTTTCTCACCGGCTTTCTGGAAAAAATAAGGAAAATCAGTCGACCTTTCCAAGACCCTGCCGGGTCACCACCGGTTCGTCTCCCGTGCAGTCGATGATGGTGGAGGGAATGAGTCCGCCATAGCCCCCGTCAATAACGAGATCAACCAGGTCCTCGTAACGTTCATGGATCAGTTCGGGGTCGGTCTGGTATTCCAGGATCTCATCGTCATCCCGCAGCGAGGTGGTCAGGATGGGATGCCCCAGTTGCCTCACGATCTCCAGAATTATATTGTTCTCGGGGATGCGGATCCCGACGGTCTTGTTGTTGTTCTTGAACGAACGCGGCACCGATGAACTGGCATGCAGAATAAAGGTATAGGGTCCGGGCAGACTGGCTTTCATCAGTTTGAAAGTGGTGTTGTCGACATTCCGGGCATAGTCGGACAGGTGGCGCAGATCGCTGCAGATAAAGGAGAACTGGGCCTTTTCCGGTTTAAGTCCCTTGATACGGGCCACGCGTTCCACGGCTCTGGGCTTATAGATATCACACCCGATCCCGTAAACTGTATCGGTCGGATAGATGATCACCCCGCCTTTCTCAAGCAGGTCGACCACCTGGCTTACCAGTTTCTGACTGGGGTTTTCATTGTAAAGCCTGATCAGCATATCCGTGGATTTCAGCGTGTAAAATTAGTAAAAATAAGATTGCGCTGTGCCTGCTTCAGGATTATCGCTGCGGAAGCACGGTGCAAAGAATGCTGATAAACAGCCGGTCGGGCCGGAACACCCTGGCGGGAAAACTGCTATATTGCGTTACCGGAGGTCCCGGCACCACGAGAGCCGGGCTCTTTCCATGAAAAATTCCAGAAAAGTGAAAGACCAGCTATCTGTTTACCGATTTGTGGGAGACGGGTTTATCCTGCGTCCCTTCCGCCCGGGCGATGCCCCTGATATTGCAAAACATGCCAACAACAGCCGGATTGCGGCGAACCTGCGCGATGTGTTTCCCCATCCATACAGTCTGAAGGATGCAAAGGCCTTTATTTCCTTTGTAGCCGCAGAGCCCAACAACCTTGTACTTGCCATCGAGGTTGATGGCGAAGCCTGCGGCGCCATCGGGCTCCATGGAATGACGGATATCTACCGCTTCAATGCCGAAATAGGTTACTGGCTCTCGGAAAAGTACTGGGGGAGAGGAATTATGAGCAAGGCCGTGACGGAGATGGTACGGACCGGGTTTACCAAATTCCACTGGACAAGGATCTGGGCAGGGGTCTTTTATTTTAATACGGCTTCGGCAAGGGTTCTTGAAAAATGCGGTTTCCGCAGGGAAGCCGTTCATCGGGGTGCCGTGACCAAAAACGGGAATACCTTCGACGAATTTATCTATGCCCTGCTGAAGGACGAATGGAGCGGCAGGGAATAAAGTGCAGGTTCGGGGAAGGCTGGGGGTAACTTTTAACTGACTTCACGGCCATCACTCCGGCTGCCGTTCTTCCCCGGCCGGAGACCTGTCCTCCTCCCCGCTTACCTCCGTTTCTTCCTCCTCATCCTCCAGTTCCCAGGAGGGCAGCTGAGGGGAAGGTCCTTCGTTCCGGTAGATCAGTGCAAGGACAAATCCGGCAATGGCCCCTGCCAGATGACCTTCCCAGGAAATCTTATAGTCGAAGGGCAGGAGGCCCCAGACGAGACTACCATAAAGGAATACCACGATCAGCGACAGGGCCATGAGACTGCGCACACCGCGGATCACACCGCTGAAAAACAAAAAAGACGCAAGACCGTAGATCAGGCTGCTGGCCCCGATGTGATAGGCTTCCCTGCCTGTCAGCCAGGTCAGGACCCCCGATATAAGCCAGATCAGGAAAAAGACTCGGTAGGATATCCCCCGGTAAAAATAAAAAAGGGCCACACTCAGGATCAGCAGGGGGATGGAATTATCAAACAGGTGCTTCCAGTCGGCATGGATCAGCGGCGAAAAAAGTATCCCTTTCAGGCCTTCCGGCGAAAGGGGATAGATCCCCGCCCCGGTAAAGGACCACTCCATCCCGACCTGAAGGATGTGGATCAACCAGATCATCAGCAGGAAGAACAGCGGAAAGATCAGGCTGTGACGAAAACGAATCTTCTCATCCATCTAACAAAGATAAAAAGCTCCCCGGAAATTTTCGAATCCGGAATGTTTTCACGATAAAAGCCCCCCGAACCCTGCTTTCAATCTCCTGTTTTCCCATCTTTCATAAAGAGTTGAAATTACAGAATGATAATAAAAACGTTAAAAAAATAATAAATCATAAGAGAAATTAAATTTTTACTTAAAAAAAGTTTGTCGAATAAAATATATACCTATCTTTGACGCATTAAATGAAACGGAAGATGTCCGGACTTGTGCATATCATTCTTATTGTTATTGTGGTCGTCCTTCTTGGGAAGGTCGGATGAGAATGGTGTAAACAAAAAGAAGATATTTTAGGGCCATTCTCAGACAAGAGGATGGCCCTTCAGTTTGAAAACAGGGCACGAAAAAATGGTACAGTACAGAAGTCATACCAGTACAATGGGCCGCCGGATGGCCGGGGCCAGGAGCCTCTGGCGCGCCAACGGCATGAAGGAGTCACATTTCGGCAAGCCGGTCTTCGGCATTGTCAATTCCTTTACCCAGTTTGTGCCGGGTCACATGCACCTTCACCAGGTCGGGCAGCAGGTGAAGAAAATGATTGAAGCGGAGGGCTATTTTGCCGCCGAATTCAATACCATTGCCATCGACGATGGGATTGCCATGGGGCACGGCGGGATGTTGTACTCGCTTCCTTCGCGCGACCTGATTGCCGACAGCATCGAATACATGGCCAATGCGCACCAGGTGGATGCGCTTTTCTGCATCAGCAACTGCGACAAGATCACCCCGGGAATGCTGATGGCTGCCATGCGACTGAACATCCCCGTGATCTTTGTATCGGGCGGTCCGATGGAAGCCGGCCGCAGCGGCGATGAGGCACTCGACCTCATTGATGCCATGGTGATGGCTGCCGATCCCCAGGTCAGCGACGAAAAACTCTCCCTGGTGGAAGAACTGGCCTGTCCGACCTGCGGAAGCTGCTCGGGTATGTTTACCGCCAATTCCATGAACTGTCTGAATGAGGCCCTGGGACTCGCCCTTCCCGGCAACGGTACCATCGTTGCCACGCATATGGAGCGCAGCCGGCTCTTTGAAAAGGCCGTAAAGCATCTGATCCGCAATACCCTCAAATATTATGAGGAGGGGGATAGCTCGGTTCTGCCCCGTTCCATTGCCAGCTTTGAAGCCTTTGAAAATGCCATGACCCTTGATATTGCGATGGGCGGATCGACCAATACCGTTCTGCATATCCTGGCCGTGGCGCATGAGGCAGGAGTGAATTTCACCATGAAGGACATCGACCGCCTGTCGCTCAAAACACCCGTTCTTTGCAAGGTGGCTCCCAACTCGGCTTATCATATCGAAGATGTGAACCGGGCTGGCGGGATCCTGGGCATTTTGGCGGAATTGAACCGCAAGGGATTGATAAATAACGAGATAAACAGGGTCGACGGCCTTATGCTTAAAGAGGCTGCAGCACGTTACGATCTCTGCGGCCCGGATCCCGATCCCGATGCCGTAGCCGTATATTCGGCCGCTCCCGGGGGAGGATTTAACCTTTTGATGGGTTCGCAGAACAAACGCTTCGCCCGTCAGGATACCGACCGTGTGAAAGGTGCCATCCGGGATGTGGAGCATGCCTACAGCACCGACGGTGGTCTGGCAGTACTTTACGGGAACCTGGCCGAAAACGGCTGTATTGTCAAAACTGCCGGGGTGTCGGAAAAGGTTCTGAAATTCACCGGAAAGGCAAAGGTCTATGATTCACAGGACGATGCCTGCGACGGGATACTTGACGGCGATGTGGAAGCCGGCGATGTGGTGGTGATTCGTTATGAAGGACCCCGGGGCGGTCCGGGGATGCAGGAGATGCTTTACCCTACTTCCTATATCAAGGCACGCCGCCTTGGTGAAGCCTGCGCGCTGATCACCGACGGCAGGTTCTCGGGCGGAACCTCGGGCCTGTCGATCGGGCATATCTCCCCCGAAGCCGCGGAAGGAGGAACGATCGGGCTTGTAGAAACAGGCGACCGTATCGAAATCGACATTCCGGCCCGAAAGATCGTTCTGGCAGTACCGGACGAAGAACTCGCCCGGAGGAGGAATCTGCGGGAGCAGGAGGGCTGGGTCCCGAAGCGGGAGCGGGTGGTCTCCAAAGCCCTGAAAGCCTATGCCTCGATGGTTACCTCTGCCGACAGGGGAGCCGTAAGGATAATCAATGATTAAACAGCAATATACCTTATAAAAACAACTGGTTATGCAGACACAGACTAAAACAGAAGCTGAGCAGACCACGCAGTCTGTCAGCAGGATCACCGGAGCCGAAGCCTTGATCAGATCATTGCTGGAGGAAGGTGTTGATACCGTTTTTGGTTATATCGGCGGGGCGATCATGCCTGTCTACGATGCGCTATACGATTACGAGGACCGCATCCGTCACATCATGGTGCGCCATGAGCAGGGAGCTGTACATGCCGCACAGGGTTATGCCCGTATCGGTAAAAAGCCGGGCGTGTGTTTTACGACCTCCGGACCGGGAGCAACCAACCTGGTGACCGGGCTCGCCGATGCCATGCTCGATTCCACACCCCTGGTATGCATTACCGGTCAGGTCGGAGCCAGCCTGCTGGGAACGGATGCTTTCCAGGAGACGGACATGGTAAGTATATCGATGCCGATCACCAAGTGGAATTACCAGATCACCTCTGCCGACGAGATTGCCGAGGCTGTCGCAAAGGCCTTTTTCTTTGCCCGCACGGGACGGCCGGGTCCGGTATTGCTTGATATCACGAAGAACGCCCAGAACGAGATGGTCGATTACAAGTATGAAAAGATCACCAGGGTGACCAGTTACATCCCCCTGCCCCGGCCAAAGACCGAGGCTATCGAAAGGGCTGCGGCGCTGATCAACAGTTCCGAACGTCCGCTGGCACTGGTCGGACAGGGAGTAACCCTTTCCGGAGCCGAGGAGGAATTCCGTCAGCTGGTGGAGAAAGCCGGTATACCGGTAGGAAGCACGCTGCTGGGGCTATCCGCCTTTCCTTCCAACCATGCGCTTTTTACCGGGATGCTCGGGATGCACGGGAACTATGCACCTAATATCAATACCAACAAATGTGATCTGCTGATTGCCATCGGGATGCGTTTCGACGACCGGGTAACCGGCAATGTCAATACCTACGCACGGCAGGCGAAGGTGATACATATCGAGATTGATAATGCCGAAATCGACAAGAATATCAAATCGGATGTTGCCATTGTGGCCGATGCCAAACAGGCTCTGCAGCTTTTGCTTCCGCTGGTCAATTCCAACAGCCATCCCGAATGGGTCGAATCTTTCAGCAAACTGAACAAGATTGAGTATGAAAAGGTCATTAAAAAAGACTGTCATTCAACGGAAGGCAAGATGCATATGGGGGAAGTGATCCACCGGATCTCCAAAAAAACAAAGGGAGAGGCCATCATGGTCACCGACGTGGGACAGCACCAGATGGCTGCTGCCCGGTATTACGAATTCAACAGGAATAACTCGCTCGTCAGTTCGGGCGGCCTCGGCACCATGGGCTTCGGGATCCCTGCCTCCATCGGAGCCAGGATGGCTTCCGGCAACCGCGATGTGGTGGCAGTCGTTGGCGATGGCGGATTCCAGATGACCCTCCAGGAACTGGGCACCATGCGGCAGATGAACCTGCCGGTGAAACTGGTGCTGCTTACGAATAACTTCCTGGGGATGGTACGGCAGTGGCAGGATCTGTTCTATGAAAAGCGCTATGCCTCGACAGAACTGGTAAATCCGGATTTCCTCAAGATCGCCGAAGGCTTCGGGATCCCCGGCCGCCAGATCTCGCGGAGGGAGGAACTCGACGCTGCACTCGACGAACTGATGGCCCAGGAGGGTCCCTTCCTGCTGGAAGTCATCGTGGAAAAAGAAGCCAATATCTTCCCGATGGTACCTGCCGGTGGCACGGTATCGGAAATGCGGCTTGAATAGCAGCGCGAGTGACCTTGTTAAATGAAAAACCTACAGAAATGAAAAAGGAATATACCATTACCATCTTCACCGAGAATAAGATTGGATTGCTGCACCGCATCACGGTGATCTTTACCCGGCGCAAGATCAATATCGAAAGCCTGAATACCTCCGAATCGGAGGTTGAGGATATCTTCCGTTTTACTATCGTGGTGCATGTCACCGAAGAAATGGTGAAAAAAGTGACCAAGCAGATCGAAAAACAGATCGGCGTGCTCAAGGCTTTTTATCACACCATTGATGAGATTGTATACCAGGAAGTGGCTCTTTACAAAGTGCCCACCAAAGCCTTTGCCCACGGCGATGACGTGGAAAGCCTGATCCGGAAGCACAATGCCAGGATCCTGACCATCGAGCCGGAATATACCATTATCGAAAAGACAGGTCACAAGAATGAGACCAAGCTCCTTTTCGAGATGCTTGAGCCCTATGGCATGCTTCAGTTTGTGAGATCGGGCCGGGTGGCGGTCACCAAGCAGATCAAGGAATTTACCGCCTATCTGAAGGACATCGAAAAGCATCATGATGAATCAGAAAGACTATTAGCAGATTATTAATACTTTAAACCAGTAAAATGGCAACATTAAATTTTGGAGGAGTAAACGAAAACGTTGTTACCAGGGAAGAGTTCCCTTTAGCCAAGGCGGTGGCAACCCTTAAGAATGAAACTATTGCCGTGATCGGCTATGGCGTCCAGGGCCCCGGACAGTCGCTGAACCTGAAGGATAACGGTTTTAACGTGATTGTCGGTCAGCGGAAATCTTCCGCCACCTGGCAAAAAGCCCTGAATGACGGCTGGGTGGAAGGCAAGGACCTTTTCGATATTGAAGAGGCCTGCAAGAAAGCCACGATCATCCAGTTCCTGCTCTCCGATGCCGGACAGATTGCTCTCTGGCCGACCGTGAAGAAACATCTCACCGCAGGCAAGGCGCTTTATTTTTCCCACGGCTTCGGGATCACCTACAAGGAACGCACCGGCATCGTGCCCCCGGCCGATGTGGATGTCATCCTGGTAGCTCCCAAGGGATCGGGAACCAGTCTGCGCCGGCTCTTCCTGCAGGGCAGGGGACTGAACTCGAGTTTTGCCATCTTCCAGGATGCTACGGGCAGAGCCTGGGAACGCGTGGTGGCGCTCGGGATCGGGGTCGGATCGGGCTACCTGTTCGAGACGACCTTCCAGAAAGAGGTGTATTCCGACCTCACCGGCGAGCGTGGCAGCCTTATGGGCGCCATCCAGGGCCTCTTTGCCGCGCAGTATGACTGCCTCCGGAAAAACGGCCATACACCCTCGGAAGCATTTAACGAAACCGTGGAAGAGCTTACCCAGAGCCTCATGCCGCTCGTTGCCGAAAACGGTATGGACTGGATGTATGCGAACTGTTCCACCACTGCCCAGCGCGGCGCGCTCGACTGGTGGAAGAAATTCCGCGATGCCGCCACACCGGTTTTCGATGAACTCTACGGCCGGGTTAAAGCCGGAGAGGAGGCCCAGCGCTCCATCGACTCCAATTCCCAGCCCGACTACCGCGTGAAACTCGATGCGGAACTGAAGGAACTGAGGGAATCGGAAATGTGGCAGGCAGGCGCCCAGGTCAGGAAACTGAGGCCGGAGAATAGTTAAGAAACAACGCCATAGACCTTTGTTTTGAAGGTCAAACAGGGCTTATAAGCTGATCTGTCAGTGTTTAGTCAGCACTTATAATTGTTTAAATCCTCACCCCTGCACCCCTCTCCATGTGGAGAGGCCTTATGTTTGTAAAAGAACATAAGCTTCTATGTAAATAGTTAATTTTGGTTGTGAACAGACAACTAACTAAAAACATGAAGCTTATGTCAAGTAAAAGTAATGAAT
>JBMOLL010000107.1:0-42700 GCA_049325415.1 Bacteroidota bacterium | reverse complement strand
CTGATGCGCTCGAACTCTTGTATTATTCACTGTTGATGGGCGGGGAAAGCGGACGCTCCGAACTTATTACTAAAGAGTTTAAAGGAGATCTGGCAAAAAAAATCGCTCCCGTGAAAGGAAAATTCCTGTCGGCTGTCTACGCAGAAGGTGTTTTCAGCTACTTCGACAATTCCGCCTACGAGGATTTCATGTGGAATACTGCGGAAGATGGTGAATGGCTTCTCTCACGCACCTTCGGAATCGGCACGCTCCAACTGGAGCACAGGGCGGCCCCGGGAATTACGATACGCCACAGCATCGGCCAGCTGGCCAAGAGAGATTATTACTACCTGAAAGATCCCGATCTGAAGATCCTTCTGCCCGATCACCGGGTACGACAGACCTCATACTGGTTGTCGCCGCTGATTTCCACCCGCTCGGGCATGAATATCGCACCGGTTTTCAACCTCACCCGGATCAGTTATGAAACGATCAGCCAGGTGTCGGCCGGGAGCGGTATGCGCTCTCAGGTATCTTCCTATTACACCGTCGAAAATGCCGTCACCGGAGGTCTGTGTCTGAGCCGGCATGCCGGCAATTTCGATCTTGGCCTTTCTGCCATGGGAACGGCTCATAATCTGGGCTCTTACTACCAGGGAGGAGCCTCGTTGACCTGGTATCCGTTTTCAAACCTGTCGCTCTATTTCACGGGCGGCTATCAGTATAAATTCGCCAGAAGCACCTCCTGGTACCCGATTGGCGGTATCGCCGACCTGAAAGCCGGATTCTCCCTGGCGAAAAAAGTCTGGGTGGAAATGGATGCCACAAAGGGCAATATGTTCTTCTACCTCGAAAACGGCGGTTCGGTTCTTTATAACAATACCGATTATCCCGTATTTAAATCCTCCCTGCTCCTGACCATCCCACTGAATAATTTCAGGACCACCCTTTTCATCGGCGGACGTTTTGCGGTCCATCACGCCTATTACGCATACGCAAGCGAGACGGACATCCCAGCCGATTATGAACCAGTCAGCTATAACAGTTATACCCTTTACTCAGGAATAAAATGGAAAATAGAATGAAAATCAAGTCTTTACCACTGCTGATCCTGCTTCTGGCCTTTACCGGTCTCCACGCCCAGGATTTTGAAGCGCAGAAGAGCGCTTTTTCAAAAAGTTACGAATCGGAAACCCTGGGAGAATATGAAAAAGCCATCCAGAGCCTGAAAGCCATTTACCGGGAGGATGCCTATGAGGTCAACGTCAGGCTGGGCTGGCTCACCTACCTTTCAGGATCTTTCCAGGAATCTTCATCCTACTACAACAAGGCCATCAATCTGATGCCCTATGCCGTTGAGCCACGCTTCGGCCTCGTTCTGCCGGCAGCTGCCATGGGAAATTGGGATATCGTTCTGAACCAGTACAACAAAATACTGGAGATCAACCCGAACAACAGTCTGGCTCTTTTCCGCCTGGGGATGATCTATTACGGAAGAAATGAATTTGATAAGGCAAAAGACTACTTTTCCAGGGTCGTAAATCTTTATCCTTTTGATTACGATGGTCTTGTGATGCTCGGATGGGCCAATCTGCGTATCGGTAACAGTCGTGAAGCAAAGGTGCTTTTCCAGAAAGCACTGCTACGCACCCCCGACGGGTCATCGGCGCTGGAAGGTCTGGCTTCGGTGAGATAAATCAATTTGACATTTCTGCATTTTGTTGTAAATTGGGAATGAAAAATTTCACAGTTCCATGAAATACTACAGCAGAATAACAGCCGCACTGATCTTTATGCTGGCCCCGGTCATGACTATAAATATCTGTGCCCAGAATGCAGTCTTTACTGAATTTCATGCCCAGTTGACTGACATTGATGAGATGAAGATTGCCGGTGACACCTGTGATCTCACCATCTCACTTACCGATCTGCAGACCGGTGAGACCCTTTATACAACCAGTATAAAAGCATGTACCGATGAGAGTGGCTGGATCGCTGTCAACCTGGGCAAACAGGCGCTCAAGCCCGGGATGAAGCTGCAGCTTGATTTTCTTGCCTGCGATCAGTCGCACTGGCTGGGCAAGGGTGAAAAATTCAGTATCTCCTACAGGTTTGAGAAAGGCAGTGGTATGAACGGGGTCGGGATTGTCCGCTCGGAAGGAACTGAACTGGAGCTGACGACCATCGACGGAGCGTCGGTTTTTAACGATCCCTATCCATTTGCCTACATAAAAGGAGGATTTCTTATCTCCAAAGGGCCCAAGCCCGAACAGATCCTTGCCCTGCGGCAAAAGATCGATGCCAGTTATGAACTGCCTTCCCGTGGCGTCAAGGGCGGATTTGCCGTTGGGGGCTATAACAAGCAGTGATTCAGTCGGCTGAACCCATCAGGTCAATAACATTTGAAACCATCACCCGGATCCCCGTCGTGATGGTTTTTTTATAATCGGGATCCAGGTACGGAGAGTGCAGGGGTGCCGGTTCCTTCCCCTCCTCTTCCAGTTTGCGCAACAGATCCGGATCGGTGCTGCCGAGCCAGATCAGACAAACCGGCACCTCTTCGGCAGTCCTTCCATACCTGCCAAAATCCTCGCCAACCATCTCGGGGCTGAGCGTAAGCACATTCTCCCGGCCCAGTTCATTTTCCGCAATACTGCGGATCCGGGCAGTCAGACCGGGATCATTGATTACGGGCGGTGTTTCGTTCGGGTCGACAAGTACCAGCGGAATCCTGTCGGCCGGCATTCCCGACATCAGCGCTGCATGAGTGCTGATCCGTTCCAGAGCGGCAATAACTCTCTCTATCGCCTCATCGGAATAATACCGGAGTGTCAGTTCCATGTTCACCTCATCGGGAATGATGTTCGGACGGGTTCCTCCATGGATAGAACCTACCGTCACCACCACCGGCTCCAGCGGACTGAGCTCGCGGCTGACGATGGTCTGGATATCCAGGATAATCCTCGCGGCGATGACAACCGGATCGATACATTTCTCGGGATAGGCTCCGTGCCCGCCTTTCCCGTAGACTGTGATCCTGGCCGATCTTACCCCGGCAAAAACCGGTCCGGGTACGAGCCCGATCTGCCCGGAGCCCAATGCCGGGTTTATGTGGAAAGCAAGGGCAAGGTCGGGCACCGGGTAATCACGGTACAGACCATTTTCAAGCGCCGCTCCGGCCCCTCCGCTCATCTCCTCCGCCTGCTGAGCGATCACCAGCAGGGTACCTTTCCAGCTCTTCTTCAGTTCCACCAGGGAACGGATGGTCCCCAGCCAGACCGACATATGGATGTCGTGACCACAGGCATGCATCACGGGAACGGTATTGCCGTTTATGTCCACGGCCTTCACCCTGCTGGCAAACTCCAGACCGGTCTTTTCTTCCACCGGCAGGGCATCCATATCGGTACGGAGCAGGATCACCGGTCCGTCACCGTTCCTGAAGATCCCGACCACATTATTTCCACCATATTGTTCACGCACCTCAAAACCGGCCAGGCGGAGAGCTGCGGCAAGTTTTGCAGCTGTGCCTGTCTCCATAAAGGAAAGTTCGGGGCTCGAATGCAGATCCATACACAATTCCAGCGATTTTTCGGCGTTTCGACGGATCACCTCCTCCCGGCTTCCCGGCTTTTGTCCGGAAAGGGTCATGCACAATACCAGTAAGGAAAGCAGGCTTATCAGAACTGTTTTCATTTTTGAACGGGGATGTTTTGCATAAAAATAAGGAAAGAATGGATCAATGGACCCCGACTTCGTGATTAAAATCGTAATTTAACTCCGTACGAAGAATTAATGATTATGCGCAATATCAGTATACTGCTTCTTTATCTGGGCCTGTTTTCCGCCGGCTGCGGAAGGCCCGGAACCCTTGTGCCTGCGAAGGTCTGCCCCGAACCGGAACAGGTGGTTTACCAGGAAATGGAACTGGTGGGTTTCATTCATTTCGGGATGAATACTTTCACCAACCGGGAATGGGGCTTTGGTGACGAGGACCCGGCACTTTTCAACCCGGTGGGCCTTGATGCCGGACAGTGGGCAAGAGCCGCAAAAGAAGCCGGGATGGGCGAACTGATCCTGACGGCCAAGCATCATGATGGCTTCTGTCTCTGGCCCAGCAGCTACACCGACCATTGCATAAAAAACAGTCCGTATAAAAACGGGAACGGTGATATTGTGAGGGAATTTGTGGAAGCCTGTCGCCGGGAAGGTCTGAAGGTCGGGATCTACCTTTCTCCCTGGGACCGCAATCACCCGGATTACGGAACACCGGCATACATAACCTATTACAGGAACCAGTTGCGCGAACTCCTGACCGCTTATGGAGAGATCAACGAGATCTGGTTCGACGGGGCCAACGGGGGAACGGGATATTACGGGGGAGCGCGTGAGGAAAGGAGGATTGACCGGACAAGTTATTACGACTGGCCGGGCACCTTTGCCCTGGTGAAGGAATTGCAACCGGGCATCAGGATCTTCTCCGATGCCGGACCGGATATCCGCTGGGTGGGTAATGAAAACGGTTTTGCCGGAGAGACTTTCTGGTCGACCATCGATCCCTCCAGGCTGGTGATCGGAGGATCGGACCCTACCTACCTCAACACGGGTGACCCGGAAGGAACAAAATGGATCATCGGACAGTGCGACGTGTCCATCAGACCGGGCTGGTTCTATCACCCGGCTGAAGATTCGCTGGTAAAATCCTCCGGCAGACTTTTCGATATCTACCTGAAATCTGTCGGCCGAAATGCAGTTCTGTTGCTGAACCTTCCGCCCGACACCAACGGACTTCTGCCTGCAGGTGATGTGAAGGTTCTGAAAGAATTCGGAGAGCTTGTCGATCAGGCTTTCGCCATAAACCTGGCACGGAACAGGAAGGCCAGGGTGAGCACTCTTCAGGGCAGAAGTCGCGAAACGACAGTAATGACCCTGACGGATGGTGACCGGTCTACCTTCTGGTCTGGCCGGGAGGGAGAAAAATATTCGATCCGGATTGAAACAAACAGCAGTGAAACCGTGGATTGCATAGTTTTATCTGAACCCATTGCCTTCGGTCAAGGCATAGAAGCTTTCAGGGTAATGGCAATGGACAGTGACGGCAGTATGACAGAAATCGCGGCAGGAACCACGATCGGTTATAAGCGGATCCTGAGTTTTCCTCCCGTTCAAAGTGCTGCTCTTTGCGTGCTTGTTGATTCGGCCAGAGCTCAACCAGCTCTGTCTGAAATCTCTCTGTATCATATAAGCCGGGAGGAGAACTGATGCATTCGGCTCATTTTTTCTATACCAGGGCAGGGCTGAACGATTTTCCGCTGTATTTCCGTCTTACCGGCCATCCCGAGGTGATGCGCTTTGTTTCCGGCAGGCCGCTCACCCGCCGGGAAGCACAAAAAAGATTTGAGACGACGATCGGTGTGCCCGGACCAGAGGGCTGCGGACTATATTTTGCCAGGGTCACAGGCACTGAAGAACTGGCAGGCCTGGCCAAGCTCATCATGACCGGTGAAGGAACGGCAGAGCTCGGCTATTCGCTGTTTCCGGCATTCTGGGGAAGGGGATACGGATCGGAGATCTGCGGTTTTCTTGCAGATCTGGCCCGCAGCATCGGGGAGATCCACACGCTGGTTGCCATCACCGATCCGGAAAACGTACCTTCGGAGCGTATTCTTGAAAAAAGTGGATTCCGGCCCGTTTTTACCGGAGTGATTGACGGATTGCCCGGGAGGGAGTGGAAGCTTGAACTGAAACCGGCCTGATAGGGCTTTCGTCTTGAATAAAAGGCTCTTATATACGGCAAACAGCCGGCTGCGGGGTGAACCACAGGCCGGCTGCTTTATTTTATTAAGCGAAGAGGCTTATTCCGTCAGCGGTTTCTGCTTCGGTCCTTTCTGTGAACCTTTGGAGATGGAATCCCTCATGGTGGTATCGGCTTCGATATTTTTCATGCGGTAATAATCCATGATCCCCAGGTTTCCCTGGCGGAATGCTTCAGCCATGGCGAGGGGAACCTGAACCTCGGCTTCGATCACCTTGGCACGTGCTTCCTGGGCTTTTGCCTTCATTTCCTGTTCGAGAGCAACAGCCATTGCCCTGCGCTCCTCGGCTTTGGCCTGAGCAATATTCTTATCGGCATTGGCCTGGTCCATCTGGAGGACGGCACCGATGTTTTTCCCGATATCAATATCAGCAATATCAATGGAAAGGATCTCGAAGGCCGTTCCGGCATCCAGACCTTTATCCAGTACAACCTTGGATATGAAATCGGGATTTTCGAGTACGGTTTTATGGGATTCATTGGAACCGATGGAGGAAACGATACCTTCACCGACCCTGGCCAGAATGGTTTCCTCTCCGGCACCACCCACGAGTTGTTTAATGTTGGCCCTGACCGTTACCCTGGCTTTGGCAATCAGCTGGATCCCATCCTTGGCAACTGCGGTTACGGGAGGCGTATTGATCACTTTGGGATTTACCGACATCTGAACAGCTTCCAGCACGTTACGTCCTGCAAGGTCAATGGCGGTAGCCATATTAAAGGTAAGGGCAATATTGGCCTTATTGGCCGATACCAGGGCATGAATAACCTGCTCAACCTTACCTCCGGCCAGGAAGTGGGCTTCCAGTTCATCCCTCTTGATCTCTTTCAGACCGGCTTTGTGGGCTTCGATCATGGAACGGACGATAATCGTCGGCGGGACTTTTCTCCAGCGCATCAGGATAAGCTGAAGGAGGGAGATACGTACACCCGAAAGCAGGGCGGTAAACCACAGACCGATCGGGATGAAATAAAGGAGGATCCAGAGTCCGATGATGGACACAACGACAATAATAATCCAGGTAAAATCCATATTCTTTTAGTTTACAGGTTTAACAATAAGACGGGAGCCTTCAATCTCAAGCACTTCAATTTTAACATGTTCACTGATGTAACCTTCCACCGATTTCCCTTCGGTGACCACCCCGTTCACCTCCACCTTACCCATGGGTGCGAGGCGGGTAATTGTGATCCCCGTATCCCCGGGTTTCACCTGCTCCTCGGTGAGGTTTTCGTCCACTTTGCTGTGAATATCCGTATTGAGCATCAGCCTTTTCCAGGTCCTGGCCCGGAGGGCAAAAATAATCACGATAACACTGATAACCAGGGTTATAGCCAGAACAAGGATGCCTGTATTCGGACCAAAATCGGCAAAGGCTTTATAAACGCCGAAAACGGTGAGGATAAATCCGCCAATGCCGGCGATGGTAACTCCCGGTATCAGGAAGAATTCAATGATAAACAACAGGATTCCGAGTAGAATAAGGATAATGATACTTGCCATGACTGAACACTCAGTTAATGGTCACTTTTAAACCGCGGGCAATCAGTTCGTACCTCATCTCCTTCAATTCATCCTTCACCCCGTTCCTGACCTCACATTTGCCCTTGTAGTGGGCAAGCATTGCGCACTGCTCGGCCTGGATCCTGGTATGCCCGCAAATATCAACCAGGGCATCCATCACATGATCAAAGGTATTCACATGATCATTATGAAGCACAAGCACCGCCATATGCGTTTCGTTCCGCCTGTCGGAGGTCAGTCTTTCCGGTTTGCTGGTAGAGTGATCTGCCATATTACAACGATTTGACCTTCTCAAATATAACAAAAAAAAGCCTATTCCACATCCGGGAAAATAAAGTTATTAAACTCTTTTAAAGTTCAAGTTCTTTAGCCCTGGCGACTGAGATTTGTGTTCCGTTGTACCATGCCACAATATAGGCATCGGGGTATCCGCTGGTACGCACCAGGTTAAGTGCCTTATCGGCATCGGCATAACGAGAAAATTTTCCGGTATAGTACTTGATCAGTCCGCGCTCCGGGAATTCCTCCCCCGTGACCGGTGACAGACCGCCAAAGGCATCGGGTGCAACGGCTTTGCTATATGCTCCCAGCTGAATCCGGTAAAAACTCCCGGAGGGAAGGGGCACATTCAGGGGGATGGGATCGCCGGCACTGTAGGGTGAGGCCGACAGGATCTCAAAACGGTTGATCACTTCGGGCACTGCCGGCTCCGACTCTTTACTTTCAATAACAACCTCCTTCACCACTTCTCCCGGTTCGCCATTTACACCCACAGGCTCCTTTTGGCCACTTTCTTCCTGGCGGTAACGATATGTCGTAAGGTCCCCGACCTCTTTATCCTTTTCAATGGATGCAGGAAGCTCTTTGGCCGGCTCAGAACGATCGAGTGTAGGCAAAACGGCATAACAGCTGTCGGCAACCGCCTGGGCATCGGCTGCTCTTTTCTCCCATACCAGGATTTGTTTCTGGTAGAGCCAGCGGTCGTTGGGATCGTCCGAGTCCCTGACCTTTACCCTGGCGGCAATGGCCAGACCGGAGAGTGAATCGGCTTCCGATTGCAGCGTAAGGGCCCGGGTCAGGGTCTGCTGATAGGCCGTACTGGCTGTCGGATGAATGGCAGGAACGATCCGCTGGTACTCTTCAGGCTTTTCACTTACTTCGTTTTCCACTATATTTTCTGTTTCGCCCATGTACCTGGTCTCAGGTTCTTTGTTCGCTGCCAGTTCCAGTTCGAGCTGTTCGAGCGACCGGGCAGCCACTCCGCCGAGGGTGGCGATTTCCATGATCCGTCCGGGATCGTCCGAACCCACCGGTTGCCTTGGCTCACTGAAGTGCACCCGGTAAACCGTAGTGGTGCTGTCGGTCCCCTGGCGGGTGGAAAAAAACATTTCCATACCAAGGTCCGATCCGGGAAGCAGCAGGTACTCATCTGCGGAGGAGTTCACCGGAAAGCCCATATTCACTGGTGCCGACCAGCTGTCATTCTCCGCGTCGTAATGCGATTTGTAGAGATCAAAGCCCCCCAGACCCGGCCGGCCGTCGCTGGCAAAATAAATATCCTTCCCGATGGGGTCATAGTAAGGCAGTATTTCGTCGCCGGCCGTATTAAGTTCCTGCAGTTCCTCCGGGGCCGACCATGCCGCCTTTACCCCTTTTCTTACTCTGAAAAGCTGGTATCCGCCCTTCCCCGATTTGGAAAGACCGGCATAATACACATCATCATTCTTTTCAATCTTCGGAGGAATAAACATCAGGCTGTTCAGATCATCTTTCGGCTCATTGGCGGCAAAGAGGCTCTCCGGTTTCCGGGTGAGGTTCCCCCCGCGCATCCTGATCTGACTGTAATCGGTCGAATCGCTGAGCCGGATAAAAGTCACATTAAGGACTTCGTAGGGATTGTAGGTTTTTGTCAGTTCCCGGGCTTTGCCGACAGAGGCCAGAAACAGGTCGGTATCGACGGCCTTCAGTTCCTGCCGGCTGGCATTATCACGGAAGCCCCTTATAGCTTCTTCAGCATCGTTGAAACGGTATTCCCTCTGACAGGCAAGTGCCAGCTGATACCATGCATCGGCAGGCACATCGCTGTTCACGGCAAAGCGCAGCAGGGTAATGGCTTCGGGAAGTTCAAGGTTCAGTTTTACCAGGCAGGTTCCGGCATAATACTGGTAGAGCGGATCACGCGGATAGCGCTCCATCAGGATCCTGAATCCCGACAGGGCTTCCGGATAATCCCCGGCGCTGAAGCGGGCCGCCGTTTCTTCCTTCAGTTTGCTTAAATTCTGCTCAGTCTGCTGTGCGTAAAGGTTTCCGGTTAAAAGGACCGCGAAAACGATCACAACAGGTATTTTAAAGTGCGGGAATGATCTAAACATAATGGCTGCTGAACTGTTTAATCACTGTTCTGTTCGGAAGAACAGCTCCCCAAAAATAGTAAATTAATGTTTATCCCTGTCCGGCCCGATTGTTAATAAAGAATGACAATTCCGGCAGGGCGATTAAGTCAAACTTTGTAATTTTACGCAACGATTATGGTAACACTGAAAGTCGGAGATCCCGCCCCTTCCTTCAAGGGTAAGGATCAGAACGGAAACGAAGTAAGCCTCGAACAGTTCAGGGGCTCGATGTTATTGCTATATTTTTATCCGAAGGACGATACTCCCGGATGTACAGCAGAGGCCTGCAATATCAGGGACAATTACCAGGAATACCTGGACAAGGGGTATAAAGTTCTGGGAGTAAGCACCGACAGTGAGGAAGCTCACCGGAAGTTCATTACCAAATATTCCCTGCCCTTCCCTCTCCTTGCCGACGAGAATAAAAGCGTGTTAAAAGCTTACGGCGCCTGGGGTGAAAAGAAGATGTACGGCAGGTCGTATGAAGGCGTGTTGAGAAAAAGTTTTGTTATTTCAGCCGACGGCAAGATTGAAAAGATTATCGATAAAGTCAAAACAAACGACCATACCAGGCAGATTTTTTGACGAGTTAACACATTAACCACTAAAAAGAGGTATGAGCAACCAGAACGAACAGAACAATGTAAACAAGGAAAAACTGAAAGCGCTCCAGCTAACCCTCGACAAGATCGAAAAAGGCTATGGAAAAGGTGCGATCATGAAGATGGGGGATACGGCCGTCATGGAAGTTCCCGTGATCGGTACCGGATCGATTGGTCTGGATGTTGCCATGGGCGTGGGAGGTTATCCCCGCGGAAGGGTGATTGAGATCTACGGACCCGAATCGTCCGGGAAGACCACCCTGGCGATCCATGCCATTGCCGAAGCCCAGAAAAATGGAGGTATTGCCGCATTTATTGATGCCGAGCATGCTTTCGACCGCTTTTACGCCCAGAAGCTGGGGGTCGACATTGAAAATCTTTATATCTCCCAGCCTGATAACGGTGAGCAGGCACTGGAGATCACCGATCATCTCATCCGTTCGGGAGCCATCGACATCATCGTTATCGACTCTGTAGCCGCCCTTACGCCCAAAGCCGAGATTGAAGGTGAGATGGGCGATTCGAAGATGGGGCTCCAGGCAAGGCTGATGTCGCAGGCACTCCGGAAACTGACCGCCAATATCAATAAGACCAATACCACCTGCGTATTCATTAACCAGTTACGGGAAAAGATCGGGGTGATGTTTGGCAATCCTGAAACCACCACCGGAGGAAATGCCCTTAAATTCTATGCTTCCGTGCGTCTGGACATCAGGAAGGTGGGCCAGATCAAGGACGGAGAAGATATCCAGGGAAACCGTACACGGGTCAAGGTTGTAAAGAACAAACTTGCACCGCCCTTTAAAAAGGCCGAGTTCGACATCATGTATGGGGAAGGGATCTCCAAAACAGGTGAACTGGTTGACCTGGGAGTTGAACTGAACATCCTCAAAAAAAGCGGCTCCTGGTTCAGCTATGGGGAAACCCGCTTAGGACAGGGCCGTGATGCCGTAAAACTGCTGCTCAGGGACAATCCGGAGCTGGCCGAAGAACTGGAAACAAAAATTAAAGAGGAGCTTGTAAAAGCCCAGCAGTGAAACTTTGTGCCAAATATTATACCGCTGAAGTAAACCAGGGTTTACTTCGGCGGTTTTTATTTTATTAATGCTGAAGAATACAGAAAAAACGAGGGGATTCTTATACGGAATTCATTCCTTTAGCAAAATTTTGAACCCAAAAACAACAACTATGACGCTACGAAACCTGATCATCCCGGCATTAGTCCTTTTACTGTTCAGTGCCTGCAGCCAGCAAAAGGAAGAGACCATCCCCGGAGATTACACCGGAAAGCTTAGTGAAGAAGAGATCAGGGGCGGGATCATGACCCCGGAGATCCTATGGAAATTCGGCCGGGTCAGCGATCACCAGCTTTCACCTGATCAAGCAACCGTGCTTTTCAACGTCAGAAGATACGACGTTGCGTTGAACAAGGGACGCTCCTTCATTTATTCCGTACCTTTCTCGGGGGGAGAAGCCATAAACCTTACCCCGGAATTGAACAGTTGCTTTAACCAACGCTGGTATCCCGACGGAAGCAGGATCGGTTTCCTAAGTTCCGCATCAGGGACCGTCCAGCTCTGGGAAATGAGGCCCGACGGATCAGCTGTAAGGCAGTTATCGGATATCCCCGGAGGTATTGACGGCTTTGAATACAGTCCCGATGGCAGTCATATCTATTATTATAAAGGTGTCAAGACCGAAAAGACCCCTGCTGAGATCTACCCCGATCTCCCGAATACCGAAGTGATGATCATTGAAGATCTCATGTACCGTCACTGGGATCATTTCGAAGACGAGTACTACAGTCATATCTTCATTGCCCCCTACAGCAGTGAAAAAATCGGGGAAGGGACAGATATTATGCCCGGTGAACGATGGGATGCGCCGCTCTCTCCGTATTTCGACCAGTCGGAGATCAGCTGGAGTCCCGACGGGAAGATCCTCGCCTATACCTGTAAAAAGCTGCATGGCCGTGATTACGCGGTCAGCACCAATTCCGATATTTATCTCTATAACCTGGAAACGGGTGAAACGAGGAATATCAGTTCCGATAATCCCGGTTATGATAAATATCCCCGCTTCTCCCCCGATGGCAACCGGATTGCCTGGCAGAGCATGGAAACCCCCGGTTACGAAGCGGATAAGGACCGCCTGATGCTCATGGATCTGAGCAGCGGAACAACCCGTTACCTCACCGCCACTTTCGACCAGAATGTCTCCAACATTGCCTGGGCCGACAACTCGACCCTGTTCTTTATCAGCGGAACCCATGCCACCTTCCAGATTTACCGGATGAATACGGAGACCATGGATATCGACCAGATCACCGAAGGTGTTCACGATTATACAGCCTTTACCCTGGCCGGTGAGCAGATCGTCGCTGAAAAAATGTCCATGCAGCTGGCTACCGAAGTGTTTGTGGTTGACGTGGAAACAGGTGAAGAAAGGCAACTGAGCGATATTAACCACGAGATCTATGCCAATATCGAAATGGGACAGGTGGAAGAACGCTGGATCAATACCAGCGACGGCAAGAAGATGCTGACCTGGATCATTTACCCGCCCGAATTCGATTCCACGAAACAGTACCCGGCCCTTTTATACTGCCAGGGTGGCCCTCAGAGCGCGGTAAGCCAGTTCTTCTCCTACCGGTGGAATTTCCAGATGATGGCTGCCAATGGCTATATCATCATCGCGCCAAACAGGCGGGGCCTGCCCACCTTTGGTCAGGAATGGAATGCCGAAATCTCCGGAGATTACGGCGGGCAGAATATCCGTGATTATCTCACCGCCGTTGATGAGGTCAAAAAAGACCCCTGGGTCGATGAAAACAGGCTTGGTGCCGTGGGAGCCAGCTACGGCGGCTTCTCCGTATTCTACCTTGCCGGCAATCATAATAAGCGCTTTAAGGCCTTTATCGCCCACTGCGGGATCTATAACTTTGAAAGTATGTATACCGCTACCGAGGAAACCTTTTTTGTCAACCACGACCTCGAAGGACCTTACTGGCAGTCGCCGACACCAAAATCCTATGCCTGGTCGCCACATCGTTTTGTTCAGAACTGGGACACGCCCATCATGATCGTCACCGGAGGAAGGGATTTCCGGATCCCCTATACCGAATCGATGCAGGCCTTCAATGCGGCCCAGCTCCGCGGTATACCCAGCAAATTACTGTTCTTCCCCAACGAAACCCATTTCGTGGTGTCGCCGCAGAACGCCATCCTGTGGCAGAGGGAATTTGCAGGCTGGCTGGACAGGTACCTGAAGTAAACACCGGCGAACTGAGCCGGACGGCATTACAGCGAGGGCTGCCTTCAGACCAATACGGACTGAGGCAGCCCTTCGGTTAATAAGTCGCAACGTTTTTTTCGTCAATTTTTGTAACTTGGAATCCTTAAAGGGATTGAAGAATGAATTTTTTACTCCATTTTATTTTTGTAGCTGCCTTTATGCTGGTCTATATCGTCGGCATTATCATTCTCAAACCTTTCAGAATACACAAAAAAAGGCCCGTATCCACCGTATCACTGAAGCTTTCCTACCTTTTTTACCTCGCATGTTTCATGGTACTGGCCTACCTGGTGCTATTCGCTTCCCCCACTTCCGATCCAAGCGAAGAGGTAACCGAGGAGAAGGTGCTCAATGTCTTTACCCTGTTCTCGGTATCGGCCTTTTTCCTGCCGAACCTGGGAATTATGATCAGAAGAGCCATTAAAGACTGGCGCATAAGCTACAACTACATCTTCACCGTCCTCAACCTGGGTTTTGCCGGCGGTTTGCTGTACTACCTTTTCCACATCAGCTGGGAATTCAGGTAGATCTGAACCAGTCGATCACCTGCCGGATCTTCTCTTCTTCCGTCAGGGCCTCATCGAGCCATTTCACGGGTATACCCCGCCGTTCCATGCCGCGAAAATAGGTCAACTGCCTTTTGGCAAAACGGTGTATGGCCGTGTTAAGAGCGGAAAACATCGCCTCGTATCCGAGTTCTCCCGACAGATAAAGGGTGATATAGCGGTATTCCAGTCCGTAATAATCTAGCTGGGCGGGCGAAAGTCCGCTATCGAGCAGGGCCTTTACCTCCTCCACCATCCCTTCTTCGAGCCGTTGCCGGAGCCGGCTGGTGATTCGTTCCCGTCGCAACTCACGATTAAAACTAACCCCGGTGATCAGCGGACGGAGTTCCGGGAGGACAAGCCTGTCCTCAGGGTGATCTCTTTCATACCAGGCAATCTCAATCGCTCTCTCCACCCTTTTCCTGTTCACGGTATCCGTGGTATTGTGCAGTTCCCTCAACCCGGCCAGGATCCGGGTAAGCTCCTCCATGCTTTTACCGGCAAACTCCGCTCTCAGTTCCTCATTGACCGGCACATCGGCCATCCGGTAATCACGAAGGATCGCCTCCAGGTAAAGGCCTGACCCTCCGCAGAGTACCGGTAAATTTCCACGAGAGCGGATGGCCGTAAAGGTGCTGGAAAAATCCCTTCTGAATTCAAAAACATTGTAGTGATATCCCGGATCGCAGATATCGAGCAGGTGAGAAGGTACCTGGACACCATCGACGAAATAATCGCCGTAGTCCTTGCCGGTACCGAGATCCATGCGACGATAGACCTGGCGCGAATCGGCCGAGATCACCTCTCCCCCGAGACGGGCGGCAATGCCGGCGGCTATGGCCGTTTTCCCCGCCGCCGTATGGCCGAGGACCGTGATCATATTATAGTTTCCGGCTGTAGTCATCGTGTAACAAAGATAGGATTTCCATGGAGAGAGGCTGTTTTATCCGGGTCCGAATATTTTTGAAACAGGTTTTTACAGCAGGGAATAAAAGATTTGTACTTTTACGCGCTGTAATGAACCGGAAGATGAATATCCAGAAGCTGTACTACCGTTCAGTCAATATTATTACCTCAAGCTCAAAGGAATGGAAGCTTATCCGTGAGGAAAACCTGTCGATCCGGGAGCTTAAGAAACAGGTCCTATATCCCTACGCGATCCTGATCGGAATCTTCACCTTCTTCGGTACGCTTTTCAACAATCTGCATTCGCCTGTCTTTTCTTCCCTTTACCTCCTGATAAATGCCCTGATCGAATTCGGCATCATATATTTCACCACGGTCATTTCCTCCTGGATCGCCTTTCGCATGGCGGTCAACCTGGATGAATCGAACCGTCACCGCAGTTGTTTTGCCCTGGTCACCTACTCCAGCGTGCCCTTTTTTATCCTCCTTGCCATCACCCGGCTCTTCCCTCCCCTGCTTTTTATCCTGGTGGTATCGGCCTTTTCCGTACTGGTGTTCTGGCGCGGTATCGACATCCTTCTCCGGATCCCGGCCGATCGCAAAAGGCAATACCTGATAATCACGCTGCTCCTGACCCTGACAGTTTACGTGGTTTTTTCCCAGATTATGACCCTGCTCTACTCTGCCCTTACCAAAGAGTTTAGTACCTTTGGAAACTGAAAATGGCAAATACCATCAACATAAAGAATAAAAAAGCCTGGCATGATTATGAGATCCTGGAGAAATTCACCGCCGGTCTCAAATTACAGGGAACAGAGATCAAATCGATCCGGCTGGGCAAGGTAAGCCTGGTTGATTCCTATTGCCTTTTTGAAGGCGGAGAACTGTATGTCAGAGGGATGCAGATCTCCGAATATGCCTGGGGGAGTTATAACAACCACCAGCCTGCGCGTGACCGCAAGCTCCTTCTGAACAGGAAAGAGCTTAACCGCCTGGAGCGTAAGGTAAAGGAAGGTGGTATTACCATTATCACACTGAGGATCTATATCTCGGATTCCGGTTATGCCAAGCTCGATATTGCCCTGGCCCGCGGACGTAAGGAATATGATAAACGGGAAGTGATTAAAAGGAAAGACACGCAGCGGCAGATGGACCGCCTGCACAAAATCAAGTAAGCCTATTCAGCCTGCATAAAGAAGAACCTGTTGAACTCTTTCAGTTCATCGAGGGTTATTTCCAGCTTATATTCAAAATACTGGTCAACTGCGTTCAGCAGTTCCTCGTAAGAGATGTAGCCATCCTTGTTCATATCGAGGAAGAGGTATTTTTCGGGGATCTTCTCGGCTTTAACCATGATAAAATTGTCTCTCAGGCTCTGGAAATAATCCTGCACCTCGCTCCTTTCCATGGCTGTTTCCCTGTGCAACCTTGCAAGCAAAGCCTCTTCCGTTAAAGTAACCCCGTTGTCATCGACCCAGGCACCGGGAGCAGTACCTGCCTCCTGATCCTGGTAATCCGGAACCCCGTCGAGGTCGGTATCCAGCGGACAACCCAGGGTATCCACCTCAACACCATACGGCGTTCCCGGGCAGTGATCGGCTCCGTCGAGCACGAAATCGCCGTCCTCATCATCATAGAAAACCGGGTCGAGCTCAATATCCGCATAGAGCAGTTCAACGGTCCTGGTTTTCGGATCTGAGAACAGGTCGAAATGAAGTGAGATGTAACTGTACACGTAACTGTCGTTACCCTTTGCACCAACATTATGGGTGCCCTCGGAAGCCACGTTATCGAGGTAGTCGCTGAAGGTATAGTTCCAGGCCATCCCCATACGGAAAAAAAACCGGTCGCTCACACGAAACTGAGCTCCAGCCTCAAGCGGTATGGCCATGGTCCGCTGACTGTAATTACCCAGATCGTATACATTGCGCTCCATGGAACGCAGGTCGGTCTCAAAGGTATAATCGCGGTGCAGGATGACCGAAGGCAGGCCTCCGCTTGCCTGGTCGACCGACCTTATGGTACCGTCGTTCCAGTAATAATAGACATTTCCCGCGGCATCCTTCAAATCCGCTTTGGCACTGAAACTGATATTCCCGATCCCGATGGCCACGTAGGGACGAACCAGTGCATCGGGCCTGATCAGATGACCGAAATCATAATCCACTCCGACACCAACCGTATAAAGATCGGTGGAGAAGTTCAGGTTATTGGTTATATCGCTGAATGAACTTGTAACGCCATTCAACTGTCCGTACTGGAAAAAAAAGTTCGCCCGGAAAAAATGCCTGTGATCAATAAAGGTAGAGGCATTAACCTTAAAGGAGGGATTGGAAATGGCCGGATTGAGGTAGGAATTCCGCACATCTCCCCTGAAGTTGGTTGTTCCATACCCAAGGGCAATTACCGGTTTATATACTGGATTCTCAACCGTGTCGACGCGTTGAAGCAGATCCTCATAATCTGTTTCCTGGGCATTCAGGAATACAGGTACCGCCAGTATAAGCAGCGGCAATAGGTATTTGAATCTGCTCTTCATCCTTTATTCCCGGCAGACGGTCATCTGCCTCTCGCTTCCTTAATCGTGATCCTTTTCCCGTTCATATAGGCTACCACAAATGCATCGCGGATCCGGTTTTCCTTCATGATCTTTTCCCTTACAGCCTGTGCCTGTTCGTAAGTACTGAAAGGACCGATGGTGTACTTGTTCAGGCCATCTTCCCTGACCTCGTTCACTTTCATAGTGATCCCCAGCCTGCTGAAATATCCCGTACCGACCTGGACATGGTAGGCGCCGATCTGAACCCTGAACTCCAATCCGGCAGCATAAGGGGAACCTGTGGCCGGAGTAACCTTTGTGGTCTGTGTTTTTGTTTCGTTTGTTTTGGTCGGCTCAACCGGCTTTACATTCTGTGTTTTCGTGCTCATGGCTGTCTGCGGGATATCACCCTGTTGCAGCAGTGAAAACTGCTGCTCCCGGCTGAGAGCCGTCAGGTTAACCGCAAGCTCTTTAAAAGGCACTGTTTCACTCTTTCCATTGGCCGAATAGGAGAAGGAGCCGCTGAGATTGATGGCTTCCTGGGTTTCCCCGGCTTTTGGGACCAGTTTATAGGTGATCATCATCGGGTCGTGAGCCGGTTGTTTCATCCAGATAAAACGCACCTGATTGGCAGCATAGGAAACGATGCCACCTTCCGATTCGACTTCTTCAAACATATATCCCCTGGGCAGCATTTCCTCCACCTTCATATAGGTACTTCCTTCCGGGTTCCGTACAATCAGGTGAACAAGAACCTCGCCGGTCGGCAAAACCTCGGGCTCCTGACGTATGGCCATGGCAAAATCCTTCACCACGAGTGAGGCCTGGTCGGGTGTTACGGCATTCCTGAAATCACTGATATCCACCACAAGTGCCGGATCGAGGCCGGGTTTGGGAAGAATCGTCAGGTCAACAGTGGGAGAGATCCGCACAAAACTCCTTTCATCATCCATAATATAGGCAAATTCACCCCCCAGGCTGAACTTTCCTTTCAGCCGGTCGTGCACTTTGATCTTATATTCCACCGTAATTTCATTTTCTTCGGGGAGTTTGAGCCAGATGATCCTGACCCGTTGATTCTCAAAGGCAAAATCTGCGTTGGGTGAGCTGATATTCACCGCAGTCAGGCCATAAGGCAACTCCTGGGAAAATCTTGAATACTCGTTCAGGTTCCCTTTATCGATCCGAACGGTCACCCGGAATTCGGTACCGGCAGTAACCTCGCTGTTCACGCTGGTTTCGAGCGTGACCCTGGGGTTATATGGCTGGGCGGCAATCAGCAGATAAGCGGCTGCCAGCAGTGTTACAAGCTCCTTAACCATTGATTTTTATAATTTTCGCTCAATGTACAAAATTATAGTTTTGCTCTCCGGCTCTTTTATTAACATAACCGGGCTGCACCTGAATCAGAAGTTCGGACTCAGCAGGTATTTCGTATAGAACCTTTCAATCACTCCAACAGCTTCTTCGGCGGTATCGACCACGGTAAACAGTTCGAGGTCGTCGGCACTGATATTCTGCTGTTCTGCCAGGACCATCTCCTGGATCCAGTCAACCAGCCCTTTCCAGAAGCTTTTACCAACAAGAACGATGGGGAAACGGCCGATCTTTCCGGTCTGGATCAGCGTGGCAGATTCGAAGAATTCGTCGAAGGTTCCGAAACCTCCCGGGAGCACGATAAAGCCCTGGGCATATTTCTGAAACATCACCTTCCGAACATAGAAATGTTTAAAGGTAATCAGCTTATCGCTATCAATATAGGGATTGGAACTCTGCTCATGGGGAAGAGTGATGTTCAGTCCCACACTTTTTCCACCGCCCCGGCGCGCTCCCTTGTTCCCTGCTTCCATGATACCGGGTCCTCCGCCGGTGATCACTCCGTAACCTTTCTGGGTCAGCCGGAAAGCGATATCCTCTGCCAGTTCGTAATAAGGTGTACCGGGTTTCGTACGCGCAGAACCAAAGATTGACACACAGGGGCCGATGCTGGCCATCTTATCGAAGCCTTCCACAAACTCCGACATCACCTTGAAAATCTGCCAGGAATCGGAAGTCTTGATCTCCGCCCAGGTACGTTGTTCAAATGCTTTTTTGATTTTATCTTCCCTTGAATTCATATTGTTCTCTTTAATCTTTCAATGAAATACAAGTGACTAAATTAAAAAAAAATGCAATATGAACCGGGACAAGCCTGAGAATTGAGCTTTTTGGAGCAAAATGAGGATGAAAAACGGCCGGGTAGAACGACTAGTTCCTGAAAGTTCCCAGGCGGATCTGTTCCAGAAATGCTTCCAGTTCCTCCTTCAGGAAGGCACCCGTATAGCTCTTTTTATTCTTCGCCACTTCCTCGGGTGTTCCCGTGGCTACAATTTCTCCTCCGCCTGCCCCTCCCTCCGGGCCCAGGTCGATAAGATAGTCGGCCACCTTGATAACGTCCAGGTTATGTTCGATCATGATCACGGTGTTCCCCTTCTCCACCAGCCTGTTGATCACTTCCAGCAAGACCCTTACATCTTCAAAATGCAGTCCGGTAGTAGGTTCATCCAGGATATAGAGGGTCTTCCCGGTGTCCTTCCTGGCCAGCTCGGCTGATAGTTTTACCCGCTGCGACTCCCCTCCCGAAAGGGTGGTGGAAGCCTGACCGAGGGTGATATAACCCAGACCAACTTCCTGCAGGGTCTTCAGTTTCCGAAGGATGGATGGCACACTGGCAAAAAACTCGACCGATTGGTTGATGGTCATCCGGAGGACTTCATTGATATTCTTATCCTTATACCTCACCTCCAAGGTTTCGCGGTTATACCTCTTCCCGTTGCACTCTTTGCAGACCACATAAACATCGGGCAGAAAATTCATTTCAATCGTCTGCACCCCTGCACCCATACAGGCTTCGCAGCGTCCACCCTTCACATTGAAGGAAAACCGGCCTGATTTGAAACCTCTGATCTTTGCATCGGGAGTCATCTCGAAGAGCTTTCGGATATCGCTGAACACGTTGGTATAGGTTGCCGGATTGGAGCGTGGTGTACGGCCGAGCGGTGACTGATCGACCTCGATGACCTTGTCGACAAATTCCATCCCTGTTACTGACCGGTAAGGCAGCGGTTCCTTTTCCGAACGGTAAAGCTTGCGGCTGAGGATGGGCTGAAGGGTGTCGTTGATCAGGGTCGATTTTCCACTGCCGCTTACACCGGTGACACAGATAAAGCATCCCAGGGGAAAGCTTACGTCCACATTCTTAAGGTTATTACCCGTTGCCCCGCGGAGCACCAACTGGTTGCCGTTGCCTTTCCTGCGTTTATCGGGGATCCGGATCATGCGCAGATGGCTCAGGTATTCCCCGGTGAGGGAACTGCCTTCCCGGATCTCACCGGGTGTACCCTGGGCCACCAGGTAACCGCCGTGACGGCCTGCTCCGGGACCAAGGTCGATGACATGGTCGGCGGAAAGGATCATGTCCCGGTCGTGTTCCACAACGATGACGGAGTTCCCCTGGTCGCGGAGCTGCTGCAGCGACTGGATCAGTTTGCGGTTGTCGCGCTGGTGCAGACCAATGCTGGGTTCGTCGAGAATATAAAGCACGTTGACGAGGCGCGATCCGATCTGGGTGGCCAGCCTGATCCGCTGGCTCTCACCGCCCGATAGCGAGCGTGAGCTCCTGTTCAGCGACAGGTAGTCGAGCCCTACATCGATAAGGAAGCCGATGCGGCTCCTGATCTCCTTGAGCACATCCCTCGCAATCGCCTGCTGCTTCTCCGACATCCTGTCTTCCAGACCATCGAACCAGGCCGACAGCGAGAGGATGTCCATTGCGGCCAGTTCGGCGATATTTTTTCCGTCGATCCGGAAATAGAGCATATCCTGTTTCAGGCGGGCCCCGTTACATTCGGGGCAGCTTACCTTCCGGATAAACTGCTGGGCAAATTTCTGTTCCTCCCGGTTATAGGCTTCCTGCGACTGGTTCTGCACGTAGGCGATGATCCCGTCGAAACTCAGAAAATAGTTCGATGAAGCACCAAGCGGCGTGTTATGAAGCTTCAGGGGTTCTTCGGATCCGTTCAGGATACAGTTCAGCGCTTCTTCCGGAATATCCTCCACCGGGGTGTCGAGAGTGAATCCGTAACGGGTGGCAATAGCTTCCAGTTGCCAGAATATCAGTGCATTCTTATAAGGCCCCACCGGTTCGAGGGCGCCTTTACGGATGCTTTTCTTCCGGTCGGGGATGATCTTGTCAATATCGACATCACTGATCTGCCCGAGCCCGTTGCAGCGCGGGCAGGCTCCCTGTGGAGAGTTAAAGGAAAAACTGTGTGGAGCGGGTTCATTGTAGGAAATACCCGTGGTGGGGCACATCAGCTGGCGCGAGAAATACCGGGGTGAATCCCCGTCTTTTTCGAGGATCATGGTGATCCCCGTCCCCTGTTTCATTGCCGTGGCCACCGATTTCTTCAGGCGCTCCGACTCCTTATCGCTAACGGCCAGCTTATCAATGACGATCTCTATGTCGTGGCTCTTATACCTGTCGATACGCATTCCCGGAACGATCTCACTTATTGCACCGTCGACACGGGCATGCAGAAAGCCCCTTTTACGGATCTGGTCGAACAGTTCCCGGTAATGGCCTTTACGGCCCTTAACAACCGGAGCAAGGACATAAATCTTTTTGCCGTCGAACTGTTCCCTGATCAGGTTCAGTATCTGCTCCTCGGTATACTTGACCATCTTCTCACCGGTGTTCCTGGAAAAAGCTTCCGAGGCTCGGGCATAAAGGAGGCGGAGAAAATCATAGATCTCGGTCACCGTTCCGACCGTCGAACGGGGGTTTTTATTGGTGGTTTTCTGCTCGATGGAGATCACCGGGCTAAGTCCCGTGATCTTATCCACATCGGGCCGTTCCATGTTGCCGAGGAACTGACGGGCATAGGCACTCATGGTTTCGATGTAGCGGCGTTGTCCTTCTGCGTAGATCGTGTCGAAAGCCAGGGATGATTTTCCGCTTCCGCTCAGCCCTGTGATAACGGTAAGGGTATCACGCGGGATCTCCACGTCGATATTCTTGAGATTGTGTTCCCTCGCTCCCAGAACAGCTATCCTGTTTTTAGATGATGATGACACTGATGACTACGGTTTGTATATCTGACGGAATTAACAAAACCGCCAGTGATTTGTTCTGTGCATTCACTCACCGCTTATCCCGGTGTATGCGGCAGTACGCGCTCCTTTCACAGGCACTTCGATCAGGTAGCGCCGTCCTTCCGGGTTGGCCAGCGACACATCCCTCAACCAGGGATTGAGCGCCTTGAGTATTTTATAATTGGTTCCGTGAGCAAAGGCAAAATCCGCAAAATTTTCCACAGCTCCGCTGATCATCACGGTATCAACGGGGATCACCTGGTAGAGTTCCCTCTGGGGGATAAAAAAGCCAAAGGCGGCAGGATCTTCCATGATGAGTTTATAGGACACCACCCTGTAGATATAACGGGCGGTCTCCTCATTAAGTAACAGGTCGTAATAGGCTTCTGTCTTCTGTCGTTCAATCTGCCGGTCGACACCCTTGCGTCCTGCATTATATGAAGCCGCAGCCATGGTCCAGTTGCCATATTTTGCATAGGATTCAAGCAGATACCTGCAGGCTGCCTCGGTTGACCGGGCAACGGAATAGCGTTCGTCGACCTGCTCATCCACCTGCAGCCCCAGTTCCTTTGCCGTACCCTTCACCAGTTGCCAGAAACCGACCGCCTCGGCCGGTGAAACGACATTGGCAAGACCGCTTTCGGCGAGAGTCAGGTATTTCAGATCATCGGGGATCCCGTAGCGACTCAGGATCGGCTCAATAACCGGAAAAAACCGGTTGGCCCTTTTAATGAGCAGCATGGTCTGGGAGTGAAAATAGGTATTCGACATCAGTTCACGATCGAGCGCCTCCCTGACATCAAAATACTCCAGTGGCATCCGCTCACCTGCAAAGAATACGGTATCGGGCATGTCAACGGGGAAGGCTGCCATTCCCTGGCGGGTTTCAGGTCCGGCTGCCTGTTCCGGTTCCGTTCCGCCATAACCCTTTTGCGAAAGTACAAGCGCAAAAACCAGCATTCCGGCGGCCAGGACGGTAAATGCTATCGCCGTCAGCCTGCTTCTTAACCACACTTTTCCCTTCCTGACCATTGCACCTGTTATTTGGTAAAGCGCAAAATTAGTGTTTTGAAGGGAAAAGAGTATGCCCGAAGCGAAAAAACTGGTTAAAAGAGATAGCTCAGCCCGGTATAGAATCCGAAGGCATAGGGGCGTGTTGAAGCCATGGAACCGGTATTTACCGAAGAGAGGAAGTACCTGAAGCGGGGTTCCAGGTTCAGACAGAGCTGATCGCCCAGGTGGTAGATCATACCCAGCCCGGCATTCCCGGAATAGGATACCATCCGGATATTGCTCACATGGCCGAAGTCTTCCAGGCCCTCATCGGTAATCAGGCTCACTTTGTTACCTACCAGAACATTGGTGCTGACACCTCCGATCACCTGAAGCTCAAAAGCCTTATCGAGGAGGGTATATCTTAGGTTCAGGGGGATCTCGAGGTATTCAAGGCTCTGCTGCAGGACGGAAGACGGCAGTAATTTGGCATAGAGCGCACTGGGATCGGTCAGGTAATCCATCTGGAAAGAGGAAGTTCCCCCATAACTGTTCATAACCGGGATCCCGGAATTGGGAACAATATTGCCAATGGAATTATTCAGTTCAAAAACCCTGTCGCTGTTATCCATTCCGGAGGTGGCCTCCGTATTCAGGGCCCTGACATAGAAACTTTCAATATCACTCACGATCAGACCCATCTTATTATAGAACAAACCGGTTTCCACCTCAAAACCGTCACCGGCACCAAAGGCCACCCTCACCCCACCGGCATAGGCCAGCATGCCTGTCTCCGACTGATTAAGCAGAGTGTTGGAAGCGAGAGAACCGTCGGCATCCCGGTAGGAATAGAGTGGCGACAGAACAGCTGCTATCGACCAGTTGGTTTTGGACTCCGGCTCTACGGCCAGGAGTTCTTCGTCGGGCAGAACATCTTTCAGCGCATCAGCGGTAATGATCACGAGGCCGGCACTATCGGCGGGCAGGTTAGGCTCTTCGTTTTCCGGGGTCTCTGTCAGCGACGCAAGTGCAGATTCACTGTCAGTAACCACGTACTCCCCCTCCTGCTGTTGATCATCACGGGACACAGCCGGGACGATCGCTGTTTCGAGATCGGCATATTTATCCCCCTGAACCGAAACTGCCGGAATGACTTTTCCCCCGGCGGGTTTATCGCGGCGGCTGACTGCCGGGGCAGACTGTGGTTTTTCTTCCGGCTTGAGCGTCCGGACCTGCCCGGTTGCCTCAGTATTTACATCCGGAACTACTGATGTGTGCCTATTTCCGGTGCTGTCGCCGGTAGGACCGGAACCGGGCAGTTCCCGGCGTCCGTTTGAAGCCAGTTCTTCCATACCCCGGCTTCCTGTAAGGTAGCGGTTCACCGACAGCCCGACCGTGAGGGCCAGGGCAATACCTGCAGCAAGAGTGATCCAGAAGACCAACCTGCGGCGTCCGTTGCCGGCATCAAGATGCGCAGCAATCCCTTCCCAGACCCTGTCGGGCGGTGTTTCCCGGAAATCCTGCATCTTCTTCCCGAGACTTCCCCTTGTTGTCTGCTCTTCCATGTTCATTTCAGTACTGCTGTTCCGTATAATTTCTTAATTCTTTCCTGTAAAATCGCCCGGGCCCTGGAGAGATTGGATTTCGATGTCCCCTCTGAAATCCCCAGCATTTCACTGATCTCTTTATGGTTATACCCTTCAATCGCATACAGGTTAAATACCATTCTGTATTTTGGTGTCAGCTCGCCGATCAGGCCCGTGAGCTCCTCAGCCGTCAGCTGATCAAAGGCCTCTTCCTTTGCAACCACAGGCTGCTCTTTCAGTTCAGCCTGGACTTTTTGCAGGACCACCTCGCTCCGGTATTTTTCCAGGGCCGTATTAATCATCACCCTGCGGATCCACCCGGGAAAGGCTTCGGGATTTTTCACCTGCGAAAGTTTCTCAAAGACCCGGATAAAACCTTCCTGCAGGATGTCCTCCGCATCTTCCCTTCCGGACGCATAGCGAAGGCATAATCCGAACATAGCAGCAGAAAACTGACGGTAGAGTTGTTCCTGGCTCTTCCTGTCACCTCTTCTGCAGCCCCTGAGCAATATGTCAAGTTTTTCTGCCAATCCGGTTTTCCTCCCTCGACATAAAATTAAGCAAATTGGCAGGATGCTGCACCAATACTTTTTTTTACTTTTGCTTATAGATGCAAAAGAACCACCTGGGGTTGCGTCGGAGCTTCGCGCAACCATTTTTCTCTCTCTCCCATCTTGCATAAAAATCATAACTATGAAAAAGTTCATTCCGATAATTACCATGATCCTGCTCTTTTCAGGATGCAACATCAAAGAGAATGACCCGGTATTCGACTATAATAAAAAGTCGGCCGTGGTCGTTGAGACCAACAACAACTTCGGATTGGCACTGCTGAAGCAGGTATTGCTCAATGAGGATGATCCCAATGTGATGATCTCCCCGACCTCTGTAAGTCTTGCCCTGGGCATGGCCTATAACGGGGCCGAGGATTCCACGAAAAGGGCCTTTGAAGAGCTTTTCGATTATGTGGGGCTCACGCGTGAAGAGGTGAATAATATCACGAAGGAACTCATCGAGGTGCTTACCACCAACAGCAGCGGAAACCTGCTCGAGATTGCGAATTCGGTATGGTACCAGGAAGGATTCCCTGTCATCCAGGGCTTCATCGATCTCAATACTACCTATTACGGTGCCGAGGTAATTGAACAGGATTTCATGGCCGCCGATGCCATTGAGAAAATCAACAACTGGGTCAGCGACAAGACGCATAAAAAGATTACAGAAATAGTCGACCAGCTCGATCCCGCCACCCGGATGATCCTGATCAATGCCCTGTATTTCAATTGCGTATGGCAGGTGGAGTTTGATAAGGATGAAACTCAGACCAAAGCCTTTTACAATGAAGACGGCAGCAAATACGCCGATGTGGAAATGATGCTTACCGAAAGCAATTTCAAATATGCGATGACGGATGAATTTTCAGCCGTTGAACTGCCGTACAAGGATGAAAAATTCAGTATGCTGCTTTTCCTTCCCGCCTATAACAGCTCTCTGAGTGCGTTTCTGGGAGAACTGAACGGTGAGAACTGGACCGAATGGACGGCAGCGCTGAGTTCCGCACCCAGGGTACAGGTTTCCCTGCCGAAGTTTAAATTCGATTACGACCGTTCACTGGCTGAAGATCTTCAGGCGATGGGACTGGGCATTGCCTTTACGGATATGGCCGACTTCAGCGGTATCAGCTCCATTCCACTTCTGATCTCCGATGTCATTCACAAGACCTATATCGATGTGAACGAGGAAGGCACCGAAGCTGCTGCTGTAACAGCGGTGGTGTTCGAAACCACCTCGGTCGGAGGTGATGAGACCATTGTTCTGGAATTCAACCGGCCCTTCTTCTTCGCCATCCGGGAAAACAGCAGTTCTGCCATCGTTTTTGCAGGAAAAGTCACGCAGCCAGCTTACGAAAAATAAGGCGGAAATTCCCGTTAAAAAGAGCAAATCCCCTCTCCTTCCTGGATGAGGGGATTTCTGTTTTAAGACCTGTTTCCAACTATTATCTTCAGAACCAGCTACAAATGAAGGCATTAAAATTTGGAAATAACAAAGCCACTGACTACTTTTATCGGCCCGGGCCCTGGAGGAGCACCCCGACCTGTCTGCTCACCTGTAATTTGTGCCCGTAACTAAACAACCTGGAACTAAACTGACTGCCATGAAAAAGTTTTTATGGAGTGTACTTATTTCTGCCCTCAGCCTGTCTCTTCATGCACAAAACCCGCCTTCCTTCAATTACCAGGCGATCCTGCGCTTTGCTGATGGGAATCCCATTACTGACCGCGACATCTCTGTCAGGATCAGTATTTTGAAAAACAGTGAAAACGGTCAGGTCATCTATTCAGAATTTCATGATATACGGACCAGTCCGCTCGGCCTTCTTTCAATCGAAATTGGTGCAGGCACGGTGCTTTCAGGCAGTCTTTCAGATATCACCTGGGGAGAATCAACCTATTACCTCAAGACTGAGATCGACCAGAACGGAGGTTCATCCTACATCCCCCTGGGCACTTCAAAAATGATGGCTGTCCCCTATGCATTGTATGCACAGCAGGTACCCTACCTGCAGTTCGACCCTGCCAACCATAGTGTTTTACTTCAGAGTAATTCCAATGCCAGTGATGACGATCCGATTTTCGAGATACGAAATAAAGATGGTATCGTGATGTTAGGCGTCTATAACGAGGGTGTCCGAATAAATGTTCTTTCAGAAGAACCGGGAAAGGGTACCAAAAGCGGTTTTGCAGTCGGGGGCTATCAGAGGAACAGCAAAGGTGAACCATGGGAAATCATGAAACTGTCGACAGACAGCGTAAAGTTTTTTATTCCTGATGATCCTGCCCTGAAGGGTGTCAAAGGCGGATTTGCGGTAGGGGGATATTCACGCAATACAAAAGGTGCCGGATACGATCTGCTGGATGTATCACCCGAAAAAGTCAGGGTTTACATTGATGAGTCTGAGGTAAAAGGCGTTAAAAGCGGATTTGCGGTTGGCGGATATAAAAATTCCAATAAAGGCGATTCCGTCAGTTATTTTAATATCTCCGCTGCCGAAAGTGCCGATATAATAAATAGTGAAGCCAGGGTATTATGGTACCCCAAGAAAGAAGCCTTCATGGCAGGACGGGTACTGGTTGAAAGTCCGGACAGTGTGGGTACCAATGCCTTTGCCACGGGATTTGAATCGCGAGCCATAGGTAACTTTTCACAGGCCATGGGATTCAGGGCAACAGGCAGGGGGATTTATTCCACTGCTATTGGTGACTCCGCCATCGCCTTCGGTGAAAAGTCCTACGCCATGGGCAATATGGCCCAGTCGTTTGGAACCGGTTCATATACATTCGGAGACCATGCTGTTGCCAATGGTGACGGATGTTTTGCCATAGGATCGAGAGGCCTGGATGAATATTATATGCCAACAGGAGATTATACCACGGCATCAGGAAATTATTCCTTTGCCATCGGACGTGGTGCTAAAACAGAAAATGGAACAGGTAACTTTGCTATTGGAATGAGCGCGTACTCCAGCGGGGAAAACGACAGTTATGCCATTGGCTCCCGTTGCGTGGCATCAGGAAGTAGTTCCATTTCCATCGGGAACCGAGGGAATTATACGGATCCTCCGCAGGTTATGCCCGTTATGAGGAACAATACCGCATCCGGTTCTGCCTCAATGGCTCTGGGCTTTGGCTGCCAGGCAACCAATGGGGGCTCAGTCGCCATGGGTGTAGCCAATACAGCATCTGGTTACAGGTCGCTGGCTATTGGCTATCGTACCAATGCTTCAGGTGATTATGCAACATCATCAGGGAATCATACTACAGCCCAGGCATACCAGTCCTTTGTACTCGGGAGGTATAACATAATCAGTGGAACGTCAACCTCGTGGACAGGAACTGACCCACTGTTTGTTGTAGGGAACGGAACCTATTCGGTTCCGAACAATGCTGTTACAGTACTTCAAAACGGATATACCGGGATCAACACCTCCACTCCTCAACAAATGCTTGATGTGAACGGATCCATGATACTCAGGGGCGGACTCTCCACTTCCTCAACCGCTTTGGAACTGAATCTTCTGGGCAGCGGAGACAGATATGCCTTTATCGATCTTCACGGAGACGATACCTACACCGATTATTCACTCAGGCTGATCCGATACAGTTCCGGAGCCAATTCCGAATCCAGAATACACCACAGGGGTACCGGCGATCTCAGCCTTTATGCCCAGGAAGCAGCTGATATCCGTTTTTATACCACTTCTCTGGAAAGAATGTCTATCCTCGCTAACGGAAACACGGGAATCGGCATAGCAACACCGAGTTATAAGCTCGATGTCTACGATAACTCCACCAATCTTTTTGCTGCACGGATCATTAAGGATTACAACAGCTCATCATACGGCGGATTAAGCATACAGGCCGGAGCTGATGATGGAAGCGGCACCAATTATATGATCGCTTTCTATAACGGAGCCGGAACATTTAAGGGCGGACTGGCCATTGTCGGCAATGCCAGCGTCCAACTGGTAAGCAGTTCGGATGCCCGGCTAAAACACAACATTGAAAGTACAGCCATGTCGGGACTTGACATCCTTTCCAGGTTGCGTATCGTCGATTTTGAATATAATGATTCTCCGGGCATAAGCCGTACAGGTTATATTGCCCAGGAAGTACAAGAAGTTTATCCCCGTATGGTATCCTATAATGAGCAGGAGGGCATATACCAGATTTCCCAGATGGAACTCATCCCTGTAATGAACAAGGCGATTCAGGAACAACAAGCTGAAATAGATGAGCTCCGGAAGGAAAACGAGGAGCTCAGATCGGAGGTCGCCAGGATCAGTGAACTGGAAGAAAAATATAAGCAGTTGCTTGAGCTGTTGGAAAGGAAATGATCAGGAATTTCCGGTTTTTTTTATTCTTTGGTAAACCCCTTTTCAGTTTGGTTGTTATACAGACGAATTCTATAATTAACTTCATACAATTATGAAATACGACCTTATTGTCATCGGCAGCGGTCCCGGAGGATATGTAGCAGCGATCCGCGCCTCCCAACTTGGCCTGAAAACTGCGGTAGTGGAAAGAGAATCGCTCGGCGGCATCTGCCTGAACTGGGGTTGCATCCCTACCAAATCGCTCCTGAAAAGTGCCCAGGTATACGATTACATGAAACACGCCGCCGATTACGGGATCACTCTCACAGGCGAAGCACATCCCGATTTCGGAAAAGTCATCGCACGCAGCCGTGGTGTGGCCGAAGGCATGAGCAAGGGTATTGAGTTCCTGTTCAAAAAGAACAAGATCGATGTGATCAGGGGAACGGGTAAACTAAAATCAGCCGGCATGGTAAGCGTGACCGATGCGGAAGGAAAAAACACAGTTGTGGAAGCTTCACATATTATCCTTGCCACGGGCGCACGTTCAAGAGAACTGCCCAACCTGAAGCAGGACGGTAAAAAAGTGATCGGTTACCGGCAGGCCATGACCCTTCCGAAACTTCCGGCCTCGATGATCGTAGTAGGCTCGGGGGCCATCGGAAGTGAGTTTGCGAATTTCTATTGCTCGATGGGCACCGATGTCACCCTGGTGGAGTTCCTTCCCAACGTAGTACCTCTGGAGGATGAAGAAGTTTCCAAACAGCTGGAACGCTCCTTTAAGAAGATGGGGATGAAGATCCTGACCAACTCCACCGTTGAAAAAGTTGATACCACAGGAAAACTTTGTAAGGTAACGATAAAAACGCCCAAAGGAGAGGAAGTTCAGGAAGCAGAGATTGTGCTTTCTGCGGTCGGTATTGCGCCGAACATTGAAAATATCGGGCTGGAGGAACTGGGCATTGTTGTGGAAAAGGGTCGGATTAAGGTCGATGAGTACTATCGTACGAACGTCAAAGGCGTTTATGCCATCGGAGATATCATTGCCACCCCCGCACTGGCCCATGTGGCTTCGGCGGAAGGAATAACCTGCGTGGAAAAAATTGCCGGGCATCACCCGCAGCCGGTCGATTATAAAAATATTCCGGGATGTACCTATACCTCCCCGGAGGTGTCATCGGTCGGACTCACCGAAAAAGCCGCCCGGGAAGCCGGGTACGAGGTGAAGGTAGGTAAATTTCCCTACACGGCATCCGGGAAAGCAGCAGCAGCCGGAGCCAAGGACGGATTCGTGAAACTTGTTTTTGATGCAAAATACGGCGAACTGCTTGGCGCACACATGATTGGCGCCAATGTGACCGAGATGGTCGCCGAACTGGTCGTTGCGAAAAAACTGGAGACCACCGGGCAGGAACTGATCAAGGCTATCCATCCCCATCCGACCATGTCGGAAGCCATCATGGAGGCAGCCGCTGCAGCCTATGGCGAAGTGATCCATATCTGAGTGTTCCCGAAGAACAGAAAATAAAGGCCGGCAGCTCTACTGCCGGCCTTATTTTTACGACTTATATCAGTAATACTGGTTCGGATCAACTCTTTCCCCTTTTAACCTCACTTCATAATGAAGGTGGGGACCAGTTGATTTGCCTGTGGAGCCCACGCTGGCCACTTTTTCGCCGGCTTTCACCACAGCACCTTCACTGACTGAAATATCACTCAGGTGAGCATACCAGGTCATATAACCGTCTTTATGCTTTATGACCAGCAGTTTGCCCCAGTCGCTGTTTTCAGTCACTTTACTGACCTCTCCGTCGGCCGTGGCATACACAGGCGTACCTTCCGGAGCTTTGATATCCACCCCGCCATGCTCGGTTACGACACCGGTAACAGGGTTTTTGGCCTTTACCCCGTAGTTCCAGGTAATGGCGTTGCGATATTCGCTTCCCAGCGGAAATACGTGAGGCAATCCTTTATCCACACCCTGGGTCTGCAGTACCAGCAGGGTCTTTCCGGAAGGCTCACCGCTTAACGGCAAACCGGAAGCCGATTTATGAAATGCCATCAGTACGAGGGCCAGGAGAGGTAATACAAGCAGATAACTCCAGCGGAGCCTGCGATCGGATCTTTTATTTGTTAACATCATGATTCGCTTTTTTAATGTGGAACGATTGAAATAGCTGGCGAAGGCCAGGGAATGACTCCTGAGAAGCTCACCCTGAAGCACTTCCAGGTACCCGATCAGGGATGGGGTGCCCCGGGAAGACCGTTCATCGGCAAGATACTCGAGGTTTTCCCGTACGGCCCTTCGCAGAAGAAAGACAAAGGGATTGAACCACAATAATGCACAGGCTGTTTCCATGAATAACAGATCCAGAGAGTGGCCCTCACGGGCATGAACCCATTCATGCCGGATCACCGGCATCAATCGGTTACGGTAGGTATAACGATCGATATAAACCGACCTGAAAAAAGTAAAAGCAGAGGGAAGTTCACCGAGGATCACCAGGCGCAAACGACCACGCCGGAGAACCTGTCCTCTTTGCGACATCTGCCTTAATCGGAAAAACTGAAATGCAGCACGGACCAGGTAAAGCAAGACCGGCACCAACCAGATGAATAATGCGGCATCCAGCCAGAACGCCGGTTGCCCCTGGTTTTCCGAAACCGCTTGAGAAGCCGGTTGATCCGGAGCCCCGGTAAAAAATCCTTCATCAAATGCCGGAACCACCACTTCAATCCCCGGGGATGAAAGCGGAATTAACGGAACGAGGAAAGAAAAGACCAGCCCGCCGAGCAAAAAGAAACGGTTGAAACGGAAAAATGTCAGCCTGCTGAATATCAGCGAATAAATGATCCAGACCATCATGACGGTCAGGGCTGCCTTCAACAGATAAATAATGACCGTGCTCATGGCTGCTCTTTTTTAAGTTGCTCGATTTTCCGGTCGATCAATGTGCGCATCTCCTCCAGTTCGGAAAGATCCAGGTCCCTGTCTCCCGTAAAGAAGGAGGCAAAGTTCACCATCGAACCGTCGAAATGGTTACTGACGATCGACTTTACATGGTGCCTGAAATATTCCTGCCGGCTGATCAGCGGATAGTATTCGTGGACCTTTCCATAGGTATTGTATCCTATGAACTTCTTTTTCACCAGCACCCGGATCACCGTGGATACGGTGGTATAAGCCGGACGCGGATCGGGAAACGCTTCAACGAGATCTTTGAGAAATCCCTTCTTCATCTCCCATAGAAAATGCATTACCTGTTCTTCTGCCTTTGTCAGTTCTTTCATATGGTAAAGCTATTACTATTTTTATAGTAATACAACTATTTTTATAATTATTTTAACCTTTGAATTTCCATTTTTATTTAATTCTTTGATTATATGCACATTATTTCAATGTGTAATGATTGATCTGATAACTCAGAACAAACCTGGCCTGGCAGATCGTTCTCTTTACGGTGCCGAACTGATACCTTTCTTCCAGGGCTTTTTCCTCAGAAAAGGTCAATGCGTTATAGGAAATGCCTCCTTCAAGAGTGAGTTTTAACCGGAAAAGAGCGGAAGCATTACTCCGGCGTAGCATTCAACCCCGGATGTTATGCCGGGATAGCGGTTCCCCGATACATCGGGGCTTACCACGGGAGTACCCGAGATACTTGATAACAGATCATAGGCATAGCCCAGGTTTACTGCCAGTTCAGGTCCGGCATAAGCCGTGAAAAAGATGTGGCTTAAAGGATAATAATACCGTATCCCGGTCCTCACCCGCAAGGTGTTTTTGGCAAAGCGGGCCATTACAGAACACCCGGTAATAAGGATAACAGGGTAAGGATTTAAAAACACCAGCCGGCTTTGATGTATATCGTCGATTCGGTGATCCGGTATTCATCCGTGAAGGAGGAAATAATATGCAAAGGCTTTCTGGCAAAGAGAGCCTGACCTCCGACGGAGAATTTCAAAAAATTGTCGTACAAAACCGGGGTGAAGAGCGTAAGTTCGCCCCTCAGACCGCCCATACGTCCGGAGTAAAAATTCACCGGAATGGCGATATTCCCGACATACTCATCCTGGTAGTAGCGGTCGTAGGAACCATTGAGCTCTGTACTGAAGTTGATATCCAGCACTATACCTGCGTAAGCGGAAAGAATTAGCTTCTCTGCCTGGGTCTTGTAGCGAAAGCCCACGGAGTTCATCAGTGAAAAGGAGCTATAGTCAAACATCCGCACATATTCGTAAAGGTCGTCATACACAACGTATTCGCCATAGTAGCTTTTTTGGCCTGCCACAATGCTGAGCTCCACATCTACCTCATCGAGTCCACGAAAAACGGGAATGCAGGTATTGAGACCTGCAAAAACAAAGGGCTTACCCGGCATACTGACTTTCTCTCCGCCTGAAGTGGCTAAAAGACGGATAAAACCCATGCCGGCCCCGGCTTCCGGACTGAAAACCGACATGGCTTTAATCGGGTCGCGTTGATAGACCAGGCAGGGCTCTCCGGGTTTGCACATATACTGATGATAATCCCTCGACAGACGGATCAGGTTATTCGGGGAGAGGGTCATTTCCTCGATCTGGGGGAAAACGTCCGGACAGTCGGACATTGCTGCCTTCAGCACCCCGATGTACTGGTGCGATTTCACCTGGTAGGTATCCTCATCCCTTTCGAGGGTCTTGAACTTGTCATCGAGAACCACCGGGTCCTTTCCTTCGATCTCCACCAGGTAAAGGTAGTCACCTTCCTCGCTGATGAGGTATAGATCGACAATCCCGTTTACCAGGTATTCCACGAAGCGGGTCCGGGTTTCACCGTTCAGGGTGACCTGCCGGCTGACCATATTCAGCCCGTCGTCCAGCCGGTATCCTTTTACGGCTTCCGCCTCCACCGGGCGCAGAGAATTTTTGCCTCCGGCACCGAACCAGACGTAATGATCATCTCTCAGGCTCTTCCTGATATTAATATAACCCCTGATCGTATCCTCATCTTCCGAAATGATGTAACCCGGTTTTAGCCATTTTTGTCCGTGAAGTTCCCCCGATAAAAATATAAGGATGGCAACGAATGCCATCAGAGACCTCAGAAATGTTGAATTCATGGCTGATAAAGATTATCTTTAAAGATAAAAACTATATTCAATAAAAATAAGTCGTGAACAAGAAAATTCATTTCCTGTGGACCCTGGTTCTTTGTGTGGGAACCGTGGTGCATGCGCAGCAAGGATACGTTCAACTTAGCAACAGGTATATCAGTAATGCCCCTGTTGTTGACCAGGGTACCGAAATGAATTGTCGGACCTGCTGTGTTATTGAAAAAAATGCCCGGGTATATTATACGCCGGAACAGGTTTCTGAATACAGAATTGCAGGCGGGAACAGGTACATTTCCAGATGGATTGAGCAGGGAGGAAGCAGGTCCAGGTTTTTTCTGGAAGAAGTTGTGCAGGGCGAAATGACCCTGCTTCGGTTGTTTTCCGGGAAGAAGGCTTTTTATTATATTGAGGTTGATTCAGCCCTGATTTGCCTGCCATCAGGACGTGATCATCAGTCGGTTAAAAACCGCTCCGATTCGCTTATAAAAGCTGCTTCAGAAAAACCGGCTGTCAGTAAGACAGGCAGGTATCTCGGATACCGGCAATATGACCTGGAAGGTTTTGTCAATCGGTACAACAACAACAAGTCCTTATTTTTGATCAATTCCCGGATCAACCTGTCATTGGGCTATGCTCCGACAACATTCTATGTTAGCTATAAGACAGATCCGCATCCGAAAAATTACCAGGGTACATCCCTCCTTGGATTCCTTTCATTAGATGTCCCTATCATGCATTCCATAGTAACATATCATCCCACCCTTTCCTTTGGCTACAGGATCCCTGATGATTCCATCAGCAGGATGACTTCACTCATCCTTAGTCTGGGTAGTTTCAGGGCTAACGCCAGAATTGGAAGAGCCGTGGTTTTTTGTCAGTGGGGTACCGGTTTTGGATACATCTCCTCCAAGTCAGATATCCGAAACCTTAACTTTCAGTACCGTTTTCCCTTTTGGAATGTTGTAAACCTTGGTATCGGATGCAGTTATGACAGAGGGCCATATTCCTTCTCATTAATGTACAACAGAATCGGTCAATATATTGAAAATTTGGATTTTTTCGGATATATCACCCAGGATAACATCTCCCTGAGCTTTAATTTCTGAGGCTGTTGGATCTAATTTTTCGAAGGGAAATACCACGACAGTTTCAGCCCGGCCCACTGATCCCTGATCGCAAAAGAACGGCTGGAAAGCACAAAAACCTGATCGAGCGGATGTTCCCTGCCCATAAAACCGGCCACTGCTTCAATGCCCGCAAAATGACCTCCGGCCACGGGGAAGATCAGTCCTCCGGAAAAAGAGAAGCCCGTCATCGTGCTCGGATAATAAATGGTCGTGGAAACATGGGTATATTTGAACAGGCCGTCGGTGTAATAATCCTGTTCATTCCCTATTTCAAAGGTCCTGTTTACATTCAGGATCAAACCTCCGTAAAGAGTCAGCATGCATTTTCCGAGCGGATGTTTGAAGCGCAGACCCAAGTTAGTCCTGAGATAGCCGTTATCAAAACTGAAACGGTGAACAATTGAATCGCTTCCATCGGTTTCGGAAAAGGTGGCGCCAATGGTCCTGCTCCCGAGCATGGCTCCGGCTTCAATATCCAGTTCGTTCCATTTCCGGACAAGGGGCACGCTGATCGAAAGACCGCCTGAAAACGGTAGGACGGGTGCGAAGTCCAGCTGCCGGTCGTCAACCGTCTGTGTCATGCCCACTGTCGACCGGGAAAACTCCAGCACAGGTGAGAGGTAAAACAGTCCCGGCGTTCCTTTATCGGAATAAATAAGACATTCCTCGCCCGGGAGGCAGGTATAGCTGTGATAGCTTTCTGCCAGTTTAACGAGGTCGGGCCTGTTGAGCCGGAGCTGGTCGATCTGCGGAAATACTTCCTGGCAATCTGCCATCGCGGCTTTCAGCAGACCCATGTACTGGTAAAGCTGGATGGTGTAACTCTGATCGGGGCCCTCCACCTGTTTGGTGATCTGCTTCAGCTGTACCGGTCTTTGCCCTTCCACTTCCATTAGATAATAGACGGTGCCGTTCTCTTCGAGACTGAACAGATCGACTTTCCCGTCGACGAGCTGGTTAAGGAATACCCTTTTTTTCTCCCCGTCGATATCAACCTCCCTGGAAAACTTTTTCATACGACCGCTGATGGTATAGCCTTCAATCTGCCCGGCAGCATAAGCCGTGAGTTCTCCACCTTTTTCCTCCGTAAAATAGCAGATGCTGTTGTTCCTCTGGCTTTTTTTCAGATCAATCCACCCGCAGAGCTCACCTCCGCCTTCAGTGATGATACAACCCTCACTCAGCCCCCCCTGGGCGAATAGTCCTCCGGTAAAAATGAAAGCAGTAAGCAGAATAAATGCGCTTAAAGTTGATCTATTTTTCATTGTCTGGAATTGGAACCTGAATTTAACGAATATTTTTAACTTTAGGTACAAATTAAAACTCCATGAAACCCGTATTTTTTATTGCACTTCTTTGTATCCTCTTTCAGGCTGGTCACGCCCAGAGCAGCCTGATAGTCTTCAGTGATCATCGTCAGCTCAATAATCCCGGCCTGCTCGACCAGGGGGATATCCAGAACTGCAGGAGCATCTTTGTTTATGAAAAAGGCCAGCCCGTTGAATACTTCCCCGCACAGGTGGAATATTACCGTCTTCCCGACGGCAGGAAATATGTGTCCAAAATGCTGGTAAATATGAACTCCACACAGAACGTCTTCATGATGGAGCTGAAGCAGGGCGAACTCACACTTTACAAACATTTCACCAAGAACAGCTCCATATTCTATTTCGAAAAGAACGGCATCCTCACCGCTGTACCGGAGAAAAGGAATGACAATATCCATCCCCTGCTCCTGGAGTTGACCGGTGATAAGCCCTATATGGAAGATCTTGTGCCGCTTGTCAGGAGAAACAACGCAAGTTTGTCCAACATGACAAAGATTTACAACGGAGGCCGGTGGAGGCCCCTGCCCTGTGACCGGATCACTGTTACAGCCGGCTCTTACCATCAGAATTTCCTGATACCAGAGAACCTTACAGGCGTTTATGGAGATTCATCCGGTCTTGAATTGTATACGCTTTCACTCGGTTACGATCACCCCTTGTCGGCAAGTGCGTTTTCCTTTCAGCCAACGGTCCGATATTCCGTCTCCGACAGGATGGTGAACCATGTTTACGAAAATGACCATTATTTGCGCATGCTGTCACTTTCGCTGCCGGTGATCTATGCAGCGCCGATAAAATATGTCAGGCCTTTTGTGGGAGCCGGTCCGGAGATCACGTATTTGAATTATATTTTTTCCGACCCGCAGGTTGTCACCTACAGCAAAACCATTTTTGATCATCTGTTTGCCGGATTCTCCCTGCAGGCAGGATTGCAGTTCCCGATGTACAAAAGGATCTCTGCCTGTGTGCTTTATGAATTCAAGCAGGATTATGCCATCGGGGTGTTTTCCAATAAAGTGAAGCCTGTCTCCCATTCCCTGCGGCTGGGGATCTGTTTCTGAGTGGCTAAGTCTTCCTGAAACGACAAAAAAAGCCGGACATTCCAGATGCCCGACTTTATGTTAATGGAGTGTTCCTACTTTTTCGTCTTCTCAAATACGGAGGTGGCGGTGGCAATAATGCCTGAGATATCAGTAAGATTGGAAGGAAGGATAATGGTATTGCTTTCCTTGGCCAGTTTCCCGAATTCGCCCAGGTATTGTTCAGCGATCCTCAGGTTCACGGCATCCTTGCCCCCCTGATTATTGATGGCATCGGCAATCGCCCTGATCCCGTTCGCTGTTGCGAGGGCCACAGCTTCAATCTCGGAAGCACGTCCCTTGGCCTCATTGATCCTGCGCTGCATCTCACCTTCCGACCTCTTGATCAGTTCCTGCTTCTCCCCTTCGGCCACATTGACCTTGGCCTGTTTCGTACCTTCCGATTCGGCAATAATGGCCCTCTTTTCCCTTTCGGCCCTCATCTGTTTTTCCATTGCATCCTTGATACTCTGGGGAGGTGTGATATTTTTAACCTCGTAACGGGTCACTTTTACACCCCACGGATCGCTGGCCTTATCAACTGCCGCTACAATGGTATTGTTAATGGTATCCCTCTCTTCAAAGGTTTTGTCGAGTTCGAGCTTACCGATGATACTTCGCATAGTAGTCTGGGCAATCTGAATAGATGCAAAGTTATAGTTATCAATACCGTAAGATGCTTTGACAGGGTCCACAACCTGAAGGTACAATATGCCGTCAACTTCCACAGCAATGTTGTCCTTGGTGATGCAGATCTGGGAGGCAACATCGATGGCCTGCTCCTTAAGCGTATGCTTGTAGCGAACCTGGTCGATAAAGGGAAACAGAAGATTAAAACCTGCCTGGAGAGTGGTCCTGTATTTCCCCAGTCTTTCCACGATCATTGCTGATCGCTGGGGAACCACTTTAATGGAGGAGAAAAAAAGGATCAGACCCAGGATGATCAGGCCGATATACACGAGGGTTAATGCTGTCATTTCCATTGAATATTTATTTGTGTTTGACAATTAATTTCAGACTATCCTTGGCGGTGATCACCAGGCTGTCGCCTTTCTTAACCGGTTGTTCCGCTTCGGCTTTCCACTGCGAACCTTTGAATTCGATATAGCCTTCGCCATCTACAAAATCTTCCAGGGCTTTAGCAGGCCGCCCAATAAATTCCTCCAGCTGGTCTTCGGTCTTTTCATCCTTTTTATCAAAAAATTTCCGGCGGATATACTTCCTCAGGAGTACAAGGCCCAGAAGGGAAGTGACCATGAAGATCAGGATCTGCCAGTTCAGGTTGAGATCCGTGAAGGCACAAACCAGGGCAGTGATCCAGGCACCGATGCCGAAGAAAAAGATGACCAGGCCGGGCAAGGCCAGTTCGATCAGCAGAAAAGCCAGTCCGATAAGGAACCAGATGACTGCAGGATTTGAAAATATTTCCATATTTAACGGAGTTTAGATTTACGACTTACTAAAGTTATGAAAAAGCATGAAAAAGAGTTGAAAAAACCGGCGAAATATCGGTAAACGGTCACCCTCCTCCCCCCTTTCCCTTTATTCCTCCCTGTTTCAAGCTATTAAAAAGAATCTTATATTTGCATACGGACCTGTTGAAACCATAAACCCAGCTAAAGCTATAGTGTGTCTCCCTGCCGGGGCCCCTGTTCCGAAAACTGGCTTGTATGGAAAAGGGCAACAGGTCTGTTAATTAATCGCCGCCGGTTCATGAGCAAATACAGCTATTTCAACAGGGATATAAGCTGGCTTTCCTTTAATTTCAGGGTACTCCAGGAGGCCATGGATTCCTCCTTGCCGATCTATGAAAGGATCAAGTTCCTGGCGATCTATTCCAACAACCTGGAGGAGTTCTACCAGGTAAGGATGAGTTATTACAGGGAACTCGAAAAGCAACAGATAAACCTACCCGACCAGGTCAGAAATTTCAATCCCGCCGAAGTGATCCGAAAGATCAACAAGATGGTTTCTGCCCAGCAGATTGTTTTTCACAAGGTCTTTGAGGAACAGATCATTCCCGAACTTGAACGGAACAATATATTTCTCCTCGATTACAATGCCGTGATTACCAAAGATCAGGAAGAGTATATCCGGCAGGTCTTTTATGGCGACATCCTGACCTCCATCCAGCCGGTGCTCCTGGTGAAGAAAAAGGTACGCCCCTTCCTGAAAACGGGTCACATCTACCTTACCCTTGAGCTGGTCAGCAAAGAGGGAATACGTGGACGGCTGAGAAGCTCGCTGCGGGAACGCTATGCGCTTGTCAAGATCCCCACCGATCACGGGATATCGAGGTTTATTGAACTTCCCGAAGATAACGGCCGGTATTATATCATGTTCCTTGAAGACGTGGTTATGCGGCATGTGGATGCCATTTTTCCAGGCTATACCGTGAAGGACTGGTACTCCATCAAGCTGACACGGGATGCCGATCTGGAATACGACGACTATGAAGGAGAGGACCTGATTGATGCTATTGAACAGCTCCGTTCTCAGCGCTCATTGGGTAAAGCCAACCGTTTCCAGTACGACCGCAGAATGCCGCTCAATCTGCTGCATTACCTCATCGATACATTTCATCTATCCCGGGATATACTTGTTAAAGGTGGAAGTACACACAATTTCAGGGATTTCTTCAAGTTCCCGAACCCGCTTGCACCCGATCTGGAAATCGAAAAACTCCCTCCCCTGCCCATACCCGATCTGGATGCTGAAAAAACGCCCATTGCAGCACTGATCAATAAGAGGGATTATATGATCAACCTGCCTTACCAGTCGTTTGAGTACTTCCTTCGTTTTCTAAAGGAAGCATCACGCGATCCGGATGTCACAGAGATTAAAGCTACCCAGTATCGTGTGGCCGACCAGTCGAGTGTGATCAACACCCTGATCGAAGCAGCGGAAAACGGTAAAAAAGTTACTGTTTTCGTTGAACTGAAAGCCCGCTTTGATGAGGTGGCCAACCTGCAGTACGCCAGCGAAATGATGAAAGCCGGGATCAAGATCATCTACAGCATACCCAAGCTTAAAGTGCATGCCAAACTGGCCCTGATCATCCGCAGTAAAGAGTCGAAACTGAAAACCCAGGTTTACCTGGGGACCGGTAACTTCAATGAAAAAACGGCAAGGATTTATGCCGATCACGGCCTGTTCACTTCTGACAAGGCCCTCGTAAAAGAAATCAAACATCTGTTCCGCCATCTTGAAGATCAGGAACACACCTATGACTTCGAACACATTCTGATACCCGGTTTCAATCTCCTCGAAGAGTTCAATACCATGATTGAGAAGGAAATCAGCCACGCCAGGGCAGGAAAAAAAGGCTATATCCTTTTAAAAATGAACGGACTCCAGGATCCCTACATGGTGGATCTTCTCTACAAGGCCAGTGAAGCCGGAGTCAAGATCGATCTGATCATCAGAGGGGTCTGTATACTGAAGCCCTACCAGCCTTACAGCAAAAATATAAGGGTGATCCGGATCATCGACCGCTTCCTCGAACATGCACGGGTCTTTGTCTTCCATAACGGCGGCGATACCCGGGTTTTCCTCGGTTCAGCCGACTGGATGAAAAGAAACCTCTACCGGCGGATTGAATGTGTTTATCCTATCTATAATGAGGAGATCAAACAGGAACTGCTCGACATCCTCGACATCCAGCTGAGGGATAATGTCAAGGCCTGTGAGATCGATGAAAACATGTACAACATCCGTATCGTCAATGACAAACCGCTTGTACGCTCCCAGATGGCAACCTATGAGTACCTGAAGAAGAAGTATCAGGGGGAGGAGTGAGAAGAGTGAGAAGTGTGAGAAGGGTGAGAAGGGTGAGAAAGGGTGAGAAGGGTGAGAAGGGTGAGAAGGGTGAGAAGGGTGAGAAAGGGTGA
>JBMOLL010000106.1:0-5253 GCA_049325415.1 Bacteroidota bacterium | reverse complement strand
ACGACTGCAGTTTCTCTGTGCCCCCCGACATGCTTAGATTTATATTCTGCTGCATCGACCAGGGTTTAAGCACTTCCCCGAACCAGTCGGTATCGGGATTGAGCCAGCGGTCAGTCTCCGAAGCAAAGGTGGCAATCTGCTCTGCACTGTAGGTCGCGGGCCGGTTATCGTAAAAATCGACCTCGTTGACCAGTTCGGCATACTGAGCGGCATTGGTCATATCGGGCAGCATCGTGGGCCTCGACCAGCCGGCGGTATAATCGGCCCGGACGACCATTTTTTCAGCAGAACCACGTTTCGTCGTTACCAGGATCACCCCGTTAGCCGCTTGCGAACCGTAAATGGCAGCCGAAGCATCTTTCAGTACGGTAATGCTTTCAATGGTGGAAGGATCGATCCGCTCCAGGGAACGGTTCGGAATGCCGTCGACCACTATCAACGGTGAGTTATTGTTAAGCGTGCTCCGACCCCGGATGAACAGACTGGCATAGTCTTCCCCGGGCTCACCACTCTGGCCCACGGCTACCAGACCGGGAACCGTACCTCCGATGGTATTGGTTATATTCAGTGCCGGAGACTTGACAATTTCACTTCCCTTAACCGTCGACACCGAACCGGAAAGAGTGGCTTTCTTTTGCTGGCCGTAACCCACGACCACCACTTCTTCAATATTCACGAGTTCCGGACTCATGTCGATATCAATCGTAGCACTGCCCTCCACGGTGATCTCCCTGGTGGTATAGCCGATAAAGGTAAAGACCAGGACAGAACCAGGCCCCGCGACCCTGATCGTGTAATCTCCGTCGAGGCCGGTAATAACCCCGTTGGTGCTGCCTTTTTCAAGTACATTCACACCCGGCAGACCGGCACCGTTCTCATCCCTCACCACACCGCTAATGGTTAGCCCCTGGCGGAAGGATGCAGAGCTGTTACCAGTTCCTGCCTGAAGGCTGCCCGGATGCTGCAGGAAAATGACCAGCAGACAGACCATGAACCGGAATGCTGACAGCTGTCTTTTCATGTGCGTATTTTTAGTATGTTAGTTTTTGTTGGCCTAAAATGGAAAATACCGGAAGCTAAATTAGAGCAATAAAAGGGAAGCCTGTAACACAAAAAAATCGATTTGTACAAAATTTGTATTCCTTCATCGCAGTCCTGTCTGCATCCGGCAAATTATCTATAATTTGCAGTGTTTTTATTTTCCCGGGATATGTGCCGCACCTGCATCCTGCTATTGTTATTTGTTATCCTGGCTCCTGCCTCTGCACAGGAGTTCAGCCACTACGACATAACCGACGGGCTCTCCAGTGTGGAAGTAACCGCGATCACGGAGAACGATAATTTCATGTGGATCGCCACCTGTGACGGACTGAACCGTTTCGACGGGAAAAACTTCAAGGTCTTTAAGCGGGAGATGGACTCGGACAACAGCCTGAGTGAAAACAATATTGAAACCCTGTATTTCGACTCTTCCGGCCTGCTGTGGATCGGTCTTAAAACCGGCGGGGTCGATGTGTATGATCCCGGCCGGGAAACTTTCACCCATATCAGCCGGCTCATTGACGAGAAATGGCCGCTGCGGGTTATTTCCATCCTCGAAGATTCCGGTAAGAATATCTGGCTGGGTACCTGGGAGGAAGGCGTGTACAGGCTCACGCCCCGGAACGACGGATCGGGAAAATACGAGGTTGTAAAACGTTACCCGGGCTACATCGTATCCGGCCTTCTGGAAAAACCAGCCGGCTATGTCAGGATCGCGACCTATTCGGGTTTGTTCCTGTACGTTATGAATAATGAACGCTGGATCGATCAGGGCCATTACGACCAGGCCATTACCCAGTTCCTCGACAGGGGAGAATCCGACGGCTTCTGGTACTCCACCTGGAATTCGGGGATCAGCAGTATCAGCTTCGATCCACACTGCCCGGACTCCATCACCGCCACCCACAGTTATTCCGGAGACGAATGGAACTCGGCATACAGGATCCTCGGGGGAGATGACAACTCGATCTATTTCGGCACCTGGGGAGAGGGGGTAAAAAGATTCAGCACGGCCCGGTCCTCATCCCCCGAAATAATAGGAGATGAAAGTTTTACAGCTTCACTGATCAACTGTCTGTTTCGCGACAGGTACAACAATATCTGGATCGGAACCTACGGAGGGGGGATTTTTCGTTTCAACCCGACACCTTCAGGAATTGATCATTTTCCCCATACCGGCCAGCTACCCGCTCCGGTCATCTCACTGGCTTCAACCGGAAATGACAGGATCCTGATTGGCACCCAGGGTCATGGGGTTTTTCTCTACCAGCCCGGGGAGAGTGAACTCCTGCCCCGCTTCAGCAACAGCCGTTCCGGGGATTTTTCAAGCTACATCCTTTCCCTGTATAGCGATGAGGAAATTATTTTCGTGGGTCACGACGGTTACGGTCTGCCCTATTACTTCAGGGAGCAAGGCAATGCCGGAGACTGCCAGTTCTCCGAATTCTACCCCGACAGTAAGCTGGAGAAAGTCACTGCCTGGTATCATGATGAAAATAACCTGATCTGGATTGGCACCAAACAGAACGGGCTTTACTCCTTTTCTATCGATCCGGCAAAAAAAACCATCAGGGTGGTTACTCATCACCCCTCTTTCGGCAGGGATGAGATCACCGGCTTTGCGGAGGCCGGTAACGACCGGCTGTTCATCTCCTCACATAACGGATTATATGTATTCAGTAAAACGGAGAAGAAGGTAATTGAAGAAGGTGCGCTGATCACCAATGAGATTGTATACAGGATCACGAGGGATGAAGCACATAACTGCCTCTGGATCGGTACCTCGGTAAACCTCCTGCGGCTCAGTCTGAGCGATTACAGACAGCTGAGCCAGGTGTATCCCAACGATCTGATCCCCAAGGGCGCCATCCGTGTCCTGAATACCGATGTAGAAAACAATCTCTGGTTCGCGATAGGTGAGCGGCTGTTTTGTATCCTTTCTACCAGCGGACAGATCCGGGAGATCAATCCCGGTTTTATCGGAAACCACGCCATCATGTCGGCATGTACAAGCCGGATCGCCGGAGCAGACAAACTCGTGCTGGGTACGACCGGGAACCTTGTACTGATTGAACCTGCTGTCCTGCTCCGTCAGCCCGGCGAATCAAGGATCCTGTTTACGGGCCTGCAAATCGACCACCGGCCGATAGCCGTGGGTGAAAAGGTCTATGGCACTGTCGTCCTCAATAAAGCAACCGAGTACATCTCGGCAATGAAACTCTCATACAAGTGCCGCTGGATCTCGCTTACATTTACCGAGACCGGATGGAATTACTTCATCAACCGCTATCAGTACCGGATTGCAGGCTTCAGCGACAGCTGGCAACTGTTGAACCTCGACCTGCCGATTACCTTTTCGCAGCTCGATCCCGGCTCCTACACCCTGGAGATCAGACCCTACAGTCAGAGCGGCGACAGTGAGGTATGCTGGTCCCTGGCCTTAACCATCCTCCCACCCTGGTGGCGAACGAAACTGTTCTTCCTACTCCTCTCCCTCTCCATCCTGCTGCTCATCGCCATGTCGGTTAAAGTCCTTGTGAACTATTACAAGAGGCGCCAGCAGATAAGACTGGCGGCTATCGAAAAGGAAAAGGAAGAGGAACTGCTGAGGGAAAAGGAGAGTTTCTTCACCGGGCTGTCGCACGACCTGCTCACTCCCTTCTCCCTGATCCTGGCCCCTGTGAACGACCTTATCCGCGAAGAACAGCCCGATGAAGGCACCAGGGAAAAACTGGAAATCATCCGAAAGAACACCTCCTTCCTTTCCGATGTTTTCGGGACCATCCTGGATTTCAAAAAGGCAGGACTGGCTGGCACCCAGGTCAGGGAATCGGAAGTGGAGATCATCTCCTTCACCCGTGTGATCGTGAATGCCTTCGACTATCTTGCCCAGTCAAGAAAGATCAGCCTTGGCTTCCATTCGCCCCTTTCAGCACTTACAATACGCACCGACACGGTGAAGTACGAGCGTATCCTTTACAACCTCCTGAGCAACGCCATCAAATACACGCCCGATGGCGGTTCGGTCACTGTTGCTCTTGGAAGAAACGATGAAAATTCCGTGCTTATCACTGTGGAAGATAACGGCTCAGGCATGGACATTAAAAACCAGTCGCGCATCTTCGATAAATTCTACCGCGAACCCGACCGCCCGGGAAGGCAGAATGCCCAGGGACTGGGACTGGGACTTTATATTGTAAGGAAATTTACAGAAATGCTAGAAGGCCGGGTTGAAGTGCAGTCGGAACCTGGCAAAGGCACGGTAATTACGGTACATCTGCCGGTGAAAACGGTTCCTGAACGCTATGCGGGCAACGAAATCGGTCAGGAGGGAATACGCTCCGACTACTCAACGATCCTTGTCGCCGAAGACAATGATGAACTGAGGAACTACCTGCGCGACAAACTGTCGGTGCGGTTCAATGTGATCACTGCCACCAATGGCAGGGAAGCCCTCCAACTGCTCAATGAGCATCTCCCCGAGATCCTGATCTCCGATGTGATGATGCCGGAGATCGATGGCCTGCAACTGACGGAAAAGATCAAGGAAGATCACCGTTTTGCCGATATCTTTGTAGTCCTGCTCACCGCCCGCACTTCCACCGACGACGAACTGACAGGCTACCGGCGCGGCGCCGATATCTACCTCAGGAAACCCTTTGACCCGGAAGTGCTGCTCAGCCAGATGATCAATATTGACGCGACCCGGCAGCGCAGGAAAAGCCAGTTACTGACGAGCCTTGTATCCCGGGAACAGGACGAGATTGTGTTCGATTCCCGTGAAACCTTCCTGCAACGCTCCATGCAGGCAATCGAGGAACATATTATGGATGCAGGTTTCAGAATTGACGAGTTTGCTGCCGATATGAACATGAGCAAAGCAGTATTGCATCGCAAGTTCAAGCTGCTCGTTGGTCAGACCCCTAACCAGTTCATCCGCCTTGTACGTCTCAGGAAAGCCCTGCACCTGCTCGCTCATACCGATCAGACGGTTGCCGAGATCGCCTACCGCACCGGTTTCAACCAGTCACATTATTTTATCAAGTGCTTCAGGGAAGTTTACAACGAAACCCCGGGCGAATACCGGATTAGAATCGGGGGAGAGAAATAAGGCCCTCCGGCCCCGGGAGCGGGGAAAAGGACAAGGTTAAGGTTAAGGTTAAGGTTAAGGTTAAGGTTGAGGTTGAGGTTGAGGTTGAGAAATCAAACTGC
>JBMOLL010000105.1:0-43986 GCA_049325415.1 Bacteroidota bacterium | reverse complement strand
GATCACATACTGAATGTAGGGAGAATAACCGGCAATACTGGAGTTTTTTGGTGAGAACCCTCCGGTGGCCACGGTGCCAAATGCATGACAAATACTATCAAAGAGGCTCATTCTTCCTAATAGCAGCAGGATAATTTCGAGCATTGTAAGGGTGAGATAGATGATCAAAAGGCGGTAGCCCACAGACTTGACCCTCGGGTGTATTTTTTCCTGCAGCGACGATTCCAGGGTAAAGAGATTATGACCGCCGATCTGCAGCGAGGGCATCACGATGATAAAGATCACAATGATCCCAATACCTCCGATCCAGTGCGTCAGGCTTCTCCAGAACAGTATCGATTTCGGGAGAATTTCAATATCGGTGAGAATAGACGAACCGGTGGTGGTAAATCCCGAAACAGATTCGAACAGGGCATTGATAAATGAGGGGATGGATCGTGAAAAAAGATAGGGAAGGCTTCCCAGCAATCCAAGGAAGACCCAGGACAGGGTGACAGCCAGGTAGGCCTCCTTCTTGCCGATCATTTCCAAGTTTACCTTATCCTTCCCGAAGAGATGAAAAAGAAGCGCTCCGCACAGGGCAATCAGGGCCGAAAACAGGAAGGGCAGAAGAGATTCGGAATAAATAAGAGCCGGAACGACACAGAGGAGAAAGGCACAAAAAATGATCAGAAAGTTTCTGCTGAGAATCCGGAAGATGATCCGGAAAGAGATAGATCCGTTCATGTCAGTCTTGCTTTTGTTCCTTCTGCATCACTTCAAGGGCAATCTTCTCAAAGATTTCTTCCAGTTTCTCCAGTTCATTGCCATCTTCCGTATGGAGATCTTTTTGAAAATTCGACTTGTAAAAATTGCTCATTCTTTTTCTTAGTTTGTCGATCGGGTTCATGATGTAAACCGGCATGAGAAGGATCAGAAGGGCCAGCAGGGTGAGACCCGTTATTCCCGCATTTCTTTGGATCCTGAGAACTCTGAGTGTCGAATTCCTTATATCCTCATTTTTTGATTCCAGTAAGGAGATATTCATTTCATACAGGGCCAGTATGGATTCTTTCAGATGCTGATACTTTTCGATATAAGCGGATAAATTTGTTCTGAATTCCAGCAGTTCTGCACTTTGCTGATACCTGTCAAAGGCTTTTTCCAGGGTCTCTGTCAGTTCTTTCTCACCGGGTTCGGTGATGTTGGATCTCTGAAGTTCAAGTTGTTCCCGGAACCGGGGTATGAACTTCCGGGTATGCATAAGGGAGGCCTGCCCGCTGTTTTCATCGTTTTCCGGTTGCAGTGAAACAAGAAGATCCGAGTTCAGGGCTTCCAGCAACTGAAACATATTAAACAGATATTTGACCGAAGGATAATTATTCTGAAGAACGGCGCCGGCATCTCTGACCACCACCTGGTTCGCTCCCATGTTCATGAGAAAACCGGCATAGGCCAGCAGAAATACGGCCGTGATTCCCAACATAATCCTGGTCCGGATCTTTTTCATGATCTTACTGTTTATTCAATGTTTTGTATGCGGGCAGACTCAGGAAAAAGCTGCTGCCTTTTCCCGGTGCACTTTCCACCCTGATTTTTCCGTTCTGCTTGTTTATAAATTCTTTGGTAATGGACAAACCGAGTCCGGTACCCGCTTCCATTGTTCCGGGTACGCGATAGTATTTATGGAAGATCAGTTCATGGTACTTACTGTCGATCCCTTTTCCCTGATCCTTTACCTGGAATACAACCTCTTCGTCTGATTTTGAAACGGAAATGCTCACCTTTCCGCCCTTCTCGGAATACTGAATGGCATTGGTAACCACATTAATCAGGGCCCAGATTGTTTTTTCCGCATCGGCGTAGAGCGATGGAAGATCCGGTTCTTCACTGAATTCGAGTTGTATGTTTTTTATTTTACCAGGATTCTCAGCTGCTTCCCTGATCGAAGCAAGTATACCTGCAACGGGCACCGGTTGAAGGTTAAACTGGATATGGCCGGTCTCAAGCTGGGCCAGGTCAAGCAGTTCCTTAGTCAGTACCCTCATTTTGTTGGTTTCAGAATTCAGGGCAGCAACGATCTCTTTCTGCTCTTCATTCAGCGGGCCGATCCTGGGATCATCAAGCAGTTTAAGATTAAGTCGCAGAGAGGAGATGGGCGTTTTCAGTTCATGGGATATTGTGGCCATAAAATGGGTCTTGGCCTCATCCTGCTCCAGGAAATGGGTGATATTTTTCAGTACGATGACCATTCCTGCCCTGACCGGCTCATCCTCGCCGGTTTTGGTGAGGGAAACCTTCAGTACTTCGCGTGAATAGTACCTCACTTTGCCTTCCGATTCCATCCGAAGCGGGGTGAAATCCTTCATGTCTTTTGCCGGCTGATCCAGTAAACCGCTCACTACCATTTGAAAAACTGTATTTTTCACAGCCAGGTCGGGCGCATATCTGCCTACCAGCAGTTCTGCTTCCGATCCAAAGATCCTGCAGGCATTGGTATTGGAAAAAATCACCTCCATTTTTTCATTCAGGCCGATGATGGCATCATTCATATTATTGATGATGGTGTCAATCCGTTTTTTCTCAAACAGGAGTTCGGAAAGCTTACTGTGCTCATATTCATCGAGCTTGGCAGCCATAGTATTGAAAGCCTTTGCCAGTTCGCCCAATTCATCACTGGATTGAAAGAGAAGCCGCTTGCTGTAATTCCGGTTCGCGATTTCCGTGATCCCCCTGGTAAGCTCGGAAATCGGACCCGCGATTCGCCCTGGGTACCGGAGCAGAAAAAAGGCCGAAATGATAAAACAGATCGTACCGATAATGGACATATATAAGAAAGCCCTGTGAGCTGTGCTTTTCAGGAGCGCATTCTTCCGGCTGATGGCATTCATATTCATATCCCACAGGTTCACGATCTGATTACGTGTCGTGTGATATTCCGGCAGCAATTCCAGAAAAAAGAGATCCGGCCCGGGGACATTGCTATTCCTGATTCTCTCAAAGGTGGACTTATAGTGCAGATAGCTCGCCTCCAGCTGATCGGTCAGCACCTGTTCGCCTTCTTCCGTTACATTGTTTTTGACGGCAATCAGGTGTTCTCCAAACACCGCCAGGCTCGCCTTATATATGGTATCATCAAAGAGGTCTCTTTCTCCGAAGAAGTACCGGAGTTGTTGCTCTTTGATTTCATCAACGGCCTGTAGCAGAAAGCGGGTGGATTCAACGGTCTGATAGTTTTCACTTAACATGGCGGAAGACCTGTTGGAAAGGTTGTAAATAAAATAGCTTCCCAGGGTCCAGATCAGAATGATCATGGTAAACAGGAAACCAAAGCCCAGGAACAATTTATTTTTTAAGCTGATCTTAAGCATCTCTGAAAAATTTAATCGTTAAAAAGCCCCGGGGTCAACCTGCTTTTTCCAACCAGGAAAAAATACTTTAAGTGAAGGCCGGTACATCCAGTTTCAGGTCTGTCGGGCTGTTATTGCCAAAAAATATACCGTTAAAGCACTTTTGTGAGCAGAAAAATATAACTGTCTGGTTTTAAGCAGGTCGCCGGAGGATAAAAAATTCCGGTGATTTTTTCCGGTCGAGAAACAGTTCGGTTTTGAAAGAGTACCGTTTCAAAATGGAAGGTTCAGCCGATCCCGTGTTGTTTTAATTTCCGGTACAGGGTGGGTACTCCTATTCCAAGGAGCCTGGCAGCCTGGCTTTTATTTCCTTTTGAAAGGTGCAGGATCTTCTGGATATGCAGTTTTTCCATATCTTCCAGGGATCCGGCTGCTATACCCGACGGAAGTTCCTCAGGGTACAGGACTTCCATAGGTAGCAGGTCGGTGGTAAGTTTCCCGTCGTCTGAGAGAATAACCGCTCTTTCAACGATGTTTTTCAGTTCCCGGATATTACCGGGCCAGTTAAATACCGACAGCCGGTTGAGAAAATCCTGCGTAACGGTATGAATTTTTTTGTTGGTTTTGAATGCAAAGCGGGAAACAAAGGTTTCGGTGAGCAGGGGAATATCCGTTTTGCGTTCTCTCAGGGCGGGAATGTGAATTTTAAATACGGAAAGCCGGTAATAAAGATCGCTGCGGAATTTTTCGCTTTTCATATCAGATAAAAGGTCACGGTTGGTTGCAGCAATAATCCTTACGTTAACCTGTATGGTTTTTGTATCACCGATCCGGGTAAAGGTTTGTTCTTCCAGTACCCGGAGAAGCTTGGACTGCAGATCGGGATGCATTTCCCCTATTTCATCCAGGAAAAGTGTTCCTTCATTTGCTTCTTCAAACAGACCCTTTTTATCCTGGTTTGCCCCGGTAAAAGCGCCTTTCTTATGACCGAAAATTTCAGATTCCAGAAGGTCTTTGGGAAAGGCACTGCAGTTTACCGCAATAAAGGCTTTGTTTTTCCTCTTGCTTGCATTGTGTATGGATTGTGCAAACAATTCCTTTCCGGTTCCGGTTTCTCCTTCCAGAAGAACAGTCGAATCAGTTGGGGCCACTTTTTCAGCCAGGCTGATCGTCTCCCTGATCAGGGGGGAATTACCGATAATCCGGTCGAAACTGTACCTGGTTTCCAGCTTGTTTTCAAGTTCAAGGATCCTTTTTTGCAGCTTGGCCTTTTCAATGGCTTTTTCTATTGTGATAAGGATCTGTTCATCACCATCCCCTTTGGTGATATAGTCGAAGGCACCCTGTTTCATGGCAAAAACGCCGTCCTGGATGGTTCCGTAGGCGGTTATCAGGATGACCTCGGTAAAAGTATTGGCTGATTTAATTTTTTTAAGTACTTCAAGGCCATTGCTGTCCGGGAGTTTTACGTCGCAAATGACAAGGTTCAGATCATTGCAGGACCTGAACATTTTCATGCCTTTAGTGGCATCTTCCGCCTGCCAGACCTCATACCCTTCCAGTTCAATAATCCTTGAGAGGGCCCGCCGAAGCTGTTCTTCGTCGTCGATAACTAGTATTTTGCCTTTGTTCATGACATCGTCTGAAAGCAAAAATAGACAATAATCCCTAATCCGCTAATGAAAGGAACAAGGTGTTTTTTCAGTTAACTGTAATGCTCAAATTAAACCTTCTCATGATCCGGCAATCAAAGAGTCATAATGAAGGTTCTTTAGCTGCAGACCGACGGACCTTGCCCATTGACGTACAAAATCCCGGATTTCCTATTCCCCATCCGGAGTATAATGCGTAAGGAAGCGATCCGGTAACGAATTAACAGCCGGCCTTGCAGCCAGATCCATGGCTTTTCTTCCCGGGCACGGCAGGGTGTCGTGAAGACAGGCTGCCATAAACCGGTGCGGATGTATTGCCGGACAGAACTGTTTTGGGCAGGTAAAAAACAAAATATTCATAACCATGCGACTGATCCAACTCTGCGTACTGTTGACAATCTCAACCATGATTTACGCACAGAATGAAGCACCCGAATTAATAACCGACAGACCCGATCAGACAGAATCACCAACTGTCGTGCCCCGGGGAGCTTTTCAAATTGAGACTGGGTTTTTAATGGCTAATTGTAATGACGATACAATTGAGAAAAAGTCTTTTGCCTTTAATACCACGCTTCTTCGTTATGGCTTGATGGATAATTTTGAACTGCGCCTGGGTATGGATTATCTGGGAGAAAAAATGTCCTTTACAGACGTGGATACCACCAGCAGTTCTTCAGGACCGGGTCCTGTATATGCAGGATTTAAAGTCAGAATTGCAGAAAGAGACGGATGGAAACCGGAAATTGCCTTTCTTGGGGGATTGGTTCTGCCTTTTACTGCAAAAGAATGCTTCAGGCCACGCTATTCTGCCGTGAGTTTCCGCTTTTCCTTTGCACATGCCCTTTCGGATAAACTTTCACTCGGATATAACCTGGGTGCTGAATGGGCTGGTGAAACAGCGGTGCCTGGATATTTTTATACCATCGTTACCGGATTTGATCTAAGTGAAAAATGGGGACTGTTTGCGGAAGCTTTCGGGGTGTTCCCTGAAGAAGGCGAAACGGAGCATGTTTTCGATGCCGGATTGACCTGCCTGATAGCACCAAACCTTCAGTTTGATATTTCAGGCGGGATCGGGCTCAATGAATTTGCACCGGACCATTTTCTGAGCCTGGGACTTAGCCTCAGACTGCCTTATTGAAGATTTCATCCCTGACATTTTTCAGATATTGTTTTTTCGATCAGGGAATCTCTTGGGTGAAGGGCTTTTTTTCCAAAGATTGATTCAGGTATTACGGCCATTCCATGACCTGAAGGTTTCATCCTGTATTCTGTGGGTATTTATCTGCCGGATTCTCTTCCCCGATCATTCCGCATTGTTGATGGCATCTTCAATATCCCCGACTTTGAAAGGCTTATTGAAAAAATTGTCAATCAGATTTGAATCCAGGGCTTCCCTGATCTCGTCCGATAAATCATAGCCGGTAAGCAGGATGTATTTTTTGTCGATATAGTGCTTCCTGGCCTTTGCAATGAATTCCAGCCCCGACATCTCGGGCATCCGCATATCGCTGATCACCACCCTGATGTCGGGATTACTTTCCAGACTTTCCAGACCAAACAACCCGCAACACCCTGAAATGACATTGTATTTGTCTGAAAACAGGCATTTGAATAATTCAAGATTGATTATTTCATCATCAATATACAGGACGGTAATTTTTTCCGGCATCGTGCAGTATTATTTTTCCGGTAATGTAATCATCACCGTGGTTCCCTGATCCGGTTGCGACGTAAACTCCATCTCCCCCCGGTGCTCCTTCACAATGCTGTAGGAAATGGAGAGGCCCAGTCCCACTCCCTGCCCGGGCTCTTTGGTGGTGTAGAAGGGTTCGATGATCCTGTTTATCTCCTCCGGGGCAATGCCACAGCCATTATCTTCAATAATAACGGTAATTGCTTTGTTTTGCCGTTCGGTGCGGATGCTGATTCTTCCTCTGCCGCTGATGGCCTGTACCGCATTGGTCAGGATATTTAAAAACACCTGATGCAGTTTGCCTTCGTTGCCCTTCACCACGGGCTCCCCTTCACAGTACACCTTTACAATTTCAATTCTGTCCGACACCTTATTGCGAAGCATCAGCAGGCAATTATCAATGATCGTATGAAGCTTGCAGTCTTCATTGAATTTCTGACTCTGCCGGCTGAAATGATTCAGGCCTTTAACAACTTCGGAAGCCCGGTCGATTCCGGTTTTCAGGCTGTTCAGATATATCGAAACTTCATTTTTACGGGCTGGAAGCTCATTAGTAAAGAATTTCTCAAAGCCCAGGTAAGCACCATTGATGAAATTCAGCGGATTGTTGATCTCATGGGCTACGCCTGCGGTCAGCACACCGAGCGAGGCCATTTTTTCCGACTGGATCAGCCTGTTCTGGGTTTCTTTAAGCCGGATCAGGTGATCTTCAATTTCCCTCTTCTGCCTGTTGATTTCCCTGTTCCTCGCCCTTGTCTCCGAGATCAGGAGAATCAGCGTGATAAACATGAGGGAAATAAGCACAACAATGATGCTGATCAGGGTAATGGTGTTTTTTTCGGCGTTCAACGGGGTCCGGAGGATCTCCACGGCCGGGATTTCCCCTGTTTTAAGGTTGAAACCACTGTCCCAGTTATAGTAATCCCTAAGATTCCCGGGAGCATTTTCCATATTTCCGTGACAGGCAAGACAGTTGTCATCCACCCGCAGAAAGGGTCTCGCATAATAAAGAAATTTCTCACCATGCACACTTACGATTTCAGAATATTTTTTTAAAGTGGTGTCCTTATTGAAGAGATCTATTAAGACCGTCTCCAGGCTATCGGCCTGATTGATATGGTTTCTGGGATTTTTGGAAGCCATCCGGTATTCGACCATTGGCTGCCCGTTCTGTTGCCGGATTTTATTGTACTGATCAAAGACCTCCCGGGCGATGTATGACGAGGATAAGATCTGCGGAGAATAAAACTCTTCAGGCATCCGGCCTTCTTTCTTAAGCGTGTACATCGTCGGGTGCATCTTGCGCTGCACATAATAATGTAGAGCTTCAGCCTCCTGTAACACATCATGTATCCTTGACTCGGCCTGTGCTACAATATATTGCCGGATAAAATATAGACCTGTTGCCGAAGTCAGTGCAACAATCAAAACTGATAAAATCAGAATTAGGAAAGTCCGCCTGTTCTTTCTGAAAGAAAATGGATTTGTAGCCTGAATCTCACCTTTCATCAGTCCGAAAATTTGTTTGTTCGATGCCTGTTCTAAACCATATTCTCTCCTGGTATACAGAATTCTATACAGACGGTTCAGCTAATTGTGAACGGAATGCAACAAAAGAACCATTATATACTGTTACGATGATCCGGATTGGAATCCGGAAAAAACAGCACAGCTATGTCTACAACTTTATTCTTTCAAAAGTGACGACATACTTTCTTCAATGAACCGTAATCCTCAAATATCAAAAAAAAAAAGAGATTGTACTTCTTTCCGTACGATAAAAAGTAAGAGCTCTGTCAAATTGTTTCCTGAATACCGGACTATTCGTTTACATTTTGCCTGCTCTGCCTGACCTGAGATTGTCGGGGCCGGGCAGGGCTGGATGCAGGATAGGTCTTTGAGGATGATCCGGATACAGATTTGAATATGAGGTATATACACATGACGGAGATGGTGGGTGTCTGAGGGCGCAAATGATTGTTGCCATAACCAAAGACGTGATTATTATCAGTTGCCCGGTCTCCGGTGAGTGCGATATTTTTAACCCGATTAAACCCATTTAATGCATTAGGAATTGTCCTGATACATTAACGATCAGTTATAACATGCCTATTGAGCAGCCTGTGGCCAGTCACTCAAAAGGTTAGCTTATAATCCTGATAATCATCGGGAGGGATTATCCCAACCAATTCAAGTAGTTCGCTACATACACGGCTCCTGTTGAATAATTTGGGATAGATATTACACGGGATAGTCGTCGGCTGAACAAAACATTCACCGAAGTAAAATTGTTATATTTCCTGATAAACAGACAAGGAACCCTGCCGTGTCCTCACCAGACCAGGTCCAGCCTGAAAAGAGGAGGGACAGGAGAGAAGAACGGGCAGGTCTTTTATTTCCTGTGCTATTCCCGGAAATCGTTAATTTTGAAAAATGGCAACAACCTTATATATCCGGAACATGGTGTGCAACCGCTGCATTAAAGTGGTCAAGGACGAGTTTGAGAAGCTTGACCTGGCCATCGGGGAGATCGAACTGGGAAAGGTCAGCGTTTCTTCCCGGCTTTCCGGAACGAAGATCGAACAGATCAGGACAGCCCTGCAGGAAAACGGCTTTGAGCTTATCGACGATAAGAAAAGCCGGCTGATCTCCCGGATCAAAACCCTGATCATTGAAAAGATCCATTACGATAGCGGCGGATCTGAATCCATGACCATGTCGGCTTTTCTCTCCAAAGAACTGGGTCACGATTATTCCTACCTGAGTAACCTTTTTTCTTCAGTGGAGGGAACAACCATCGAGAAATACATCATCAGCCAGAAAATAGAAAAGGTTAAGGAACTGCTGGTGTACGATGAGCTGTCGCTGAGTGAGATAAGCTACCAGCTGGGCTACAGCAGTGTCCAGCATCTTTCCAACCAGTTTAAAAAAGTCACCGGTCTTACCCCGACCCATTTTAAACACCTCCGGGAGAAAAAACGAAAACCCCTGGACGAGGTCTGATCCAAAAAAACTGTAATTCTTTTCCAGAATGCTGCAATAGTCGTCCCGGCGATCCTTGCTTACTTTGCAGAAAAGAACTCTGTCAATGGAAGTATTTCAATATATCTCAGGCTTTCTGAACGACTTTGTAAAGATCCTTGGGGAGATGTCACCTTATCTCCTCCTGGGCTTTTTCTTTGCCGGGCTGCTCTATGCCTTTATCCCGAGAGAAAGGATTGAACGTTATTTTAACGGGAAGCCGCTTAAATCGTCGGTTCTGGCGGCGCTCTTCGGCGTGCCCCTTCCCCTGTGTTCGTGCGGGGTGATCCCTACCGGGACCGCCCTCTATAAAAACGGGGCCTCGAAGGGTGGCACGGTATCTTTTCTGATCTCAACCCCTCAGACCGGGGTCGATTCGATCCTGGCGACCTACTCGCTGATGGGACTGCCTTTTGCCATCATCAGGCCCCTGGCCGCACTGATCACCGGCATCAGCGGGGGACTGATCACGGCTGCCATCACGCCGAACGAACAGGATCCGGCACCGCCGCCGGTCGCTGAAGCCAAAAAACTGCGCCTGTCGGAAAAAGTGTTCACCGTATTCCGGTACGGCTTTGTGGAGTTTATCCATGATATATCGAAATGGCTGGTTATCGGCCTGGTTCTCGCCGCCCTGATCTCCGCCCTTATTCCCGATGATTTCTTTTCCCTGCTTAACCTGCCGCCCTTTGTCCAGATGCTGCTCATCCTGGTGGTCTCCATCCCGCTGTATATCTGCGCAACCGGTTCCATTCCGCTGGCCGCCGTGCTCATCCTGAAAGGTATCAGCCCCGGAGCTGCCTTTGTACTTTTAATGGCCGGTCCGGCTACAAATGCCGCTACCATTACCATGATCGGCAAGGTGCTGGGACGAAAAAGCCTCTTTGCCTACCTGGGCACCATCGTGGCCGGGGCCCTGGCTACCGGGCTGCTGATCGACTATGTTTTTCCGGCTCAGTGGTTCAGCGGCTTGAGCCAGACCCTGCCCGGACATGTTCACAATGCTCCGCTGGCCTGGTGGCAGATCGCTTCGGGGATTACTCTTGCGGCATTGATCATTAACGGCTATATCCGGCGATATTTCAAATCAGAAAAAGATCAAACAAGCAATATAAATAACAGTACGATGGAAATTAAAACACTTAAAGTAGAAGGAATGACCTGCAATCATTGCAAGGCAACCGTGGAAAGCAACCTCGAGAAAGCGGGATTTATCAGCAAGGCCAGCGTTAACCTGGCCGATAAGACCGTTACCATCGAGGGGGAACATATTGAGCTCGATAAAGCCCGGGCAATCATCGATTCGCTGGGTTATAAAGCGCTCTGACATTTTCCTGATTAACACCCGATCTTTCCGGATGCATGACGGTTTGATGACATGCCCCGGAAAGACCGGGTTTTTATTTACTTCTGTTATCTGGCATTGGGAGCCTGTTAAACATGAGGCAATTCCTCACAAAATGCAGGCAATCCCTGCTCATTACCTCTCACGGCCGGTGATTTCCTGAAATTATCATTAATTTTACTCCATCCGGCTGATTCCGGGAACAACTCCGGAACTCAAATGCTCCGGCAGCATTACTGAATGAAACCAAAAACAGATAACCAGATCCTGGTGATCTTCGGCGCTTCCGGAGATCTGACTCACCGCAAGCTGATCCCCGCTCTTTTTGAACTGCACCGGCTGGAGCTGCTTCCCGACCGCTTTATCATTATCGGGGCAGGCCGCACGGAATTCAGTGATGAGGCTTTCCGGACCCATGCCTCAAAAAGCATCAGCCGGGAGTACGCCGACCGGCTTCCCGCTTTTCTCGGTCGGCTTTTTTACCATACCATGGATCCGCAGGATGCTGAAGCTTACCCGGGTTTACAGCAACGTATTGAAAAACTGGCCGTAAAAGCAGGCATACCGCACAATATAATTTTTTACCTCTCAACCCCGCCCTCCCTTTACAGGATCATCCCGGAGCAACTGGCCGCCCTTGGACTGGCCACGGATTCGGAATCGGGCTGGCGGCGGTTTATCATTGAGAAACCATTCGGCTACGATTTTGAATCGGCGAGGGAACTCAATGCCCACCTGCTTCGCTTCCTCAACGAGAATCAGATCTTCCGGATCGACCATTACCTGGGCAAGGAAACAGTGCAAAACCTCCTGGTAACACGCTTTTCCAACGGGATCTTCGAACCCCTGTGGAACAGGAATTATATTCATCATGTGGAGATCACCTCAGCCGAGAGCCTGGGAGTGGAAGGGCGGGGTGGCTACTACGATCATTCGGGCGCCCTCCGCGATATGTTGCAGAATCACCTGCTGCAACTGGTCTCGCTCGTGGCCATGGAACCTCCTACCGTGATCAGTTCACTGGCCATCCGCAACGAGATGCTGAAAGTCATGCAGGCGCTGCGGCCCATCGACCCGGAAAAGGTTCCGGAGCAGGTGATCCGCGGACAGTATATCAGCTCTGTCATCCGGGGCGAAAAGATCCCCGGCTACCGGGAGGAGCAGGGGGTGGATCCCGCCTCCCGCACGGAAACCTATGTGGCCATCAAACTCTTTATCGATAACTGGCGCTGGGGAGGCGTTCCTTTTTATATCCGCACCGGGAAGCGCCTGCCGACCAAGGTGACGGAGATCGTTATCCACTTTAAACCCTCTCCGCATACGCTATTTTGTTTCGGGGGAGAAGGATATGAATCGCATAACCAGCTCGTTATCCGTATTCAGCCCGACGAGGGCATCCTCCTTAAATTCGGGATGAAAGTGCCGGGAGCCGGGTACCATGTGCAGGATGTAAATATGGATTTCCATTATAAGGACCTGGATAACAGCTATCTGCCCGAAGCTTACCAGCGCCTGTTGCTCGACTGCATGCAGGGCGATTCCACGCTCTATGCACGGGGCGACACCGTGGAGGCAGCCTGGCGTTTTGTGGAAGCTATTCAGCACCGGTGGAACAGCGACAGTGAGCTGCCGCTGCATGGCTACCCTGCGGGCTCCTGGGGCCCGGAGCGGGCCGACGAACTGATCGAAGGCAAAGGCCATACCTGGCGCTATCCCTGTAAAAACCTCAGCGATGACGGAAAATACTGCGAATTATGAGTGAGACCCGACTGAAAATCGTTCGCGACAGCGATGAACTTGCTGCCTTGCTCGCCACCCGTTTCCTGAATTATGTCAGGGACCTGCTGGCGAAGAAAAATGATGCTTTCATTGCTCTTTCCGGAGGATCCACTCCCTTGAAATTTTACAGGCAGACGGCTGCTCTGCCGGAAGCAGCTGCCATCGACTGGACAAAAGTGAGCTTTTTCTGGAGCGACGACCGCTGTGTGCCCCCCGATCATGCCGACAGTAATTTCGGGCTGGCCAACAGGGAACTTTTTGTACCGCTGGGCATTGCCGGCGAAAGGGTCTTCAGGATGAAAGGGGAGGCGGATCCGGAAGAAGCCGTGATGGAATACCGTGAACTGCTTACAGTAAAGGTCCCCCAGCGTCATGGCCTGCCCTATTTCGATCTGGTTTTCCTGGGGATGGGCGATGACGGTCATACCGCTTCAATCTTTCCCGATCAGCTGACCTTATGGGACAGTGAGGAGCTTTGTGAGATTGCCGTTCATCCGGTCACCAGCCAGAAACGGATCACCTTCACCGGCCAGGTCATCAATAATGCCGCGATGGTGTCGATCGTGGTGACCGGCAGGGCGAAAAGGGAGCGTATTCACAGGATCATGAACAGGGCAGAGGGTTTCCAGGATTACCCGGTAGCCCGTGTGAGACCCGAACCGGGAATCCTGGAGTGGTGGCTCGACAGGGAAGCTGCCGGCGATCTGCACTGATCACTTGCCCTGCCCGGGAGCCAGGCCGTCGTTCCCGGTATCCAGCACCCATTTCCATTCACCGCCTGTTTTCTTCCAGACAGTTACATAGGTGCCATACGATTTTGAAGCTGTATCAGCCTTTGGCGTATAGGTCCAGATCCCGTAGCTGTAGCCCAGTTCACCCGAAGCTGCGAGCTCGGCTTTCAGGGGTTCCCAGGAGAGGGTAAAGGACGTGTCGGGCTGCGCCATCATCAACTGCCTGATAGTACTGAAACCGCACAGGGGATCGCTGTTGTCCCGCAGGAGTACAGCACTGTCGGCGCAGAATTTCATAAAGGCTGAGTCCGACCCGTGAAGGACGGAATAAGCCGAAAAGTCACGATCGGCATCCAGGATCGCACGGGCTGATGTACCGGCAGGAGGTTTACAGGAAAAGGCCAGAATGGCCAGGCTCAGCAGGAGGAACAGGTTTTTCATAGCCGAAGGTTTTTGTTTAAATGTACATATTCCTGTCATACCCGGCCCCGGGAGCTGCCCGAAAAATACCGATATTTTAAATAGCCGGGCAAAATCAGCGGGAATTAGACCTTTGCAGCGATTAGTTTCGTAATTTTGCCCGATCAATTATTCTTCAATGGAGAACGGAAGATTTGCAGTGATCGGCCTGGGACAGTTCGGACAGGCCATCGCGAAAGCACTGGCCGGAAGGGGCGCCGAGGTCCTCGCGATCGACTCCGACCCCGAGGTGGTTGACGATATTGCCGATCGCGTAGCCTACGCGGTAGCAATGGATGCCACGGATAAAAAGGCCCTTATCGCCAATGATATAACTGATTTTGATGCGGTTATTGTTACGATCGGACAGGACTTCGAGCAGCTTGTGCTTTGCACGGTTGTTCTGATGGAACTGGGTGCCAAACGGATCATTGCGCGTGCGCAGGGAAAAAATACCCGGACCATCCTGGAGAAGATGGGGGTGAGGGAGATCCTTTCTCCCGAGGATGAGGTAGGGGTGATTGTGGCTGAACGTCTGACCAATCCCGGCCTGGTGTCCTATCTGCAGTTACCCGATGAGTACAGGGTGGCAGAGATCATTGCCCCGCCCAACGTCGAAGGGAGGAGGCTGGAGGAGCTCGACCTGAGGGATAATTACAACCTCTCGCTGATCACCATCAAGCGCCTTGATCCGGGAGAGCAGGGGCCTGCCGGCGATATGAAACACCATATTACCGGAGTGCCGATATCGACCACCGTGATCGAAAAGGATGATTACCTGATCATCTTCGGTAAGAACAAGGACCTGCAACGCTTTATCGAAATCAACCAATAAGTGCAGTATGGCAGGCAGAACCTTCTGGGATATACGGCAGCGTCTTAACCTCCGTATTTTCAGGTCCAGGAAAGGAGTCCTGTTCACCCTGAGGTTCCTCAGTCTGATCATTTCCCTGCTGGCTCTGGCTGCCATTGTTTATTATCATGGCTATCCAAAAACAGCTCATTCACTGCTGATCTACAACTCCGTACTTCACTTTAGTTTTTCTTTTTATCTCCTCAAGTTCCTTCTCCGGCTCATCTACAATTTTCAGCCGGGAAAATTCCTGAAGGATAACTGGTTCGAGGGTCTGATGATGTTGCTGATCCTGTTGGAGGGGCTGGGTCTGCTGCTTTTCCGCACCGATCTGGTGAAACTGCTGTTCAGGTTGTTCGGCCTTGATGAATTTACCATGCTTTCCACCCTCTTCGTTCAGTTGTATTTTCTCCTGATCGTGGGCATAGAAGCCGGAAAGGCCAGTCAGAAACTGTCGGGACTGAATATCACTCCGCAACGCCTGCTCGCCGCATCCTTCCTCCTCCTTATTGCTTTCGGTGCCCTGTTGCTCAGTCTGCCGGAAATGACGGTCGGGGGGAAGATCCGACCGGTGGATGCCATCTTCACCGCCGCCTCGGCCAGTTGCGTCACAGGTTTGACCGTTGTGGATACAGCCACTTTCTTTACGCTGAAGGGCAAGGTGCTGATCATGCTGCTCATCCAGCTGGGAGGCTTGAACATCCTGTCCTTTGCCACACTTTTTGCAACCTTTTACCGTACCTCGGCCTCCATCCGCTATAAATCGCTCATCAAGGACTTTCTTTCCACCGAGAAGATCTCCGACACCCGGCTGCTGCTGAAGGAACTATTCCTGTTCAGCCTCGTGTTTGAACTGGCAGGGACCCTGGCGCTTTTCCTGTTCTGGGATCCGGGACCGGGCATGGAGACCAGGGATCGCCTTTTCTACGCGCTCTTTCATTCAGTTTCGGCCTTTAACAATGCCGGTTTCTCGTTATTTACGGAGAACCTCTACCAGGGAGTGATCAGGTACGCCTTTGCCTATCACGTGGTGATTGCCTGCCTGATCTTCTTTGGCGGGATCGGCTTTATGAATATTAATAATACCGGCCGCTTCCTGAAGGAGCGTTTCATCCTCAAAAAGCGCTGGGCACGTCTCAACACGGGCACCCGCCTTTCCCTTTCGGCCAGCCTGATCCTGATCCTCGGAGGGATGATCCTGTTCCTACTCGCAGAATGGGACCGTTCACTCGATGGCTATACCGCAGGAGGTAAGCTGATCACCGCGTTTTTCCAGTCGATTACTACCCGCACCGCCGGTTTTAATACGGTCGACACCTCCAGGCTTACCCTGCCGGTGATCATTGGCTTTATCCTCCTGATGTTTATCGGGGCATCCTCCGGATCGACGGGCGGAGGGATCAAAACCACCACCTTCGCGCTCATCGTCAAAAGCGCCATTGCCACCATCCGTGGCGAGGAACACGTGGTGGTGTATAAACGCACCATACCCTTCAGCACGATCGACCGCTCGTACTCCATCGCCCTTTTTACCGTAAGCCTGATCTTTATCTCCACCCTGGCCCTCTCGGTCACCGATCCAGGTAAAGGCCTTACCGCTCTTGTTTTTGAAGAGGTATCGGCCATCTCCACAGTCGGACTGAGCCTGGGGATAACGGCCGATCTCTCCACGGCAGGAAAAGCCATCCTGATCCTGAGTATGTTCATCGGAAGGATCGGAACACTCACCATGGCGCTGATCCTGACACGAAAGGTCGAATCGACGAGTTTCCGTTATGCCTCGGCCAATATCGTGGTTGGATAAGCTCTTTGGGCTTTACCGGATTAATCGTATTTTTACCCCACATTAAAAGTTACGTATGAAAAAAGCAGAGATCCATACCGTAAAAGGTATGATGAAAGTTGAGTTTTTTGCCGATGATGCACCAAACACCGTGCAGAATTTCATCAAACTGTCGGAACAGGGTTTTTACAACGGTCTGACCTTCCACCGGGTGATCCCCGATTTTGTGATCCAGGGTGGCTGTCCCGACGGTACGGGCATGGGCGGACCGGGTTATTCCATCAAGTGCGAACTGAACGGCAATAACCAGTACCACGACCGTGGGGTTCTTTCCATGGCACATGCCGGAAGGGATACCGGAGGTTCGCAGTTCTTTATCTGCCATAACCGCCGGAATACCCAGCACCTCGACCGCCGTCACACCTGCTTTGGGAAAGTCACGGAAGGTCTTGAGGTGATCGATCAGATCCGCCCGGGCGATGTGATCGAAAAGATCGTGATTGTGGAGGAGTAAATCCCCTTGCCGAACCGGCCATGCCGGATCAGTACTGATCCGGATGCCGGTAATCGCCGAAGGGATGTTTGACGGTCCGTATCAGCGGGATCAGCATCCCGTCGGTCGCTTCAAGCCAGTCGAACAGGTCGGAGCATAGTTGCTTTGCCGTCTGGTCGTAAGCGGGCCTACCCATCAGGTTCACTAGTTCATCGGGATCTTCAGCGATATTGTACAATTCGTTCTGATCCCACACTCCCTGGTAGCGGATATACTTGAAAGTATCGGTTCTGACGCCGTAAACCGTCGGAGTCATCGGGAAATCGTATTCCCAGTAGTATTCATAGTAGATCCTCGTCCTCCAGGCGGTTGTATCCCCCTGTAACAGACGGATGAACGATTCGCCGGGCATATACTCCGGAGCCTGCAGGCCGGCACAGGCAAGGATCGTCGGCGCAATGTCGGTGTTCTGGACCATGCGGCTGATCTCTTTGCCGCCTTCGAAGATCTCCGGGCAGCGGACCAGCATGGGAACCTTCACCGATTCTTCGTAAAAATGCCTTTTATCGATCAGTCCGTGTTCGCCCCAGCTGAAACCGTTATCTCCCATGTAGATGACCATGGTCGATTCATCCAGCCCGTTGGCCTTCAGCCATTCCATGATGCTGCCAATGCTTTCGTCGACCGCCAGCAAGGTCTCGCAGTAGCGCCGGATCAGTTCATCCAGGGTGCCCGACTGGCCGTGATACATGTAATCGACGCCATGCCAGCTGTAGCGCTGCTGCTTCACCCATTCCGGCCAGCCCAGGTCCCTGTACGTTTCATCGGCGGTCTGGCTGAAACTGGCAGGTCGGTCAATCGTTTTCCCCTCATAGCATCCGGCATGACGTCGGGCAGGTTCGAAGCCGGCATGAACGGCTTTATGTGAAAGATAGAGGAAAAAGGGCTTCTCACTGTCCCGCTCATTCAGCCAGTCGATGGCGTGCTCCGTCAGCAGGTCGGTGATATAGACAGAATCGGGATAGCTGACCTGTTCTCCGTCGATATTCAGTTCCGGACCGTAATAAACGCCCTGTCCCCTGAAACTTTCCCAGTTATTAAAACCCGGTCGGGGTCTGTCACTGTCCTCGCCCATGTGCCATTTGCCAAAAAAAGCAGTCTGATAGCCGGCTTCCTGCAGGTATTCAGGGAAAAATACCAGGTTACCCGGGTCGGGGGCCTGGTTGTCGACGATCGTGTGTTCGTGCGAATACATCCCGGTGAGGATCGATGCACGGCTCGGTGAGGAGAGCGAGGTCGTTACAAAGGCATTTTGCATCCAGGCACCGCTTGCCGCCAGCTCGTCCATATTCGGGGTCTGCAGCCAGGGGACCTTACCGGTAAAGCCCATGTAATCGTAGCGGTGGTCATCGGTAAGGATGAAGATCACGTTCCTCTTTTTTACATCGGGCAGGGCCGGCAGGTGAAGGTCTTTGCCTTCCTGTTTCCCCGCCGGGCCGGAACTGCACGATACCAGCGTTCCGGTGAGCGCGAGGGTCAGCAGATTTCTGATTTCCATCTTTATAGTTTTATGGCAACGGCTGCAGACCGCTGCCAGGTTTAGCATTAACTGCCGGTATCAGTAAAGTGATACGGTAATCTGATTCTCCTGTTCCAGCAATTCCAGGGCTACCTCATTTCCTTCAACGGCTTTTCCGTTAACCGTCAAGGATTGAACCCCGCAGCCCTTTTTCCCGTTGATCACCTGGATGGTCAATTGTTTTCCCCTGAATTTTCTGTGCAGTACAAAGTTACCAAGTGAGGGGGGTACACAGGGATCGATCGTCAGTCCGTCGTACCCCGGGCGCAGCCCCAGGATATAATGTGCCACGGCGTAAAAATTCCAGGCTGCCGTACCGGTAAGCCAGGAGTTCTTGGCCTCCCCCGGCCGGAAGGCATCCTTGCCGGCGATCATCTGGGAGTACACATAGGGCTCGGTTTTATGCAACTCCTGGATCTCCTGCAGATAGGAGGGAGCGATCTTGCTGTAGTAATCAAATGCCCGTTCCCCGTTTCCGGCCACCGTTTCCCCGATAACGATCCAGGGGTTGTTATGGCAGAAGATCCCGGCGTTTTCCTTGTAGCCCTGCGGGTAAGTGGAGATCTCTCCCATGTTGAGGTAATATTCCGTGAACGCCGGATTATTCAGGACAATACCGTAGGGCGTGTCGAGGTATTCCTTTACCGAGTCCAGGGCTTTGCGAAGCTTTCCATCCTCCCTGCCGATCCCGGCCATGGTGCAGAATCCCTGCGATTCGATGAACATTTTGCCTTCCCTGTTTTCATGGGAGCCGATCTTCTCCCCGTAGAAATCGTAGGCGCGTAGGAACCAGTTTCCGTCCCAGCCATGCTTCAGGATAGCCTGTTCCATTTCGCCGACATGCAGGAGAGCTTCCCGGGCCTCTTCAGGGCGTCCGGTCCTTTCACACAGTCCGGCGTAGTATTTGCCAAAAAGGACGAACATCCCGGCAATCATCAGCGATTCGGCTTTCGAACCCTCGGTTTTGTTCTCCGTAGTCTGAAAAGGTTCATCAGGGGTGGTGGAGAAACAGTTCAGGTTCAGGCAGTCGTTCCAGTCGGCCCGTCCGATAAGCGGCAGTCCGTGAGGACCTTTCCGGTTCACGGTAAAATAAAAGGAGCGTCGGAGATGCTCGAAAAGACTGGCCTTTTTGGTATCGTCGTTATTAAAGGGGACCTGCTCATCGAGAAGGGCAAAGTCGCCGGTTTCCTTGATATATTCGGTGACCGACAGGATCAGCCAGAGCGGGTCGTCGTTGAAATTTCCCCCGATATCGGCATTTCCTCTTTTGGTCAGGGGCTGGTACTGGTGCCAGGCTCCGCCGTCTTCGAGCTGCGTCGCGGCAATGTCAAGGATCCTTTCGCGGGCGCTTTCGGGGATCATATGCACAAAACCGATCAGGTCCTGGTTCGAATCCCTGAAGCCCATGCCCCGGCCGATCCCGCTTTCAAAATACGAGGCCGAGCGCGACATGCAGAAGGTGACCATACACTGGTACTGGTTCCAGATGTTCACCATGGTATCCAGTTTCTCATCCCTGCTTTCCACCTGGTAAGCCGACAACAGCCTGTCCCAGTATGCCCTGAGCTTCGAAAAGGCTTTCTCTGCTTTCTCCGGGGTGTCGAGCTCGCTGATCATTTTCCGGGCAGGGGCTTTGTTGATCACGGCTTTTGATTCCCATTTCCCGGCTTCAGGATTTTCGATATATCCCAGGATAAAGATCAGTTCCTTTTCCTCACCCGGCTCAAGGGAAAGGTTCAGCTGATGGGAAGCTATCGGGCTCCAGCCATGAGCCACTGAATTACCGGCCTTTCCGTTAAAAACAACCTGGGGATGATCGAAGCCGTTGTAGAGTCCGATAAAGGTTTCCCGGTCGGTGTCGAAACCATCGGGCTGCCAGTTCACCCAGTAAAAGGAATAATGGTTCCGGCGTTCCCGGTATTCTGTTTTATGGTAGATTGCCGCGCCGTCGATCTCCACCTCACCGGTACTCAGGTTTCGCTGGAAATTGGTCATGTCGTCCAGTGCATTCCAGAGATTGAACTCAACAAAGGAAAAGAGGCTGAATTCTTTTCGTTTATCGGTCTGGTTCCGCAGACTGAGCATTCGCACTTCACAGTTCAGGTCGACCGGGACAAAGCATTTCAGATCACACGCGAGCCCGTTCTTCGCACTTTTTATTAGGGTATAACCCAATCCGTGCCGGCACTCGTAGAAGTCGAGCGTATTCTTCACCGGTTTCCACCCGGGCGACCAGACCCCGCCGCCTTCATTGATATAGAAGTATTTTCCCCCGTCATCGGCAGGTACGGAGTTGTAGCGGTACCGGGTGATCCTGCGCAGGCGGGCGTCCTTGTAAAAGGAATAACCGCCGTTCGTGTTGGACATCAGGGTGAAAAAATCCTTTGAACCCAGGTAATTGATCCACGGAAAGGGCGTATCCGGTCTGGTAATTACATATTCTCTGGCGGGATTGTCAAAATAACCGTATTTCATCGAGTATTGTTTATGTTTATTTGTTCAGAAGTTGATCGAGTGCGGAAACCAGCAGTACTGCCGGAGCATTCCAGTTGATGGCAATTTCGTTGGTTGAATAGCTGCAAACGTCGTCGAGGTAACAGGCAGCAGGGTATTCGGAGGGATAGGCTTCCGGCCCGCAGTCGTTTCGTGCCTGCAGGGTCGGTCCGCCGGCCAGAAGCCCGGGAACCGGCTCGGGTATACCATCGGCAACCGACCGGCGTTCATGGATGTGCATGGGGCTCTTAATCCCAAAACCGGTGATGAAACTGGTGCCCACCGGGTTGGCTCCCAGAAGGTAGCCCAGACAGGCATCGGCAGCATCGAGGTACCTCCGGTCGGAACTGAGCCGGTAGGCATGGATGAAGAGAACGCCCTGATTGGCCACTTCCCCGTTGCTTCCCCAGGGAAATTCCTCATTGGAGATCTTGTATGGAGAATTCCGGTAGGTTTCGAGGTATTTACCGGCAAGTTCCATCAGTGTTTCCCTGCTTTCTTTCAGGAGGGATGCCGACAGCTTTTTAGGGCTGCTGAGGAGGGAGTAAACGCCGAGAAGACCGGTGCGGCGCCATTCGGGCACCCTGAAATCGACCGGGCTGAAAGACGCTTTTTTCAGATAGGCTTTCTTTCCCGTACTCAGATAAAGCTCGCAGGCGGCCCAGAACCATTCATCGCTCAGATTCCTGTCGCCGTATTCACCGGTTGATACATCAGCAGGTTGTTTATATACCAGGTCGGGATGAAGGATACACCAGCCCCAGGCTTTTTCAGCCATGCTCAGGCAGGAATCGGCCAGTCCCGGGAGAGCCGGCTCATAGGCCCGGAGAACCCGTGCTGCCTTGGCAAGTGTTGCCGCAAAGTCAAGTCCCGCAGCGGTACTTTTCATCACCACGTAACGGTCGGAGAGGTCGTTCTCGGGCATCACCATGCCACAGAATCCAAGGGAAGTAAGTTTATGATACACCCCTCCGTCTCCGGGGTCCTGCATGGTCATCATCCAGCGGAGATTATACAGGGTTTCGTCGAGGAGGTCGGGAAGACGGTTCCCGCTTTCCGGGATATTCAGCGGAAGCCTGTCAAAGTATTCCGGAAAGAGTTCCAGGGCATGCAGCAGGGTGAAGGTCGTGATACCGGAATTCACGATATACTTGTTATAATCCCCGGCATCGTACCAGCCACCGGGGGAACTGATGCTGCTTCCGGCCGGCCGGTCGGGGCTGGCGGCAGAGGCATGAATGAGAATCCTGTCGTCGGGGTGTCCCATCTTCCGGGCAAATTTGCCGGCATAGTCGGGAAGGATCTCTATTGAAGCGCGCGCATGGTAGTAGGATTTGATCAGTGCCGCAGCCAGATTGGTGTAGCTGTCGGCTTCAATCCTGAAAGGTACGCTGAGTGTGGTTTCGGCAACCAGCAGGGTATAAGTTCCGGGCTGCTCAATATCACTGAAATCGGCATAGCAGACACTGGTTCCGGAATAGGACCAGTCGCCGGCCCAGCTGAAGGATCCTTCCAGAACCACTTTATTTTCCTGATCAAGAACCGTATACGGTGCCTTCTGGTATGCTTTATCCAGAAAAACCCTTTTTACGCTCCCCGGATGGTAAGAAGCCTGGTTCAGTTGCTGAGCACAGACGAAAGGCTGGGCCAGAAACATAAGGGCCACGAATATCCATTTCATAGCTTGAAGATTAGTAGGTTGTTCAGTTACTTTTATTTTATACTGACGCATGTTCGGGCCTGGGAATCAGACGCTTTTATTTTTCGCCCGGAGCAAGGAAGGCCGAACAATGCTTGTATAAAAATAGAAAATATACCGGAATAGTCAAGAACTGCCCTTCGACCGTTGACCGTTTTGAGTGGTTTAACCGGAAATCCCGGGGGATTCCGAGAAGGGCACGACTGTCGTTCGGAGTTGTTTATTCCCGGACATGGTATAACATGCCGTCTTCCACGAGATAAAAAAGTGGTGCCACCATGATCTTCGGATAGCGGTTGCGTATCCGCTGTGCCTCCGAAAGCACGAAATCGATCTCGTTGCCGATCTCGAACATCGGAGCGTAGCTGTTAAAATGCTCTTCGGCAAACTGTCGGTCCCAGCCTGCTTTTTCCGTCAGACCGTCAATAAACTGCTCACGGCGGGCAATCAGGTTAACCATGCCGCAGTGATTATGGCCGATAAGGGCAATATGACCGATCCCTCCGACCGCGATGGCATAGGAAACCTTGAACTCACTGTAGCGCAGGTTGGCGCCCCCCGACCGGATGATATAGGCAAAGTTGTCGGGCATCCTCAGGTGCTTGCGGTTATCCATGCACATCCCGACCAGCAGCTGAGCCGAATCATAGTTTTCCTGTTGCCTGCCCAGATTATGGTATTCAAGCAACAGTCCTATCGGGGTGTTGCGGTATTCCGGAAAGATGTCCTCCCTGTTGGTGATCTTTTTTATCCTGTTCATTTTCAAGCGTTGATTTGAGTCAGTGTTCAGATCCGAAGCGTACTTTCGGGGTAAAAGTACCATTTTATTCAGGAAGGAAATGAAACCGGATGTTAAAGCATAAATTTAGATTGAGGCAGCCTTCGCTAAAGCTTCGGCTGCCAGAGGTTGAGGGGCCTATTGCTGCTGCAACGTTTTTTGCAAGCACTTCATTCTTAACCTTATTCTTAACCTTATCCTTAACCTTATTTATGTTGATGGGGATTGGTGCTGTTTCAGAGGGTATTGCTTCGTCAGGCGACTGTTCCGGGATTTTATCCCTTACTCCTCCCTCCTTCAGCCAGGGCAAAAAAAAAGAGGAGGGATGCCTTGGGATAGGGGGTGGAGGATGGCATCCCTCCTGTCATGGAAACACAAATTACACTTAACCTGGAAAATCGGCCGGCTCAGAACCGGCTCAATCTTTATGATCAGTACTGTAAGATGACGTTTTGATCCACTTCACCCCTTAATTCCATTTTTGGGGATTTCGTTACCCGGAAAATGCAAAAAAAATTCATTAGAATGACAGAATGTTTGTTTCCAGGGGTGAATCAATCGTATTTCTTGATGAAAATGCTATGCATTTTTTAAACTAATCCTGGAAGCAGGAGATGGTTCTGTGTTGTTATTCCAGGATAAAGCCGAGTGCCAGGGATCCGATCCGGGTCATGTAAAGCCGGTCTTCCATTAACATGAGTCCGGGACCGAATTCTATTCTCCAGAATCCATGTTGGCCGATCATATTCTGAAAACCACCAACCGGACCGAAAGTGATATAGGGACTGGATAGTTCAAGGCTCAGGGGCAGTCCGACGTAGGCTCCGGAATAGTGATCAGTCCTTTTACCAAGAGCCTGTCTTTTTGCCTGGTTTGCAAAAAAACGGGGCTCAAGCTGTAATCCGTAAAACATGTGAAAACTTGTCCCGGCTGATCCCCAGGCAAGCAAAAAGCCCGACCAGACTTCAATCGACAACGAAGTCTTTTCATCAAGGCTCACATCAGCTTCCACTGAGGGGGCGAGCAGGCTTAATCTGACTACGCTGGATTGCCCGTTTCCCTGAATCTCCTGGGTATTGACATTAAATTTGTCCTGGGCTGTTAGCGGTAAAAGAATGAAGAGGATAAATGCAGAGAGAAAACTGGTTTTTTTCATGGCTCAGGATTTTAGGTGTATTGAAGATACAACTTTCACCTGAAAAATCCTGAGTGGATCTATTTTATTTACAGAACCTGCATTCTGTAACGGAATGGGTTCAAGGAAAGTCGGGTAATAAAGGGTGCTGTTACCTGCACCGGCAAATAAAGCTTAGATAATGCTTCGTTCGTCGCCCAGGTCAAAGCCGGTAAAATCCTCCTTCCATGCCTCCCTGAAGTACGCAATAGCCTTGTCGCCGGTGCAGTGGGATGCCGCCAGTTTCTCCACACCCAGATCCCTGAGCCGGCCGGAAATTTCACTGATCTCACTTTCTTTGGTCCTCAGCAGGTGAAACCCGCCGGCGACCAGGGCGATTTTTTTACCTGGAAAGATCTCTTTTGCCCTTTCCACCATCTTTACGATCCCCGGATGTGAACATCCGGTAAACAGGAACAGTGCATAACCCTGTTCAATGATCAGTGCCTGCTCATACAGCAGTTCCCCGTTTGCTCCCGCAGAAAGCTGTCCGCCGGAGTAGAAACCGGGCAATATCTGCATGGGTTCACCAAGGCCTTTGATATTTTTTCCCGGATAGATCTTTTTGAAATCTTCCAGGTCATTTTCCGGTACATACACCGGCAGTTCCGGCATGGCCCGCTCCAGCACTTGTTCCAGACCTCCGGTATGATCCCAGTGGTTGTGGGAGATCAACACGGCTTTGATCCTGGCGGGATCGAGACCTTCCGTCGCCATATTCCGGAGGAGGATATCGGGCTTGCCGCCGGTATCGAACAGCAGTACCGTTCCGTTCTTTTCAACCCAGACCGACAGGCCCCAGTCATTCTTCATCCCTTCGCGGCTCCCGGTATTGTTATAGATCATTTTTACCACAACGGTATCACCGTCGCGGAATGCGCCTTTCAGCCCGGCACCTCCGAGCAGTACGGTCCCCGATGTCAGAACGAGGGTGCGTACAAAGGTTCTTCTTTCCATTGCTGGTTGTTTTAGGTTATTTTGCTACTACTTCACGGCCGAAAGGAGTCAGCGCCAGCCCGGCCAGCTTGAGATGCTGGGCTGCAAACGGGATTCCGATGATGGTGATGGCCAGCAGCAGGGCAAAGGCCAGGTGGGTCAGGCAGATGCAGAGCCCGCCGGTAAGGAGCCAGAGGATGTTGAAAATGGTCGACAGGCAGCCCCCGGCTCGAGGCCCGGGCCTGACCTCCGAACCAAAGGGCCACAGGGCCAGACCGGCCAGTTTGAGGGTCTGGATCCCGAAGGGGATGCCGATGATGGTGATACAAAGCAGGAGAGAGGCAAGCAGGTATTCCAGTGCGATCACCAGTCCGCCGAAAACCAGCCACAACAGATTTCCTATAAAATTCATCTGAACGGGTTGTTAGGAGTTAATGCTCACCCAAGTTACAAAATAATGCATTAGGACAATTCCTGACGCATTAAATGGGTTTATTGAGACGAAAGCCGGTATCTCCGATACTATCCCTGATCAGCAGAGCCCTGCCTGTATTATTCTGCCGGGGGAGTGACCTCCGGTTCCCGGACAGCTTCAATGGAATACAGTGCCGTGGAGGGGAAGGGCTCGCTCAGAAGGATCACCCGGTAATGGGCTTCAAGATATTCCCGGATGTTTTTCTGGCAACTGATAACCCGGATGCCCGGCTCCAGTTTATGGTAATCGGTGAGCCTGATCTCATTGTTGTTTTCATTGAGGAGGTTCATGTAAAAATGGATATGGGAGGGCGTCCCGTGATAGGCTATCGTGAGCTTTTCACCCTGCTGTCCGGTCCGGTACAGCTCTCTGAGGTAATAGGAGATCCCCTGCTCTTCGTACGCCCACGCCCTTTCCCGGACCTGAAAGGTTAGTCCCTTTGTTTTGTTCAGACTGAAAAGGATCAACGCGAAAAATACCGTGGCCGGGATCGCGGTCCTTAGCCATGGGGGAAGGGGTGTTTCTGAGAGGAAAGCCGATAACTGTACGAAGCCCATGGCAAAAAGCAGGGCCAGCAGGGGAAAAAGCGGCGCATCGTACCAGATATTTTTCGTGCCCATGGAGATGATCACCAGGAAGGCCACTGCGGTCAGCAGCAGGTAGAGGAAAAAAGGACGCTGGTGCCTGTGCTTCTTCAGAAAGCCGATGGGGATCAGGGCCACGAGTCCCCAGATCCAGGGAACGAAACGGCCGGTCCGGAAACCCCGGAGGTAAAAGAACCTGTCGCCCTGGTGCTTGTAAATGAAATTGCTGGCCTGGTTCGTATACCGGGGCAGCATCTCATTTTCCCAGACCGCTTTAAGGTAGCCGGGCAGGCTGAGTTCTCTCACCGCGTAATATCCTCCGGCCAGTAGCAGAAAGGCGGCTATGCAGACATAGAGGTAACCGTGCCGAAGCACTTTGAGAAAGCGACCGGAAATTACCGTGTAGAGGAGAAAACCCGGAAGAAAGAACATCCCTGCTATACCTTTTGCATAAACGGAGGCAACCAGGCTGAGGGTAAACAGCGAAAGGTGCCGGTTCCGGCTCTCCGGTGCATTCAGGTACCTGAAAAAACTTATCGTCTGAAAGGTCAGGAAAAAAGTCAGCATGGCATCATGGTCGCCCGTACGGGCGATATGCCGGTCGAGGTAGCCATAGGAGGTCAGCAGGACCAGTGCCGCCAGCAGTCCGGTTTCGGGGGATTTCAGGTCTCTCGCCGAAAAGCGGAACAGCAGCAGCACCGTCAGCAGGGCATAGAGGGCCGAGGGCAGCCTGATGGCCCATTCATGCGGACCAAAGAGTTTCAGGAACAGGACCTGGTGCCAGAGGAGCAGGGGGGGCTTCAGTTCCCAGTTGTCGGGCCGGCCATCATAGTATTTTACCAGGTAGTTGCCATTATGGAACATCTCCCTTGCACTTACCGCATTGCGGCTTTCATCCCATAACCTTACGGGCAGCTCTCCCAGCTTGCAAAAAAGCTGCAACCAGGCCACCACAAGGATAATGGCCAGGTACCAGAGCTGTTTGCGGGGAGGACGAATATTCATCGTTTCGGTTTAGCTCCCGAAATTATAATAATTCCCGGGGATAAGAAAACACCGCCCCTGCGATACGGAGAAATTTGCATCGACTTTTTCTGCAATATTCCGAAGGATTTCCAGGAAAATGTTAGCTGCTTGCTTTTTATTTTGTAAATTTTGATGACCTCATTGAAACTCAGAATACCTATTTAAAACTCCGGATTATGACACCAGCCGCCCTATTATCGAGAGACCAGGTGAAATCGAACTGGTCGGGAAGTACCCATTACGATCTGATCATTATCGGAGCCGGCATCAGCGGGCTCTCCACGGCCCTCATGTGGCAGAAGAATACGGTCGGGAAAAAGACGCTGATCGTGGATAAGAACCCCTATCCCGGCGGCTACAGCACCGCATACCGGAATGATGGCTATGTGTTTGAAACCACCCAGCTCTTCCCCGACATCATCGAAATGATGGAATATCTCGGAGTGGAGATCCGGCTGAAACCCTACGAAAAGGACTTCATGCGGCGCATCGTGGTGCATGGCGACCAGGTGGATGAATACCGCATTCCGGCCGGACCGGAGAACTTTAAACGCTACCTGAAGGAACAATTCCCCGCCGATGCGCAGCGTATTGATGACTTCATGAACTATGCCGTTTCCATGTTCTTCCAGGTACGTAAACTCAAGGTGATCGCCACCCTGAAAGATACACTGGCCACACCCTTCAGGGCGCCGAAGGTGGTGGCCAACCTGAACCGCACCTACTCCGGACTGCTCGACAAATTCGGCATCACCAACCCGAAGCTCCGGGAGGTCATGGAAACCTTCACTTCCTTCTCAGGGGTGCCTTCCGACAGGGCCTCGGCCATCTATGCTTCCGGGGCCATGCTGTCGTCCATGACCCGCTGCTTCAGGCCCTACGGCTATTTCGACGAGTTTCCGGCCACGATGGCCCGCCTCTTCCAGGAAAGGGGAGGAGAACTCCGCCTGGGTGCCGAAGTGGAAAAGATCGTTGTGGAGAACGGGGTGGCAAAAGGTCTCAGGATAAAGGGGGAACCACAGATGATCACCGGCGAGACCGTGGTGACGACGGTCGACCCGATGCTGGCCATGAAAAAACTCGTGGGGGAGGAGCATCTCCCGGAAAAGTATATCAAAAGACTGGACGACATTGTCATGTCGACCTCTTCCATCAATATTGCCCTGGGCCTCGACGACCGGATCGACCTGGCCGCCATGGACCTGGATTATCCCTATAATGTGGTTTCCACGGGACTGGGAACCTCGGAAAAACTGTTCGATGCCTTCCTGAAGGGAGAAACGGCCTTCAGCGAAGACTGTTTCCATGCCGCTGTGATCTGTCCGTCGCTGACCACCGGTTCGAAGAACACGGTCACCATCCGCTGCACACCCTTTGCCCTGGGCGAATGGATGAACTGGCGGAAGAATGATCCGGAACGATATAAGGCAGAGAAGGAGCGCTGGGGAGATTTTTTCATCGCCATTGCCGAAAAATATTTTATTCCGGGCTTAAGTAAGCACATCGTCGTGAAGGATATCGCCACGCCCGCCACCTTTGCCCGCTATTCGGGTTCGCCCACGGGAAGCCTGTACGACATGGCCTCCATCGTAACTCAGTTCGGACCCAAACGCCTGCCCTTTAAAACGCCGGTGGAGAATCTCTACCAGCCCAAGTTTGCCCATGGCCTGTACGGCAGCATGATGAACGGGGTGCAGATGGTGGACCTGTTGCTGGACCGGACGTTTAATGACGGGAATTCCCTGTTTACGCCAAAGAACAGGACCTAGGGATTAAGAACCATTACCTTGTCCTGTACCGGATTTAAAACCAGGCGGTTCCCGTTTTTTGGTTTCGGTTTTCTCCTGCCTGCTTTGTTCAAGCTGCCGGAGATACTCAAATATGAGATGTATTTTATCATCGTGATTAGCCAGTTTGTATTCAGCATGTTCAATCCGAATCGTGAGGTCTTTTTGCGTGGATAGCAGTTCCCTCATTCGGATAAATACCCGGATGATCCGGATGTTCACCTGGATGGCTCTTTCGCTGTTCAGTATACTGGAAAGCATGGCCACCCCCTGCTCAGTAAAACAAAATGGCGCATAACGCAGGCCTTTCTTATCGGCAGGGGTAGCAAATTCATCCCTCCATTCCTCAAATTCCTGCGGCGACATTTCAAACATAAAATCGGGGGGGGAACGGCTGAGATTACGTCTGACCGATTGTTTCAATACCTTGGTTTCAACGCCGTAGAGTTCCGCCAGATCTCTGTCGAGCATGACTTTAAAGTCCCTGATTACGAAAATTTTATTCATGACGGTTTCATCAGGAAGGGCAATGTTGACAGGTGATTCATTCATAGTGTCTAAAATTTGGTTCGTACTTTTCTTACGCACATAACAGGCTGAATTGGAGGTCACAATTTGTGACCTCCAATTCAGCTTTCTGTATTTATTTGAGTTTTCAGCGGAAAGGATTCCCTTTCCCAACTTTACTGTGATTTAACTTCAGCTCCTTGTGATCGTGGAGATAAAGAATATGCGATTTCAGGAAAATGGTATATTCAGCAGAGGTGAAAGCCAGTGCTCTGTTAAACCTTTAATCGGGCTTGTAACGGTTAATGTGGTATAAAGGAAAATATCGTCTTCGCGTTGAACTGTTATGAAACAGAGAACTATCGTCGCGTTCCCTTTCCTCCACGGGTTACCCGGGCAAGTAAACCCCGGAATATAGTTAATAGCCATGTAGTTGCAGGAAAAAGTCTCCCCCCCTTGCTCCGCCATAGCTACGCGAAGGCGAGGCGGGGGAGATATAGAGGGGGCGGCTCATGCAGGAAAAAAAGCTTCGTTGCAGTAACCCGTCCGGGCCTGGTTGCAAAGGTGACGGGACGGGATTGCTCCTCCTTCGTCGTCGCGTTCCCTTTCCTCCACGGGTTACCCTGCAAGCAAAAACAAAGATCCTGCTGGCGCAGTCTCGTTTTTGTTTTTATCCGTCTGCTCATTCCTAAGCTTTTTCAAAGCTTAGGAATCGCATCCGAATAAAAACAAAAAGAGGTTGCCTTTGGGCAACCTCTTTGTTTTTGCTTGCGGTGCGGACGGGACTCGAACCCGCGACCCTCGGCGTGACAGGCCGATATTCTAACCAAACTGAACTACCGCACCGTACATCGTGCATCTGCTTTCAAATGCGTGGCAAAAATAGATGAAATTTTCTTATCCCCAAAGAAAAAAATAAAAAAGTGAGGCTTGTGGACAAAAATATTTTACCGGTTTTAACGGGATGCGGCGGCCACCTCAATATAAAAGGTATCGCTGCTGAATGCGGTGAAAAGCCCCAGTCCGTTCCCGATGTTGGTAAAGGGCTCATTCAGTTCGCGGGAGTCCTGCGACTGGGTGGAATACAGGGCCACGTATTCGTCGTTGACACTGTACACAATCACCCGGTGCGTTCCGTAATACTCCACCTGCATCGGACTGATCTGGTAATACCCGTCGGTCACCGGCTCGGTAATGATCATATCCTGTTCGGGCCTGAAGGGCCGGTCGGCCATGTCGGGGCGGATCGCGGAAGGATTGCCCTCCACATTGTCGATCCTGAAAAAATAATAGCCGCTGTCAGGGTCCTCCCAGGTGATCTCGATCGGGTCGGGCATCTCCAGATCCCGGAACTCGGTCATATCCTCAGCCTGGGGGATCTCGAGCCGGGTGGAGGAGAGCGTCATTGCCGGCGGTAGTGGAGGGACTATCGTTGTGGATGTAAGGATCATATCGTCGATGACAGCCTGAAGGTAAAAGGTGTCTCCGGGCTGTATGCCGATCTCGTCCTCACTGTAATAGTAGGAGGTGTCGGCCGTATTATTGACCAGGGTCCAGGTCTCACTCCCTCTCTGCAGGGTCACAATGGCATTGGAAATCCCGGTTGCACCCGTGGTGTCGTCACCGAAACTGATCATCTTGGTGATCCGGATATCCTCCACCGGCTTGTTGATGTACAGGTAACCCTGGATCACGGGAACGAACTGATCTTCAAAGACCAGGTCGGTGTCGTAACAACCGCTCAGCAGAAGGGCAGTGCTCAGAAATAATTCAATTTTTCGCATGATAACCGAAATTAAATACTACTAATGCATTGTATAATAAGGTTAAGGATGAGGTTAAGGTTAAGGATGAGGTTAAGGTTAAGGATGAAGTGGTTGCAAGAAACGATGCCGCAGCAATACGTCCATCAGCTTCAATCTCAATCTCAACCTCAACCTCAACCTCAACCTCAACCTCAACCTCTCATATCTCATCTCTTCTTTCAGAATTGATAAGCCACAAAAACGTTGGGCGTAAACCCAAGCGTATTCACATCCATGATTACGATGGAATTATCTTCAATATCGAACTGCCGGTACCAGATGTTCTTACGCCCGTAAACATTGAAAACCGACAGGCCTACACTTCCTTTCGACTTGCCGATATTGAAGCGATAGGTGGCCGAAAGGTCAAGCCGGTGATAGGCAGGAAGCCGGTAGCCGTTCTTTTCACCAACGTGGATATAATCGATTTCCGTTCCGTCAACCATGGTCAGGGTGTAAGCTCCGATGGGTGCCGTGTAGGTTTGCCCGGTGTTATAGACAAAGGTGGCTCCCAGTACCCAGTTCCTCCATTGGTAGGTCTGTACCAGGTTGATCTCATGGGGCTGGTCGTGAATGGCAGAGAAGGGTTCGTCGCTGAGGTCGGGGAAGTTGTGGATCACCCGGGTGAAGGTATAGCTCAGCCAGCCGGTATACTTCCCGAATTTCTTCTGCATCAAGACTTCAAAGCCTTTGGATACACCCGTTCCGGTGTAGAATACCTCCGGCATCTGCACGCTTTGCCGTATACCGGTTTCGCGCAGGGAGAACTCCGACAAACCGGTCATGGGTTTGTAAAACGCCTCGAAATCGAACAGGTAGTTGGATGTTTCATAACTCGCTCCGGCAATATAGTGGTAGGCCTGACTTACCGGGGTGGTCTCATCGTCGGCCAGCAGCCAGAATTCGCGGTTGCCTTCCAGGATGTTCTCCCGGGTTACCTTGTTGGTGAACTGGTAATAATTCCCCCACGACGCCTTGATCCTGATCCGGTCCGTTGCCTGGTAATTGACGGAGAAACGCGGTTCCCAATAGACCTTGTTGGTAAGATTATACCAGGTCGACCTCATTCCGTATACCAGGGTGATCTTGTCGATCAGGAACAGCCTGTTTTGCAGGTACAGGGCGGTGGTCAGGCCCCTGGTCCTTTGGCCGATCATGTCGAGCGTGTCGTTCATCGTGTAATTATAGGAGACGTCGCTGTAGGTGACCTGGGTACCGAATTCCAGGGTATTGTTCTGGGTGAGACGGTATTCATTGTCCATTCTCAGGGTATAATCAAGAATATTGTTGTCTTCCACAGAACCCGTTACCGAGGTTTCCGTTTCGCCGTCGTCATTTTCGTAGTCTCTTTCCCGGTAATTGTCCCTGTTGCTGAAATAGTTCGACCAGGCCATGGTGGTGTTGGAGTAGAGCCTGTCGTTCCATTGCCTCGACCATTTTCCGCTCAGGCCCCAGTTACCCCAGTCCATGACATCCACGGTCTTCATGCTGAAATTATTATCGGAGGTGGTCATGCCCGGGGGAGGTCCCATCATGGCCGACATATCGTTGGTGTTGTCCAGAACATCCTTACCGTTATAAAAACTGAAGGTCAGCAGATCCTTGTTATTCGGTTTCCAGGTGACCTTGGAGTTGATATCGTAGAAGTAGAAAACGGGATCTGACTGAAAGCGTCCGAAACTGGCTCCCGGCCCGAAGTCTTCCTCTTCGACCGTGGAATTGTACATGTCGTTGATACTTTCATACAGCCCACTCTGGATAAAGTCGGTATAGGACCTCCGGCCGGCAAAGAACAGCTGGAGTTTCTGATTCACCGGTATTTCGATATAGGCACTGCCGCTCAGGGCGGAAAGCCCGAATCCCCCCGACACACTTTTGGTATTCCCTGTTTTTCCGGTCAGTTCCATCACACTGCTGATCTTTCCGCCATACTTGGATTCGAATCCGCCCTTGTACAACTGCACATCCTTAACGGCATCGGCATTAAAGGCGCTGAGAAAGCCGTAGAAGTGGTCGACATGGTACACCGTGAACCCGTCGAAGAGAATCAGGTTCTGGTCGGGTGTACCTCCCCTGACATACAAACCCGATGAGGTCTCGTTCCCGCTGCTGACGCCCGGCATGAGCTGCAGGGCCCGGAAGATATCCTTCTCCCCAAGATTGGGGATCATTTCGATCTGGGCAGGACGGAGGGAGATCTGGCTGGTTTTTTCAGCCACCTTCACCAGTTTCTTCTCCTCACCGACCACCATAACCTCTTCGATCCGGTAATCGACCGGCCGGATATAAATGTCGATTTCCCCGCTGGCGAGTTCGGGATTCAGTTTGATATATTTCGTTTCATAACCGAGGAAGTGGACCACGATCGTGGTGGTGTCGGAAGGAACGTCGATCAGGGTGAAATGCCCGTCGAGATTGGAGATCGATCCCCTGGAGGTGCCGGGGACCGAGATGGTAGTGTAGGGTAGCGTCTCCCCCGAGTTCACGTCAAATACACGGCCGCTGACTGAAATGTTTTTCCGGGTGGCTTCGTAGCTGACCACTTTTTTATTGGCTTTTTTGATGATCCGGACACTTTTCGGGCCCGTCAGTTCAAAATCGAGATCGCTTCCCTTCAGCAGGGCAGCCATTGTGGTGGGCAGGTCGAGACCCTTGATATTGATCTCACGGATCTCCAATCCTTTCAGGTCCTCCTTATCGTATGTGAACTCAATCTGGTAATTGATCCGGATGTCCGTCAGGACCATCTCCAGCGTCTTGTTACTGTAATACTCCCGGATAAGTACGTTACCTCCCTGACCGAAAAGACCCAGCGGGACCATGAAAGCCGTAAATGTTAATAAGAATCGGTATATGCTATGATAAATAAGTGACTTGCGATTTTTCATCTTGTTTGAGAATGGGTTATACTCTACCGGCCCGGGTGTTTACGGGTATTCGGAATGCCTTATTATTTTGCTAACTTAGAACCTGTCCGGGGGCGGATTATTTCCCCTTTCCCGGTCGCCCGGTTTCATCTTTTTGGGTGGTCGTTTATCTCCGGGAGGAGGGCCGCCGAAAAATTGTCCTTTTACCGGTGGTTTGCCGAACCAGGGCATGAAGGGGCGATCGGGTCCGTCTTCCTTCATGATTTCTTCCACCTGTCGGGTCTGTTCCGCGGTGAGGTAGGGGACCATTTTTATAAACATGCTGTCCATCTCTGCCTGGTGGGTGATCCGTGCTTCTTCCCGGTGCTGAAGACTTTTCGCAGCATAAAGATCAAGCAGGGGCTTCAGGGTGTCGAGCTGGGCTTCTGAAAGGTCGAGCATCCGGCCCAGGCCTTCGGTGAACCCCATCGGTTCATGCATTCTCTCCGACATCTTTTTAAAACGCCGTGCATCCAGCAGATTATCCAGGATAACACCCATGAGGATGCCCATGATAAGGGTGATAATCAGGAACAGGTAAGCTTTTTTTGTCATGTCAGTTCATTTCATAGTAATAATAATCGAAGAGCAGGCTTTCGGAAGCCATGACGACCTCAGCCGGGTAAGGGCTTTCCTGCTGGCGCCGGTTGATGGAGAACAGTGTAACAAGGATCAGCAGCAGACCAACCCCGGCCATCGCGACCCTGAGAAAGGCCCGTTGAAAGATATCCGCGAAGAGGATGGTGACCGGAAGAGCCGGTTCCTTTTCAAGGGCGCTCATTACTTCGCCGGTAAATCCGGGAGAGAAACGATAATGCGTGCCACTGATGGCTCGCCGGATTTCCCCGAAGTCGTCCAGTTGTCTGGCGGTATCCGAATTGTTTTTCCTTAGCTTCTCCAGGTACCGCTGCTCCCGGGGGCTGAGCGACCCGGACAGCGATTTTTCGAATAAACGTAGGTTTCTAAGGTTCATGTCAGTAAAGTTCTCGTTTTAATATTTCCCGTAACCTGAGTTGTGCCCGGTAAAGCTTGGAGAGGACAGTTCCCTCCGGCAAACCCAGGATCGATGCAGTCTCTTTAACACTGAATCCCTCGGATAGTCTCATGATCACCACACTCCGCTGTACCGGTTCAAGCTGGTTCAGTGCGAACTCAATGCTTTTTCCAATATCGCCCCTGACTTCCGGATGGTCAGCTTCCTGGGGCAGATTCTTATCCTCCACAACAATCTCATTCCTGTGCCGGCCATGTTTACGTCGCCTAAGCTCATCATAACAGATGTTTATCGCAATCCTGCTGATGTAGGTTTTCAGACTGGCCTGCTGTCTGAAGCCGGGCAGGCCCCTGTACAGCCGGATAAAGATTTCCTGGCCAAGATCTTCAGCCTCAGGGCAGCGTCCGAGCATTCCCATGACAATCCCCGCTACCAGTTCCTGATAGCGCTCAACCAGAATGGAAAAGTACCCTTCCTCGCCATTCGCAATATACCTGATCAACTCTTCATCCGGAAGAGTTCTTGCCTCATCTTTGTTTATCACTGGAACTATAGACGATATGGAAAGGGGTTTTATTCCCCGTTTATTCCTCAGACTGCAAAAAAATGGAAAAGTTTACACTGCCGTAGGCCCTGTGCTGATAAAAACGGGGATGGGCAGTAAACGACATTCTGGAACCATGCTCGAGTATGAACCACCCTCCGGGCAGGAGGATGTTCGTTTTAAAGATCTCATCAGGCAGAGTGCTGATCCCGGGCAGATCATAGGGCGGATCGGCGAAGATCAGGTCGAAGGATTGAAAGGGCCTGCGGATGAAGGAAAAGACATCTCCGCGTATAACCTTCAACTGGTCGAAACCCAGCTGCCCGGCTGTTTGCCGGATGAAACGGAAATGATCGCTTGATGATTCCACGGCGAAAACACTCCGGGCACCACGGGAGGCGAACTCGTAAGAGATACTGCCGGTTCCTGAAAAAAGGTCCAGGATATCCATGCCTTCAAAATCAAAATGATTGTTCAGGATATTGAACAGGCTTTCCTTGGCAAAGTCGGTCGTCGGACGGGCTTTGAAGTTACGCGGAGGATAGATCTGCCGGCCCCGGTATGTTCCGCTGATTATCCGCACCTGTTTGCTTCGGTTAATAGCATGAACTGCTGCACGGTAGCCTTATCGGTCCCCTGCAGGGTATAAGGAACCTCCCTGACTTTACGGACATAACGCTGAAGCAGGGACACAAAAGCTGAGCGGTCGGCAATTTCTCCGGCAAGATAAACAGGGACCTGTTCGCGGTCGAGGCCGGTTTGTCTGACAGTATTGAGAAGATGGTAGATCGCCTCATCGTTGTTGCGGATCGAAAAGCGGTTCGATAACAACAGGTTGTCATCCCTGATGATCAGTACCTCCATGATGTCCTGCTGAATCTCGGCCAGTATAAACCCGCGCTGGTGGTCAGAGGCGGGGATCTGGTCGGCCAGGGAAATCATTGCAGCGGCAGAGTGCAGGATCCGGGGCCGGGTACCGAGTTCGGAAGCCAGTTTTTCGATTGCCGGATGTATGGCAAACACCAGGTACCAGGGACGATGTTGGATCTTCTTGGCCAGGATTGTCTCGTTGGCAGGGGTATGGTTGGTGAAATCGAGCATTTCCGCCGCCTGTCCGGGATCGAATAAGGCTTCGGGAATAAGGGTGGCGGAGAGGGATCCGCTTAAAATGGTACTCTCCCCCCTGAATTTGCTGTGGAGCCCGTACCCGGCCAGTTCGTCGCGGCAGATGGCAGCTGATGCCCCACCTGTACCGGTATAATGGTAGAGCAGGAGAGGTGAATGCTGACAGTTACTCAGTAAAAAAGAAAATCCATCCGGCAGGAACCGGATGGAAATATGACCATTGAGCAAATCCTCTTCTGAGATGTTATTCGCTATTATGCGGTTTTTCTGCATAATAAGGAACAGATTATTCCCAGTTTCCGGTCAGTGTTCCTTCGGTGAGCGAACCAAATTTCAAACCGGGGAAACCGGCAATTTTCAGTTTTTCATCGTTGTAATTCACCACAAGCTGCGGGTCGAGGTCAGACAGCAAGGAGTCGTAAAGACACGACGCTTCCACAACCTGAACCACAAGATTGGAACTGGTGGTGATCTGCGATGCGGACAACTCAAATTTCGCACCTTCGGTAAACGGAATATAGCGCAGTGAATCCAGCGGGAATCCTTGGCCAAAGAGGCTGTCCATAACCGGAATCATGGTGGTTTCACGACTGATCACGCCTTCCTTCAGTGCTTTCCGCTTGGCTTCTTCAAGACCGAGTTCGTCGAGCCAGTCTTCCGGGATCTCCCCGATAGCCTTGATTACAGCAAATGAATCATTCCGGAGAAAATAGATCAGCGTGTCGAAACTTCCCGTATATTTTTTGTAAACATCCTTATAGGCTTTCTGAGCCTCGCGGATATTTATAAGGCGCTGCACTGTTGCTTTTTCACGCACCTTAACTTCGTTCTGAAACCGGATGGGTTTCATGATACTTTCGATAATAAGGTAGCCAAGTACGAAAATTGAAACGACAAGCAGAACCTGGATTACTCTTCTCATTTGGTGTGATGGTTTTAGTGTTTGCGTGCAAATATAACGAAAAAAGAGAAAATATATTTTAAATTTCGCTTTTATTACCCGCCATGCTCAAAAACTACATTTCAGAAAGACTGAGGTTCCATCTTGAATATCAACCTACTGATAGTCAGGAGGAACTGATAGGTGTGCTTTCCGAATATATCAGCGGGCATGAGCCCGGTGAACTGATGCTGATCAGGGGTTATGCCGGGACCGGAAAGACGACCCTGGTAAGGGCACTGGTTAGGACTCTGCAGGAACTTCACCAGCATTCCGTTCTGCTTGCTCCGACCGGACGCGCGGCAAAGGTTCTGAGTCAGTACAGCGGGATGCCAGCCTTTACCATCCACAAGAAGATCTACCGGCAAAAGACCGGAAGCGACGGTCTCGGCGAATTTGTAGCTGACCGGAACCTGCATAAAGATACCTTTTTCATTGTCGATGAAGCCTCCATGATCGGGAATGCTGCTCCCGACAGTCAGTTCGGAAGCGGCGATCTGCTCCGCGACCTGCTTGATTATGTTCACAACGACAGGAATTGCCATCTGGTTCTGATTGGCGATACGGCGCAGCTTCCACCTGTCGGGCTCGATGTCAGCCCCGCCCTGAATCCTTCCTACCTTGCCCGTATGGGCTACACGGCCCGAGAATGCACCCTTACCGATGTGATTCGTCAGGCTGCCGGTTCGGGGATCCTGCTGAACGCCACGGCGATCAGGGACCTGATCAGCAAAAGGAAGGAGGAGATCCCCCTGATCACGGCTACCGGTCATCCGGACCTTGTACATACCACGGGCACGGGACTGATTGAGGCGATCAGCGACAGTTATGACAACTACGGTATGGAGGAGACCATCATTGTCACCCGTTCCAATAAACGCGCCAACCGGTTTAATGCCGGGATCAGGTCACAGATTCTCTGGAGGGAGGAGGAAATCTCACAGGGCGATCTGCTGATGGTCGTGAAGAATAATTACTTCTGGAAAGATGAGGAAAAACGCCTCGATTTTATTGCCAATGGCGACATCATGCGGATCGAGAAGGTGAGGGGCTTCAGGGAACTGTACGGACTGCGCTTCGCCGATATCCAGGTTACACTGCCCGATTACGATGATATCCACCTCGAAACCAAGGTGATCCTGGATGTGCTGGACTTTGACGGTCCTTCGCTCAGTAATGAGAAACAACGCGAATTATATACTTCAGTTCTGGAAGATTATCCGGAACTCACCAATAAAAAGGACAGGGCTAAGATGATCCAGGAAAATCCCTGGTTCAATGCCCTGCAGGTGAAATTTGCCTATGCCGTTACCTGCCATAAGGCCCAGGGAGGTCAATGGAAGTCGGTGTTCCTGGATCAGGGCTATTTTACGGATGAGATGCTGAACATCGATTATCTCCGGTGGCTTTACACTGCCTTTACCCGGGCGACCGATAAACTGTACCTGGTTAACTTTGCACGGCAGTTTATTCCGGCAGGGGAACAACAGTAAAAAAAATGAGGCTGCCTTTTTTGACAGCCTCATCCCATCAGAAAAAATCTACTTACACTTCTTCAACACAGCTTTATCTCTTAACGAATTTAGTGCTTAGAACCGTTTGCTTGCCGGTGATCTTCAGCAGGTAAACTCCATTGGAGAAGGTGCTGAGATCAATCGTTTCGCTGTTACTGCAAGCGGTCCGGGTGAGCATCAGTTCTCCCCGGCCATTGTAAACCGACAGGACGGAGCCTTCAGGAAGCTCACTAACTGTGAGAGCTTCTGCCGCCGGATTCGGGTAGAGTTTTACCTGCCTGTCCTCAAGACGCTCAATCCCGATGGTGCTGGCATCCTGGCTTACGGTAATGGTCTGCTGGTCAACCCAGTATCCGGATACGGTAAGTGTGGCCGTCCTTGGCTCATAGGCTGTATTCTCCGTAGCGGTCACCGTAATACTTTGGTCACCTTCACCGGAGGTCTCGCTTAACGACAGCCATTCGGCGTCGCTTGCGGCAAACCATTTCACATTGGAACTGATATCAAATGAAGCGGTACTGCCGGCGCCGGCTGCAAGTTGCAGGCTGGAAGCCGAAACACTGAGATCATCTGCATCCAATACAATCGGATCCCAGTCGTCCGAACCCTTCGTAAAGGCGAACGGGGTGATTTCCGTTCCGTCGTTCAGGTTCGGAGAGGTGAGGTAGGTGGCCCATGCGGCTCGACTGGCATGATTATCTTCTCCCGAGAGTTCAAAAGTGGCATATTCATACATGAAAGGCGATTCCCCTCCCAGCGAGTTCGTCCAGCCTGCCGGCATGATGAGCGAATTTCCTTCAAAACCCGTATATCCGGAAGTCTCCACCACGGTGCGGAAGAAGACAACCTCGCTTGTGTTGGCCTGCCACGGACGACCGAAATAGCCCGGTTTGGCCAGCATGGTGGAAGCTGTTTCCACGCCTGGGACGGTCGATTTTACAACGCACTTGTACATCAGGTAACCACGTCCCGAGGTTTGCTGTGCAGCTGTCAGATAGGCTGCATCGACGCTTTCATCGCTGGTGTTCATGACCAGGTCGGTTTTGTAAAATACCACGGTCATTCCGCCAAAGATATAATCGACGGCTCCCATAACGGCACCTCCGATCACGGCAACCCTGCTGCCGCTTCCGCCATAGAAAGCATCCTGGCGTCCCACGATACGGCAATTATTCAGGATCACCTTATCGGTATTATTGGCGATGGCAAGTGCAGCAGCCCTTTCAACAAAGCTTCGGGTCTGAACTGCGGTGTTCCCTTCATCGGTGGGTCTTGTGCCTTTTCCTCCTACTTCCCATTCAACAACCACATCCTCCGATTCTTTCCTGGAGATGTACTGGTTAAAGGAGTTCTCAAAAATGATGTTTTCCGCTTCAAAACCACTCCCCGAAACCACAACTGTGGCATTCCAGTAGGATCCGTTGGTCGTTCCCGCACCGGCATTAATGTAGGAAGGATAACCGTTTTCGATATTGACTGCAAGGATCTCCGGATTCCATTTCTGGTTGCTTCCCATACTGTAATAGGTATACCCATGGCCGTAATAGCCGGTTATCCTTACGGCTCCGCTGGCGATATCCGCACCTTTGTTCAGCAGTTCAATACTGGGTTCGGCTGCCGCATTCTTCAGGGTAACGCTGGGCTGGGATATAACCAGCATCTCTTCGTAATTACCCGGGTCAATCCATACGGTAACCCGCTGGTCGGCAGTGCGGTCCATCCTGCTGATAGCATCCAGTGCCTCGTTGACGGTTTTGTATTCCTTGTCGGGCCCGACATGAATGTCGGCTGCATAGCTGACAATTTTCAGGACCTCGATCTCCGTGATGTAACTGGTTGAGGCTTCTGCCGAAAAGGTAATGGTTACATAGCCGGCATCTGCCCCGGTATACACATATTCCACACTTTCCACGACATTGGTGCTGCCGCTCGAGGTGCTGATCAGGCTTCCTCCTTCAATGGTAAAAGCGGCACTGTAATAATAGCTGACCTTCATCTTTTCACCCGGGTTCATGGGAACCTGTACGGTGGCAGCCGGTTTGGCAACAAGATGGCCCTTGGCAATCTCGTTGGCAATGTTTCCTGTAAAAAGGAGCCCCTTGTAGGAAGGAGTGGCGTTGGTGATGACCTTATCTTCAAAAGACCACACCGTTACAGGAACAAAGCTCAGGGCTTTTGAAACGTCGCCTCCGTTAACGGCCAGGTTGGAGGTAAGGGCCATTCTGACCGGGTAATCATCCAGACCGCTGTAAGTGACCGCATATACACCATCCCTCAGCATAATCCCCGAGGTGGTGGGGAAACTGTAGGAATAGCCTTCTTCATTCAGGTTGGTGAAGGTAAGGCTGAGTTTCCCTTCCATTTCCACGGTGAGCCCCGTTGTAGAAATGTTTACGTTATATAGGGGTTTTGTGGCAAAGGTAAGATCATGGGTCTCGTTCCCTGTGATGGTCAGGGTGTTATCGGTAATGTAATAATCATTGATACCGCTTGCCGAAACAGTATACTGGCACGAAGGCTCAAGCATCACGGTGTAGGTTGAATCGGCGGGATAGGCTACCGGTTCCGGGACGTAAATCTTGCCGGCTGCGGGGTCGGGGGTGTACACCAGGGTGATCCCGCTGATCTGGGCCGCACTGAGCCCGATGATCTTCCCACTGACCGTATAAAGATCGACTTTCAGCAGGGCAATATCATGGGTAGTGGTGGATTCGGTGATCTCTGCGACCTTGCCACTGCTGATGATGTAGCCCGAAGCATCGGTAAGTGCCAGGTTGTATTTATAACCGGCAGGAACCGTGACCGAATAGCTTCCCGATGAAATGACGGCATTCCAGACCTTCCCGGCTTCGTTTGTGAAACTGATCCCGTAGCCATCAGCAAGACCAGCAGCATTCGTCAGGTCGATATTTCCCGTAACATTCACATAGGTGGCATCTTTACGGTAGATCCTGAAATAACTTGGCTTGCCCTGGGTGTCGAACAGACGGTAGGTCCCGGCAGCCTTTGCAACGAAATGCAGGGTGTCCAGGTTACTGGTGACTTCGATCACGTCGGTCTGTGCCGCAGGATTTTCCACATAGTAGAAATTAATTTTTCCACCCGCATCGGTTTTCTCAACCACCGTTACCTCGTCGTCTTCATTCAGCGTCAGACTCAGGTACCTGCCAACATTGGCGCCCGAATTCACATAGATACGTCCGGTATAGTCCAGCACGCTGGCAATGTTTGCATCATAACGGGTGAGTCGTGTGTCGGTGGTCCTTAAACGGTCGTTGGTCCCATTGGTCGTCCACGTCAATACTCCGGAGGTGAAGGTTGCAGGAAGGGTTCTTCCGGTTCCGCCTGGGAAAGTCGTTGTATAATCATAGGTGTACCAGGAGTTAATGGCAGCAGAATCGAGATGGTTGTTATAGATGGCGTTGTCGAGCTGGACAGCGCCAAAATCCCAGACATCGATCAGTGCTGCGGATTTGGAGGTATTGCTACCAGGATCATGAGTCTTTGGGGCAGAAGTCTGGGCTGACAGGAGAGAGAAGCCCAGTACCAGTGCCAGGATCGAAATAATAAGCGTTTTCATTCTTGTTTAGTTTTAGTTGTATTTCATGAAAAAGAATCTGCTTTTTTCCCGATTGCACAGTCATATGGCCTGGCTGCTTATTTCTGAGGCACTTGTTTTATCCCCATTGCTGCTAATTTTTTCCTGATCTCAAAAGAACTTCAGCAAGGTTTTCTGCAGTGCAAATCAAACTGTGCAATCGATTGTATTTTTGTAATAAATGTATGAAATTTTAGAATATGTACAAGCTTCCGGTAAAAAAATATCAGTACCGATTGCCTCACTCCTCACTTCAACATTCTATATTCTCCATTTTGCATTTTGCATTCTCCATTTTGCATTTTGCATTCTCCATTTTGCATTCTCCATTTTGCATTCTCCATTTTGCATTCTCACTCCTCACTCCCTCACTTCATC
>JBMOLL010000104.1:0-5580 GCA_049325415.1 Bacteroidota bacterium | reverse complement strand
GGGTGAGAAGGGTGAGAGGAGTGAGAAGGGTGAGAAGGGTGAGAGGAGTGAGAGGAGTGAGAATTAATCTTTTTATGTTTTTTTTATCTTAAGGCTGATATTGTTGCTGCTTATGACATTAACGGTAAAACACTTAATACATTAATCATGATAAGGACACATAAAGATCTGGAAGTATGGAAACTTTCAATGGGCCTTGTAACAGATGTTTATAAGTTGACATCCTTGTTTCCAAAGGAAGAATTATATGGATTAACTCGACAGATAAGAGAGTCAGCAGTTTCAGTCCCTTCAAATATCTCCGAAGGAGCTGCTCGTCAGACGACTAAAGAGTTCATTCATTTTCTGTATTATGCGACAGGCTCTTTATCGGAGTTGGAGACCCAGTTGCTGATTTCTAAGGAATTGGGTTTTGCAACTTCGGTTGAAGGAATATTGAATCTGATCCTTAAAGAAAAAAATTTGCTCAGTAGACTTATTCTGAAACTGAAAAATAAAAAATCAATATCCTGAGATTATGTATCAGATTATCAGGATGTATAAATAATCAATTCCTTTTAAATGCACCGGACATATACTTTATTAAAATACTCCCCTCACTTCTCTCACACTTCTCACTCTTCTCACCCATCATCTTCCTGACCCTCTCACCACCTTCACCATACTCATCCCCGCCCCAATCCCCTCGTCGTAAACCACATAACGTTTTGTTTAAATTAAAGCAAGCCAAGGGGCGGATATCCTGTCGGATATTGTTACTTTTGTTTTTTAAAATCAAACGGATTTTCACACGCTTTAATGGATAAAAACTGGATCATAAAAGCACAGGGCAATGAGGCCGATGTGCTGGCGCTCAGCCGGGCACTCGGTGTCGACGAACCTGTGGCTAATTTATTGGTCCAGAGAGGTATACGATCTTTCGATGAAGCGAAGAACTTCTTTCGGCCGGAGCTTACACAGCTCCACGATCCCTACCTGATGAAGGACATGGATGTGGCGGTCGACCGGATCATCACGGCGCTGGAGAATAAGGAGAAGCTGATGATCTATGGAGACTACGACGTCGACGGGACCACCGCCGTCTCCCTGATCTACTCTTTCCTGAAGAATTACTTCGACGAGATTGACTATTACATTCCCGACCGCTACAGCGAGGGCTACGGTGTGTCCCTGATGGGGATCGATCACGCTGCCCGTCATGGTTACAGCTTGGTGATTGCGCTCGATTGCGGGATCAAAGCGGTGGAGAAGATCAAATATGCTTCTGCCAAGGGGGTCGATTTCATTATCTGCGACCACCACAATCCGGGCGATGAGATCCCTGCTGCCGTGGCGGTGCTGGATCCCAAGCGTCCCGACTGCAGCTATCCCTACAAAGAGCTTTCGGGTGCCGGGGTGGGCTTCAAACTCCTGCAGGCCTTTGCCTCCCGTAAAGAAATCCCTTTTGACGACGTGAAGAAGCATCTCGATCTGGTAGCTGTCAGCATTGCTTCCGACATCGTTCCCATCACGGGCGAGAACCGCGTGCTGGCCTATTACGGGCTGAAGCAGATCAACGAAGCTCCTTCCACCGGGCTGAGAGCGATCATCCGCATTTCCGGGATCGACCAGAAAGAGATCACCATCGACGACATTGTTTTCAAGATCGGTCCGAGGATCAATGCCGCCGGCAGGATGGAATCGGGCCGGAAATCGGTCGACCTGCTCATCTGTGAAGAGGAGGAGGCTGCCCGCCTGATCAGCGAGAAGATCGATACTTTCAATGTCGACCGGAGGAACGTCGATTCCACCATTACCAGGCAGGCCCTGGAGATCATCCGCTCCGACGATAAACTGAGAGCACGGAAATCGACCGTACTGTATAACGAAGAGTGGCACAAGGGCGTGATCGGGATCGTGGCTTCCCGCCTGCTCGATTATTATTACCGGCCCACGGTTATCCTTACCCGCTCCAACGGACTTGCCACCGGTTCGGCCCGTTCGGTCAACGGCTTCGACCTATACCAGGCAATTGAAGCCTGCAGTGATCTGCTGGAGAATTTTGGCGGACATAAATATGCCGCGGGTCTTACCATGAAACTGACCAATATCCAGGCTTTTTCCGAACGCTTTGAGAAAGTGGTTTCGGAATTGATTCATCCCGACCAGCTCATCCCGGTTGTGGAGATCGATACCGAACTCAGGCTCAGTGATATTACCGAGAAACTCCAGCGCATCCTGAAACAGTTCAGGCCCTTCGGTCCCGAAAACATGGCCCCGGTCTTCCTGACCGAGAACGTGGTCGATAACGGCTACGGCAAAGCGGTAGGGGTCAACCGCGAGCATCTTAAGCTGAGCCTGGTGCAGGAGGATAATCCCTTCAAGGTGTTTCCCGCCATTGCTTTTCAGAAAGGGGATCTGGCCGAAAGGATCATCAACGGTCAGCCCTTTGATATCTGCTATTCCATCGAGGAAAACGAATTCAGGGGTGCGGTAAACCTTCAGCTGAACGTGAAGGATATTAAATTCGATTAGTCCCCTGTTTTTGCTTCATCTGCCTGCCTATTTCAGGATCAGCTGAAACTCTGCCTCCCATCTTTTATCACCCGCAACCAGGTCATCTCCGCTGCCGCTTTCCAGCCGGTCCCGATAGCTCAATAACGACAGCTTAAGCGCCACTGAAAGGTGAGGGAGCGGCTTCCACTGTCCGCTCAGCAAGGTCTTGTTCCCCCTACCGTAAAAGGTGGAAAATCCGTAGCTATTGCGAAGTCCGGGTTCATAACAGGTGATCCGCTGCTCCCATTCCGGAATGGAGAACAGGGTATGCCGCAGCACGAAGCGGTAGTTTTCGCCGGTCCACCGGAACTGGAGAAAAGCCAGTTGTGCAGGCCCCTCATCTGCCAGGCTGGAAAGGAAAAGGCCCTCCAGCCGATAGCTCAGCTCCAGGTTCCCGTTCAGGGCGACCTTCCCGTCCAGGCGGATATCCCTTTTTACCATCCCGATGACGGGGTCGACACCAGGCAGTCCGTCGGCCGGTGTGCTTTCGCTGCGTTTTTCGGTGTACCTGAAACGAAGCAGGGATCCTCCGGGAGGCTCGATCCTGATCTCCGTCATCTGCCTGCTTCCGCCCGACGGAAGACTGCAGAGATAGCGCTCCTCCCTGAAGAAGGCCTGGTCGCTCAGGAGCTCAACCGTGGTATATTTTACCGGAAAGATCCGGAGACCGGCATAGATCCCGGCTTCATTCGATACCGATGAGCCCAGCGACCAGGCTTCGGCATCGGGCATGAAGTAAGCGGGTGAAAAGTACCGTCCCGTGAGTGTGAAATCCATGAAGGAGGTGGCCCTGCAGCTGAGCCCGCCCAGCACCGCAGCGCTCCATTCACCTGATAATGCTGCTTCAGCGAACAGTGTAAACCTGTCGTTGAACCAGAGACCGAAGAGGGATACTGCCGAATACCGGGTCACCAGCGTATCGCTGAAGCCGGTCAGGGTGTCGCTCCCGGCTCTGAGTCCGGCCCGGCCCGACTGGAGGGTCAGGGCGGTGGTGAGGTGGGCGGAGCGACGGCTCAGCTGGATCCCTGATGAGCGGAGTGAGATGAGTCCGCGACCCGTTTCTTCGCCGGTGGTGCGCTTGAGGCCCGTTTCATCCAGCACCCGGAACAGATCGGGGCTCTCCCTGTTCCATTCAGCCGAGCCCGGCGACAGATCGCGATGCCGGAACGAGGTCCAGCCGATGGTTTCCCATTTGCCGCTGCCTGCCCTGAGGGCCAGTCCTGTGTTGAAGTTATTTTCGTTCACCGAGGCATAGGGCCGGATCTCACCTGCGCGGAAGCCATTCAGGGTAAAGGCATTACCCTGTCCTGTTGCCAGTCCGTTCACCAGTCCCAGTCCTGTTTTGATCCGGTAGCTGCCCCCGACCGCCTCTTTCAGGAAGGTTTTTCCCCTGTAGCGAAGAAAGGCGGTGCCGAACTGGGGCCTGAAGCGGTAGAGCAGGGTTTCACCGGGGTCTTTTTCGGCCACAGCTCCCCAGTCCCAGTGAGCCCCGGCCTGGCCGCGCAGGCGGAGGGAGAATTTCACCGGGGAACCGCGAAAAGCCGGCAGACTGTCGGTACCCTGTGGCAGGAAACCTGCCGGCAAAGGACTTTTAATTCCCGAAGTAAGGATCAGTTCCCCCCGCAGGACAGTTTTCTTTCTTGAATTGTCGGGCAGGTTTGAACTGAGGGTCAGGCAGGGCAGAAGTGGAAGCAAATCCTCTTCCCTGAAACCGGGCAGGGCGGCCAGCTCGCCGGTGGTGAAAAAGGGCCCGTATTTGTCGCGGTATTCCAGTAGGGAGAAAACCTGGAAGGGAGTGAACAGTCCGCTACCCGTGAGTTCTGCTGCAGTAGCCGTATTCAGGTTAAGCGGGTTCAGGCGGAGTTGCTCGTACTGTTCCGCCAGCAGTTCAAGGGAGGAAGTATTGCTTTCCGACTCCGTGATGGCGGAGCCGGCATCCTCTGTGAGCAGATCCTCCTGTGCCCGGAGCACTGCGGGCAGAAGCAAAATCAGGAGAACAGGAAGTTTTTTCATAAGGTTCAGAATGTACGGGTGAGGCCGGCCGCCGGCGAAAGGCCGAGACCGGTGATCCAGGGCAGGGCCAGCTGCAGCTCCCATTTTCCGTATCCCACCGAGAGCCCCATCGAAGGGGTGGAAGGATTTGAACCGTATCCTGCACGCAGGCGGATCCGTTCACTGACCTGCCATTCGGTGCCGAGAGACAGTCGCAATCCGGGCACCGTCCCATAGCTGAGCTGCATGCAGAGTAACAGGCCGGGAGTGGTCGCCCAGTTCAGGCCGAGGGCCAGGGAGGAAGGCAGAGCGGAAAGCGGCGAACGGGAGCCCGAAACGGAAAGGGGATCGGACAGGTGAGCGCCAAGAGTCAGTTTTTCGCCGGCACGGTACAGGACCCCCAGGCTGACGGCAAGGCGCCACTGGTAAGCCAGTTCGCCGGCAGCAGACACCAGGTCGCAGCGGAAACCGACGCCCGCTGAAAAGTCCTCACCGAGTTTCATTCCATAGGCAGCCTGGAGAGCGGTCCGGTGGTAACCGGTGATCCCCCAGGTTTGCAGTGACAGACCCAGGAAGCCCGGCGGCAGTTTTGCGGTGCCGGACACGCCGGATACCGAGACGTCGGCAACGATAAAGGGTTGCCAGTGTTCCATTGCCAGCGAAGGGTGCGGGGTAAAGCCAAGACTACCTTCGTTTCCGCCGGCCCATGCTCCGCGGGATTCAGTCACGTAGCAGCCGCCCAGCGACAGGGGAACAGCTCCCCGGAAGATTTCCTGGGGATAAACCGTTGTGCAGAAGAGCAAAAAAAAGACCGGGATGAATTTTCCCGGTCTTCCTGCACCCCTGCACAGGGGTGACAAAACATTCATTTCAGTTCACTTTGTATTTGTAAGTTACTTCTTTCAGTTCCTCATTGGCCTTGATGATTTTTTTCTCAAGACCGGCTTTAAAGGCTTCCATCTTCTTCATGACTTCCGGATCGCCGGTGGCGAGGATCTGAACGGCAAGGATCCCTGCGTTGTGGGCACCGTCGAGACCGACCGTGGCAACGGG
>JBMOLL010000103.1:0-5615 GCA_049325415.1 Bacteroidota bacterium | reverse complement strand
AACTTCTCCTGATAGTCCTTATTCCCAAGCATTTGGTTTTATTTTCAAGGTACAAAACAGGAAAATTCAAGGCAATTTCTTAACTTCACACTTATGAACAAATTTTGAGTTGTGCAACAGGCACACACGCTTTACAAGGGAAGAAGAAATAGCCAATGCCGTATCGCATCTGCTCGGGGCACTGCTGGCTGTTGCCGGACTTGTTATTATGCTCATTCATGCCGCCAGAAACGGTAACGGATGGCATATAACCAGCGTTTCGATCTTTGGTGCTGCCATGATCCTTCTTTACCTCTCCTCATCATTCAATCATATCCTGAAGCCCGGAAAACTGAAAGATTTCTTTTTCAATTTTGATCAGGTGGCCATTTTTCTCCTGATTGCAGGCACCTATACCCCGGTGTCCCTGATTGTCCTGAAAGGGGCGCTGGGCTGGACTATTTTCGGGATCGAATGGGGACTGGCCCTGACTGGCATCCTGCTTAAGATCAGAAAACCGGCCCGCTTTGAATCCGGTGTCAACCTCTTTTACATCTTTACCTATATTATTATGGGCTGGATGATCCTGGTGGCTATTGTGCCCCTTGTGCATCGGCTTCCCATTATGGGCTGGATGTGGATCTTTATAGGGGGGATCAGCTATTCAGCCGGAGTGATTTTCTTTAAACTCGCCCGCTTCCGCTTTCATCACCTCATCTGGCATCTGCTGGTCATGGCTGGCTCTGCCGCCCATTTTTTTGCGGTATTCTTCTATATGCTTCCATAGGGCCCTGCAGCTGATCGTGCTTCGTAGAAATGCTCATAACTTTATCCGTCCTGCTGGATAACGAGTTTAACATTTCACTAAATTTGCACGATTAATACCGGTTTAAATGAAGGATGAGCCATTCCCCGGAGATGTTCCGGATGTTCCGGAATTTATCTGTAACACCAGATCTGGATGGCAATCTGTATGGGCTTTACCATTTATTTCCGATCGATCAGGAGCCTTTAAGCTCACTTCTCATGAGCCCGGGAATCAACCGGAAATTTTCATTTCAGCACACTGTCAACGCTTTTTCTCATCTGGAAAACACTTGGGAAACGTTTTTATATGAACTAAACTGAACAAGAGACTAATATTACCAGCTAAATGAAAACAGTATTACATAAATCGGAGACCAGGGGGCATTCTGTTAATGACTGGCTTGATACCCGTCATACTTTTAACTTTGGTGATTTCTATAATCCTGAAAGAGCCCGTTTTGGCGTACTCAGGGTTTTAAATGATGATATTATCAAGGGGGGGACCGGCTTTCACTCTCATCCCCATCAGAATATGGAGATAATTACCATACCACTGTCTGGCGTACTGGAACATCGCGATAACAAGGGAAATGTCAGGATCCTCAAGGAAAACGACGTACAGGTAATGTCGGCCGGCCGTGGCATTGTTCACGCCGAAATGAACCATAATCCTTCTGAACCTGCTGCTTTCCTGCAGATCTGGATCTTTCCCCGCGAAAAAGACATGGTGCCGCGTTACGATCAGGCAAGTTATAATCCTGACGACCAGGTGAACCGCTGGCAGCGGATCGTTTCTCCCGACTCGAGCGAGAAAAGTATCTGGATCCACCAGGATGCAAGGATGTACCTCACCAGGCTCAGTAAAGACTTCGAACTGGAATATACCATCAAACACCAGGGAGCAGGGGTATACCTCTTTATGATCGACGGATCAGCTTCACTGAACGGCGATGTGCTCACAAGCCGCGACGGCATGGGCATATCCGAGACCGACAGGTTTACGGTACGGGGCGAATCCGATGCCCGGATCCTTGCGATTGAAGTGCCGATGAGATAAATTTACCGGATGAGAAGTCTGCTCTACTCTAAAAATAAAGTCAGGCTGCTTGTTGAACTGGTACTTCTATTTGCCGGTCTGCCGGTATTACTGACCTATAACCGCTTTGGCATCCCTCTGGTATTTATCCTGCTTGCCCTGGGGGTCCTGATCCAGTTGTTTCTCGCAGGCGATCCCGAATTCGACCGCAGCAGGTTCTTTAACTGGCATGCTTTCAGAAAGGAATGGCCCACCCTTATAATATTTTTTGTTATCGGAGCCCTGCTGATGACCCTGCTCACATGGCTCATCAATCCCGACCAGCTCTTCCTGCTTCCCCGGACCAATCCTCTGTTCCTCCTGATGATCAGTGTCTTTTATCCGCTTTTTTCCGTGGTGCCCCAGGGACTTGCCTACAGGGCACTCTTCTACCACAGATATGCCGTATTCTTCCCTGGTAAATGGACCAAGATACTGGTAAGTGCCGCGTTTTTTTCCCTCGGGCACCTGCTCTATAAGAATCTGCTGGTCCTGCTGCTGGCATTTATTGCAGGGATCCTCTTTGCCTGGCGCTACCAGCGCTCAGAATCCCTGGCTGTTTCGGTCATTGAACACTCCCTGTTCGGTGTCTGGCTTTTTGCCTGTGGCCTGGGAATGTATTTTGTCAGTGCTTTTGTGCACTGAAAAGGGAGCCTGTAGTTGCGCCCTTCAAAAATCCCTTATCTTTAGCATCCAAAGCTTTACAAATATAGGGTATGGAATACGATTATGTGATCATCGGCTCGGGTTTTGGTGGCTCTGTTTCTGCACTTCGGCTGGCAGAAAAAGGCTATCGTGTGCTTGTTCTTGAAAAAGGGAAAACCTACAGGGCAGAGGACTTCCCGAGAACCAACTGGAACCTGCGCAAATGGTTCTGGCTTCCATCCCTGCGCTTTTATGGTTTTTTAAAGATGACCTTTTTCCGGCACGTGGGGATCCTGAGCGGGGTCGGAGTAGGAGGGGGCTCCCTCGTTTACGCCAATACCCTACCAAGGCCTGAAACAGCCTTTTTCAATTCCGGAAACTGGGCAGGAATTTCCGAATGGGAAAAGGAACTTGAACCTTTCTATTCTGTGGCCGAAAAGATGCTCGGAGCAAATACCAATCCGGGCCTCTACGATTCCGACCATGCCCTGAAAACCCTTGCTGCCGCTTATAAAAGGGATCATCGCTTTGCTCCGACCCAGGCTGCGGTTTTCTTTGGCGAACCGGAAAAAAAGGTGAAGGATCCCTATTTCGGGGGAGAAGGACCCGACCGGGAAGGATGCCGCTTCTGCGGGGGATGCATGACCGGCTGCCGCTACCATGCAAAAAACACACTCGACAGAAACTACCTCTGGCTGGCAGGAAAAAAGGGCGTGCAGATCAGGGACCGCTCCCTCGTCACCTCCATCCGGCCCGTAAATAAAGGAAAGGGTGATCAGGGCTATCTGATAACCTGGAAGAACAGCACCGGGTTTATCTGGAAAAAACGGCAAACAATCAGCACCCGCGGTGTGATCCTGTCAGGTGGGGTCCTGGGAACGGTGAGGCTCCTGCTCAATATGAAGAAAAGCTGCCTTCCGGACCTCAGCGATCAGACCGGGAATTTCATCCGTACCAATAATGAAAGTCTTATTCTTGTCACTTCCAGGGATAAAACAAAGGACTTTTCGAAAGGAATTGCCATCGGTTCTATTTTTCCTCCCGATGAACATACCCATCTTGAACCCGTACGCTACAGCAGCGGCTCGGGATTCTGGAAGACCCTTGGAGTTCCCCTGACTTACGGCCGTTCCATGATGAGCAGAAGCGCGAAACTGCTGTGGCACCTGGTCCGGCATCCGCGGTCATGGCTGAGGATCTACTTTACAAAAGACTTCGCAAAATCCAGCGTGATCCTGCTCTTTATGCAGCATCTCGACAGCACACTCAGGCTGAGAAAAGGCCTTTTTAACCTTCGGTCGACTGTCTCCGAAGGAAAGCCTCCCACAGCTTTTATGCCCTTTGCCCGTGAACTGGCCGAGAAAACAGGCGAACTGATCAACGGAAAGCCCTTTGTCATGGTTACAGAAGCCCTTACCGGCATCCCCACCACAGCTCATATTCTTGGAGGAGCAGTCATTGGCAGATCAGCCGAAGAGGGTGTCATCGACAGCCATCACCGGGTCTTCGGCTACGAAAATATGTATGTCTGCGATGGCAGCGCTGTTTCAGCCAATCCCGGTGTGAATCCGTCACTGACCATTACCGCAATGAGCGAACGGGCCATGAGTTTTATCCCGAACAAGGGAGCAGAAGAGGAGGCCGTTATCTGAATATAGAGGGCAGCCATACGGTACCTTGCCAGGATTTAAAACCTGAAATACAGGCCTGCCGGAACTTCCGCGAGGTCGTGAATAAGACTGTAATGGCTGTAGGCAGGACAGAAAGAGTAGCGAAATCCGGCAAATAAGCCCACGCTAATCTTCTCCCGACGGAGCAGGCTGTAATGTACCTTCAACTCCGCACTGCCCACATACAGGGGCTTTTCATAAAAAAGCGCCAGCCCGTTGTGCCAGGTAAACCCAAGATCGGCTCTTTCCGTGAGCTTCTTACTTATCCCGGTCATCAGGCTGAGCTGGCTTCCCCACTGTACGGTCCGGAATTCAATCCCTCCCGACCAGGTCAACAAACTGCGTTCCGCCAGGTACTCCGCCGAAATCCCGCTTCCTCCTTTAAAAAATCCTGCTGCATCCGTATAGGCCATGCCCTGCAGGTAGGTCAGATTAAGCTGAATATCCTGTGCATGAAGCTCTTCGGCTACTGGCCATAAAAGCAATATAAGTATCGCTAAAGTCCTGAAACGGTTTTTACAATTCTTCATTCCGGAAAATAAAATTTGAAATAGCCTGACTGACGATCGTATGTTGTTCTCCGGCAGAAATATCGGCCTTATTATCATTTTTTTGAAAACCATAGGAACCGAACTGCGAATGGTTTCCTCCCTGAATGAGAAGAAAAAGGGTAGAGGGTGTACTCAGTGCCATCGTGTCGAGCGCCTCAGCCGACGCAATATCGATTGCTTCCGGAAGGAACTCCCGTGTACCGGTTATCTTATCCGGGGTCGACAGGCCATCGTTGGATGCATAGATCGAAAGCACATTCTTGTTCCAATCCGACAGGGGATAATTCTCCGCCGGATAAACTCCCATGAATATCAGCCCATTAAAAAGTTCAGAATGCTCGTAAACAGAAATCTGGGCAACAATCCCACCCAGGGAATGCCCGCCGATATACCAGCTCTTTACCTCCGGCATTTCTTCGACAATTTTCATCGCTTTGGAAAGCTCCAGCATGCCCAGGTTCGCCGAAAACTTTGGAATGATAACACCGATCCCGTTATCTGCCACCATCTGCATCAGCGGAATATACGCATGGGCGTCGACAAGGCCTCCCGGCAGGAACAGAAAGACCGCTTCAGTCTGGGTGTTCACGGGAGTTATGCGGATATATTCGGTGTTTTCAGTGAATGAATTGCTGCCGGCTAAGTCTTCATCCTCCGGTAAATAGGAACAGGAAACAGCCAGTACCAGGAGCAGGAAGAAGGCAGCCGTCATTCTTAAGACACCAAAAAAATCAGGTTTCGCCTCCGCTGGCTCTTCAAAATCCGATACCTGTTGGTGACAGCTCATTATATCGCTCATATTCATGTATTTATAATAATAGCAGGGTTTACTTTCCGATACAGAAATTTCTGAAAATATTCCCCAGGATCTCATCATTGGTGACCTCT
>JBMOLL010000102.1:0-45703 GCA_049325415.1 Bacteroidota bacterium | reverse complement strand
AGAAGGGTGAGAAGGGTGAGAAGAGTGAGAAGGGTGAGAAGGGTGAGAAAGGGTGAGAAGGGTGAGAAGGGTGAGAAGGGTGAGGGAAGTGAGAGGAGCAACTGACTGTCTGAAGTAAGTAATCAACAAAATATAGCGGCCTGTTTTTTCAGGGAAGCATTTCTTCCGAAAAAACAGGCCGCTTTATTATACCGGGGTTTTGCCCCGTATTATTCGTTGATGAGTTGCTGAATCATGGCTTCCAGGGCAGGTCCGTGCAGGTTTTTGGCCCTGATGACACCCTTGCGGTCGATGATCACCGTATGAGGGATGGCGGTTACGGCATACAAAGCGGCCCCTTCACATTCCCAGTATTTCAGGTCAGACACGTGGTGCCATACCAGTCCGTCGTCGGCAATGGCCTTCAGCCATGCATCACGGCTCCTGTCGAGCGAAACTCCAAGGATATCAAAACCCTTGTCCTTATATACATTGTAGAGGGCCACCACTTCCGGATTGGCTATGCGGCAGGGCTGGCACCAGGAGGCCCAGAAATCGATCATCAGCACATTTTCTCCGATCAGTGAAGAAAGTTCGAGGGGCGTTCCTTCAGGGGTGGGAAGCGAAAAGTCCACATAGGGTTCCCCGATGGCCACTCTTTTCATGGCCTTCAGCTTTTCATCCATGTACTGGAAATAGGAGGAATTGTGTACCGATTCGTCGAAGGCAGAAAGTGCTTTCTCCAGCTGTTCGGCATCCAGTTCGTAGAACGATTTCCGCAGAAGGTACACCGATACATGGGAAGTAGGATGGGATGCAATGTAAATCGAATCGGACTCCTTCATTTTCATTTCCAGAGAATCATAGCTGGCAAAGATCCGGTTGACCATTTCAGCATCTCCGCTCATATAAGCCATTTTGTATTTTTCCGATAACTCATTGGCTTTATCTGTGAATTGCCTGATTGTATTGTTATAGTTTACAAACTCGGTCACGAGTCCGTTACCTTTGAACTCCAGTGAATCCAGGCGACCTGATACCTTATATGCTGCATTATCGAGATAGATCTGCTCGGGCCTGATGGTGTCCACATTCACTTTGAGGTAAAGGATCTCAATCGCATCCACCTTGCCGCTGATCACGCCTTTTCCGGCATTATCAAGCTGAACCGAATCGATGGTCACCAGTTCCCTGTTTACGGCTTTCTGCAGGAACACCTTTTTACCGGCACCGTCCTTCAGGCTGAATTTCAGTGTATAACCGTCCCCCGTAGCACAACCGGCCAGAAGGAATACGAACAAAACGAAGAATAATTTTTTCATGAATATTTGATTTTGTTTGGCAGCTACAATGATACCGCTTTTTTTTGAAAATCAAAGCGTATGGCCATGCGCGATCCCCGGATTACCTGAGAAATTTCTCCAGCAAAAGGCCCGCGGCGGCAAAGGAACTGATCTTCTGAGCCGACACTTCATGCTCCAGCCGGCTGATCTCGGCGGCCACCGCTTCCTGGCGGAAGAACCTGTCCTGCAGGCCATCCCTGATGGTTTCGTAAAACCAGTATTTTGCCTGCTCGCTCCTGCGCCTGTCGAACCATCCGTTCCCGTTGACCTTTGCACGGTATTCCCCGATCATATCCCACACCTCTGCAATACCGGTCCGCTGAAGTGCCGAACAACCTTCGACCCTGGGTTCCCAGCCGGAAGGCGAGGGTGGAAAGAGGTGGAGTGCCGACCGGTATTCTGCTTTGGCCTGTTCGGCTTTCTGCATATTCGTCCCGTCGGCCTTGTTGATGATGATGGCATCGGCCATCTCCATGATGCCGCGTTTGATGCCCTGGAGTTCATCGCCCGCTCCCGGGATCATCAGCAGGAGAAAAAAATCAACCATGGAATGCACAGCCGTTTCCGACTGCCCCACTCCCACGGTCTCAATAAAGATCGTGTCAAACCCGGCGGCTTCGCAAAGAATAACCGATTCGCGGGTCTTTCGTGCAACGCCGCCCAGTGATCCACCGGAAGGCGAAGGACGGATAAAGGCTGCCGGGTTGGAGGAAAGCTCTTCCATGCGGGTTTTATCCCCCAGTATGCTCCCCTTAGACCTGCTGCTGCTCGGATCGATGGCAAGAACGGCCAGTTGCCGGCCCTGGCCCGTCACATAACTTCCCAGGGCTTCAATGAAAGTGCTTTTTCCGGCTCCAGGAACACCGGTGATCCCCAGCCTGAACGACCGTCCCGACCAGGGCATACACATGGCAATCAGTTCGCGGGCCGTTTCCTGATGTGCCGGAAGCACACTTTCAACAAGGGTGATTGAGCGGCTCAGCAATGCGCGGTCACCCGACCTGAGGCCGTCGAATAACTCGCTGGCAGTGAATTCCTTCTTCCTTTTACGATGAAGCTGGTCAACGGCCGGCTGATGAACCGCTTCGGGCTTTGGAACACCACCCGCCACCGATAAGGCACTCTTATGCTTGTCGTCCATAAAACAAAGATAATCCGTCCGCTGAATGATTGGCCCCGAAGAACTGAAATTCCTCCGGATAAAAACAAAAAAGAGTCCCGCAGGACTCTCTTTTTGTCTTTTTAAGCGCCATTACTGCTGAACATCCCCCTTTACCCAGAAGATGGCTTTGCTGTTCTTCGGGTCGTTGGTAATCACGGTAACGGTTTTATTCTGTGAACCGGTTTTGCCGGCCGAATTGAAGATCACCTTCATTTTGGTCGTCTCACCGGGAGCAATCACGTTCTTCTCCGGTTGCACCGCAGTACAGCCACAGCTGGCCTTAACGCTGCGGATGATCAGGTCGGTCTTGCCACTGTTCCTGATAACAAACTCGTGTTCCACTTTCTCGCCGTTTTTAATGGTTCCAAAGTTGAATTCGGGATTATCGATCTCCATTACCGGCGCTTTCGCCAGCTGCTCGGGAGTCAGGGCTGAGAAATCCTCTTCAATGTTGGCACTTACAACCAGCCGGTAGTCACGTTCCGACACGCCGTTGATCTTCACGTTCAGCCGGTCGATCAGGAAACCCCAGTCATTCTTTTTCGGGGCATCATACACCGCAGCAATGATGCCGCTGGCACCCGGAGCCAGTTTAGCAGGAGTGGCTTTAACTGACAGGAAAGCAGGGACCAGTTCAAAGTCTACTTCAATGGTTTTGTCAGAATTGTTTATTACTTCAATGGTAACTTCCTTTTTCTCGGTGTTTTTGATATTTCCGAAAGAAAGATGGTTGGTTTTCAGTCTCAGTCCGCCCATTTCATAACGGTAATCATCTTCAATGGTGCGGGGTTTGGGAACCACCTCGCCGGAAATTACCAGCCGGCTGCTGGCGGGTTCGCCGTTACTGATCACGGTAATATATTTGTGAAAAGCACCCGGACGCCCCGCCGGATCATAGGTGGCCGAGACGAAACCCGAACCTCCCGGAGGTACCGGCTGCTTGGTCCAGTCGGGAGTGGTGCAGCCGCAAGAGGAGCTCACATTCTGAATAAGGAGAGGGGAACCCCCTGTATTGACAAAAGCAAAGTTATAGGTAACCTTGCCATTCTGCTCGTTGATCTTCCCGAAAACATGCTCCGACTCCTTGAAGGAAATGGAAGGCTGGGCCGACTGAGCATTCAGGGTAATGAAAACGGTGATAAGTGTCAAACTAACTAATAAGCGTCTCATAATACTGGTTTTTATATTGAGAGAATACAAAAGTAACATATTTTGCCGGTAATTGGTTGCACGACCGGAGCCATTTCTCCCCCTCAAAAACTGGACCACAAAAAAGGAGTGTGTTTAAAGGATTTATGCTAATTTTAGGGCTTTCGAAGGGATGTATGTGGAGAAATAAGAGAATATACCTGTTTCTGGTGCTGTTCCTTGCAGGGATCAGCGTGTCGGTGCATGCACAGTTCTATAACGGTATGCAAATGACCTTCGGGAAGAATCGCGTCCAGTATAACACCTTTTACTGGAAATACTACCGCTTTGAACGCTTCGATGTTTATTCGTACGAGAACGGGACCGATCTGTCGCTTTATGTCGCCGATTTCGTGGAGAAAGAACTTGATCGCATCGAACGTTTTTTCGATTACGATATCGAAAAACGGCTGATCTTTATTTGCTATAACAAAATGACGGATTACCGGCAGAGCAATATCGGGCTGGTAACCGGGGAGGATGAGTACAATATCGGCGGCACAACGCGTATTGTTCAGAACAAGGTTTTCCTGTATTTCGACGGTAATCACCTTGAATTTGAAAAACAGATCCGCGCAGCCATTGCCGAGGTACTGGTCAATGAAATGATGTACGGGAACGGTTTCCGCGACAATGTCACCAATAGCACCGTGCTTAACCTGCCCGACTGGTACCTGAAAGGGCTCATTTCCTATGTGGCCAATCCCTGGGACTATGAACTGGAGAACCGCGTCAAGGACGGCCTGGCTTCAGGTAAATACCGGAAATTCAAAAACCTTACCGGCGATGATGCCGTCTATGCCGGCCATTCCTTCTGGAAATATGTAGCCGACCTGTACGGACCTTCGATCATCCCGAGCGTACTCTATATTACGAAGGTCAATAAAAATGTGGAAACCGGTTTTCTTTACGTGCTGGGAAGCAAGATGAAGGATCTGTCGGTCGACTGGACCGCCTATTATCTCGGAGTTTATTCCTCGGAAGACGAAAACAGGGGCCTTCCGGAAGAAGGGAGCATCCTCAAACGTCCCAATAAACGACGCGTATACCAGAACCTCAGGATCAGCCCCGACGGAAGTAAACTTGCCTATGTCACTAACCAGATGGGGCAATACAGGATCTGGATCTACGATAAGGAAAGCGGCAAACACAAAAAGATACTCAAACGGGAACACCAGCTCGACCAGATCACCGATTACTCCTACCCGGTCATCACCTGGCACCCGAGCGGTGAATTGCTGGCTTTTATTACGGAGGAAAAAGGCTTTCTACGGATCAACTACTACAATCTTGGCACCCGCGAGCTGACCGTCAGGAACCTGCTTCACTTCGAAAAGATCCTAGATATGAGCTTCTCTCCCGACGGCAGGAAACTGGTGTTCTCGGCGGTGGTGAACGGTCAGACCGATATCTGGGTCTTCGATGTTGCCTCGGCTACGAGTGAGCGGATCACGAACGACCTGGCCGATGATTTTCAGCCCCGTTTTATCAACAGGATGCAGGAGCTTGCTTTTGTGTCGAACCGGAGAACCGATACGCTTTATGCCGGACGTGAACCGGAATACAGCACCACCACTGCATATTCGGTTTACGTGTACAATTACAGGACGAAATCGAATGTCCTCAGAAAGATCTCGGAAGGCCCTTATTTTAACCATTCCCAGCCGCTGACCATGGGAAACAACCGCTTTATCTACCTGTCCGATAAAAACGGGATCATCAACCGGTATTCGGCCAGGTACGACAGCACAATCAGCTATATCGACACGGCAGTTCATTACCGTTACTTCGCCAACAGTTATCCGCTGACGGATTACCGGAGGAACATCACCGACCAGGACCTGAATCCGGTCACAGGGGAGGTCAGCGAGATCCTGTTCCACGACGGACGTTATCATCTTTACAACTACCCCCTATCCATGAACAAGGTGCTGGGCGACAAACTGGAGCCGACCGAGTATTCAAGGAAACACGTACGACAGCTGATCGAGGACGACTCGGCCCATCATGTGGAAAAGGTGGTGATCTCGATGAAGGATATTGTCGACAACCGCCTGATTTACAAAGGTGATACCATTCAGCTTCAGGAGTTTAAGATCGATGTCAACAAGTATGTTTTCGAAAGGGAGAAACTGAATTATTACAACAACGAACTGCAGAGCCGGCATTTGAACCTTGTCATGGATACGGCCCAAAAGAACGATCTTGTTTACATCGACTATTACACTGCTTTTTACCCCGACCTACTGGTAAACCAGGTCGATTTCAGCTTCCTCTCTGCCTCCTACCAGACCTTTACCGGTGGCGCCTTTTATTATAACCCGGGGATGAACCTGCTGTTCAAGGTCGGGGCCAACGACCTGTTTGAGGATTATCGCCTGATCGGGGGAGTGCGACTGGCCACCGATTTCGACAGCAATGAATACCTGCTGAGTTTTGAAAATCTGAAGACCCGGCTCGATAAACAACTTATCTTCCACCGCCAGGTCTTTAAAAACACCACGGAGACTTCCTACATCAAAACCTTCTCCCACGAAGTCATGGCCTCGATCCGCTATCCCTTCAACCAGGTTTCTGCCATCAGGGGAACAGCGACCTTCCGGCACGACAATACCGTTTACCTGGCCACCGACCTCTCCAACCTGAATGAGAAGAACATGGTAAAAGTGTGGAGTGGACTGAAGGCTGAATATGTATTCGACAACACCCGTTCGCTGGGAACCAACCTGTACAGCGGACTGAGGATGAAGATGTTTGCCGAAGCTTACAGGCAGCTGAATACCGAGAAATCGGATCTGTATGTGGCCGGCACCGACATCCGCTACTATATCCGTCTGCATCGCACCCTGATCTGGGCCAACCGCTTTGCCGCAAGCACCTCCTTCGGCCGAAGCCCGCTGATCTACTACCTCGGCAGCGTCGACAACTGGACCAACTTCTTCCCCAACCGCTGGCCGACCTTCGACCAGAGTGTTGATATCGACTATACGAAAAATTATTCCTACCAGGCGCTGGCCACCAACCTCAGGGGCTTCAGTCAGAATATCCGCAACGGGAATAATTTTGCCGTGATCAATACCGAACTGCGCTGGCCCGTGATCCGGTATTTCGCCAACCATCCGCTCAGCTCCTCCTTCCTGAACGACTTCCAGATTGTAGCCTTTGCCGATATCGGTTCAGCCTGGACAGGACTTCATCCCTTCACCGGCAAAAACGCCTGGGATTATGAGACTTACGAAAACGGGCCCATCACTGTTAAAATAGATTCAAACCGCGACCCCATTGTTGCAGGATACGGTTTCGGATTGAGAACCAGGCTCTTCGGTTACTTCATCCGCCTCGACTGGGCCTGGGGGATCGAAAACCGGGAGATCCAGCCGCGCATTTTTTACCTTTCACTTAGCCTCGATTTCTGATATGACTACCCAGAAAAACCGCATAGAAAGCCTGACGGCAGGGATCCTTCCCGAGATCACTGAAATCCGGAGGCGCCTGCACCGCGAACCGGAACTTTCCTTCCACGAGGTGAAGACCTCTGCATTCATTAAAGAAACGCTCACCCGCTGGGGCATACCTTTTAAAGCACCCTATGTCACTACAGGCCTTATGGTGGTGATCCAGGGCAAAGGTAAGGAAGGGAAAGTTATTGGACTGAGAGCGGATATGGATGCCCTTCCGGTGACCGAGGCTACGGGCCTTCCTTTTGCATCGGTCAACAGGGGCGTGATGCATGCCTGCGGTCACGACATGCACATGTCGTCGCTGCTGGGTACGCTGAAGATCCTCAATGAACTGAAGGAAGAATTCACTGGCACGGTACTCGGGATCTTTCAGCCCGGGGAGGAAAAACTTCCGGGCGGGGCCGGTCTCATGCTTGAAGAAGGGATCTTCAGCGAATACACCCCCGACATCCTGCTGGCCCAGCACGTTCTGCCCGAACTGGATGCCGGCACTATCGGAATGCGGCCCGGAAGGTACATGGCCTCCAGCGATGAGGTGTACCTGACGGTTAAAGGCAGGGGCGGGCATGGTGCCATCCCGGAACGGATCAACGACCCGGTACTCATGACGGCGCATATCCTGATCACGCTACAGCAGGAGATCAACAGGAAGGCGCCCAAAGGCATCCCCACTGTTCTGTCGTTCGGGAAGGTACTGGCCAACGGAGCCGTCAATGTGATCCCCAATGAAGTAAGCGTGGAAGGAACCTTCCGCACCATGGATGAAAACTGGAGGGATGAGGCCCATGAAATGATCATCCGCCTGGCCGAAGGGATTTCGACGACCCTCGGCGGCTCCTGCGAAGTGAATATTATGCGGGGCTATCCCGTACTGGAAAACAATCCAAGGGTCACGGCCCTTGCCCATGATTATGCCACCGAACTGCTCGGTAGTTCCCATGTGGTTCCTCTCGACATCAGGATGACCGCAGAGGACTTTGCCTGGTTTTCCCGGAAATATCCTTCACTGATGTACAGGCTGGGAGTCAGGACACCGGATACCGACAGAACCTTTTCTCTCCACGCCCCTGATTTTGTAGCCGATGAAACCGCCCTGAAAACAGGCATCTCGACCATGACATGGCTTGCGATGCGCTTCCTCGACAGGGGTCTGATGCTTGATCAGCTTTAGAAGGACTATTTATATTGATTCTATATTTCGTGCTATTTGAATTCATTTTCTTTGCCTGTCCCAAAAATGAAATTAATTTTGTCGCGTGAATTCACATTAAATAACAAAGACAATGGCTTATAAAATTAGTGATGACTGTACTGCATGTGGTACATGTATTGATGAATGCCCGGTTGAAGCTATCAGCGAAGGCGACATCTACAAAATTGATCCCGAACTCTGTACCGATTGCGGTGCATGTGCTGACGTATGCCCGGTTGAAGCAATTCACCCCGAATAAGCATCAGCATCTGTAAAAGAAAAAAAAAGCTGCTCCGGCAGCTTTTTTTGTTTTCAGGGAGGATAAGAGCTGAACTGTCGTATTTTTATGGTCAAACAAGGTATAATGAAACTCACTAAAGCCTCTTCCCTGATCCTGGTCCTTCTGGCCTATATAACAGCCCTTGTCCTCTCCTTTATGATGCAGGAATTTCCTCTCCTGCCCGGCAACCCCGGCGAAGTGTTTATGATGGACCTGGCTGCCACGGTGGTCATCTTTCTCTTCAGCATGCTATTCAACAATTCCAGCATTTACGACCCCTACTGGAGTGTTGTCCCTCCGCTCATCCTCTACTACTGGTTCACCGGACTGGGATACCCGCTCCCGCTGCCGCTGGTCCTGCTTTTTGCAGTGGTGCTCCTGTGGTCGCTGAGGCTCACCTCGAACTGGGTGAGAGACTGGAACGGCATGGGCCATGAGGACTGGCGTTATGTTGAATTCCGGGAACGTTTCGGCCCCTGGTACTGGCTGGCCAGTTTCGGAGGGATCCATCTTTTTCCCACGCTGATCGTATTCCTCGGCCTGATCCCGGTATGGATTGCCATTCAGCATACCGGCGACAATCTGACTATTTATCAGTTTACCGGACTCGCTGTAGCCATTGCAGGCACACTGCTTGAACTGATCTCCGATGAACAGCTGAGAAAATTCCGAAGGATGAAAATGAAGGGCGAAACCATTCGATCCGGGCTCTGGAAATACTCAAGGCATCCGAATTACCTGGGGGAGATCCTCTTCTGGACCGGTTTGTGGATATTCGGGATCTCCTCGACCGACAACTACTGGTGGACCATTATTGCTCCGCTCTCCATGGCGGCCATGTTTATTTTTGTTTCGGCACCCTGGATGGAAAGAAAGATCATTAAAAACAGGCCCTCCTACCTCGAATACAGGCAGGAAGTACCCCTTCTGATCCCGGTGAGGATGGGCAGGAACCATAAAAAAAAGAAATAAATGGGGCTCTCAAAGCTGCGCAGGCAATTATACATCATTATTTTCGGCACCGATACACGGGCCGGCAGGAACTTCGACCTGATCCTGCTCTGGTTAATATCCCTGAGTGTGCTGACAGTGATACTGGAAAGCGTAAAGCCACTCCGGACCGATCACCGGGAATTCTTCACCCTGCTGGAATGGGCCTTCACGGTCGTTTTTACCGTGGAATACCTGCTTCGGATCTGGACCCACCCACGTCCGCTCAGCTATATCTTCAGCTTCTTCGGGCTCGTTGATCTCCTGGCCATCCTCCCCTCCTACCTGGGTATCTTTTTTGCGCGCTCAACTTTTTTCCTGACCATTCGCGCCATCCGTCTCCTCCGGATGTTCCGGATCCTTAAACTGGGACGTTACCTTAAGGAAGCTTCCCTGCTCATCGCAGCCCTGAAAGCCAGCCTTTACAAGATCACGGTTTTTTTCGGCGCGGTCCTGACCCTGGTTCTTTTCCTGGGAACCCTGATGTACATGGTGGAAGGGGAAGCCAGCGGTTTTACCTCCATTCCGCAGGGGATCTACTGGGCCATAGTAACGATTACCACTGTCGGTTACGGCGATATCGCCCCGGTAACCATAACCGGCAAGCTGATCGCCTCCCTGGCCATGCTGACCGGCTATTCCATCATTGCCGTGCCGACAGGGATCCTCACGGCCGAGATTGGAAAAGCCACGAGAGAGCAGCACACCGGGAAGGCGGTACAATGCGTGCGTTGCGGTTTTGAGGAAAACGACCACACCGCCAACTACTGCCGGCGGTGTGGTGAAAGACTGATCAGAAATACGGATCAATCCTGACCCTGGTCCACATCCATGAGGTAACGGTCGAGATAATCGGTATAGCTTTGCATTAAAAGCATATAGGTGGTGAAATCGTAGGCCACACCATGGTCGCCCGGAGGATAGATCTTCAGGTCGACATCCTTTCCGTTATCGAGCAGAGCCCGCAGCAACTGGAAGGTGTTCTGGGGATGAACATTATCGTCCATCAGGGAATGAACCAGCAGCATATGTCCCTTCAGATTTGCTGCATAGTTGGTTGCTGCCGTCTCTTCGTATCCTTCTTCATTATTTTCAAGCAAACCCATATAGCGCTCGGTGAAGATACAGTCGTAGAGACGGTGATCGGTTACCGGAGCCGTGACAATTCCAACAAGGAATACCTCGGGATGGGTGAGCAGGGAGAAGGCTGAAGTAAAGCCTCCGTAACTGTGCCCCCGAATGGCCATCCGGTCACGATCGATCCAGGATTTTTCCGAAAGATACAGGGCTGTTTCGGCAAAATCCCAGGTTTCCCATTTGCCGAGGTGACCATAAACGATCTTTTCAAAGGCACTGCCATAACCGCCGTTGCCCCTGTTATTCACACTGGCGACAACATAACCCTTCTGGGCCAGCCACTGGTGCCATCCGTTGTTCTCAAAGCTGTTGTACACCGACTGGGAACCCGGGCCTCCGTAAATATCCAGCACAAGCGGATAGCTCCTGGTGGAGTCGAAATCGATCGGTTTGATCAGATATCCATCGAGTTTCTGACCATCGCTGGTGGTAAAGGAAAACAGTTCACAGGGGGCATATACATGTTTCGTAAGGTACTTCTCCACCTGGATATTTCCTCCGAAATCGTCCAGTACCTTTCCTTTTGCCGTTTTCAGTTCGGCCGAGGGAGGCGTGCTGCATGTCGAATAGCTGTCGAAATAATACTGTCCGCAAGTGGAAACATTCACCTCATGATTTCCTTCAGCGGTGGTGAGGCGCTGCTTTTTTGTTCCGTCGAAACGGACAGAAAACAGGTTGACTTCCAGGGGAGAGACTTCTCTTGAAGTATAATATAAGGTCTTCTTTGCCACATCTATTGCCTCGATACTCGTTACCTCCCAGTTGCCGGAGGTAACCTGGTTGAGTAACTTGCCCTCGTAATTATACCTGTAGATGTGTGCAAAGCCGTCTCTTTCCGAGATCCAGAAGAACTCTTCCGTTTCTTCCGGGAAGAAAAAGAAATGCAGCTTGCCTGAGAAAAAGTCATACACATCGATCCATGTTGCCGATTTTTCCTCCATCACCAGTTTCTTATCACCGGTCTTTACATTGAAGAACCACAGCTTCAGCTGGTTCTGCTCGCGGTTCATTTCAATCACGGCGAGCACATCGGGTCTCGAGGTCCAGTAAATTCTCGGAACATAGCCGCCATTAAGATCCAGATCGAGCCAGCGCTGGGCAGCAGTTTCCGTATCGAGCACACCGATCTTAATCTTCGTGCACGGATCGCCTACTTTGGGATAGGGAATCGACTTGTATTCGGGATGCTTTCCCTGGAAATCCGTTAACTGGTAGAGCGGTACCTCCCGCTCATCCGACTGCCAGTAGGCGATGTATCGGCTATCGGGCGACCAATCCCATGCCTGCACCAGTCCGAATTCTTCTTCGTAGGCCCAGCCAAACCGGCCGTTATACACATTCTCCATTGCATCGAAAGTCAGCTGTTTGTGCGTGGAGCTGGCAAAGTCGAAGGTGTAAATCTCGCCGTCGCGGCCATAACCCAGTTTTTTGCCATCGGGGGAGATCTCTGCCGTAAAGGCATGTTCCACAAGGGGTTTCATATTTCCCTCAGCCAGTGAATAAACAAAGTAATCGGCATTCCCGGAATAGCGGTATACCGGTTCAACACGGGTCTGGAAGAGGAGATAACTGAAATCCCGGGTCCATGAAAAAGAGGAATACCGGAAGCGTTCTCCGTCGGGGAAGGTCAGGCCGGAGGTGGTAAAAACCCTGGTCTCCTGCCCGCTGGCGGGGTCCCGGGTCCATATCTCCTGGTTCCCGTTGCTGTTTTTTGTATAGGAAAAACTGGCTCCGTCGTTGATCCAGTTGATGTTGGAAGGGATCTTTGGTCCGCTGAGCGACCTTGATGATACAAGAGCTTCCTGCAATGAAACAAATTCCTTTTTCTGCGCCTGAAGCGAAATAAGAAAACTGAAAATTAAGATAAACAGATGTAATAATCTTGCCTTCATAATTGTAACACTAATTAAAAATGAAATAACCCAAAAAAATAACGAACAAATCTTTCTTTTCAAAAAAAAAAATAACTTAGATTTATCTAAAGCTATGGAATATAGATAAAACTTTTTATTCATTGATAAAATTCCAGGAACTTTATCAATAGGGGAGTATTCATCTTTCCTTAAACCAAAAGAAAAACTCATCCCCATTACCATTCGCTCTGGACAGGGGATGAGGAAAACCATTGTTTTATTAAAGAACTAAAAGTATGAAAAGTAATTGAATTTTTATTACGCTTGGCCTGATTGTTATGTCATGCGAAACGATTGATTATGAAACCGATAGAAAATCGCTTGAGAATCCGGTTGTTGAAAATGGTATAGTTTGCTTTCAATCTATGGAAGGATTCAGGGAAACCATGAAATTTCTTCATAATTGCAGTGATGAAGAAATACTGAAATGGCAAAAAAGTATCGGTTTTAACTACTCTCTTTTAGACTATTATAATTCTGCTGAAGAATTTGATAGTGATAGTGCAATTATTCCAGATATGGTGTTTGCTGCTGTAGTGAATGCTGATGGATTCTTTAGTATTGGAGATTCATTGCATTTAATAACATACGAAAAGGAATACGTCTTTAATAAAGAAGATTATTTTGCCGCAGATGGAAATATCAAGTCCTTGACAGAATTTTCAATAATCAGAGATGACATTTCAATAAACAGTCCTGACAAATCAAAAAAGATAGTAGGACTAGGCTGGTTTGACGAGTTTTACTATATCACCGATTATCAAAGACAGAAAAGCAGTATTTGGAATGTTTCATATCTGGCATATGCCTCAGTTGGTATTAGAGTAAAATATGAACAAGAAGTTGGATTTCTTTGGTCAACAAGATGGGATAACCAGAATATTAACTATGGTTCAGTTTCAGGTACGGTATGTTACAGGACAAACTGGGACCCAGCTGATACCGAACTTACCCTAAGTGGCAGCAATACGGGTACTGACAAGACTGATATTCAAAAAACTATTGTCTATTATGTCGGAACCGGATTTATTATTTATCCCTGGTATGTTAACGGCACCTTCCATATTGAAGTCAATGAACCTGAAGGGTATTATAATGAAACCCATTCTTATAACTGGGACTAAATTTTACTGCACCGGGATCAACTCCCGGTGCTTTTTATTCCAAATCGGGAAAAATTCGCTTTTCCTGGTTTGGCTATTTTTTAAGAGTTGTACTATGGTCACAGAAGTTGACATCCCTTTTGAAACTTCAGATCATCTGGTTGTTTTTTGCCTGCTTAATCCCTCAAATGATACAACTTTTTGCGTTATTGATAAAACGTTGTCAACAGAAAGTGATCACGCATTTGATTCAGATTCTTTAAATATCATTTCTGCGGTCATATATAACAGAAATAAAGATTCTTTATGTTTATCACCCTGTCCTGACTACACTGGAAGATATTTTGCACCTTCATCTGGTTTCTTCGTTGAAGGAGAAACCTATTTGCTGAATATTCACACCCTTGAATTCGGAGAAGCATATGCAGAAACAAGCATCCCTTTTCATTCAGATATAAGTGTCAACCTGAATATTGCAAAAGATCCCACATCTGAAGGGGGGTATACAATTATGGCAAAATGGCCAGTAAAATTTACTCCTGTTGTTACGGAGCTAAGAATACTTTATTACAGGAACGAGGATCAAACAGATTCCACATTATGGACCATATATAAACCGAACTCAGAACTGTATGAAGAGAATGACAATGTTGTTTTCCGATATAAGGGATATGCTGGTGTATTTAACAGTATAAGGCTTATCTCAGCAGACCCGGTTCTAAGCAAGTATTTTGACCAGGTTGAACTTATGAAACTGCGACAGTCTGAATACGCTTCATTTACCATTATTAATCCCTCCGGTGTCATACCAGATGCAGGAAATATTACCGGAGGAGTTGGCGTTTTCGGAAGTTACATTTATAACAACTTAACAATTTCAAAATTTGAATGAAACAGATAATTCAAAATCTACCGATAATCTTAATTGTAACCATTCTCTTAGCGGGCTGCAGTAAATATTATAATCCGATTGTATTTCCTACAGTAAATCCATCTGCAAATCAAAATGGATTTTCAGGGGTTCTTATTACGCCTCTACCCGACTTCAAACCAATGGAGGAAAACCCAAAGATTTTTGAAAAAGCAAAGAACAGGCATCTGCAATTCATACCCGTGAAAATTACCAACCTAACTATGGACACTGTGGTAATTGACCTGAATAATTTGGAAATCTTCGCCGACTTTGAACCCCAGAATTCAATTCCACTTGGTCAAGCTACTAAGAAACTTGATAAAGACATTGTTTTCCCCTCTGTTCTTTTGGGACTTGGAGTACTGAGTGGCATTCAGTATAATCCATCAGACGGTCTTACATATAAACTAAATCCGCTACACTTTCTTTGTTTGGCAGCACCGTACTTTCTTGTTAAGAACGCTAAATATAACTTCAATATGAAGAATGATCTGGATAAATATGATCCGGAAGGGAAAACACTTAAACCTGGAGAAAGTATTGATGCCATTATTGTTATAAATTATAAATACGGAGATCTTTTATTAAGATATAAGTAGTAATGCTAAAGAATATTATATTTTTTTTAATTCTTTTTATTGCACTTACAGCCCGACAAAGCTTGCATGGACAAACCTCGTTTTATATAGTGAAAATTGAGATCCGAGATTCCTTGACCAGTCATTTACTAAGAAATGCTGTTGTGAATCTGCCGAAAATTCAAAAAGAAATAAAGTGCCAAAATGGAGAATTGAAACTTGCTTTGCCTGGAGGCATACATTATTTCATGGTTTACAAAGAAAATTACACTATAAGTACGATTCCTGTTACAATATCAAGTGATACAACAATTGTGTTCAAATTAAATGCAGAGATACCTGTTTACAGTATTGAAGAAGTCTCAATTACTGAAAATATAAATCCTAAAACAAAGTACTTAAACTCCGGTATAGAAACTATAAACCTGTCCTCAATCCCGTTTATGCCTCATTTTGGAGGTGAAAGAGATATCCTGAAGTCCCTGAGCATATTTCCAGGTATACAACAGGTATCCGAAGGATCTCCGGGCCTTTCAATCCGCGGGGGGAGTAACAGCGAAAATCTGTTCTTAATTGATGGTGCCACAGTCTATAGTATAAGCTCATTTTTTGGATTAATAAGCCCCTTTGACCCTTCGTTTCTTAAAAAAATCTTAGTTTATAAAGGAATGTTCCCCGCGCAGTTTGGAGGAAGAACATCTTCAATCATTAATACAGAAATCCGAGAAAGTGCAAATGATTCACTGACCTGCAATATCAGTTTGGGAACTTTGACAAATGCTTTGATATTTAGCGGAAAATCCAAAGATCGTCAACTATCCTGGTTATTTCATGTCAGAAGATCCTATTTAGATCTTGTTTTGAATGCAGCCGGGAAAATTTTGGATCTGGAAACAAATTCACCAAGCTATTTTTCATCAATCGGCAAAATCACTGCGGAAAAAGAAAAGTATAAGATATCATTATCTCTATATGCAGATAATGATCGGTTTAAACAAAATGAGTCAGACAGTGAAACCGCATTCATGCACTATTTTAAGAAAAGCAACCGGTTTGCTTCGCTCAATTATTTACAAATTTTAGGCAAAAACAAACTAAAGAATGAATTTTGCCTGAACTTCAGCAGTTTTCAATATAATACCGTCTTCAATTATTCTATTAAAGATTCCCTTTTTTCGATGGTTTCAGGTACTTCGGGCATCGAAAATTTTCAGATAAGAGAAAACTTACAAATACCGATAAAGTCAGGGCAAATACTTGTTGGTAGCGAATTAACGAATTACATTATCAAACCATTGCAATTTAAAGATGGTTTGAATCAAACGCAATTATCACTTTTTGAAAACAGTAGCATATATTCCTCTGCCTTTTTTCTCAATTACAGTGGTGACCTTTTTGAAAAAAAAATTCACCTTTCCGGCGGGATCAGGGTGGAAAACTATTCTATACTAAAAACCAGGCTATTTATTGATCCAAGAGTTGAAATTACACTCAGACCTACGCCCAATCACACTCTTTCTTTATATTTCAATAAAAGTACACAGGCACTAATTAGTATCGAAAATTCTGGCCTTGGAATGCCTTTCGAAACCTGGATACCCCTTCCTGACAATACTGTTCCTGAGACAATCAAAGCCATGGGATGCGGTTATTTTTCTGATTTTCAAATTCTGGACCAACCTTTTACCTGCAGTGTTTCAATTTATGGCAGGATTTCAAGTAATTTAAATCTGTTCAATGGCGAAATCCTTTTAATGAACACAATTCCTCAGATAATAAGTCATTCTGAAAACCTTTTAAGCACCGGTAATGGGAAATCGTATGGTCTGGAGTTATCTGTTGAAAAGAAAAAAAACAAAACAACCGGTATTATCGCCTATACTTACTCAAGAAGTCTGTTAAACTATCCGGATATTAATAATGGGGAAACATTTCCATCAATGTTCGATCATCCTCACAATGTTTCCATTTCTTTACATCACTGGCTAAGTAAAAAATGGAGTTGCTCCTTACAATGGTTCTATCAGACAGGTAAACCGGTCACCTTTCCTGAAAGTATATTTTTCACTCCCGATATGAATTTTACAGATGGTAAAATCCAACTGTTGAATTCTATAATGTACATTCAGTCAGGTATAAACAATAATAGGTTACCAGCCTATCACAGAATGGATATCAATATATCCTATAATTTCAAAATAAATATGAAATATCTTGCTCAATTAAACTTTGGAGCTTATAATTTGTATAACAGGCATAATCCCTACTATTATTATTTGGATGCATCAAGGCAGGTTGATCAGAATGGAAATCCTGTTAACAAAATATCTGTTTACTCCGTGTCTATGTTTCCCCTTATGCCATTTGTATCTCTTACTGCAAATTTTTAATGATCCTGGCCTTACTGGTGAATCAATATTGTCTGCTTCAGATTTGTTGTTCTCAGCCATTTTCAGAAAAAATTAGAATAGAACAACTTGTCATTAAATTAAAAAGCTGCCCACCTGAAGTGGGCAGCCTCCTTAATAAACCTATAGAAAAGATTACTCGGTAACGTAGTCATAACCCATGATCTGGGCTGCACTGAAAGTGGTCATGGTTTTTGAAACCATAATGTCGTAAATCATTCCGTTGGTGCCAAAGAGTACCGATTTGGCATCATAACCCAGGAGACGCAGGTAAGCGGTGATAAAGGCGCTGGTCTGACCGGTGTAGCAGTAAACGGCAATCGGCTTGTCGGTCGGAAGGGTCTTCAGATCGGCAGCCAGTTTCAGGGTTTCCTTCGGGGTGTACTGAACAGCACCGGGGATATGGCCCGGATCGGCATACTGGTCAGCCGGCCAGTAATTCACAATGTAATAACCTTCCAGGTTGCCGAAAAGGGTTGCTGAAGAAACCGAACCGGCACCAAAACCTTCCGTAAGTACAGCGTTTGCCCGGTCGGTCAGGATGTCAAGACCCGTTTCTTTCCCCGTTTCAAGCACCGGCAGTTCACCGGTAGCATTTTTTTCCGTAGCAACATCGGTAAACTGGGTGGCGTAAGCATTTCCACCGGCAATGGCGGTGTTCCATTTACCGGCAAAAGCTTCGTTCCATGCACACATCCCCCACTTCATGGAGAAAGCATTATCATAGCCCATCAGGCGTAGAATGCAGGTGGCAAAACCTGCCGTCTGTCCGGTATAGCATACCACGGCGATCTTCTCCACGCCACTGAGGTCGGCTGTATCAAGAACAGCAAGAACGTCGGCCAGGGCCACATTGTGAGCGTTTGCGATATGTCCGGCAGTAAAATCAGCTGCAGCACGGATATCCAGAATATATACCTGACCGGTCTCATTCAGGGTTTTCACTTCGCTGGCAGGCATGATGGAAGGAAGATCGGTATTCACATAATCCTTCATCAGGAGGTTTTCGGTCGATTCAAGATAGGTGGCCAGTACCTCGGCCTCATTTACTTCAACCGGTTTTTTACAGGAGCTTACAATGAGAAGCGCCACGAACAGAACTGACAATAAAGAGCGTAATTTAAACATAGCAGTTGGTTTTATGGTTTATAACAGAATCATACAAACTTTTCAGAGCATCCAGTCACCCGGTAACTGATCGTCCATGGTAATGGCATCGGTTGCTGCGTGCTCCCAGTCGAGCAGGTCGCCCTTCATCAGGTAGAGGTGCCGGTTAAGCACGGTATCACCTTCCACCCGGAGATGACAGCTGGCCGAGCAGCTCTGTCCCTCTTCCACAGTGGTGCGGCTGGTCCAGCGCAGGATGTTATGCGGGGTGGTGTAGTTGTAAGTCGGGAAAGCATCAAAATTGCTGTAATCCTCCACCCCATATGCGCTCCAGTTATCAGGTGCTGCCAGAGTCCGGCGAACCAGCGCCAACCGGTAACCGCTTTTTATGTCGGGAAGGGGATTCACTGCAATCTTGAAAGACAGATAGGAAGGTACCCTGGCGCCTTCGGCATTTACATGACAGCTGCCGCAGTTATTGTAATCCTGTGAATGGCAGACCTGGCAGTTAAAATCACTGAAATGCTGTGTATGGTAACTGTTTGCGGTGGCGATACCGTCGTGGCAGTCTTCACATTTGGGAAGTTCGGCATAGGCATAGCGCTGCTGAGGTGTAGTGCCATCGCCGTGCATTTCGGATCCGTCGTGGCAATCCAGGCATTTATATCCCATTTCCTTCAGGTGTACATCCGGTACTGTTCCCGAGGCCACACCCAGGTAGGCGTGTCCGCCGCGCGATTCATGGCAGCTCACACAAACAGTCACCATATCCGGGGTCTTTGTAAAAGCATGCCCTTTGGCCAGTCCGCCCCCGGCAATCGGCGGCCTTACAATGTGACAGTTGCCGCAGGTACCATGACAGGTTGAACATTTGTTGGTATAACCTTCGATCTGATGAGCAGGTAACTGGTCGAACTCCTCCGGCCCGGCCAGACCACTCCGCATCGTAACCTTTCTTTTCTGCCCGGTGCCGTTATGCAGGGCTGTGGCAAAGGTTGCCACGATCTGCTCATGGCAAGCACCGCATTTTTCTTCGGCGTGCGACGAGGGATGGCTTATAAAATCACCCGAATGAGCTTTTGTTTTGTCGGGTGTGTGGTCGTTCCCGTTATGACAACCTTTACAGCCGACGTAATAATGACTGGAAGCCTTATAGGCATCATAACCCGTTCCCCCCATAAAAACGCGGTCGTATGGCTCATAATGGGGAGCATCGCCTCCACAGCCGCTGACCACCGCAGTGGTGTCGGGAGAATATACTTTTTGCAGATAAGCATAGTTCGTGTGGCAACCCACGCAGGACGAAACCGAACTCAGGTCTTCCTCGGGGGGATACTGTACCCGCTCACACGCAAAAAAACAACCGGGACCCGCAAACAGGACCAGTAAACAGCCCATATGGCACATGACTCTGAACTTCTTCATCTTGCTCTACTCGGTTAATAATCCCTATCCTTCTTAATATCAATATCTTAAAACTTTTTCCGCTTGCTTTCTACTGTTACTTGAATAACAATAATCGTTTTCGTAAATATCTCCCATTAAGGCGAGAGTATGAAGTTTTCAGTCCTGTTATAGCTTTGTTAAAAAGCTGCTTTGCGTCAATCCCGGAATTGATCCGGATCAGTTTTTTCATCGATATTTTTCTTAGATTTGTACATAGGAATATAATTAGATGGATAACCAGTCCAATTTTACCGGCTGTTCGGTCAGCATGCATCCCTGCAGGTGTTTCGAGAAACTTTCGCCGGAGGAACAGGCCTTTCTGGATGCCCATTCGGTAAGGATCAGTTACGGGAAAAAGGAGGTTATCTGCAAGCAGGGTTCACTCGTATCCCATGTGATGTATATGGAAAAGGGGCTCGCCAAGGTCTATCTCGACAGTGGAGGGAACACCCTGGTGCTGAAAATAATCCCCGACGGTAATTTTATCGGGCTGGCCTCACTTTCCGAAGAACAGAATACCTACCAGTATTCCGCACTGGCCTATGTGGATTCGATGATCCGTCAGGTAGACCTGGTGGCCTTCCGTCAGCTGATCTCCCAGAACCCCGGATTTGCAAAAGAAGTGATCAATATTCTCAGTGCCAACAGTGTTCAGATCTACGGACGTTTCTTCTGCCTGACGCATAAACAGGCCTACGGAAGGCTGGCTGACATCCTTCTCTGCCTGTCGGACCGCGTATTTAAAAACGCTGAATTTATTCTGCCCCTGTCGAGAAAAGAACTGGCTGAACTTTCCGGTATGAGTGCAGAAACAGTGGTGAGAATGCTCAAAAAGTTCCATGAAGAGGGTCTGATATTTATGGAGGGAAAACAGTTCCGGATCATGGATCACAACAGGCTGATACAGATCAGCGAAACCGGCTGAGCATAAAACTTGCGCCGGATCGGATAAAGTATTACTTTTGATCTATGCAAAACCTTTCTTCACAACGAAACAAGTTCTGGGCGCTGATCATCTTTGTGTTGGCCGCCTGGGCTTTTATATCCGTTGCCGGGAAGGAAGGACCCGTTGCCCGACATGCCGGCTCACCGGCAGAACTGATCACCGCAAAAGCGGATATTGATCTTCAGCACGGACTGATTAGCGGTCCGCAACCGGCCGTGCTTCATTCCGATCTGAACCGCCAGCCGGAAAAACCGGGATTCGATCCCGTTTCCCGTCGTGCGCCCCTGCTTGTTAAAAGACTTGAACTATGCGCGGGTGATTACGCCCTCGCCCTGCTCAGAATAAACCTTATCCCGCGAAATTCCGATTACCTGCCTGCCTGAACTTTTTTCCTGTCAGTTGTTTAATTATGGAGTAGATTCATTCCACTCCCAATATGTTATAAATGAAAAAACAAAATGATGAAAAAGTTTAAATTTATTTCCGTTATTATAACCTTGTCTGTCAGCGCTTTACTTTTACTTTCAGCATGCAGCTCTTCGACAAGGGAAGTTAATCTGAGTGTGGGACCTGAAAGCATTGGCCCCGAATTACTGAACAGAACAGCTGAGATCCTTGTAAACAGGGCAACCCGTTTTACGGGAGCTTCCGTATCCGTGTCGGTAAAGCATGACGAGTCGATGGTATCCCTTCGTATACCGGCCAACGACAGCCTGGACCTCCCTGCTGAACTGTTTTCCACCCCGGGTGTACTCGGTTTCGCCCCTCTCCTCTCCTACGGGGAGCTTTCCACAATGCCCGACGGACCCGCATTGATGGAAGAATGGATGTCGGCAGGTTTTCTGGAACCCGCCGGGGAAAATAAGGGAGCTGCAGCCGTAGAGCTCTTCTTCACCCCCGAACAGGCCGGACAACTGCCTGCTTTGCTGGATTCGGACTATTCCGGGTATGGCTTCAGCCTGGTAAAAGGGAAGGAAGCTGAGAACGGGAAAACAGTGGTTTATTTGCTCAACACCGCGGCAGGTTCCATCACGGGAGAACGTGTGAAAACTGCCGGGTGTGACGGGAATTCCGTACTGCTGACCTTTGATGAGGAAGGGGCCCTGCAGTTTGCAGCCATGACCTCCTCGCAGATTGGCAAAAGAATTGCCATTATCGTTGACGATGAGGTAGTGAGCGCACCCCTGGTGAGGAACGAGATTAAAGGAGGTAAAGCCGTAATAACCGGTGATTACAAGCCCTCTGAAGCCTGTCTTCTTGCCGCCATCCTGGGTGGCGGATCATTGCCGGCAGGGGTAGAGGTGAAATAAAACACCGTCAATCCGAATAAAAAAGAGGCTGTCTGCAGAAGACAGCCTCTTTGTTTTTCATTCACGAGGCGATCCCTCTTTACATCCATTTTTGCCGGCGGATCATTAATACACCGGCAGCAGCCAGCACCACCGATCCCAGAATAATACCTGCAAAGGCCCAGCGGTTGCTTTCCATGAAATTGGGAACGTTCATACCGAAGAAACTGGCAACGAGTGTCGGGATCATCAGGATAATTGTGATGATCGTCAACTGCTTCATCACATTGTTCAGATTATTGGAGATGACCGATGCAAAGGCATCCATCATTCCGCTCTGGATGTCGCTGTAAATATTCGCCATTTCGATGGCCTGCTTATTTTCAATAAAAGCCTCATCGAGCAGGTCGAAGGAGTTCTCACTGTCGCGGGTGTATTTGGAGTTTTTAAGCTTGGCGATCAGCATCTCGTTGGAGCGCAGAGAGGTGGTAAAATAAACCAGGCACTTCTCCATCTTGAGCAACTTGTGCAACTCCTTGTTCTTCGTCGATTTTTCCAGATCCTGCTCGATCATATTGGTCTGATGGTTGATCATTTTCAGATAGCGGTGGTAAAAAATGATCGTACGGGCAAAGAGATGAGGGATCAGGTCGAAAGGGCTCTCGATGACCACATTCTTCCTGCTGCGGCTGTAAAAATCATCGAGTATGTCATTATTCCGGTTACAGATGGTGACCAGGTTGTCTTCCGTAAGCACGATACCCAGGGGAATGGTGGTATAGGGAATCCCATTCTCCTGGTTGTGTATGGGAATACGGTAGATAATCAGTAACTGATCATCCTCCACTTCCATGCGGGAACGTTCATCAAGGTCCATCACATCACTAAGGAAGTCGGCGGGGATCTTTAAAGTGGTTTCCAGGGTTTTGAGCTCGGCATGTGACGGGTCGGTGACATTCACCACGCAGCCTTTTTCGAATGAGTTAAGCGGTAACAGCCCATTCCTGATAAGTTGCCAGTAGGTAATCATGGTCCCTCCTCCTGATTTTATACCCTTCCGGAGCAGGTCACCCATGTACCCCCGAAGAGTCAGTTAAACACTATTTTTCGCGTGATAGTCGTCCATCTTCGAATACTATTCTTTGGCAGCACAAAAATAGAATTTTATTTGGAGAGAGAAAACAAAAAAATGAAAAGTTTAAGCCTTCCTTCCATCTTCCCTCACATTCTTCCCGTGGTGGCCCGAACTTCTTTAGAAATGCAGGTTTCCAAAACATTCCCTGATCCTGATGGTTTTAAAAATAGTTGATTTACTTTGCAGCATGTATCAGACAAGATCAAGGGTAATACTGACCGTTCTCCTCCTGCTCGCCGGGTTCTCGGTTTCCTGTGAGCATATCCGCCTGCTGCCCGACCCTCAGGTGGTTGAAGTGCAGGACGATACGGTTATTTTTGCCGTGATCGGCGACTACGGACTGGCAGGAGAGGCAGAAGAAGCGGTAGCGCAAATGGTTAAAAGCTGGGATCCCGATTTCATTATCACCACGGGTGACAATAATTATCCGGCCGGTGAGTTTACTACCCTCTATGCCAACATCGGGCAGTATTACCAGGATTACATCTATAATCCGGATGCCCCGGAGCAGCATCGCTGTACAGGTCTTGCCAGCGACAGTGCCTATAACCGCTTTTTTCCCTGTCCGGGAAACCACGATGCCGGGAACATCAGGGGACTGACTCCTTACCTCAGTTATTTCACCCTGCCGGGGCAGGAACTCTACTACAGTTTCATCTGGGGGGATGCCGAATTTTTTTCTATCAACTCTTTGTCCGATCTCAGTTTCCAGGAAAAGTGGCTCGGCGACAGGCTTCGGGCTTCCACCAGGAAATTCCGGATCGTTTACTTCCACCATGCGCCCTACTCCCCCGGCTCGCATGGCGATTCTCCCCAGATGCAATGGCCCTTTCACTCCATGGGAGCTGACCTGGTGCTTTCGGGCCACGATCATATTTATGCCCGTGTGGAAAGATCGGATGAACCCGGCCTGCACTACATTGTCACCGGTGCAGGAGGAAAATCGCTGTATTCCTGCGACAGCACACGCCTGCAGGACCCGCCATTTTCCTGTGTCAGTACCTCAGAAGATTACAGTGCGGTGTATGTGCGGATTACCGGCGACGAGCTTTACCTCGCCTGTTTCCTGATCGGTTCACAGGAGCAGCCTTTTGATGAACTGCTGATCAGAAAGCCATAACTACCAGTCAGTAACTAAAACCACGCCAGCAGCCCATGTGTCGGAGAGCTCCGGACGGATCAGTTCTTACTCCATATTGTTTATGAGTGCTGCAATCCTGTCAAGTTCCTGCAAGGCAGACTCATCGTTCAGTGCGTCGCCGGGATTAAAGGCTTTCGGAGTTACGATCCCAAGGATTTCGAGTCCGAGTGCCTTGAATACCCGCCGGAACATGGTAATGGTGAGATCACAGTCGGACGGTCCGGAACCTGCCGGTAGTATTAATACGGCTTTTTTATCCTTCAGCCGCTGACTCATATAATAAGGCCGGAGCCTTTCCAGGAGCAGCTTCATCGTGGCTGTCGGACCGAACCAGTAGATGGGAGTGGCAAACACAAGAATGCCGGCTGCTTCCATTTTCCGGTAAATAGGCTGCATCCGGTCTTCCACCGTACAAACCAGGTCGCCTCTTTTACAGGCCCGGCAATCGGTACAGGGTGAAACAGCTTCATCGTAAAGAAAAGTACTTCCGCCCCTTACCCTATCCTCATCAAGAGCACTTAATAGCCTGCCCACCAGCAGATTACTGTTACCATTCTTCCTGGGGCTGGCCACCAGGGCTTCAACTCTGATCATAACTAAAGAAATTTTGCTGGGCGAAAATAATCAATCCCGATCTAAATAAGAAACGGGATGAACATCTTGCTCCTTTTTTTGTAGGACAGATAACGCTCCCCGAAAACCTGGATACATTCTCTTTCATCAAGCCGGGCACAGATATAAAGAAAAACGCTTGATGCTGCGGATAGAGCACAGGCCAGCGGTGTGAGTTGCTTCAGCGCGATCCCCCAGGCAAGAAGGATAAGGGAACAGTAAAGCGGGTGCCGGATATAGCGGAAGATGCCGGTATCAATCAGCTCGGAGGTTTTTTCAAACTCAAACAGCTCTTCCCCGCTGCGGCCTTTCCGGTCCTTTTTTGCCTGCCGCAATTTCAGTACTCCGGCAATGAGGGGAACACAGGCAAGGACCAGCAGGGACCACGAGACCAGATGCAGGGTGGAGAAGGGATCCCTGAACCACCAGGGATAATTGGCTGCGAACAGCCCGGCAATGCATTCCCAGCTCAGAAAACGCCAGAAGCCGTGCGTGAAGGGTCTGAACAGGTTTCTCCGCGAGATCAGTACGATCGGAACAGACAGCGCGAAAAAAATGATCAGTGAAATCATGGCCGCTCAGGATTTTCGGTAGAAGAGCTTCCCGGTAAGCAGCAGTCCGGCAAAAACAAAGGCCCCGAAAATCAGACTGCTGAATGCCAGTTGCATGCCTCCGGAAATAACATGACCGCTGGTGCAGCCACCTGCCATCCGTGCTCCGAAGATCACCAGGAACCCACCTGCGGTGGCCCAAACGATTCGCCGCAGAGCCGATGATCCTTTATAATTCCTCCAGCGATCATGAATCAGCCGTATGCGGAAAGTGCGGTGATAAAGAGAAAGACTCAGTCCGGCCAGCATGGCTCCTCCCAGGAACAACAATTCCCATTTCCCTGAGACCACGGTGGTCGCAAAGTACCCCTCATTTCCCAGACCGGCGAGAACGCCGGCCAGGTAAGGATAAGCCGTAGAAGCGCCTACCGGACGATTGAAGACCTTCGTCATAAATACAATATTGGCAAGAAGGGCAAGTAAGACTCCGGCATAGAGCCAGCGGAAGCCCGGTTTGCGTTCTCTCCGGTTAAGCCAGATCGCAAGCGCCATAAAAAACAGGCCGGCAGCTGCACTTGCCAGGTAGAAAAACAATCCATGACCCGTATAGCTGCTGAGTGCCGGTTTGCCCAGATCGGGTCCCATGAATGGTGCCAGAGCATCCCCGGCCAGGTCGTACACCAGTCCGGCAGCCAGCCCGCCCACGATCCCTGCCAGGGCATCAAGCGAGCCTTCGCCCAGGGAGATGGCCATGGTTCCCGGGCAGTAACCGAGTATGGCCATCCCGGCACCAAATATCAGACCGCCGGCGATGACCCCGGTCAGCAGTAAAGGCTTTACATGAAAGGTGGTCCAGCCCAGGCCCACGGAAGCGGCAAAAAGGATGGCGCCAAGCCCGACAGCAATGGCTATGGCTTTGGCAACGGTGAGGTCCTCCAGTGTGGCCATCCCGCTGATGGTGTTATATTTGTTCAGGTTTGCCCGCTGCAGGATGGAGCCGAAAAGGTAACCTGCCAGCAGGATAAGAAGGGTGGTTTTAAGATCCATATCCATGTATTCGTTTATCAGGGATCAGACTATACTGTATTAATATCAGGCTCATGCGGCTTCACTCTCCACCGGCGCCTTCCTGAAGATCCGGAACACGGATCCCCCGGTACTCATTCCCCTTCCGCCACTCAGATATTCGTTTCCTTGAGGATTACATCATGTGCCCCGCCCTCGATAATACTGGTCGAAGACACCAGTGTGATCTTGGCCGTTTCCTTCAGCGCACCAATGGAGGTGCTGCCGCAGGAGCACATGGTCGACTTGATCTTTCCCAGGGTGATATCCAGGTTATCCTTCAGTTTACCGGCATAGGGGACATAGCTGTCGACCCCTTCCTCGAACTTGAGCGAATCGCTCCCGCCCGTATCGTAGCGCTGCCAGTTACGGGCCCTGTTCGAGCCCTCTCCCCAGTATTCCTTCACATAGGTGCCGTTGACCATCAGTTTTCGGGTCGGACTTTCATCAAAGCGTGCAAAGTAGCGGCCCATCATCAGGAAGTCGGCGCCCATGGCAAGTGCCAGTACCATGTGATAATCCTGGACAATACCACCGTCGGAACAGATGGGAATATATACGCCGGTTTCCCGGAAATACTCATCTCGGGCCCTTGCCACATCAATCAGTGCCGTGGCCTGTCCCCGTCCTATTCCTTTCTGCTCACGGGTGATACAGATCGATCCGCCACCGATCCCGACCTTTATAAAATCGGCTCCGGCTTCGGCAAGATACAAAAAGCCTTCCTTGTCGACGATGTTGCCGGCTCCCACCTTTACCTCTCCGTTATAGGTCTTCTTGATAAATTCTATGGTATCCTTCTGCCATACCGAAAAACCATCCGATGAATCGATGCAGAGGATATCGGCTCCGGCCGAGACCAGTTCGGGCACCCTGTGTTCGTAATCGCGGGTGTTGATCCCGGCTCCTACAAGCAGTTTCTTGTGTTCATCGGAAAGCTCGTTCGGATTTTCCTTATGTGTGTCATAGTCCTTGCGGAAAACAAAATACTGCAGGTTTCCGCTCTTATCGATGATCGGGAGGCTGTTAAGCTTGTGATCCCAGATCACATCGTTGGCCTCGTTCAGGCTGATGCCCAGTTCGGCGGTTACCAGCTTGGAAAACGGGGTCATGAATTCCTTCACCTTGCGGCTCATCGGGTCGCGGCCCGGCCGGTAATCGCGGCTGGAGACTATCCCCATAAGTTTTCCGTTGGGCGAACCGTCGTGGGTGATCCCGATCGTGGAATAGCCCGTCCGCTGTTTCAGTGCCACCACATCAGCCAGCGTGTGCTCGGGGGTGAGGTTGGCGTCACTGACCACAAATCCCGCTTTAAATTTCTTTACCTTCCTGACCATTTCGGCCTGCGACTCCACCGGCTGCGAACCGAAGATGAAAGAAAGCCCGCCGTTACGCGCCAGGGCAATGGCCATTCCATGATCGGATACCGACTGCATGATAGCAGAAGTAAAGGGGATGTTCAAATGGAGTGAGGGCTCTTCGCCTTTGCGGAACTTTACCAGCGGGGTTTTCAAGGAGACATTGTCGGGGGTGCAGAGGGGGGTGGTCAGACCGGGGATCAGCAGATACTCGCTGAATGTCCGGGAAACCTCTTCAATGAATTTAGCCATGAGATGAACCGGTTTAAAGTTTGGCAAAATTACAAAAAAAAAGCGGAGTGACGCACCGATGATCCACATAAACATCGGGCATGTCGGCCATATGCATCGGCCTGACTGTCAGGGAAGGGAAAGAAAACAACATCGCAGGCAAAGCAGATCTGCAGATATTTTTTGCCTTTCGCGGAAAAGATGTGACAGATCTGCTCCCTGCTGCCTAACTTTGAAAAAACGGGATTAAAATATTTTTTTTGAATTTCACTGTAACAAATTCATGACCCGGCGAACTAATACCTAAAAATTACGCAGTTTTTATGAATCATAAAGAGGAGTTGTTCAAAAAGACCCTTGAGGACAACGATGAAACGATCAGACGGATTTGCAGGTATTACGCCCCATCGGAGGAGGACCGGAAGGATATGTACCAGGAAGTGCTGGTGAATATCTGGCGGAGTCTCGATAAGTTCAGGCGGGAGTCGGCCATCTCCACCTGGATCTATCGGATAGCCGTAAACACGGCTCTCAGCTATGCGGGCAGGCAATACAGGCTCATGAAGCTCAATGTTGACATTGACACACCCCACCTGAAAAAGGTACTGCCCGACGAAAACGAGTTCCGGATCGACGAACTCCAGCTCCAGCAGCTACAGGACCACCTCAACCGGTTGAACGTGATCGACAAGGCAATCATGGGCCTGGTTCTGGATGATCTCTCCATGAAGGAGATTGCCGAAGTGATCGGGATTACCGAACAGAATGTCAGGGTAAAGATCCACCGGATCAAGGAACATTTAAAATTACAGATGAAAGGAGGAAAAGTATGAATACTACGGAAACAACGGCTAAAAATGCCAACGGCGGCACAAGACCGGTCAGGAATGGTAATGTGCCCGATATGGATACCCTGATAAAAGGTCTGCAAAACGAAGATACCCGAAATCAAAAGATGACGAGGAATTTCAAGTGGTTCCTGACTGTCATGGTGGTGGTGTACACCCTGCTGATGGTAGTTAATCCCGACAGGGAACTGGAATGGCACCACCGGCTTACAGGATTCTGTTATGTGGCGGCCTTTGCACTCTTTGCCCTGCTATTCAGGAAGTATAACAAGGAATACAGCCAGGTGGACTATTCGGTCTCTTCCTGTGAATTATTCAAAGCAGCTGCTGAACGTTATAAATTCAAAATGAGCAGGCTCCTGAGTGTGCTCCCTTCGATCCTGCTGATCGATGCCGGGCTGACCATATCCTTTCTGTTCCGCAGGGAAAGCTTTAACCGGGTGGAAGATATCTTCTGGATCCAGCTGGTCTATTTCTCTGTAATGGGACTGGCCTTTTTCGCCGGTTACCTCATCTGGCGGATCCGAGAGAAACCTCTGCGCGACGGGGCATTGAAAATACTGAAAGATCTGAATGAAGACCAATAAATGTAAAACGGCAGAAAAAGAAAGAGACTGTTTCGATAGCGGAAGTTGATATCTTCTTTCATGCAATTTACATTCTTCACGGCTCTGATCCCCTCAAATCTCCCTCCCAAGGGAGATTTTTTCATGTAAATTTCCGGCATTGCTTATAATAAACCCCCGGCATTTATATCAGCCTCTTTTTTTCATACAATCTCACACCTATCTCGACGTCCCGAAGAAAGCCCCCGCCAGCATATTAATCGCCAGTTTGTTTTTAAAGGGATTATCATTCACCAGGTAGGTCCAGGTTGACGAGGGTTTTTCAGCGGGCGGGAGAACCAGTCCCGCTGCCACCTGGCTGTCCAGCCTGGAAAATTCGTCCTCCAGGCCCGAAAGCAGTTCCTGAAAGCGTTCCTCCATCTTGCGATGAAAATTCCTTACCGGATCCTCCCCTCCCAGCCTGAGCAGATGGATCCCTTCTTTCAGCTCCGAGGCGTGATCCAGGTGAGCCGCCCACAGGCGGTCGAGGGTCAGCAACTTCCATTTTTTAAGTTCCGGGGGAGAAGCATCCGGTTCGCCATAAAGGAGTTCGTCGCGCTGCTGCAATAAAAACAGCCGTTGCTTTTCGATGAGCATGCTGTATTCATTAAGGGTCCGGCGCATCTCGAACATCTGTCCCTCGATGATGCGCTGCGACTGCGCGATGCGCGACTGAACCACAGGATCATCAACCGGCATCGGGCTTTTCATTTTCCGGTACGGCGGCGGCAGGATGGATTTCAGCCGGTAACGCACCATCAGATCGTCTTCAAAACTGATGATAAAGCGGCTGGAACCCGGGTCACCCTGCCGGCCGGCCCTTCCCCGGAGCTGGTTATCCACCCTCAGGCTTTCGTGGCGGTTGGTGCCGATCACATGCAGGCCGCCAAGCCCCCTGACCAGGTCCTGCATCCTGCCGTCGCTACCTCCAGGCAAGATATCCGTTCCCCGGCCGGCCATGTTCGTGGAGATGGTCACTGCCCCGGGCGCGCCGGCATCGGCAATGATCCGAGCTTCCTCCGCATCATTCAGGGCATTGAGCACCACAGCCTGTATCCCGTGAGAAGCGAGGAACAGGGCCAGCTCTTCCGACTCCTTTACAGTCAAAGTACCGATCAGAACCGGCCTCCCCCTTTCATGAACCCGCAGCACTTCCCCGAGTATGGCCATCATTTTTGCCCTCCGGTTGGTGAAGATCAGATCGGGCAGATCCTCCCGGATACATGGTTTATTCGGGGGGATGACCACTGTTACGAGCCTGTAAAAACCCATAAACTCATCGGCCGACTCGCTTGCCGTGGCTGTCATCCCCGCCAGGCGGGGATAAAGGCGCATGAAATGGTGCAGGGGCACGGAGGCAAGGACCGTTCCTTCGGGCCGGACCCGCAGGCCTTCCTTTGCCTCAACCGCCATCTGCAGACCATGCTGCCATTTGCGGTCCTTCATGATCCGGCCAGTGAACTCATCGACCAGTTTTACTTCCCCGTCCTTTACCACATAATCGACATCCCGCTTGAGCAGCACCCTGGCCTGCAGTGCCATATTGACCGCCGCAAGAAATTCATGGTGCTCATCGGCAAACAGATTTCCGATGCCGTTCCACTCCTCGATCCGGGAGATTCCCCGTTCGGAAAGAAAGACATTCCTGGCATAATCGTCCGTTTCATAATCTTCGGGGGATAAGCGTGCTACCTGTGCGGAGATCTCTGCCAGATCCAGACCGGCCAGTTGCTGATCGCCCGCCAGGACCAGGGGATTGCGGGCTTCGTCGATTAAAAGGGCATCTGCCTCATCCACAATGGCATAATAAAAAGGCCGTAGCACTATTTCCTCCGGCTCCCAGGCAATGTTCGAACGGAGGTAATCAAAACCCACTTCCTTTGCTGTCGCGTAGGTAATATCGCAGGCGTAGGCCCGTTTTTTCTCAGCTGGCGACATCTTTTCCGTCACCGCGGCCACGGTCAGACCGAGGAAACGGTAAACAGGTCCCATCCAGGCAGCATCGCGCACGGCAAGATAATCGTTAAAGGTAAGGATGTGCACTCCCTTCCCTTCCAGGGCATAAAGTACAGCGGGCAGCACGGCGGCCAGGGTCTTCCCTTCCCCTGTCTTCATCTCGGCCAGTTTGCCTGCCTGAAGAACCAGGGCAGCCAGGACCTGTACATCGTAATGACGCTGTCCGAGGCTGCGGTGACAGGCCTCTCTTACAAGGGCGAAAGTTTCATTTACAAGCTGTTCGCTAATTCCGGAATGGTGGATCTCCATCCGGATCTCACCAAGCTTTTCGCGAAGTGCTGCAGAACTCAAAAGCGCATAGCTGCTTCCTCTTTCATTGATGCGATCGAGTTGCCTGTAGTACCTGTCAAGCCTGCGTTCGACAGGTGCCGCAGACAATTCATTAAAAAACGCTTTAAAACTGTTGAATATGTTTCTGATTTTCATCTTCCAAAGATTGTGGCAGGCCTGCCTGCAGGCAGCTTGCCGGTGAATACTCTTTTAACGGGTCTGTGATTCAGACACTGAAAGAGTAAGGATCATCCTTGGAAGAACACCGGCTACGTGACAGGTAACGCCTGATCTGCTGTATATCAGGAAGTTCACGCGATGTAAGACGAAGGGCAACACGGATCTGCCGGTCAAAATGTCCGGTGCTACAAAGGTTGATCAGTGCTGTATCCTGAACAAAAAGAGAGACTGAAGGAAATGCTACATGATGCAGGAACCCGGACTTCAGTTGAACGGCTGCTCCGGAATGAACAGCACTACTTTCCTGACGCTCCACCAGGGTGATCTGTGCGAATGTCGACCAGGCCTGTTCCCACGGACGATACAGGCCGTTAAATCCCGCTCCTGCCGCCACAATAAGCGACAGCAACAAACCGGCAGCCGATAGGTATCCCCTGTTTTTCATGCTTTCCCTGATGCAATTGCAAAAACCATGCTGAAATAAAAACCTGACAAAATGCCTGTTTTGCAACAACAAAGTGCTGCAGATCAGGATTTAACCATCAGATGACAAGGGGCTGGTTAACGGTTTCGTGGTTTCAGGAATCCTGCTGTCTGGCTCAGCACGAGATAGAGTGAAAGATCAAAGTACACATCATTGAGCTTCTCAAGGCTGTTGATACACGGATAATAGCCCATTTCTAAACTGAAGCCGTAACCGGTACCGCTGAGGCTGTTCCCCCTGGCCCCGATCCGGAATCCACCCCTGTGACTGTCGGGAAGAAAAATGGGAAAGGAAGTTTCTACCACCTCGGAGAAATTAACCGGGGCATACATCAGGTCGGCGAAGAGCAAAGCCTCAAAAGCCAGCGTCCGTGTTCCGTAATTTTCCACGTTACAGCTGAGGTAGCGCTGGATGATCTTCGAGTAGCCGAGAATACACACCGGGTATCCTGCCACGGAATAAACCGGATCATCTCCGCTATAAGGGATATCCAGGGGAATACGCAGATAGGAGCAACCGGCCCTGAGGGCATTTGTTTTCCGGTGTCCGACCGGCACACCCAGCAGGGAACGGGTGGTGGTGGTCCTCCCGCTGGTCCAGGACTCCAGCGGTAGCTGACCGTCTTTTATTGAAAAATCATCTTTCAGATGAATATTCAGCACGCCTTCATACATATAATAAAACCGGTTCCTGTAAAAATTATCGCTGTAGGGTTTTGTCCGGAACATATTGCGGAATGAGCCATTGAGCGTTACAATTTTTCCGACCCTGATCTCCGGGTATAAAATAAAACCAAGCCCGACATTCACTTCACCGATACCGAAGAGGTAGGGCCCTATACCCAGGCTGATATTCTTTTCGGATGCATCATTGCTGATTACCTCGTAACCCAGTGAATCGCCCTTATTGAAGTAATTCTGTGATGAAACCGGTAAAATGCAAAAGAAAAAAAAGGAAACGAGGAGGATAAGGAAGCGGGACCGCATGGTGCTGCAGCGGATACATTCGGGAAAAAAGGTCCTGTTCATTTCGATGCTGTTTGTAATGATCCAGTACTGACTGATTATACCTTTTATTGACAAACTGCAGATAACAATCCAATGGTGATTGATCCGGAATGTAAGGGACAGCCAGGCAGCTGTCTCAGGACAGTATGTTCCCCGAACGACCGAAACCGGCACTGTTCTCCCTCAGGAGGGGTTCAGGGAGACGGAAAAAAGCAAAGGAAAGTTAATGCGGAAATTCCGGATAAAAAAATAAGACCCTGACAATTTTACTGTTAGCAGGCATCAGAGCCCAAGAATCCGGGCATCGACCCCAAAAACCGCATCGATTTGTACCTCATAATCATGGGATAGGATCTCGTCGGTAACGGTTTTGACTGTCAGCACGAAGGAATCCGCCATAATGTATTCCTTCAGATCATCTGGAACAGCCGACAGGTGCAGGGTATCCCCGATATCATTTGTGATCCCGCTACGCCAGGCCACCCTGAATTCCTCCAGCGAGTCGGCCGAGATATAAACCTCGATGGACTTCAGAAAGCTGAAATCGTCACCCGCCGGATCGGTGATGGTCAGCACGGCACTTTTAAGCGTGACTTCTTCAATCAGGTCCTTGCGGGTATCATTGACCTGCAGGACCGATTCGGTGTTGGTCTTGATGGATGGGGTATAAACGGTAAAGGGAAGATTGATGCCCAGGGTGGCCGGCAGGGTGACACTGGTGGAATAGTTCAGGTCGAAGCGGGTGAGTTCACTCAGTTTCCCGCAGGAGCCCAGGATGGGCAAAAGGATGGCTATGATAAAGAATTTTCTCATCTGTCAGGGTTTTTAAGGGTACTGTCAATAAAACCGTTATTCCGGTAAAAAGTTGCATGTGCTGCCGGGACTCTTATATCCGTTTGCGCTACAGCACTTTTGAGAGTGGAATATCTATGAGCAAAACCGGCAGCATAAAAAGAATGCCCAGGGTGATTCCGAGTTCATCCCTCAGCCGGCTACCTTCGATCGGCCGCAACCGGAGCCTGCTCTGCAAACCGTCGAAGGCCGTACCATAAAAATTGCCCACTGTGATCATGGCAATATGGGAGCGGATCACGCGTGCCTTCTCCTCTCCGTAATATTCCAGGAACTGCTTTTCCGCTTCCGGTTCCGGATTGCCCCCTGTATCGGCATAGTGCTGGGCAAAAACCAGCGCCAGCGCTTCCTCTTCCGGCACAAGCCCGAATTCCCCGCTCAGCATACTGCTGATCTCGGAACGGTCCATACCTGAAGTAAGTGCCAGCTTAGCATGGTAAAAGCTACAATACCGGCAACCGTTTACCCCGGTCACCGCCAGAAAGATCCTCTCACCAAACTGCTTGCTGACGAGCGCCTTCTTCCTGTTAAGCACCATCCCTCCCGCTCCCTTCACGGCAAGTTTCAGGTAGCGGTAAAATGTACCCGTGGAAATAAAACGATATGGCCTGGCAATCTTTTTTAGCATGGAGAACAGCAATTTTTTCTGCATCCCGGTCATTCAGTCCGGCCGGGGATGAAGAATGGCAGCAAAATTACGAAAAGCAGAGGCGTACAATGTGACTAAAGTCACGCAACGTTCTCGTCCTTCTGTTGAAGCAGGTTTTCAGCCCGTTTAACTGCCGCATCAAAATCAGGCAGAATATTGGCCTTTCCCACCATGAAGGCGATGCGTCCCCGTTCCAGTTCCTTCATCACTTCGGGTCTGACACCTGAAAGAACTATCCGGCTGCCTGAGGCCTGCATGGCGCGTATACTTTCCCTGAAGTTCCGGGCACCGGTGGAATCGATAAAGGGCACATGCCTCATTCTGATGATCAGAATGTTGGCACGGGAACCCAGTGATTTCATCACCTCGCTGTAGGACTTGGAAGCAGCAAAAAAGAAAGGTCCGCTGATCTCATACACACTGATTTCCTTTGGCAGATCCTTGTAATCGGCCATGAGATCACTGTCATTCTCCACCAGCGCAGCCTGCCCGGCATCCGCCATGCGTTTCATAAATAGCAGGGACGACAATACGATGCCGATCTCAATGGCCACCGTCAGGTCGACCAGCACGGTCAGGAAAAAAGTCACCAGCAGCACGATAATGTCGAAGGCTGATCCCCGGAGTATGGAAACGAAGGAACGCCATTCGCTCATGTTGTAGGCCACTACGATAAGGATACCTGCCAGAACAGACATGGGGATCAGTTTTGCCCAGCGGCCGAAAAACAACATGATCAGGAGCAGGGTCACGGCATGGACCATCCCGGCAACAGGCGTGCGACCGCCGCTTCTGACATTGGTAGCGGTGCGGGCGATGGCTCCGGTGGCGGGGATACCGCCGAAGAAAGGCGTGACCATATTGGCGATCCCCTGGGCAATGAGTTCGGTGTTCGAGCGGTGGGTGCTGCCTATCATCCCATCGGAAACCACTGCCGACAGGAGTGATTCAATTGCACCCAGCAGGGCAATGGTGAGTGCAGGCATGAAATAGACGGAAAGGCCACTCAGGCTCAGATCAGGCATGCTGAAAGAGAAGGTATTGGGGATATTTCCGAAACTGGTCTCAATGGTCGAAACCGGCAGTGCAAAAATTTTCACGGCAAGGGTCAGCAAAAGAATGGCAATGAGTGAACCCGGAATCTTGCTGCTCACCTTTTTCCATACAAGGGTAATAACGATGGTAAGCAAAGTCAGCCCAAGGGCGTACCAGTTTACCGAACCGATCTGTTGAAAATAGACACCCCATTTGTCCAGGAATCCGGAAGGCAGGGGGCCTGTAGCCAGCCCGAGGGCGTCTTTCACCTGCGTCGAAAAGATCACGAGGGCGATCCCGCTGGTAAATCCCACCACCAGGGGGTGCGGGATATATTTCAGCAGGGATCCGAGTTTCAGGATCCCGAACAGCACCAGCAGCACACCGGCTAGAAAGGTAGAAATGAGCAGTCCGTTGAGTCCGTATTGTTCAACGATCCCGTAAACGATCACGATGAAGGCTCCCGTAGGCCCTCCGATCTGAACCCTGCTGCCACCCAGGAAGGAAATGATAAAACCGGCAATTACAGCCGTTATCAATCCTTTCTCCGGGGATACACCCGAAGCCACCGCAAAGGCAATGGCCAGGGGAAGCGCCACCACACCCACAATCACTCCTGCCATGGAATCAGTAAAGAACTGCTCTCGGCTGTAGCCTTTCGACATGACCGAAAATAATTTCGGCCGGAATACGGAATTCATGATTTCTAGAATTAAGAAGGCGCGAAAGTAATGATAAAAACGCTTGCTTATTCCCCGGAATCAAAATATTTTAAGCGCAGGCAAAAGACCTATCGTTCTGATATCCTACAGGTTGAAAATAAGGACCCGCTCAGCAGTACTTTTCCACCTGCTCCCTCAGCCTGCCTTTTGCTTTCAGCTTGATGTACTTCTCAATGTTTTTATCCTTCTCCATGTAGTGTCGGTTTCCGTTGTAAAAACCGATCACGGCTTCCAGCCCTGCCAGGTTCCCGCCCACCTTGTCGTTGTATTCCCCGGTTTCCAGTGCATACTTCGTCCATCCGCCAAGAAAAACGATCAGCAGACCGGGTGAACTTTCCATGAAGGTCAGGATGGAGGGATTGATGTCAACCGATACGGTCGGACTGCCGGATATCCATTTAAACAGGAATTTTTCAGCTTCTTTCCTTTTGGCCACTTCCTCATTCAGCGGGGTCCGGAGCATCCATTCCACGCAAGCGATAATATCCTGTTCATAGCCGGCATAGTCACCGGCTTTTTCCAGTCTGTAGCCTTCAGGAACACTGAAGTCCTGCGCAAACAAAGGAAATGCTGTGAGTGTAAAAAACAGCAACAGAAAGATACCCGTTTTTTTCATAAGGCAGGTGTTGATGAGACAAAACAGGCGGACAGGGCCGCTTCTGCAAAAAAGAACGCTGACTAAATGTAACCCAAAATCGCGGAACAAAAAAATACTGTTCAGCAGAATTATGCGCAGCCGGCAATAAGACAGGGGAAGCATCCCCCTTTTGCCCTCATCAAAGGCTTTCAGCAATCCGGAGCAGCTCCCTGCCCGTCTTCCAGTTCCGGGTAGTTGCCGTAAGCTTCAGGTTTTTTTCGAAGAAACTGTTGTTCAAAACAGTTTTTCCATAGCCTCCCGGGCAGTAAAGATAGACCACCCTTCCGGCAAAGCAGAACTGATCTGGTGGATAGGAAAAGGACAGCGTTTTCCGGACGGCCTCCTCCGACGGAAGCCCGGTGAGGAAGGTAAGATGCATGAAATCCGGGAATTTATCCGGATCGTCGGCGTAGGGATTGCTGCGGATTATCTCCCTGAGCTCATCTTTTCCCAGGGTGATGACAGGAACTGAATGACCGGTTCTTTCAAGAATGAGCCCTGAAATCCCTTTACTGATCTTTTCCGTATCATTTTCACTGCTCCGGAAGATCACATTGCCGCTCTGTATATAGGTGGTGATATCCGAAAAACCCTGTTCAGCAAAAAGGTCACGCAGCATCTCCATCCTGATCACCCTTTTCCCGCTAACATTAATTCCCCTGAGGATTGAAATACAGATTTTCATATTCAGCAGCCGGCGTTTTTCGATAAGGTGTTTCAACAGTAGCAGAACAGCCTGTAATGCAAAAAGTTTGCTTTCTGCTTATCATTCCGGGTTGTCCAGAATTTCCATCTCCCAGTTCTTCACCCTGACATTGCCGACATATATAGGCTCCTTTTCCCTGATCGTATAGATATGACCCGCCACAGCCTTCCATTCACTGTTTATAAAATCCTGTGAGATGTAACCGTCCATCATGATATAACCCAGTTTCAGACTGTAATCTCCAGGTAAAAATTCGATCCCCTCATATTTCTTCCCGTTCATTGTAAACTCTTTTTTATCGACCCACACATGCACATGTTCATTGAACTTAAGCCGGGCTACTTCGGAAGGATCACGCCTCTCTCCGTCATAAAATTTTATATAGTCCTTTTCTTTCTGCCAGGAGAAATCCTCAACAGGAGGTTCTTCAGAAAGAAAAAGCGATGCCGGCGAACAGTCGAGATACCAGGTCTCTCCCTCATTCACCTCAACCGTTAGAGAGTCGTATTTTTCCACCTGCCAGTGTTTCTGGCCCAGTTTGCAGTGCGCATAAATCATATGTTTCCCCGGTGCAATCCGAAGCTCGTAAACCGGTTTAAGCATGGAAACAAACTGACTGTCGATTTTGTAGATGTCAATAAACTTTGAATCCCTGCTGATCACACCCTTGGTAAGCAGCAGTTCCTCACCCTGACGGATATGCTCAAATCCCCTGATAAGAGCGTAATGATCGGCTGGCGGGATATATTTACTTGAAAGACAGCTCGTCAGTAAAACAATGGCTGGCAAAAGATACATTGCCTTTGGAAAATAAACGGAACTTCTCATACGATATATTTATTAGTGCGGAAATTCACGAATTATTCCTGCTACGCTTACCCGAAAGCCTTCCTGCTCACTCCCTTCCGTTTTCCACTTCATCGACCACCTGGTATTCCGAGTGTTCAACAAAACAACAGGAATGAAGGATCAGGCTGTTGTAGCCGGGCACGCTGATCTTCACCCAGACCAGGATCTCATTTTCCGAATTATACAAACCGATGTATTTCTCATCCATACTGATCCAGTTGCTGATCGTAGTGGTCCATGACTGCAACTGAAATCTGTTATCCTCATGGTAGGTCAGTTTTAACGGTAAGGCCGTGAAACTGGAGTTCGCAGGGATGGTATCGTTACGTCCCAGGATCCTGGGGATTTTTACCGGTTTGGAACTCGAATTCACAAAAATGGTATCAGGCCCTTCATATTCGCTGAAAGTGTGTTGTGTTCCGTTCTGAATAAAAAGCACATAGCCATCTCCGGGACTCACTTCGCAATATTTTGTGTATTCTCTTCCGAGCTGAAATTCCTCCACCTTGAAAATGATATCGGGAACAGAATCAGCGTCAATTTTTAGTTCGTACACACCAATACGGCCTGTAGAAGTATAAGTGACAGGTTCCACAAGCGTGTCATTAAGGGAAAAAATAATCCCGGCTTCAGGACCCGTATAATCGTTTTTGTCCACGCAGGCCCGGGCTGCCAGAATCAGAAGTAATGCAGTAAGCACACAGGCTGCCCGAAGGCTGAATCTTCGTAAACTCCTCTTCATAGATCATTTCAGGATGGCTGGCAACTGCCCCGGGGGCAATCAAGTCCCTCAAAGTACTGGCTGCCAATCTATATAAAGATAGAATCTGAAATGGAGATACGCAAGCTACGGTTGTTAATTACTTGTGAACTTTTCAACCATAGCTTACGAAGAACGAAGAACGGTCAGAATACCTGATCAGGCCACAATAAGAATAAGGTCAGTGGTGGTCTGCTTTTTGCCACCAGACAAGGGTCAGAAATAATCCCGCGGCAAAGGTAAGGCCCAGTAAGGTATAACTGACGATACCGGTTTGCATACCGGGACCGCTGGCTCCGCTGGCAAACAGTCCGGGCACCGTCCACGGAAAATAGGGACCAAGGCCGATGACGGCCGTGAACTGGCCGATGATCATGGTAAGTATCACAAAGCCGAGCGGTGCAATAAGCCCCCTGCTCAGACCGGTAATCCATGCTACCGGCGTCGAGAGAAGAAGGGTTAGCAGAACAGCTGTGAAATAACCGTATGTGAAGTTTTTCCAGAGGGCGGCCGACCAGCCCGGGATCCCTATCCCCTTTCCCAGAAGGAAGGCGGCCAGATAAAGCACAATAGCCAGAACCATACACCAGAGCGCCGTAACCGTAAGTTTGGCCATCACAATCGTACCGCGGGGTACCGGCAGTGCCAGGATATCCTTGAGCGTGCGGTCGCTGTGCTCGCGCCCGAAAACCCAGGTGGTGACAAAACCAAAGCCGATCAGCCCGATAACCGCTATCGTCTGGTTCAGAAGAAGGATATAGCCAATCCAGTTGCTTGCCCCGAACAATTCCGCCTTGGTCCCGATGATGCCCAGCTTGTCGGCAATCGACGGATTTGCTGCAATATACATGATCAGCCCCAGCATAAGGGGGATAAGCGTAAAAACAAACACGGTGGCAATGAATATGCCTGATTTGCGCACTTTTAATGATTCGGCCCACAGGGCAGCTGTATATTTTTTCATGATGGTATTTTTTTTAATCCGATCGTTCTGAGGAAAAAACTCTCCAGGTCTTCTTCCACAACACTCAGCTTGACAGGGGGAAGGCCTTTCGCGGTTAGAAGCAGGGTCAGCTGTTCCGGATGAGCCAGCAGATCGGGCCGTGTAATGAGCAATTCGCCCTCCTCTGAAAGCGTATGGTTAATCCCGGCCCCCTCCAGCACCGCTGCCGCAGCGGTATTGTCGCAGGTACCGGCAAGCAGCTGTTTACGAAAAAGGGATTCGAGCTGGGCTGTTCCCAGTTCGGTGACCAGTTTTCCTTCGTGAATTATCCCGATACGGCTGGCAACGCGGGATATCTCTCCCAGGATATGACTGGAAATAAAAACTGTCACCCCCTGGTTGTGAGCCAGGTCGGCCAGCATTTCCCTGATCTCATAAATTCCGGCAGGATCAAGGCCGTTGGCCGGTTCATCGAGGATCAGGATCCGGGGATTGTGCATAAGTGCCTTTGCCAGTCCGAGACGCTGTGCATTGCCCAGCGACAGTTGCCTGGCCTTTCGTCCGGCATAGGGCGACAGTTTTAAACGGTCGATTATGGAAGCAACCGCTTGTTTATCATTCAATCCCCTCATCCGTCTGAAGATCTCCAGGTTTTCCTTAACCGTCAGATCGGGATAGGCATAGGGGATCTCCACCAGGTAGCCGATCTCTTCCCAGAGGTCGGTGTTGCCTGAACTCACAGCTTTCCCGTTGATGTAAGCCTTTCCGGAAGTGGCCGAGATCATGCCCAGCAGCATCCGGATCGTTGTCGTTTTTCCCGCCCCGTTGAGCCCCAGGAAACCATAGATCTCCCCTTTCCCCACACTGATCGAAAGATCCGATACGGCCGTCACTTCCCGGTACTGCTTGGTCAGGTGCTCTGTTCTGATTATTTCATTCATCCCGTAAATTTTTAATCGCTTATAAAAAACATACCGAACATTCGGTCGGTATTCCGGCAAAAAAAATCAGCTTTTGATATTATTGTATATCGTTTGATAGGTTTCTTCGAGGTAATCCCTGAACTGTCCTTTTTTCTCATCATTCAGAAAGCGGATAAAAACCCCGTCATTGCAAAAAAGGAAGAGCCTGGCAAGCTCCTCATCCCCCGAAACCGAACGGATCTCCCCTTTTTTCCTGGCTTCTGCGATCCTTTCCTTCCATACCTCAAGATCCTTTTTATAGATCTGCAGTTCCTGCTCAAGAAAATCGGGAAAGCGTGAAGCTGCCTCGAACATGATAAAAAAGAAATTAAAGTTTAAACTGCCGGATCCCGATTCCGAAACCAGGCTGGCAAGTTGCTGCATGGAGGCATCGAGGTGCTCTATGTACTGATGAAAGAACAGCTCCAGGCTTTCTTTGCTGAAATGCTCATAATTCACCGATCCCATCGACAGGAACAGATTCACGATCTCCCTGAAAAGCTCTTCCTTCCCTTTAAAATAATGGTAAAAGGCCCCCTTCGACAGCCCGGTCTTCTCCACAATCTCACTCATGGTCACATCACGGTAGCTCTTCTGCAGGAAGAGGATCAGGGCTGTTCTGAGTATGTGCTCCTTCGTTGCTGTCATAAACCGACCGTTTGGTTTGTAAAGGTAAAAAGAAAAATGATAGCTTGTACGGGGTGAGGGGGAAAAAAGTGAGGGGGAAAAAAGTGAGGGGGTGAGACGAGTGAGGAGTGATGCCCTCCTTCGCTTTGGCTACGGAGGGCGGAGAGTGATGCCCTCCTTCGCTTTGGCTACGGAGGGCGGAGAGTGATGCCCTCCTTCGCTGTAGCTACGGAGGGCGGAGGGCGGAGGGTGACAGGAAAAAAGTTAGTGCATTGGAAAATAAGTTAAGTAATCTAAACCTCAACCTCAACCTTAGCCTTAGCCTTATAAGTGACGCCCTCCTTCGCTTTAGCTACGGAGGGCGGTGGGTGACGGGGAAGTTAATTTTGCCCCTGATGCTTTGCGCCTTGGTGCCTTTGGGCCTTAGCGATAACCTTTTGTGTCTTTATTACGAGACGCGGGACGCCGGGGAACGGGCAATCCCAAATACAATAAATATTCTCTTTGCAGGTTTTTCGCGGAACCGCGGGTTTCCAATAAATCAGCGCTTCAGGAAAACCGGGACAGGCTCAGTCGCAGGTCAGTTCTTCGTATTCGAAGGTGGCGATTCCGTAGCTGTCTTTTTCCGTAAGGTCGCTGTTATCCCAAACCGCGCCGTCGTAGCGTTCGAGGCGGATTATCCCTATGGCCGGTGCAGTAAAGACTGTAATAAATTCGTTGTTGCCGGCGGCTTCCCTCGTGTATTTCCTGACGAGTGTATAGCTGATCTCGCCGATCAGGGTATCCTCGCAGCTGGTCACACTTGTTGCGGCAAATCCGCTGGAACTTCCGTCCATCCCGATATAAATCCTGTTGTACTGGTCGGAGGCCTGATCGTAAATATAATTACTGATCCCCCAGTACTGGAGGGTGTCCTCTCCTACCGAAAGTTCCATTCCCCAGGTGTCGTAGCACGAGCAACCCGTATCGGAAATGTACATGGTATGGTGGGTGATAAACTTTTGTTCCACGACAGCCCTGATCTCCGGTTCGGTACTGCTGACGAACACGAGGGTGTCTCCCACCTCTCCGGGATACCAGACGAGGTCGCCTTCATATTCAAATTCCCGGCACTGAACTTCCGTAAACATCCAGTTGCCGCACGACGAGAGGTTCAGCAACAGCAGGGTAATGATCGTAAGGGTCAGTATATGCTTCATAGCCAATTTTCTTATTTCGGGGGATTCCGCAAACGTCTCCTCCTGAATGTACAATAAAAACCAGACTGTCCGGACTCCGGTACCCGTGTAAAGTTTCATTCGGGGTGCCGTTTAAACACCCGGAGATCCCTCAAGTATTTTATGATGATGACACAGCAGTAACGCATTATCCTTTTTCCGGCGGTTATGGAAACCATTGCCAAGACAGTCGTCGTACTCGGGGCAGGTGGCACAGGTTCCCGTCCTTGTCCACCTCCGGTCCCTGAAAACCTCGAATTCCGTCTGCCATACGGTGTAAAAATTATCCCGGTAGATATTTCCCTGCACAAACGACCTGTCGACATTGGGACAGGCTGAAATGGAGCCATCGATCAAAACCGAAGCGATATGGATACCCGCACGGCAAAAGAAACGCCCGTCCCTGACTTTTTTCTCATATCTTCCGGTGTAGCCCTCACAGCTGAATTTCACATCGATCGTTCCCTCTTCCCTGCTCTTCCGGATAAATTCCATCAGCTCCAGGAATTCGTCGCCGGTGAGCTGCAACGCGGCATCTCCTGCGGCCCGCCCAACCGGTGTGATGGTAAACAGGCGCCAGGCTTTTACCCCCATCCTGAGCAACATATCTTTCAGCTCATCAAGTTCCTTGAGGTTCCGGCTGTTCACACAGGTCACCACATCAAAGTTGAGCCGGGGGGAGGTGGCCGCAAGCCGGATCGCCTCCAGTACCCTGAAGTATTCCAGCTTTTTGTTCCTCAGCCAGCCATGCGAATCCTCGAGTCCGTCGAGACTGATGGTAAGGGCGCCCATGCCCGCATTCAGCAGGCTGTTATGACGGCGTCGGTCGTACAGGTAACCATTGGTAACGAGCGACCAGCGCATGCCCCTTTTCCTGATCTCCAGGCCGGCTTCTTCGATATCGTCGCGCAGGAGTGGCTCCCCACCCGTGAAAACCACGAGGAAATCGGGAGCAGGGTCCCTGATCGTATCCAGGGCAGCCAGGAAATCCTTCAGCGGCATATCCGGCTCTGAACCCAATGCCGTGCAGTCGCTTCCGCAGTGACGGCAATTCAGGTTGCATCGTACGGTACACTCCCAGAAAAGATACCTGAGCTCATGCTTTTTTGTCTCCATATCCCTGAACTTCCGGAAGGCCGCTTTTTCAAGGGAAGTAAACATCACTCTGCCTGTTTTTCAAGTTGAATGTCCAGAAAACAATAGTCCTCATTTCCCGGGATAAGGGTATCCTTTTCATGATACCAGCCTCCAATAATCGAATCCGGGTCGCTGAAATGCAGGGTAATATTCTCCTGCTTCAGGGTATAAAAAGAAAACACGCCACTGTTATCGGTGTACTGGGTCTGATAATCGTTGCCGACCATCACCCGTATACCGGGAAGAGCTGTTCCGCTGTCCTGCGACGTCACCTTTCCCTCAACGAGGATATCCATTTCCAGGTCCTGGGGGGTTCCGTAGCATGCCTGGAAGATAAACAGGGCTGTTGTGAAGCCCAAACCTCCCAGAATATTCCTGATCAGGTTCCGTTTCATATCGTCTTTTTTTAGACAAGATCAAATTACGAAATTCCCGGTTGCGTGACCTGAAATATTCTGTCTTTTTTAAAGGGTGTTTTCTAAAACATCTGTCACGCAGAAAACAGCCGGTAACCATCAGTCCCTGCCCATGACTTTCCCGAAACACAGGCTGTTTTCCACCCCGGCATACTGACCATAATTCGGAATGGGTCCGTAGCCATTCTTAAGATACAGGTTTATTGCCTCCGGCTGCCTCTTCCCCGTTTCCAGGACACAGCGCCTGAAGCCC